>NZ_CADFDM010000002.1:0-961508 GCF_902832985.1 Burkholderia sp. BCC0097
GCCATCAAGCGCCCACACTTATCGGCTGTTAATTTTTAAAGAGCATTTCTGCGAGGAATCTTGAACCCCTCAGCAGCGCTGCGTTTTCAGCAGCAGAGAAACGAGATTATGAACCGTGTTTTGCAGCTCGTCAACAACTTTCTGAACGACTTCGTTGCGACTGCGGGGCTCAACTTCCGTACCGCCAAGGCTCGCTACCGCCGAACCTCAACAGCACTGCTTCCCGTCCTTCCGCGCCGCGTTTCCGTTAGCGCGAAAGAGGCGTGATTCTAAGCACCCGCCCCCATCCACGCAAGCCCTTTGTGAAGAAAGTTTGAAAAAGCCTCGGTGCGCTGCCGCGCACCGAGGCTTTGGGCTCGACGAGCGGTAAAGCGCAACACGCGCCGCCCTCCAAAGATATGACGAACACGTCTCTTTCCGTCTTTATATAGGAGGGTGCGGAACGGGCAAGGAACCTGGCGCCGTCGAGTATCATGCCGCGACCGAACCACGCACTCATATCGATGATGGACAGCACGACTCAACCCGGCGACGCCGACCTTCGCGACGAATATGCGGCGCTGCGCGAGCGCGCGATCCTGCTGGAACAACAGGTGCCGCCGCTTCTGCAACGCATCTCGGACATGTTGCCGCGCATCAGCGGCGAATCCGAACTGGCAGACACGCATCGCGAGCGGCTCGTCGGCGCACGCAATGCAGCGCTGGTCTCGATCGAAAACTATCAGCAGGCAATTCCATTCCTGCAGACGGCCGACTCGATCATCGAGCAACTGGACAAGACGCCCGAGCGCGACGAAGACATCGAGTGGCGGGAATCGCTGCTGCAACGGCTGGACGAGCTGATCGACGTCGCGGTCGTGATGATCGATGATGCGGACAGCTACTTCGAGCAAGCACAAGCCTGCGATCTGTCCAGCGTGCCGACATCGATCCTCGAGGATTGAACCGGCTCGACCGGAATCGCGCGGTGCACCGGACTCACGTCGTGGCCGCCGACAACCGTTAGCTGCTTCCCCCTGCATCGCCGGGCCTGCCGCCGATTCCCGCACAAAGCGACCACCACGCGACCGTCACCCCGCGCGGGGTCGCACGTCGCCACTACGGCGCATCCAGCACGATCGGCGCGCGCATCATCGGCACGCGGATGTATCCGCCCGCCGCATCACCGTACGCCCGTGCGTTCCCGTCGATCACGTATTGCGCCGTCAATGCGCACAGGGTCGCATCGCGCGCATCGACGGAGCGCAGCGTCGATACGTCGATGCCCAGCCGCTCCAGCAGTTGCCGGCGCTGGTTGCGCTTCTGCTTCGCCGACGCCACGGCCTTGCCCAGCATCGCGCAGGTAATCGCATAAGGATAGGTTTCGAAGCTCGCCCGCCCACCCGCGTAGCGCGCCTCGGTCAATAACGGATAAGCGTCCGCGAGCGCGCAGTAGACGCGCTCCCCCATGAACATCCAGTCGAAGAAGCCCGACGTGCTCGCAACGGCCTGCTCCCGCGACGGGGTCGGGAAGCACGAGATCCGTTCGCGCGCGAGCGCCTGCTCGGCCGCGCGGCGGCCGCTCCCGGTCCACCACAGGCTCGGTGCGTCGACGCCGACGGCGACGACATCATGGGAGAGACACAGTGCGGGCAGCGACTCGGGCGTGATCCGCGCCTCCCGGCAAACGACCGACGAGCCACGCAGGATCACGAGATCGCACAGCTTCCTGTCGCCGCCGACGTCGACACCCGCCACGGCAGCGGGTTGTCGTGCGGCGAATCGGGCCGAGCACATGCGCGTGCGTCAGTCCGCCGGCCGCGCGGCGTACGCGGTGTCGAAGATCGCCTCGAGACCGGGATGGACGCCGCGCATCGGGTCGACGACCGACTTCGCCCAGTCGAAGTACGCCTGCTTGCGTTCGAGCGGCCAGTCCGCGGGCGGATGCCGGGCGATGTCGCGCAGGTTGCAGATCTTGTCGGCCAGCTTCACGAGCTTCGCGCGCCGGCTGATGGTGGCCGCGTGCTCGACCTGCAGACGCTTGCGCTCCTCCTTCGGCAGCGACTTGTCGTCGGTGACTTCCATCACGATGTCCGCCACGTCCTTGCCGAACAGCCGCAGCAACTCCTGCTCGGTCGTCTCCGTATCCTCGACCGTGTCGTGCAACACGGCCGCGACGATCACGCGTTCGTCCTCGACGCCGGCCTCGTTGGCCAGCACGTCGGCGAGCGCGATCGGATGATTGATGTACGGCGACGCCTCTTCATCCTTGCGCCGCTGATTGCGATGCTTGTCCGCCGCGAACGCAATCGCGGCTACCAGCTTCTTCATATTCCCCCCTCGTGTGGCCAGACCCGCGGCCGTCGAACCGGCCGCGTGCGTTTCGGAACTGCTCATACTACCTGTACGCGATGACCCTTCCCGTGCGCCGACATCCCGGCGTGTCCCGTGTCACGCGCCGGCCGGCGCGCGCTGCAACTCGACCACGTTGACCCGCGCGCCGAATACGTCTCTCACGAGCGGCAGCAGGTGGTCGTGGTGCGTCAGGAACAGCACCTGCGTGCGCGTCGACAGATCGCGCAGCGCATCGAGCCCGGCCTTCGCGCGCGCATCGTCGAAATTGATGAACAGGTCGTCGGCGACGAACGGCAGCGCCGTGCGGCTGCCGAGCTGCAACTCCAGCGCCGCGATCCGCAGCGCGAGGAACAGCTGATCGCGGGTCCCTTCGCTGAGCCCCGCGACCTCGACCGACGTTCCCCTCGTGCGCCGCGCATACAGCGCGGGCGGCGTCCGTTCGGTGTCGACGGTCAGCTTCGCGAATTCGCCCAGCGTGAGCCCGGCGAAAATCTCGCCCGCGCGCCGGAGCATCGGCCCCTGCTTCTGGTCGCGGTAGCGATCCGTCGCCCACTTCAGCAAGCGGCTCGCGGTGGCCGCCTCGAGATACTGTTCGGCCGCGTCGCCCATCGCCGCCAGCGCCTCCTGCCGTTTCGCCTCGGCGACGGCCGCGTTCGCCTGGCCGTCGATCGCGCCGAACGCCTGGTCGGCCACGACCTGCTGCTGCGACAGCTCGTTCAGCCGCTTGCCGATATCGGCGAGCGACTGCTTCACCGCTTCGAGCTGCGCCGGCACGTCGGCGATGTCCTGTTCCGCCACCTCGGCCTCGACGGCAGACCGGGACAGCCCGTCGCCGTCGCGCACCAGCGCCTCGTGCGCGGCGTCGACCGCCTGCCGAAGCTGGCGCTGCCGATCCGAGCGTTCGGCCAGCGGCAGCGCCGCGTCGATCGACGCGACGCCGGCCAGTTGCAGCAGCGGCTGGATGCGCGCATCGGCGCCGGCTACCGCGGCAGCCGCGTCCGCGACCTTGCCGTCGGCCTGCCGCACGGCCTCGTCGGCACGATCGATCGCACGGGCGATTTCCCGGGCGGCCGCGAGACGCATCGTCAGCCGGCGCGCCACGTCCAGCCAGTCGCCGCTCGCCAGCCATTCCGGCGCGAGCGCTTCGGCGAGCCGCCGCGCGCCGGCCTCAAGCGCGTTCAGCTCCGCGCGGATCGTTGCGATCCGGTTGCGCGGCACGTCGGCATCGGCCAGTTCTGCCGTCACCGTAGTCGCAAGCCCGAGCGCGCCTTCCGCCGCGGCCAGCGTCGTCGCGCTCGCGGACAGTTTCGCGTCGGCCAGTGCGTCGCGCCATTGCGCTTGCCACGCGTCGTAAGCCGTTTGCGCATGATCGGCCCGCGACTGCGCGGTCGCACAGCCGCGTTCGGCTTCGCGCGCGCGATCGTCGAGGCTGTCCTTCTGTGCGGCCGCTTTCTCGGCCGACTGGACAAACGTCTCGGCGACAGCGACGAGCGCGGCCAGCCCGTCCGACTCGCCGCCTCGCGATACCGTCAGCAGCGCCGCCCGCAGCGCGGCTTCCGCGCCGACGCGGGCAGCACGCATCGTATCGAATTCGCGGCGCTGGCGATCGAGATCGGCCTGCGCGGCGAACACCGCGTCGCGCTTCGCGAGCCAGTCGCCCATCGCCGCCAGCGGCATGCCGGGCACCGCGGCCGCCGTCGCGAGCGCGGCCCAGGCGTCGCGATGGGCGGCGAGCTCGCGCTCGCGTTCGTCAAGCGCGGCCTGTCGGCGCGTCACGCCCGCACGCGCGGATTCGACCTGTTGACGCAGCGATTGCAGCGTCGCCGCGGCCTGGGTGGCGCCGAGCTGCGCATCGACGAGTTCGTCGGCGAGGCGAATCGCATCGTCGAGCGCCGGTGCGCCCGTGGCGAGATCGACGGCGCCGCTGCGGATCTCGCCCCACGCGCCGTCGCGACGCGCACGCGCCGTCAGCACGTCGGCGGTCGTGACGACCTTGTGGTTCTCCGCGAAATGCTTCTCCTGCAGTTCGAGCCGCTCGAGCTCCTCGAGTGCGCCATCCCGCGCGTCGCGCGCGGCAGCGGCCGCGCTGGCACGCTCGCTGTCTTCCTTCAGCAGCGCACCGAGCCGCGCCGCCGACGGCACGTCGAGCGCACGCAGCGCATCGACCGGCATGCGCCACTGACCGAGCGCATCGAGCGCGCCGGACAGCGTGCGTTCGGCCGCCGCGATTTCGTGCGCCAGCGCCTGCTCACGCGGGCCGCTGTTGCGAAAGCCTTGCGCATCGGCCAGCGCCGCGCGCAACGCTTCCGGCACGTCGACGGTCGACAGGCGCACCTGTTGTTCGCGGACCTGCGCCAGTTCGCGCGTGCGCTCGTCGAGCGATTCGCGCGCGCCGGCGAGCGCCTGGTGCAGCGCACCGTGCTCGCGCAGCAGGTTCGCGACCGTCTTCAGCGACAGCGCCGTCGGCAACGCGGCGCGTAGCGACGATTCGTCCGTCGGCCAGCCAAGTTGCGCGGCCGCCGACGACGCGGCTAACAGGTGCCGCTCGACGTCCGCGCCGAGCAGCAGCAGATCCTGCGCGTGATTCATGCATGCGCCGCGCAGCCGATCGAGCGCTTCGATATCGGCTTCGAGCGCCAGCGTGTCGGCGTCCGCGACGATCGCATCGCGCGCCTGCCGCTTCGCGAGCAGATCGGCACGCCGCTCCTCGAGCACCTTCTGTTCGGCCGCGAGATCGCCTTGCGCCTTCAGCAGATCCGCGTACGCGGTCGGCGGCAACTCGACGACCGCGCCAAGTTCAGCCAGCGCCGCGTCCTTGACCGTCAGCTCCTTCAGGTACGGCGCGAGCCGCCGCACGCGTTCGAGCTTCGAGCGCAGCGCTTCGAGCCGGCGCTGTTCCGCGCGCACCTGCTCGATCTGCTGCTCGACCGCTTCGCGCGCGTCCTTGCGATCGACCCAGTCGCGCGTACGCACCTGGACCATCTTCAGTTCGGTCACGGCTTCGTTGAATGCCGTTTCGGCCAGCGCGAACGCGCTGCCGCTGCGACGCGGCGCCCACAATTCGAGCACGCGCGCGTCGAGTTCCTCGCGTACCGGCCCGAGGCTGCCGACCCCGGCAGCCGATTCGAACAGCACCTGGCCGAGCTTGTCCGATGCGTCGAGAATGCTGCGGCCGCCATCGACCAGCCGCCCGTGATCGAGGCCGAACATCTGCTCGAAGAACTCGCGCGTCGCGCCGTCGAGGATGGCTGCCAGATAGTCGTCGGGCAACTTGTCGTCGGCGGGGGTGCGCAACGGGCTGCGCCCGCGCGCACGGTGGAACGCGAGTTCGCCCGTGCCGCTCTCCAGCACGCCGCCGATCCGCAACTCGGGCGTGCTGTGCAGAAAATCGAGCGGCGTCTGCAACTTCATCCCGAACAGCAATTCGGACACGGCCGTGCGAATCGTCGACTTGCCGGCCTCGTTCGGCCCGACGATCACATGAAAATCCTCGCTGGCCGACGGAAAACGCAGCGTCTCGTCGGTGAACTTGCCGTACTTGATCAGATCGAGCTGGCTGATGCGCATCGCTTACTCCCCCCTCGCCAGCCGCGCGAGCAGCGCGGGCCCGACCTGCTCGACCAGCGCGGTCAACTCGCCCGCGCGCGCCATCGTCAGCAACGGCACCTCCTCCTTCACGTCGCTGCGAACCTTGCCGACGAACGGCTTCAGGTCGCGCTCGAGCAGCGCGAGAAAATCCGGATCGTGTGCGGCGTCGGCCAGGATCTGCTTCAGGTCCTCCAGCGCCTCGAGCGGTTCGCTTTCGCCCGGCTGCTGATCGGCCGCGGACGTCGCGAGCCGGACCTTCTCGAGCCACAGCCGCTCGTTGCCGATGATGCCGATCTGGTTCAGCACCTCCGCACGCAACTGCGGCGCGCGGCCGAAAAAGAGGCCGTGCGCGGGCGTGCGCCCGGTGACGGTGACGCGCACCGCGCGCGGCACGTGGCCGTCGACGGTCAACAGCGCCTCCAGCGACTGGCCGATCTTTCTCGACAGATCGGCCACCGACAGGCAATCGGACGCATCGACCGACACGGCTTCCCAACGCAGCACGTCGAGATACAGGCGCTCGACCTGCGTGTTGCCTTGCTCGACCGTCACGAGCACCGCGCCGCGCCGGCCAGTCTCGCGGATATGGCGCCCCTGCAGATTGCCGGGAAACACGACGGTGGACGGGCCCGTCCATTGCTGGAATTCATGCACGTGGCCGAGCGCCCAGTAGTCGTAGCCTTTCGCATGCAGTTCGGCCAGCGTGCACGGCGCATAGTTCGCATGCGCCGCATACCCTTCGAGCGCCGTATGCAGCACGCCGATGTTGTAGTACCCGGGCACCGGGTCCGGATAGCCGATCGCGAGGTTGTCGACGACGGCCTTGTCCTTGAAGCTCTGCCCGTGCAGCGCGACGTCGAATTCCGGCAGCCGGAAGGTTTCCGGCTTGCGGTGGCCGAACACGGTGACGTTGTCGGGCAGCGTCAGCTTCTTCGTCATCTCGCTTTCGGCATCGTGGTTGCCGCCGAGCACGAACGCGCGGATGCCGGCCCGGCGCAACCGCCCCATCTGCTGGCCGAAGAAGATACCCGTGTTGTGATCCTTCCAGTCGCCGTCGTACAGGTCGCCCGCGATCACGAGGAACGCGACTTCCTCTTCGATCGCACGATCCACGAGTTGCCGCAGCGCCTCGCGCGACGCGTTGCGCAACTGCGCGGCCGGCGCGTCGGGATACGCGCTCAGGCCGTGCAACGGGCTGTCAAGGTGAATGTCTGCCGCGTGGATGAACTTCACGAAGGTTCCTCTGTTTCATGGCGAAGGGGCGACACCGCTCGCACGGGCTCGTGCCGTCAAGTGTCATCCCGGTCGCCGCCGGACTTGCCGCAGCACGCGCGGCGCGCGCCGAACCGGGTCGCGCCGCCCGTTGCAAGCGGGTCGGGATGGTACCTGAAAGCGGATAACGGCATGCGTTCCCCGTCGGTCCGGACGGTGGGGTAGCACGCGATACCGATACGAACCGCCATTGTGCCGCAGCACGATCGCGTGACAGCGAAACCGCGCCGCTGAAGAACGAGCCGCTCACGAAACGACGGCCATGCAATCGTTCGATATGGCAGTTACGCTCGAGACCCGGTTTCGAGCGCAACGAAGGAAGCCGGCAAGGCGTTGAACGGGAATCAGCAAAGCACGCCGGATCACCCCGCGTGCGTCGCACCGCACGCAGGCATCCGGCTACCTGCTGTCACTCGCCGCGTCACGGTATCGATCGGACATGCTGGCCCATGCCGGGCGGCACCGTCATCGTGGCGGCCGGGGGTCGGGAGCCCTGCCATTCAAGCATGGCGCGCGGGCAATCGGCAGGGGCCGCGCGCCGATAAAAAAAGCCCGGCCCGCATCGAAGCGGGCCGGGCCGTGGCGGAATGCCTGCCGCTTGTTACAGCGCGCCGCCTTGCGCCGACGCCGAACCCTTCACGCCGACCGATGCGCCGCCCTGCACCGAGTTCGTCGCGCCTTCGAGCGCTTCACCGGCCTTCGCCTTCGCACCGCCCGCGACGTCGCCTGCCGTCGACACCGCGCCTTGCGCATGGCTCTTCGTCGAGCTTGCGACGTGCTTCACGTGCGACTTCGTCGCGTGCACGGTCGATGCCGCCGCATCCTTCGTCGCACCGGCCGCCGAACCGACTGCCTGCGTCGCGCCGCCCACAGCCGTGCCGGCTGCCGAGCCCACGCCGCCGACCGTCTTGCCGACACCGTTCAGCGCGCCGCCGACGACATTGCCCGCACCCGAACCCGAGCCTGCCGCATTCGCGCCGGCGCCCGCCTGCACGCCCACGCCGCCGCCGAGCAGCGGCGTCTGGACCTGAGCGCCGACGCCTGCGGAACCCTGGGCGCCGGTCTGGGCCGTCTGTGCGAATGCAGCCGACGTCGCCATCGCCGTCAGAGCGGCACCCAGCAGAATCGTATGGATCTTGTTCATGGTCATTCTCCCCAAAGACGTTGTTGCTGCGGGCCGCCTTCGAGCGGCTTGTCGCATGCCTCACCGCGACATGCGGCAGGTGGAGCTAATGTAGCGGCGCCGCCGGCCAAAACGATCGAATTGCAGGGACTGTTACTTCGGTTGCAAATGCTGACGATTGACTCACACTGTTTGACAATCGAGGGGGTTGCGGCGGGGTGAACGCCGTATTTGACAACGGGCGGGCGACAACCGTGAACCCGGGGCGGCAGGCTGCTTCACGCCGGCGATTCGCCCGATCCGATCGTCATGCAGCGGGACAAGCCAGCCGCTTTCATCTGCATCCCGAAGGATATGAATTGCGTGGCCGGCGATGCGGCCACTTCAAAATGCAAGGCCCCGGCCGCCAGCAAGCGGACCGGGGCCGTGCGCACGCTGTCCGGTTACGGCCGGAACGTATCGCCGAGCACGACGCCTTCACGACGCGGATCGGTGCCGCCCTGCAGCGCCGGCGACTGGCCGACCGTCACGCGCATCACCGTGTTGACGCCGCTCGCCTGTGCGGACGTCGACACCTTGTGTCCGAGCGCGAGCAGCCCCGTGATCAGCGGATCGTTCGCACCGTTGTTCGCCGCGTTGACGTTCGGATGCTCGCCGCCGATCGTGGTGGTCGGGCTGTTGCTCGCGCCGAAGTCGACGAGGCCCGCCGACTGCTGCGCGTCGAGCCCCCAGTCGAGCGCGCCGACCAGCGTCTTGACCACGTATTGCGGAATCGTGCCGCCGCCCGGCGAACCGGTCGCCATCACGAAGTCGCCGCGCGAGCCGTCGGCGGCCTGCTCGAACACGATCGTCGGCGCCATCGAGCTGCGCGGCCGCTTGCCCGGCTGCAGCCGGTTGGCCACCGGATTGCCGGATGTGTCGAGCGGATTCGCGGAGAAGTCGGTCAACTGGTTGTTCAGCAGGAAGCCGTTGGTCATGTGGAACGAGCCCATGCTCGACTCGACCGTCGTCGTCGCGCTCAGCACGTTGCCGTCGCCGTCCACGATCGTGAACTGGTTCGTGCCGTGCTCGATCAGCGTCGTGTCGACGCCGAGCGGCACCGCGCCGAGATTGCCGGGCTGCGCGGTGCCCATGCTCTTGGTCGTGTCGATCAGCGCCGCGCGCGACTTCAGGTACGGCTTGTTCAGCAACGTGTCCCACGTGCCGCCCGGCAGCGGCACGAAGTCGGTATCGGCCACGTACTTGTCGCGGTCCGCATAGGCGAGCCGTTCGGCCTCGGTGATGAGGTGAACACCCGCGACGGTCGGCTTGCCGCCTTCGAGATCGATCGCCGTCGGCTTCAGCGACTTCAGGTCGAAGTTCTCGAGAATGCCGAGCGCCGATGCAACCGCGATGCCGCCCGACGACGGCGGCGGCATCCCGCACACCCAGTAGCTGCGATAGGTCGTGCACACCGGTTCGCGGCGCTTCGCCTGATATGCGACGAGATCGGCGACGGTCGTCTTGCCCGGCGTGAGCGTCGAGCCGTCCGCGCCCTTGGTCACCGCGATCTTCGCGACGATGTCCTGCGCGATCTGCCCGGTGTACAGCGCGTTCGCGCCCGACTGCGCCATCAGCGACAGCGTGCGCGCGTAGGCGGGATTCTTCAGTACGGTGCCGAGCGTCTTCGGCGACCCGTCGGCGTTCAGGAAATACGCGGCGGCTTCGGGGTCGCGCTTCAGGTTCGCGGCGTTCGCCGCGATCGCGTCGGCCAGCCGGCCGCCGATCGGGAAACCGTTGGTCGCCAGCGTGATCGCGTCGCCGAACAGGCTCTGCCACGGCAGGCGGCCGTGATCCTGTTGCAGCGCCTCGATGAGCCGCGGCACGCCGATCGTGCCGATCGAGCGGCCACTCGCGCGCGCGTTCGGCAGCGGCGCGGAATGATCGGTGGCGTCGTCGACGTAGCGCAGGTAGTTCTCGGTGGCGGCGGCCGGCGCGGTTTCGCGGCCATCGTATGCCTGCACCGTCTTGCCGCGCGCGTCGTAGTAGAGCAGCACGCCGCCCGACCCGAGACCCGTCGCCTCGGGGACGGTCAGACCGAGCACGGCCTGCACGGCGACCGCCGCGTCGGCGGCCGTGCCGCCCTTCTTCAGCACCGCGCAACCGGCCGCGCTCGCGTACGCGTTCGACGTGGCCACCAGGTACGTTTTCGCATAGACGGGCTTCATCCCGGTGCGATAGCCCGACGACGCTTCCGGCAGCGACGGGTCGCCCGGCTGGTTCGAGCCCACCACGACCGTCGCGCCGCTGTTGTCGACCGCGAGGCAGCTCGCATCGGTGGAAGGTGCGGTCGTGCGGGCCGCCTCGTTTTCGACGTCGCCGCCGCAGGCGGTCAACAGGGCAGCCGCGAGCAACGCGGACGCATACGGAAAAATCGCTGTTCTGTTCATTGTCTGCCGATGTTCTTGTCGATCGTTGCGATGGACATCCCGTTGCCTGCAACCCCCTCGGTGCACGGGCAACGCGTTCGATAGTCCCATGAACAAAATTTTTCCCGCAATAAGGAAATGACGTCATGCCACCGGACGCCCGGTGCGCGACGTCACCGAACCGGCATGCGGGTTTGCCTGCTGCATTGCAGCGCATCCCGAGACGCCCATGCGGCTCGCATCGTCACGTCGTTACCTTTTTCGCCCGGCGACGCGTGCCGCTCGCCGGGCCGCCGCGTGCGAAACCGTGCTCCATCGCGTCGATCGCCTCCGAAAAGAGCTCGAGAAACATCGCCATCGCGACCGTCGCGCTCATGTCCGCCCGCTGGTAGATGCAACTGAACGAGCGCGCACCCGCGTCGGCCAGCGGCGTCCACGCGAGCCGGCCGGCGGCCACGTCGTCCGCGACGTTTTCCGCGATCAGGAAGCCGACGCCGGCGCCTTCGGCCGCGAGACGCCGCACCATCGACACCGACCCGGTTTCGACCAGCGGCCGCACGCCGCGCGGCTGCCGCGCATCGATCTGGTCGAACATCGCGCGCAGCTCCGTGTCGGGCGTCATCAGGATCAGCGGATGCGCGAAGCAGTCGCGCATGCGCACCTTGCCGCCCGTCGACGCCAGCGGATGGCCGGGCGCCGTAACCACACCCAGCGGCTGCGCGAACGCGCGCACCTCGACGACCCCCGGCGCGGTGCGCCGGCGCAGCGCGTAACCGATGTCCACCTCGCCCGTCTCGACCCAGCGTACGATGCTCTCGCCGTTTCCCGAGCGCACGCTGTACGTGACGCCGGGATAGCGCTGCATCGCGGCGAGGATCGCGTCGGGCACGAGCTTTTCCGCCGTCGATGCCGGTACCGCGAGATTCACGTGACCACGCCGCAGCGCGCGCAGATCCTCGACCTGCGTCAGCGCGTTGTCGAAATCGCGCTGGCCGCGCCGCACGGCCGCGATCACGATCTCGCCGGCGAGCGTCAACTGCATGCCGCGCGGCAGCCGGTCGAACAGCGGCACGCCGACCTGCTCCTCGAGATTGCGGATCTGCTGGTGCACCGCGGCGGCGGTCAGGTGCAGCGCGTCGGCCGCCTTGCGAATCGAGCCGCGTCGCGCGACCTCGTCGAAACAGCGGAATGTCTGCGATATCGAACGCATGAAGGGGCCGTTAGATTTTTTCGAACAGGGCGTCAAGAATAATCCGATTTTACTGACCGGACGAATCGTCTAGATTCCGCTGCATCCCCGTATCCGATTCGAATGGAGACCGCAGTGACGACCGTCGACCAGATTACCCAGCGGCGCCGCGGCGTCGGCCTCATCGCCCACGATCCCGCGCTGTCCGCGGGCGGCTATACGCTCATCGCGCCGCAAACGGCCGACGGCAACGTCTATCTCGTCGGCATCGACGGCGAGGTCGTCCACCAGTGGAAGATGCCCGTGCGCCCCGGGCGCCACGCGGTCATCCTCGCGAACGGCAACCTCGGCTACAACGGCAATCATCCGCATTCCGAATCGCGCTACGCGCCGTGGTCGATGTGGCATGGCGGCGACTTCTACGAGGTCACGCCGCAGGGCGAAACGGTGTGGCGCTACGAGGACCCCGCGCATCACCACGACGCGCAGTGGCTGCCGAACGGCAACCTGCTGTACGCCGCGTGCGAACCGGTCGACGCGGCGTTCGCGCGGCGCGTGCCGGGCGGCACCGCGCACGGCGACGACGAGGTGATGTTTGCGGACGTGATCCGCGAAGTGAACCGTGCCGGCCAGATCGTCTGGGAATGGCACGCGCGCGAGCATCTGCGGCCGGAGGATTTCCCGATCGCGGCAGGCTTCGGCCGCTATCACTGGCCGCTCGTCAACGGTCTCGCGGTCGATGCGAACGGCCGCGTGCTGATGAGCCTGCGTACGACGTCGGGGATCATCGGCGTGAACCGTGCAACCGGCCGCGTCGACCTGCACATCGGGCCCGACGTCGTGTCGCACCAGCATGCGCCGGTGCCGCTCCCGAACGGCCACATCCTCGCGTTCGACAACGGCAATTTCCGTCACGGTGCGCACGTCGTGTTCTCGCGCGTCGTGGAAATCGATCCGGCGACGCAGCGCGTCGTATGGTCGTATGCGGACGACGTCGTGAACCTGTTTTATTCGCCGTTCATGGGCAACGCGCAACGCTTGCCGAACGGCAACACGCACATCACCGAATCGTCGACGGGCCGGTTGTTCGAAGTGACATCGGCCGGCGAGGTCGTCTGGGAATACGTGATCCCGTGGTTCGCCGAATACCCGGACGAAGCGGCGCGCAAGACCGGCCCCGGCCAGTTGAACAGCGTATTCCAGACGTTCCGCTACAGCGCCGCCCAATTGCCCTGGCTACGGACCTGAGCGTCCGTTCATCGCCGGTTTCCGGCCATCGTCGCCGTTCGTTTCCGAGGGGCCTGCCGTGTCGCACGATCCGATTTCCCCGCCCGTCGATGCCCGGCTGCCCGCGTGGCAGCTCGCGCTGTTCGGGCTGCAGCACGTGCTGTCGATGGCCGCGTCGCCGATCACGGCCGTCTTCCTGATCGCGAAGGTGCTCGCGCTGCCGGCCGACCTGACGGTCCAGCTGATCGGCGCGACGTTCTTCGCATGCGGCATCGGCACGCTGCTGCAATCGCTCGGCGCCGGCCCGATCGGCGCGCGCATGCCGTTCGTGATGGTGCCCGGCGGCGCACCGACGATGTTGTTCGCGGGCATCGCCGCGCAGTCGGGCCTGCCGACCGCGGCCGGTGCGGCGCTGCTCGCCAGCGCGTTCTACTGGGTGCTGCTGCCCGTCTTCACGCGCTGCCTGCGGCTCTTTCCGCGCGTCGTCGTCGGCGCGATGCTGTTGCTCGTGTCGATCAACCTGATCCGGATCTACGCGACGATCGTCGTCGGCCAGCCCGGCTCGGCCGACTTCGCGCAGCCGCGCGCGCTCGGTCTCGCGCTCGCGACGATCGTCGCCACCGTCGTCGTCGCGGGCGCGTTCCGCGGCACGGCCGGGCGCCTCGCGGTGCTGATCGGGCTGATGGCCGGCGCGACGCTCGGCTGGGCGCTCGGCGCGATGCCGGCGCTCACCGACGTGTGGCATGGGCCGCTGTTCACGCATCCCGTATGGCTGCCGTTCGGGATGCCGCGTTTCGACGTGCTGGCCGCGCTGCCGCTGCTGATTTTCACCGCGATCTCGATGGCCGAGGCCACCGCGCAGACGGTCGCCGTCGGCGAAACGTGCGGCAAGGCGATCTCGCTGCCGCGCGACGTGCCGAAGACGATACGCGGCGATGCGCTCGCGTCGCTGGCCGGCGCACTGTTCGGCACGCCGCTGATCGTGACGAGCGCCGAGAACATCGGCGTCGTGCAGACGACCGGCGTGCGCTCGCGCTACGTGACGGCCGCCGCCGGCGCGATCCTGATCGTCATCGCGCTGTTCGCGCCGCTTGCGCGGCTCGCGTATGCGATCCCGGCCGCCGTGGTCGGCGGCACCGCACTGGTCGTCTTCGCGATGATCGGCGTGATGGGCATCCGGCTGCTCGCGAGCGTCGACCTGCACGCGCGCGCAAACCAGTACACGCTCACGGCCGCACTGGTGGTCGGCCTCGCGCCGATCCTGGTGCCGAACCTGTATCGCCATTTCGGCGCACCCGTGCAGATCGTGCTCGGCAACGGCATGGCAGCCGGCACGCTAGCGGCCATCGCGACGCAACTGGCGTTCGCCGCGCTCGCGCGACTGGGCGGGCACGCACACGCGGGTGCGGCTGCGACGCCTTCGCGCGACGCGTAACGGCAGCGGCATGCGCACGCGGGACGCCGCTTGGCGACGCCTGCGGATCGGCCGACGCCGCGGACGCGTGGCGGTTCTTCATCCCGCTGCTGCTCGTTTCCTTGACGATGACGACGACGGCACCAACGACACGCGTGCCGCGCGCTGACGCGCCGGTTTCGTCGCGCGCCGCCGACCGGCCATCGGGACGATTGCCGGCGTCACCGCGTCCGGCTATAAAACGGGAATGGACACGAATCGCTGGATTCACGATCCCGTCGGTGCGTTTCGCGCCTGGCAGGAAACCGCCGCGACCGGCGCCGGCCGCCGGCCGTTCGCGCCGCGCTCGGTCGTGCAGCACGTCGCGATGTTCGAGCGGTTCCTGCGCCACCTGAGCACGCAACGCGTATCGCTCGCCACGTTCGGACCCGACCACGTCGCGGCCTTCCTCGCGGAACTCGACCGCACCTGCACGCCCGGCACGTCGACGCGCGTGCGCTATGCGAAACTGATCGACCGGCTCGGCCGGCATCTGGTCGACGCCGGCGTGCGGACGATCCATCCGGCCGGCCGATCGGCGCGCGATCTCGCCTGGCCGGACGGCGAGCCCGAGCCGTGCTACCTGCCGCCCGATGCCGACGCGGCGCTGCAGCGCCATGTGCAGCCTCGAGCGGACGACACGCCGGCCGATTGCCGGAATCGCGCGATCGTCGCGCTGCTGCTCGCGAGCGGTATCACGTCGGCCGAAATTCGCGCGGCGACCGCCGGCGCCGCCGAGCTCGACGCGCGGCCGCCGGCGTTGTCGGTGCCGCGCGATCGCGCGCGGCCGGCGCGCCGGATCGAGCTACCCGCGTTCGCGATAGCGCCGCTCGCCGCATGGCGTGCGCGCTCGACCGACGTGCCACCGTCGGCGCTGCTGTTTCCCGCGCCACGCGGAGGCGCGATGAACGACATGTTCCTGCTGCTCGTGGTGCGTGACGCGCTGAACGCGATCGGCTTTCGCGCAGCGGACATGAGCCCGCGCGTACTGCGCAATACGTATGCGCGCCGCCAGTTGCTCGCCGGCCAAGCGCATGCCGACGTCACGGCGATGCTCGGTCTGGCCAGCATGCGGACGGTCACGCGCATCCGGCAGACACTGCCGCCCGACGCAGCCGCGGATCGCGCTGCCCACGAGCATTGATCGCGCGTCGCGCGCCGCCCTGCGCGCATCGTGCTTTCCGGTTCGTTACTCGCCCGGCTTTGACTGGACTAGCCGCAAAATCCGCGTGTCGTACGGCGATTGCATCACTTCCGCGATGTGGATCTCGGACGCGGCCGGATGCAGCGGATTCAACAGGAAGTTGTGCGCGTGCGGCACGACGACGCTCGGCACGCGCAGCAGCGCGCTCGGCTGCGTGTGCAGCCACTCGGTGCCTGCGCTGCGGGTCCAGTCGACGTTCGTGCGCCAGTCGTCCGGCGCATCGCCCTCCGCGATTTCGGCGATGTCCACCGACTCGGGCACCTCGATACGCAGCAACTGATATCCGCTCGGCAATTGCGCGACGGTGGCGATTTCGAAATGAACGAGCGTCTCGAGCAACGCGAGCGCCGGATGCTCGGCGAGATACACGACGGGCTGCCCGGCGAAATGCCAGCGCCCGCCGGCCCGCAATCCGCCGATGCCTTTCAGATCGGCGTAATTGCTGATCCGCCACAGCGTCGTCAAGCGAAGTACCCCTCGTCGATCTGCGTAAGGGCCTCTTCGACGAGCCGCGCGCCATGCTCGGTGCTCGCCATGTCGAGCGACGTGCGGCCGCCGAAGCGCTGGAGCCCGTTGCGCAGCCACGCCATCGCCTTGTCCTGGTCGCTGAAGGTGGCCGTCGCCTGCGCGACGATGCGTGCGAGGCGAATCGCCTTGTCCGACTCTTCCGGCGACAGGCGTTCGTGCGCCTGGCGGCGATGACTCAGCGTGCGGCGCGGAATGATGAAGGCCAGCTCGTCCGATTTCAGCCCGCGCTCCGACAGCCGGTCGATCACCGACACGTCGACGCGCGCGCTCGCCAACTCGGCCAGATCGGCGCCCGACCGGACGCGGACCGCCAGCAGCTGCTCGAGAATCGTGAATTCGGCCTGACGCGGATGGGCGACGCCCGAAGGATGAAAAGCGATGGTGCTCATGACCTCTCTCCGGCAATTTGCCCAATCATTATAGGCGTTTTGCCGGAAGCATGCGGGTCGTTGAGCGAAGGCTTGCTGATCGGGGCTGGGAGACGGTATTCGGGGCACGCGAATCGGAGATTCGCCTCGGTGAGGGGGTGTAAAAATTCAGTATATAAAGTCATCGCTGGCGATAACGTGAAGTTGTCACGTAACAAGTTTCCAACGGTAATACGCGAATTGGAGCAATTGCCTCTTTTCCCAGTCCGGTCCCTACCGTCCCCCGGCAACACGCAGAGTTCTACTGATTACCCCGTCGACCGCTCCAGCAAGCCGAACCAGTCGACTCACCCTCGTCGCGCGTGACGAATCGCTCCCGTGCCCGCTCCAACCGATTCCATACACTCGAAATCGCGCCTCGCACCGGCCGGCCTACTTACTGTTCGACACAACCGGCGTCGGCGCATTGGCCGGCAGCGCGCTGAATTTCGCGGGCGCGGTGATGGTAGGCACGGCGATCGGCTTGAGCATGACGAAATCCCCGCCCGATATCGGCTCGCGCTGGAACATAACCGGAGCATCAACGCTGGCGCGCGCGGCAACTGGCTCAACCATCGTGCCGATGGTGCGGCCGGCGCGGCGAAATTCGCGGGCTCTGAAGTCTGCGGCAAGACGATCACCGCACTCAGCGGCTCCGCCAAGGCCCAGGCGTGACGTCGGCGCCGAACCTGCTGAACGCCGGGCAGCCGATCAACATAGGCTGATGCGCGACCGCCCGCCCTCAGCCGGCCCACGCGGACGACCGGATCACGCTGCAGAAGTTGCCCGCATGGAAGTGCGGATTCTTGTCCGCGAGCACGTCGGCCTTCACGTTGCCGAACGTCGTGCCGGGCTTGTGCTTGATGCCATCGTAGAACGCCTGGATGATGTCTTCCTTGAAATGCGGCGTGCGCGGATGCGCGCGCACGACCGCTTCCCGCTCGACGTCGCTGTATTCCGGGTAAGCGAGGCCCAGCACGTCCATCTCGACGCCCGCGGTGACCAATGCGACGACCGGATGCATGTGTTGCGGGATGCCGGGCGTGGTGTGCAGTGCGATCGAGGTCCACACGACATCGATGTCCTGTTGCGAAATCCCCTTGCCCTTCAGAAAATCGCGCGCGGCGTTCGCGCCGTCCACTTCGAAGCGCTCGCATGGGCTGCTGTGCCGGTGCGTGAGCCCCATGTCATGAAACATGCAGCCGCAATAGAGCAGCTCCGGGTCGTACTCGAGCCCGCGGCGCCGGCCCGCCAGCGCCGCGAAATAGAACACGCGGCTCGAGTGCTGGAACAGCAGATCGGATTCGGTATCGCGTACGAGCTCGGTGATCTCGCGCGTCAGACGCGTATCGGGAAGGGTGATGCCGGCAACGTTCACAGTCATGATCGACCTCCATGGAAGACAGCTTCGATTCTCCGGAGTCCGACAGATGTCTCCAATGGACGTGTTACGACGAATCCTGCCATTTCGCGCGACGAACGGACACGATGCCTGCGCGGCTAAGCCAGCGCCCCTATACTGCTGCGCATCAGGTTCGATACGACACGCAATCGATCATGCCGAAGGTCGTGGGTATTTTCGCCGTTCCGGGTGTGCAACTGCTCGACGTCTCCGCGCCGCTCGACGTGTTCGCGCAAGCGAACGTCGAATGCGGGAAGCCGTTCTATACGCCGCGGATCATCGCGAGCGGGCCCGGTCCGATCCGCAGTTCGTCCGGCGCACGGCTGCTGCCCGACTGGATCGCGCCCGACATCCCCGAGCGCATCGACACGCTGCTGGTCGCCGGCGCGCCGCACGCCGGCCAGATCTTGCTGCGCACCGACGTCCTCGCATGGCTACGCTCGGCGGCCGTGCAAAGCAGGCGCTACGGCTCGATCTGCACCGGCGCGTTCATCCTCGCGGCCACCGGCCTGCTGAAAGGGCGTCACCTGACCACGCACTGGGCCGCCGCCGAGGCATTCGCACAAGCGTATCCGTCCGTCGCCGTCGACGCCGACGCACTGTACGTGCGCGACGGCAAGCTGCGCACCGGCGCCGGCGTCACGGCCGGGCTCGATCTCGCGCTCGCGCTGGTCGAGGAGGATCTCGGCCGCGAGATCGCGCGGCGCGTCGCCGCGCAACTGGTGATGTTCTTCAAGCGCCCGGGCGGGCAGCTCCAGTTCAGCCGCAAGGGCGAGGCGCGGCCCGCCGGGCGTTCGGTGCTGCAGGAAGTCCAGCGCTGGATCGCGGCGCATCCGGAACTCGAGCATTCGGTGGCCGACATGGCGAAGCATGCGGGTATGAGCCCGCGCCATTTCGCGCGGCTGTTCCGCGCGGAAGTCGGCATGACGCCGGCCGCATGGGTGGAGGCGACGCGCATCTCGGTTGCCCGCCAGCTACTTGAAGACGGCCGCGACACGCCGAAGCAGGTCGCCGCGAAATGCGGCTTCGCGAACGTCGATACGCTCAGGCGAGCGTTCACCCGGCATGTCGGCATCACACCCGCCGAATACCGGAAACGGCAGGTGACGCTGGTTGCGTGATGTTGAACGTGCGACGCCGGCGGCCTCGCAAAAAATAATTCGGAATCCGACTCAACTGTCCGTCCCGCTGCTGCTGCGCCGAGCGCCCCTGTCGCCCGCGGAAAGCCATGCTCCTGCTCCGGCTCGCGGCAATCTTCGGATGAAATTGCATGCCGCGCGAATCGTTTACTCCGTTGCAATAATGATTCGCCGCAACGCGTATTTCCGGCCGGTAACGCGATCGTTACGATGCAATCAACCGCTGAACGCACCGTGCGAAGCGCGAAATCAACAGAACCGGAGGTCACCATGAAGTCGTTCATCCCCACTGTCGTCGCCGCAACTGCCCTCTGCGCATCGTACGGCGCATTCGCCCAGTCGAACCCGTCCGGCCAGTTGACCCGCGCGCAGGTGCGTGCGGAACTCGTCCAGCTCGAACAGGCCGGCTACAAGCCCGAAGTCTCCGACCAGTATTACCCGCGTGCGCTGCAGACGGCGCAGGTCCGCGTGACGAATGCCGAGGAAGCC
The DNA here is from genome assembly GCF_902832985.1 of Burkholderia sp. BCC0097. Lineage (NCBI taxonomy): Bacteria > Pseudomonadati > Pseudomonadota > Betaproteobacteria > Burkholderiales > Burkholderiaceae > Burkholderia > Burkholderia sp. BCC0097. The sequence goes on from NZ_CADFDM010000002.1 coordinate 19,764, forward strand.
GGCTACGGCGCGCAAGCGGCCGCCGGCACGCGTGCCGGCCGCGCGATCGCGGTCAGACAGGAAGGCCGCGACTCCGTCTATTTCGGCCAGTAAGCCCGATACGCGCCGGCTTATTCCCGGCTATTCCGATCCGCACGGCGTACCCGCGACACCCCGCTCCCGTTCATCGGGGCGGGGTGTTTGCTTTCCGGTCGTCCGCTCCCTTCGCCGGTCGCGCGCCGCGCGGCACCGTTCACGCAAGCGTCCGCTGTTTGCGCATAGAATGGCCGCGTGGTCGGTGCCGGCCAGAAAGAACGCGAGCGGTATCACGACGCCCGCTGGCCGGCCCGATGTCGCACACGGCGTATTTTTCGAAAAGGAGCGGTTTCATGTCTCAAACATCCGGTTCCACGATCACGTTTCGCCGCCCCGACGGCCAGGAACTGCAGGGCTATCTCGCCACGCCGGCACGGACCGAAGGCGCGCCCGCGGTCGTCGTCATCCAGGAATGGTGGGGGCTGAACGACCAGATCCGCGGCGTCGCGGATCGCCTCGCGCGCTGCGGCTACTTCGCGCTCGTGCCCGACCTGTATCGCGGCAAGTCGACGGTCGAGGAGGAGGAAGCACACCACCTGATGACGGGCCTCGATTTCGGCGACGCTGCGTCGCAGGACATTCCCGGCGCGGTCGCGTACCTGAAGACGCTGGCGCCGCGGGTCGCGGTGACGGGCTACTGCATGGGCGGCGCCCTCACGCTGCTGTCGCTGCAGTACGCCGAGGCGGACGCCGGCGTCACGTGGTACGGCCTGCCGCCGCTCGACTACATCGACCCGGCCAAGCTCAAGGTGCCGCTGATGGGACACTGGGCGACGCAGGATGCGTTCTTCAAGATCGACCAGGTCGACGCACTGGAAAAGAAGCTGACCGATGCGAAGGTCGGTTTCGAATTCCATCGCTATCTCGCGCACCATGCGTTCGCGAACGAAACAGCCGTCGGCCCCGGCCGCATCGCCGGCACGCAGTTCGATCCAGTGTGGTCGGAAACGGCGTGGGATCGCACGCTCACGTTCTTCGGCCGGACGCTGTGGGCGAAGCAGGCATAACGTAACGACGCTCGCCGCGCGGGCGACGGTACAAAAGAAAACGCCACGGATTTACCGTCCGTGGCGTTTTCGTTTTCACATTCCTTCGGACGTGCCGACAGGCACGGCTTACCCGTTCGCGGCCGACGCAGGCGCCGGAGCCGCCGCCTTGTCGTAGTCGACCGGTGCATCCGGCGCGCGCGGCGCTTCGCCTGCATGCTGGATCCAGCCGCCGCCGAGTACGCGGTACAGGTCGACCAGGTTCGTCCAGCGTGCCAGGCGTGCGCTGATCAGCGACTGCTGCGCCGAGTACAGATCCGTCTGCGCGGTCAGCACCGACAGGTAGCTGTCCACACCGTTCTTGTAACGCAGGTCCGACAGGTCGAAGCGACGCTGCTGCGCGTGCTCGTTGCGCTCCAGCGCCGCGATCTGCTGGTCGTACGTGCCGCGTGCGGCCAGGCCATCCGACACTTCGCGGAACGCCGACTGGATCGCCTTCTCGTAGTTCGCGATCTCGATACGCTTCTGCACGTTCGCGAGATCGAGATTCGCGATGTTCTGCCCGCCCTCGAAAATCGGCAGCGCGATGTTCGGCGCGAACGACCATGCCGCCGTGCCGGCCTTGAACAGGCCGCCCAGTGTCGGGCTCGCGGTACCGAACGCGGCCGTCAGCGAGATGCGCGGGAAAAACGCCGCGCGCGCCGCGCCGATGTTCGCGTTCGCGGCCAGCAGCGTTTGCTCGGCCTGCATCACGTCCGGGCGACGCGTCAGCAGATCCGACGGCAGGCCAGCCGGCACGTCCGTCAGCAGGTTCTGCGCGTCGAGCGGCATGCCCGCCGGCAGGTCGTCCGGCAGCGGCTCACCGATCAGCAGCACCAGCGCGTTCAGCGCCTGCGCGCGGGCACGCGCCTGCGCCTGCTGGTTCGCGAGCGCCGTCTCGACCACCGTCTGCGCCTGACGCAGCTCGAGCTCCGAGCCCGTGCCGTTGTCGAACTGCAGCTTGGTCAGGTCGTAAGACGCCTGCGCGGTCTTCAGCGTGTCCTCCGTGACCTTCAACAGGTCATCGGTCGACAGCAGCGTCAGGTATTGATCGGCCACCTGCGACACCAGCGAGATCTCCGACGCCTGCCGCGCATACGCGGTCGACAGGTATTGCGCGAGCGCCTGGTCCTTCAGGCTCTGCACGCGGCCGAACAGGTCGAGCTCCCACGACGCCGACAATCCGACGTTGTAGGTGCGCGAGATCAGCGGCTGGCCCGTCTGCGATACACCAGCCGGGAAGCGCTGGATGCTGCCCGTGCCCGTACCGTCGAGCGTCGGGAACAGCCCCGCGCGCGTGATCTGGTACTGCGCACGCGCCGCCTCGATGTTCAGCACCGACACGCGCAGGTCGCGGTTGTTTTTCAGCGCGATTTCGATCAGCCGCTGCAGGCGCGGATCGACGAAGAACTCGCGCCAGCCGATGGCAGTCGCCGCCTGGCCGTTCGCGCTGCGCGCGCCGGCCGCGCCCGGCTGCGTCGCGTAGACGCCGCCGGCCGGGTACGCCTGCGCGACGGGTGCGTCGGGCCGCTTGTAGTGCGGCGCCATCGTGCAGCCCGTGGCAAACAGCGCGGCAGCCAGTGCGGCCGCGGTTGCAGTCAAAGCATGTTTTTGCATCGTTACTGCCCCTTCGAATCGTGTGCGTCGTCGTGACCGCGCTGCAGGTCACCCTGCACGAGACGCCATGCATCGTCGACGTTTTCCGTCTCGCCGCTGAAGATCGCGCGAACCCGCACGAAGAACATCGGGATCATGAAAATGGCGAGGAACGTCGCCGTGATCATCCCGCCGATCACGCCGGTGCCGATCGCGTGCTGGCTGGCCGAGCCCGCGCCGTTGCTGATCGCGAGCGGCAGCACGCCCAGCATGAACGCGAGCGACGTCATCAGGATCGGACGCAGCCGCAGGCGGGCCGCCTCGATCGCCGCCCGCACCGGCCCCATGTTCCCGCCCGCCTGCAGCTCGCGCGCGAACTCGACGATCAGGATCGCGTTCTTTGCAGACAAGCCCACGGTCGTCAGCAGGCCGACCTGGAAGAACACGTCGTTCTCGAGACCGCGCAGCATCGTCGCGAGCAGCGCGCCGACCACGCCGAGCGGCACGACCATGATCACCGAGAACGGAATCGACCAGCTTTCATACAGTGCCGCGAGACACAGGAACACGACGAGAATCGAGATCGCATACAGGATCGGCGCCTGCGAGCCGGACTGGATTTCCTGGAACGACAGGCCCGTCCATGAATAGCCGATGCCTTCCGGCAGCTTGCTCGCGAGCGCTTCCATCGCGGCCATCGCCTGGCCGGTCGACTTGCCTTGCGCGGCCTGCCCCTGGATCTCGATCGACGACACGCCGTTGTAACGCTCGAGCTTCGGCGACCCGTAGATCCAGTGGCCGGTCGAGAACGCGCTGAACGGCACCATCCCGCCCGCGCTGTTGCGCACGTACCAGATGTTCATGTCCTCCGGTGTCATCCGGAACGGCGCGTCCGACTGTACGTACACCTTCTTGATCCGGCCGTCGGTATCGAGGAAGTTGTTCACGTACTGGGACGCCCATGCGATCGAGAACGTCTGGTCGATCGCCGCGGCCGTCACGCCGAGCGCGTTCGCCTTCTCGCGATCGATGTCGACCTTGTACTGCGGCGTGTCGTTCAGGCCGTTCGGGCGTACCAGCGCCAGCGCCGGATCCTTCGCGGCCAGCCCGAGCAACTGGCCGCGCGCGGCCATCAGCGCTTCGTGACCGAGACCGGCGTTGTCCGTCAGCTCGAAGTCGAAGCCGGCGGCCGTGCCGAGTTCGGGAATCGACGGCGGGTTGAACGGAATCACCATCCCGTCCTTGTACGTCGAATAGTGCGCGAAGGTCCGGCCGATCAGCGCCTGCACCTTCTGGTCCGAACGCTGACGCTGCTCGTACGGTTTCAGCTTCACGAACACGAGGCCCGCGTTCTGCCCGCGGCCCGCGAAGCTGAAGCCGTTGACCGTGAACACCGAGTCGACCACGTCCTTCTCGGCGGTGGTCAGGTACGTGTTGATGTTGTCGAGCGTCTTGCCGGTCGTTTCCTGCGTGGAACCGGACGGCGTCTGCACGATCATGAACATGTAGCCCTGGTCTTCATCGGGCAGGAACGACTTCGGCAGACGCACGAACATCACGCCGACCGCGAGGAACACGGCCAGGTAGATCACGAGCCAGCGGCCCGAGCGCCGGATCACGTGGTTCACGCCGCTCGTGTAGCGATCGCGGCCGCGATCGAACGTCCGGTTGAACCAGCCGAAGAAACCCTTCTTCTCTTCGTGATGCCCCTTCTCGATTGGCTTGAGGATCGTCGCGCACAGTGCCGGCGTCAGGATCAACGCGACCAGCACCGACAACACCATCGCTGACACGATCGTCAGCGAGAACTGACGATAGATCGCGCCGACCGAGCCGCCGGAGAACGCCACCGGCACGAACACCGCCGACAGCACGAGCGCCACGCCGACTAGCGCGCCGGTGATCTGGCTCATCGCCTTGCGGGTCGCCTCCTTCGGCGACAGCCCTTCCTCCGCCATCACGCGTTCGACGTTCTCCACCACCACGATCGCATCGTCGACCAGCAGGCCGATCGCGAGCACGAGGCCGAACATCGACAGCGTATTGATCGAGAACCCGGCGAGGCCCATGATCGCGAACGTACCGAGCAGCACGACCGGCACCGCGATCGTCGGGATGATCGTCGCGCGCAGGTTCTGCAGGAACAGGTACATCACGAGGAACACGAGCACGATGCCCTCGATCAGCGTCTTGACCACTTCCTCGATCGACAGGCGCACGAACGGCGTCGTGTCGTACGGGTAGTGCACGACGAGACCATGCGGGAAATACTTAGACAGCTCGTCGATCTTGGCCCGCAGCGCGTTGGCGGTCGCCAGCGCGTTCGCGCCGGTCGCGAGCTGGATGCCGAGGCCGGCCGTCGGCTGCCCCATGTACTTCGTGTCGAACGTGTAGTTCTCCGAACCCAGCGCCGCGCGGCCGACGTCCTTCAGGCGAACCTGCGAGCCGTCCTGGTTGACCTTCAGCAGGATGTTGCCGAACTGCTCGGGCGTGCGCAGCAGCGTCGATTCGGTGATCGTCGCCTGCAGCACGGTGCCCGGCTTCGCCGGCGTGCCGCCGATCTGGCCGCCCGCGATCTGCACGTTCTGCTGCGTGATCGCGGCCGTCACGTCGGTCGGCGTGAGGCTGTAGTTGGTCAGCTTGATCGGGTCGAGCCAGATCCGCATCGAGAACTGCGAACCGAGCAGCAGCGTCTGGCCGACGCCGTTCACGCGGCTCAGCGGATCGAGCACGTGCGAGGCCACGTAGTTCGTCAGGTCCTCCTTCGACATCCGGCCGTCCTCGGAGTTGAACGCGAACCACATCAGCCAGTTGCTGCTCGACTTCGTGACCTGCATGCCGAGCTGCTGCACGACCTGCGGCAGGTTCGGCGTCGCGAGCGACAGCTTGTTCTGCACCTGCACCTGCGCGACATCCGGATTCGTGCCCGGAGAGAAGGTCAGCGTGATCGTGGCGTTGCCCGAATCGTCGCTCGTCGACGACATGTACAGGAAGTTGTCGAGCCCGCTCATCTGCTGCTCGATCACCTGCGTCACCGTGTCTTCCACCGTCTTCGCGGAAGCGCCCGGATAGTTCGCCTGGATCTGGATCGTCGGCGGTGCGATCGTCGGATACTGCGCGATCGGCATCTTGAAGATCGATGCGACGCCGGCCAGCATCAGCACGATCGCGATCACCCACGCGAAGATCGGGCGATCGATAAAGAACTTGGCCATGAAAAGGACTCCCTGTTATTGCGCGCTCGACGCGGCGGCCGAACTCGCTGCGGCACTCGTCGCGGTACTCGCCGGCGCGGCGCCTGCCGATGTGGCGGATGCGGCGTCCGGCGCCGGGGCGAGCTGCGCGGCGACGGTCTTCACGGTCGCGCCCGGGCGCACCTTGTCGACGCCTTGCACGATCACGTGGTCGCCCGCCTGCAGGCCGCCTTCGACGATCCAGTTCTGGCCGTACGTGCCGGTCGTCGTCAACGGACGCATCTCGACCTTGTTGGCCGCGGTCACGACGAGTGCGATCGCCTGCCCCTTCTGGTCATGCGTGACGCCGATCTGCGGCACCAGGAACGCGTTCTCGTTCACGCCTTCCTCGATCCGTGCGCGCACGAACATCCCCGGCAGCAGCACGCGGTTCGGGTTCGGGAACACCGCGCGGATCGTCACCGAGCCGGTGGTCTGGTCGACCGTCACGTCCGAGAACTGCAGCTTGCCCGGCTCCGAGTAGGTCTTGCCGTCTTCCAGGATCAGCGACACCTTCGCCGCGCCCGGGCCGCTCGTCTTCAGACGGCCGCTCTGCACGTCCTGACGCAGCTTCAGCCCTTCGAGGCTCGACTGCGTGAGGTCGACGTACACCGGATCGAGCTGCTGCACGGTCGACATCAGCGTCGCCTGGCTCGCCTGCACGTATGCACCCGGCGTCACTTGCGAGATGCCGACGCGGCCGCTGATCGGCGACACGACGTCCGTATAGCCGAGGTTGATCTGCGCGGTGTCGACCGCCGCCTTGCCGGCCGCGACGTCCGCCGCGGCCTGGCCTTGGGTGGCGACCGCGTTGTCGTAGTCCTGCTTGCTGACCGCGTTCGCGGCCACCAGCACCTTGTAGCGCGCGACCAGCGCGTTCTGCGTGACGAGGTTCGCCTGCGCCTTCGCGAGCGTCGCCTTCGCGCTGTTCAGGGCCGCGATGTACGGTGCCGGATCGATCTTGTAGAGGCGCTGACCGGCCTTGACGTCGGTGCCTTCGGTGAATTCACGGCGCAGCACGATGCCGTCGACCCGTGCACGCACTTGCGCGACTAGGAACGCGCTGGTGCGGCCCGGCAGTTCGGTCACCGCCGGCACGGCTTGCGGCTGCACGGTGACGACGCCGACTTCCGGCGTTTGCGGCGGCGGTGCCGATTCTTTTTTCCCGCACGCGGCCAGGAAAACGGCGGCCGTTGCGGCAGTGATTAAGCGGTATGGAACCCGTTCGACGCGCATGGAGCGACCTCTCACAATTAGACGACCTTCAATGGGAATCACCAGATCTCCTCATGGCCCTGACGCGCGGCGGACCTGCTGTGTCCGGTCCGCCGCGGATGCGGACGCGTGTTGCGGGTGTGCGTTGCACCCGGCGGAGCGTTCGTTTGCCGAACTGCTTCCGAAAAAAGAACGGCGAGCCCGCGGCCTTCGCGGGCGCGCGGTGCCGGGGGTTCGGCCAGACCGCTAGCGCGCGGGCCGGAATGCGGCGCCGGCGAATTCGATGAACGCGCGCGCGGCGGCCGGCAAACGCGCGGCGCGCGCATGCGCGAGCTTCAGCGTGACGGGCGCGAGCGGGTGCAGTGGGGCCACGCGCACCAGCGTGCCGGCCGCCAGATCGGCGTCGACGAGATACGCGGGCAGCACCGCGGCGCCCATGCCGGCCACGGCCAGCCGCCGCGCCATCTCGAGATGGCCGACGCCCGCATTGCCGGTTGCCCCACCGGATCGCATCCCGGCCATGGGGTCGTCATCGGCCGCCGGCAGCTCCAGCCGCACGGCCGCGATGTCCGGCCAGTCGCCCGACGCGGCCGCGCCGCCGTGCGCGGCGACGTAAGCCGGCGCCGCGACCCGCACGGATTCGTACGCGGCCAGCGTATGCAACGCGTGTGCGCCGGACACCGGCATGCCGTCCGTCAGGAACGCGACGTCGATGTCCTCGGCAGTCAGGTCGACGTGGGCATCGGTCAGCGTCACGGTCGGCCGCACGTCCGGAAACCGGTGCACGAAACGATCGAGCAGCGCGCTCAACTGGCTGAGCCCGAACGCGACCGGTGCGGCCACGCGCAATACCCCTTCCGGCTTGCTGCCCATCGCGACGAAACGGCCGTCGATCTCGTCGATCGCACCGAGAATCCGCTCGACGCGCGCGAGATACAGCTCGCCGATTTCCGTCAGCGACTGGTGGCTAGTGCTGCGTTGAAGCAGGCGCGCGCCGAGGCGCGTCTCGAGCGCGTCGACCAGCCGGCTCGCCATCGCCGTCGACACGCGCAGCCGCGTCGCCGCCCGGCGAAACCCGCCTTCCCTTGCCACCGTCACGAATGCCCGAATCGATTGAAGTTGGTCCATTTGTCCGGATTCCCCTGCGCGGACGACTGCCCGTCTACCTGCACCCGATGCCGGCCCGCATCGGCCCGGCCAATGCAGCGGCCCCGCCACCGGCTCAGCCGGGTCGGTCGGCACGCTCGCGACGGGCACGCGCCGGCTTGCAACGGGCGCAAACCGGCCTCGGCAAGCCCGATGCACGATCATTCAGTAGCAGTCCTGAGTCTTTTCCGGCGATTCGCGGCGGCGACGCACGCGACAAGGCCGGCGGCGTCCGCGCATCACGCGGACGGTGTGGCCCGCAACATCCGGGCGTGCTGAATCGCATTTCCTTCAGCAGGTGCAATGGTAGGGAAACCGCCGGAAAATGGCTTGCCCGATCCTGCGATTGTTTTGCCTTAATTTCCGAATTTGTGCGCTGCACACTCTGCACCGACGGGCGACGCGGCCGCCGACCATGCAGGTCCGGATGATCGGGCTAATTTCGGACAGGTTTAGGCAATCCCGCGCGCTCGACTCGCCGTACGATGTGAGCGCCGTGCCATGTGCCTCGACAGGGGATCGCGGCCGCACGCATTGCACCGCTCACTCCGCCAACCGCTCACCCAACATGGAAATCGACGCCCGAACGCCGCCGCAACCGCGCACCCCGCTGGATCACGATGCCCGGTGGCCCGCCCGGTCAACCACGGCCCGGCTCGCGGCGCTGATCGCCGCGTACGCGCCGCACGACGGCATGTTCGACCTGCCGCTGCGCGGTATGCGCATCGCGCGCGCTTCCGCACCGTCGCCGCAGTGGAACCACGGTGTGCACCACGCGTGCCTGAGCATCGTCGGGCAAGGCGCGAAATCGATGCGGGTCGGCGACGCTACCTACGGGATCAACGAATCGCGGATGCTGGTCGCCACCGCCGACCTGCCCGTGACCGGACGCGTGACGCGCGCGAACCCGGCCGAGCCGTTCCTTTACGCGCAACTCGAACTCGATCCGCGCCGCATCGCGGCGCTCACGCCGGTCGTCTTTCCGCACGGACTGCCGAAGGCGGTCGACTACGGCGCGCTCGACACGCTCGACGCGACGCCCGAAATCGTCGACGCCGTCGCGCGGCTGATGCAACTGATCGCACAACCGGACGATCTCGACCTGCTCGCACCGCTGATCGTCGACGAAATCCTCATCCGGCTGCTGCGCGGGCCGTCGGGCACACGCGTCGCGCAGATCGGCGACGCCGGTTCGACGACCCAGCGCATCTCGCGCGCCGTCGCATGGATTCGCGACCACTACCTCGATCCGATGGCGGTCGACGCGCTCGCGCGACAGGTGGAGATGAGCCCGTCGACCTTCCACCATCACTTCCGCGCGGTCACGTCGATGAGTCCGTTGCAATGCCAGAAGGTGCTGCGGCTGCAGGAGGCGCGCCGCCTGATGTGCCTGTCGGCGATGGATGCGCGGCAGGCGTGCCGAAGCGTCGGCTATGTGAGTGCGTCGCAGTTCAGCCGCGAATACGCCCGGCTGTTCGGCGACGCACCGGGCCGCGACGTCGCGAGGCTGCGCGGCGAAGCGGTGCCGTTCTCGCGGGTCGCGCCATGACCGGATTTCGCAAGCGAGGACGTTGCTCGCCGCGAACCCGATCGTCGGGCCGGCTACACGTTCACGCGAGCGAGGGCGGCGCAGCGTGGCTGACGTCGACGCGTTTCGGCAGGATGCCGGCCTGAAAGAACACGTCCGCGATGCGCTGCTGGTACGCGAGCGTGTCGCGGGTGACGGGCTCGACGCCGAAGCGTGCGCGGTGAAACGCGAGCGCCACGGCCGGCTCCGGAATGCCCCACAGCTTCGAGAATTCGGCCGCGCCCTGCGCGCGATTCGCATCGAGCCAGCGCTGGACCGTCGCCAGTTCCGACACGACCGCGTCGAGCACGTCGGCATTGCGCTGCGCGTACGTGCGCGACGCGAAATAGTAGCTGCGGTTCTCGACGAGCCCCGTGCCGTCCGCGACGATACGCGCGCCGAATGCCTGCTGGACCACCGCGAGAAACGGATCCCAGATGATCCACGCATCGACCGAACGGTTCTCGAACGCCGCTCGCGCATCGGATGGCGACAGCCAGACCGGCGTGACGTCGGTGTAGCCGAGCTTCGCGGCCTGCAGCAGCCTCACCAGCAGGAAGTGTGTATTCGATCCCTTCACCAGCGCGATGCGCTTGCCGCGCAGGTCGGCAAAGGTCCTGACCGGCGAATCCTTCGCGACGACCACGGCTTCGGCTGCCGGACCGGCCGGCGTCTGCGCGTAGTAGACAAGCGGCGCACCGGCCGCGAGCGCGAAGATCGGCGGTGCTTCGCCGACGTCGCCGAAATCGATCGATCCCGCGTTCAGCGCCTCGAGTTGCGGCGGGCCCGACGGAAACTCGGTCCACGTGACGTTCACGCCGAGTGTCGCGAGCTTGCCCTGCAGCGTGCCGCGCGCCTTCAGCAGGCTGAGCGGCCCTTTCTGATAACCGATGCGCAACGTACGCGCGCCGGCCCCGTTGGCCAGCGCAAGGCCGGGGTGGGCGGCCGCGCCTGCCGCGATCGCCAGGCCGGCATGAATGAGCCGGCGGCGGATGCTGGAGTGTCGATCTGCCATGTCGTTTCGGGTTCGATGAAGTGGACGCGCAAGGAGCGCGCATGCGATGAAGCAGGTCGAACCGATTCTAAAAGGCAGCTACCGCATGCCGAACCAACGATGCTCGATATCGAAAGCGAGCGTTTTCATAAGGGCATGCCGATGGCACCGGCATCGTTAGCGGAAACGGTCCGCACACATTCCTGCGCCATTCGCTTTTAATAAAGGAATGCGAACCATTTCCATCAAGCCGAAAGTCCGTGCGCGGCACTCACGTACCGATCATGCGTGATCAGGAATGGCGGGACGCGCAACAAGCGTTCAACGCAGCCTCGTCGGCGGCCAGCATCTCCGGCACGCATTCCCGCAGGAAATCGACGAACGTGCGGATCTTCGCATCGAGATACTGACGCGACGCATACAACGTGTAGACCGTGAGCTTCTGCAGCCGGTAATCGGGGAGCACGCGCACCAGCGCGCCGCTCGCGAGCGCGGGCAGCGCCGCCGACATCGGCAGCGAGCCGATCCCGAGCCCCGCGCGCAGCGCGGTGCCGAGCGCATCGGCGATATTCACCTGGAAATCCGGCAGCGGCAGTTCGACCGTTTCGCGGCCGTTCGGGCCGTCGAGATGCCAGCGGTCGCGCGGAAAGAGCGGCGTGACGAGCCGCAGGCACGCATGTCCGGCGAGATCGCTCACCGTGCGCGGCGTGCCGCGCGCCTCCAGATAGGCAGGCGACGCGCACAGCACGCTGCCCACGTCGCCGAGCCGCTGCGACACCAGCCCGGAATCGGGCAGCTCCGTCGTGCTCAATTGCAGCGACACGTCGTAGCCTTCGTCGATGATGTCGGGCACATGCTGCGACAGCGTCAGCTCGACCGCGACCGACGGATAGCGTTCGCGGTAACGCACGACCGCGGGCATCACGTAGGACTGGCCGAAACTCGTCGTCGCGTGAACGTGCAGCCGTCCGGACGGCTTCGCCTGTGCATCGGCCGCCTCGGCTTCCGCTTCGTCGATATAGCCGAGGATGCGCTGGCAGCGGTCGAGATAGCGCTGCCCGGCGTCGGTCAGCGCGATGCGGCGCGTGCTGCGGTTGAGCAGGCGGGTGCGCAGATGCGTTTCGAGTTGCGCGACCGAGCGCGACGCGTAGGCCGTCGTGATGTCCAGGCGCTGGGCCGCGCTCGTGAAGCTGCCCTCCTCCGCGACCCGGACGAAAATGCGCATCATCTGTAACGTGTCCATCGACCTGCCCCCGGGATTGTCACGTCGCGCCGCCGTGCGGCCAGGGGGCCGGCGGCGCCGGCACGAGCCGGTCTGGCGCGAATTGTGCGGAACAGTACAGCAGCGTTGCAGGCGTGTCCAGTTCGCCGTATGCGGCACGGTCCGGATGCCGAATCGTGCCGCCGAGCCGTTCGCCGCGGGCATCCGGGCCGGTCGCCCACTCGTACCGGATGGGTCGACGAACCAACGGGAACGGTCGGCAAAAACGACCTGCCGGCCACGATACCGCTCGTCGATCGATGCCCTTCGCGTCTCGCACGTTACGCGGCGGCGGCCGCATCGAACGGATCGCGCAACACGATCGTGTCGTCGCGCTCCGCGCCGGTCGTGATCATCGAAACCGGCGCCTCCGCCACGCCTTCGATACGCGCGATGAAATCCTGCGCGGCCCGCGGCAGCGCCGCCCGCTCGCGCACGCCCTTCACGGAGCCTTGCCAGCCTTCGAACCATTCGTAGAGCGGCTTCGCGCGCGACTGCGCATCGAGGCTCGCGGGCAGATGATCGACGCGCGCGCCGTCGAATTCGTAACCGACGCACAGCGCGATCGACTCGAAGCCGTCGAGCACGTCGAGCTTGGTGAGCGCCAGCGAATCGATGCCCGAGATCCTGACGGCCTGGCGCAGTTGCGCGGCGTCGAGCCATCCGCAGCGTCGCGGCCGGCCGGTATTGACGCCGAACTCCTGTCCGCGCGCACGCAGCGTTTCGCCGGTGGCGCCGGTCAGCTCGGTGAGGAACGGGCCGCCGCCGACCCGCGTCGCATACGCCTTCGTGACACCCAGCACATGGCCGAGCTTCGCCGCACCGAGCCCGGTGCCGGCGGCCGCGGCCGATGCCACGGTGCCCGACGACGTCACGAACGGGTACGTGCCCCAGTCGATGTCCAGCATCACGGCCTGCGAACCCTCGAACAGGATGCGCTCGCCGCGATCGGTCGCGTCGTTGAGGTCGGCCCAGACCGGACGCACGAACGGCAGGATCTTCGGTGCGAGCGCGACCAGCGTCGCCAGCATCGCGTCGCGATCGTACTCGTCGAGCCCCAGGCCGCGGAACCACGCGTTGTGATGGTCGACGAGCACGTCGAGTTTGGCGGCGAGTCCGTCCGGTTCCGCGAGATCACCGACGCGCAGCCCGCGACGCCCGACCTTGTCCTCGTAGGCCGGCCCGATCCCGCGCAGCGTGGTGCCGATCGGTTCGCGGCGCAAACGCTCCTGCGCCTGGTCGATCGCGCGATAGATCGGCAGCACCAGCGTCGCGTTCTCGGCGATCGACAGATTGTCCGGCGTCACCGACAACCCGAGCTCGGCCATCCGCCCGATTTCCGCGAGCAGCGCTTCGGGGTCGAGTGCCACGCCGTTGCCGATCACCCCGCGCTTGCCGCGCACGATACCGCTCGGCAGCAGCGCGAGCTTGTACGTGTTGCCGCCGACGACCAGCGTGTGGCCCGCGTTGTGACCGCCGTTGTAGCGTGCGACGAGATCGGCCTGCGCCGCCAGCCAGTCCACGACGCGCCCCTTGCCTTCGTCGCCCCATTGGGCGCCCACTACCACCACGTTCGGCATGCTCCGTACTCCATGTGAGAAATTCAGACACTGGTTCGGCCAGGTGGGTCGTTTGTGTGCCATATTGGCGGAGCCGGATCACCCGATCAAACGATTAAACCTGAACCATCGTGTGAGTAAATCTCACACGAAACGATGCAATGGCCCGACGACTCCCTCCATTGAATTCGCTGCGCGCGTTCGAAGCCGCCGCGCGGCTCGGCAGCTTCACGCTGGCCGCGGACGAGCTGTGCGTCACGCACGGCGCGGTCAGCCGGCATGTGCAGCAACTGGAAGCATGGCTCGGGCGGCCGCTGTTCGAACGCCACAACCGGCGCGTCGAACTGACCGCGGCCGGACGCGCGTACCTCGCCGAGGTCGGCGCTTCGTTCGACCGGATCGCGCTCGCCACCGCGCAGCATTTCGGCCACGCGCAGCAGCGCGTGCTGCGCGTCAGCGCGCCCGCGACGTTCTCGCTGCGCTGGCTCGTCCCGAAGCTGTCGTCGTTCCAGGTCGCGCATCCGGCCATCGAGGTGCGGCTGTCGACGTCGAACGAACCGATCGACAAGTTGCGCGACAAGGTCGACCTGATCGTTCGCGGCGGCCCGCAGGCGATCGACGGGTATGTCGCGGAGGAATTCCTGTCCGAGGTCCGGCTGCCGGTGTGCGCGCCGAAGTTGCTGGAGGGCCGGTCGCTGGATACACCTGCCGATCTCGCCGGCTTCACGCTGCTGCACGCGGCAACCTACCCCGGCATGTGGCCGGAATGGCTCGCGGCGGCCGGGCATCCGCATCTCGTGCCGCGGCACTCGCTCACGCTCGAGCATTTCTACCTGACGCTGCAAGGCGCGCTCGATGGGCTCGGCGTCGCGATGGGGCCGATCGCGCTAGTCGCCGACGACATCGCCGAAGGCCGGCTCGTGCAGCCGTTCAGCGAACCGGCGCTGCCACCGTGGCGCTACTTCACGTATGTGGCATCCGCACGTGCGGACGATGACGCCGTACGCGCGTTCAAGGACTGGCTGAAGGCAACGGGAAGCACGACTATGTAGGGTGGATGGCGCTCACCACCCCTGCCTGCGTGGCGTACATTTTCAAGATTAGCAGGATTCCGAATCAAATTGGATAAACCCGCGGAACGTGTTTGCCTTCGTGCACCGCGTGATCGCGACGCACGCGGCAAGCCGCGGATGGAGCCGTGGCTTGCCGCCGGACAACGCTTACTGGCTGGCTGCGCCGGCCTTCTTCTCCGCGTTCTGCAGGTTCTGCGGATAGTTCGGATCATTGGCCGCCGGCTTGTAACCGGCGTCTTCGAGTTTCTTCAGCTCGGCGGTGTTCTTCGCACGTGCGGCCTTGTGTTCGGCCTTGCGTTTGGCCCTGGCCGCCTTGCGTGCTTCGCTCTTCGCGGCCTTGGCGTCCTGCGCAGCCGGTGCGCTGGCGGTTTCCTGCGCAAAAGCCGGAACGGCCGAGCCAAACAGGAAAGCGGCTGCAGTAGCAGCCAGCGTGAGTTTTCTGATCTGGATTCGCATCGCTGAACTCTCTTTTTTGATGACCATCACGGTTTGAAAAACCATCGAGATACCGCCCCTGCCCTGATCGGTCGTCATGTCGCGATCAGGACCTGTGCATCATAACCGTGTCGCAAGAATTGTGGCGTCAACGTGCTGACGGAATTGGGGATATACGTATGGGAGACAACGTGGGTCCCGCGCTCGATGACGGAAATCGCGGTACGCGAGACGCCGATGGCTGTTTCACGGGTGGTGATACCGATACGCTGATACGCGACGTGAGTATCGTCGTGCTTGCGCGATCACCGCAGCGGCAGTCGATCCGCACGTTCGATGCGGCTCGAGCGACGGTTCCTCCCATAAACGACCACGATTCGCTTCGTCGACGATCAAGGCGATTACGTTGCGTCGTTGCGGGGTGCAGCGATTCGTGCGGCAACCGTTGCCGCCTTGTGATGCAAAAGGTTACCTGTGGAGACAAGGCTCCCTGTCGACCGGCAGGTCTGACGAAAAAGGCCGGGCTAGTGCGAGCGGTGACGACGTCGGCTCGATTGGTTGCACGAATGCGCTGCAACCCGACATGAGCGATCAGCGCTCGTCCGGTGGAGGTGCATATGGCGCGAAGGCCTGTCCGTCGATGCGGCCGTGCTTGCCGACGCGTCGGGTGTCACGTATCGATGCCGATCGTTTCTTGTTTGCTCCCATCGATGGTGCCTTATGTGGACGGAGCGGCGATCTGCACAGCTTGCTTATACCTGTGCTTTATCCGATCGGTGAGCTTTTACGGGATTCCGCTTCGGGGGAAAGGTGAGCAGGTTCGGGAGCATCGTGGAAATCGGTTGCGGTGAGCTTCAGCACAGACGGCACCTTCACGTTCACTGGCAACGATGTCGATGAACTCCGTCAAGTCGTCCCAAGCGGCGCACTGTGCGACGACATTTTGGCACCCGGTCTGCTTTTCGGGCCGTGGTACGAGTCCAGCGTCCCCTGTGGCGGGCACAGCAAAACTTCCCGACCGTGGTTCCAAAGGTAGAAAAACGGACGCGGCGTGGAGATGAAAAGCAGCCCGGCGCGGATTCCTCCGCCACAGTCCACAGGCTAAATTTGGCGAGCAGCGTCACAGGCGATCGACAAAAACTTGTCCGTAGACGAGGCTGTGCGAGTACAAAAAACCATTCGTGGGCAGTCCAGGATGATTTCGAACTGCCGTGCAGGAAAGCGACCGGTTCCGCTCCACTGGCCGATCACCGGTGCCAAGAGGGCCGGGGGCCGGTTTTTGGGTCCCATAAACGGGAACCTCTACGCTGAATCCTGGGATTTCCTCCCATAACTTTCTACGTTTCGGGGGTTTGTTAGTGGGCACTCACCTCTTCGGAATGCCTTACCAGGCCTGAAGCCTTTCAGGAGCAGCGGGTCAAACGCGGCCGAGTGGGCCTGGATCGAGAGATCTGGACGGTCGGCTTCCCATGGACGACTCCCATTGGTAGCGGTTTATGGGGTTCGCCTTTCTGTGGAAGCACACGTGTGTTTACATCTTTGGTAAACCACGTTTACTTCTTTAACTACTTTTAGACGGCTCACAGCCTTGCCTGGCATGGGTTTGAACGGTGTTCGGTACCCATTTATGGGAGCACAGGTGGAAGGGTTTGGGGCTTCAGGTCTGTGGATTTGGGGTTTGGGGTACCGGGTTGTGGGAAATCAGGGTTGTGGATATGGGGCGAACGTATCCGGTTATGGGAAATCGACGGTAAATCGCGTGAGGTAGTCGTCTATGGGAACGCGTGAAGGTAGCCTTTTATGGGGTGCTTTTCTTGGTCCGTCGTTGAGTCGGTGCACAGAGATTTTCTTCTGGTAGCCGGTTATGGGGAATCTCTAAGGTACCCATGTATGGGAGCCGGTTTCGATCGATTCGATGTCCGGTGCTCAACGGTCCCAAGAAGCTTTCCCATAGACAGGACCGGGGCCGCGGACAGGTTGCCTTTTATGGGGAATCCGGAAGGTAGCCTTTTATGGGTGTGATTTCTACCATCGGGACGGAAAGCAATGACGTTGACGACGCCGACAGGTACCCTCCTATGGGAATCGGAAAAGGTAGCAAGTTATGGGAGAAAAGCGGAGCCGTGTTGCAGGGCACCACGACTCCTTCCGACGATCTCGATTCCATTCGTTTGCCCCATGGATGGGTACCTTCGTGGTGGCAAATCTTGTGCCGGGTTTCGCGGTGCGGACGGGAAAGGTAGCAGCTTTTGGGAGGAATTTTGATCAAAAGGTAGACGGATATGGGGTTCTGTCTAAAACGTGAAATCGGCACTTTTCCTTCCATATCATATACTTAGAAAAGATAGTGAAAGTAATGCTTGAGCATGAACGTTGCTCCACGACGCGAAAAGGTATAAAGTCCGCTCTCAATAAGGCAACCTTCCCCGGACACCACGATGCCGCGCAAGCCCGCAAGCAAAGGCTCAGACAAACAGGTTTCGCTGTTTCAGACACCCGAGCCGCCCGACTTGCTGCGCAAGGCGGTCCAGGCGATTCATATCGCACCGAAGTCCGGCAAGATCGGTCTGCAGCAGCGCAAGATGTTCAGTTCGCTGATCAAGAACGCGCTTCGGCAGGAGGCGTTCGAACCGGGCCGAACGAGCTTCTCGATCTCGATCGCGTCGCTGTCGCACGAGAGCGGGCTGAACAGCAACAACACGAAATACGTGAAGGACACGGTCAACTCGTTGATCAGTACCGTCGTCAATTGGGACTACCTGGCCGCGGACCGTTCGACGGTCTGGAAAGCGTCGGGCCTGCTCGCCGGCGCGGAGCTCGAGCAATCGGTGCTGAAGTACAGCTTCTCCGACCAGATTCGCAGCGAACTGCTCAATCCCGAAATCTACGCGCTGATCGATATGCGGATCGCCCGCGAGTTCCGGCGGTCGCATTCGCTCGCGCTGTGGGAAAACACGGTGCGTTACGAGGGAATCGGCATCACCGCGAAGATTCCGCTGCCGAAATTCCGCGACCTCATCCTCGGCCAGGACAAGGCATCGCAGTCGTACAAGGAATACAAGCTGTTCAAGAGCAAGGTCCTCGTGCCGTGCATCCAGGAGGTGAACGAAGTATCGGACCACACGCTCGAGCTGATCGAACACAAATCCGGCCGTAGCGTGGAAGCCGTGCAGTTCAAGGTGACGCGCAAGCAGAGCACCGATACGGTCGAAGACGGCGACGTCAAGAACGAAGCGCTGGTTGAGGAGGTCGCGAAGTTCGGCATTCCGCGCTCGGAAGCGCGCCGGTTGATCACGCAATACGGCGTGCAGCGCATCAAGGCGGCGATCGCCTATACGCTCAATCGGACTACGAAGAAGAATGCGACGCCGGTCGACAACGTCGCCGCGTACTTCCGCAAGGCGCTGACGCACGGCTACACGCTGGCCGATGGGCAGGGAACCGAAGCGGCCGCACCGGCGAAGGAATCCGCGCAGAGCAAGCAGGAACAGATTCGCGACAAGTATCTGGCGGCGAAGGTCGAGGAAGCCGGCGCGTATTTCCGCGAGCTGGAGATCGACGACCAGACCAAGCTGATCGAGCGCTACAACGAGACGGTGGCGGGTTCGAAGGACCTGACGCTGTCGCCGAAGAAGAAGGCGAGCAAGCTCGCGCAAACCAGTTTCTTCCGGTGGCTCGCGCTCGATACGTGGGGCGAGCCGACCTCGGACGACCTGCTGGAATTCCTGCTCAAGAGCAGTCTCGCAGGCAACTGACCGAGGCCTCGCCGTCGTGCGCACCATGCGCCGGACCGTTTCGAGGTCCGGCTTGATGGCGCAGCGCGAAGGCGAGGCCTTTTGCCGATAGCGCGTTACTTCGACGGGGCCGTGGCCAGCTCTGCGACGTACGCGTCGATGACCGTCTTGAGCTTGTCGGCAAGCGCTTCCTGGTGGGATGCGTCGACGCCCTTGAGCTGCAGGTCCAGACGCCCGTCCGGATACGTCTTCAACTGGCCGATCGCGCGCGATTCGAGCGCGAAGTCATGACGAACGCTGTAGCGCGTACGCCCGGCCTTCCTGGCGCCGTCGCTCTGCGCACGCAGGAAATTCTCGAGATCGCGGACGGATTTTTTTCGGTCGATCACGGCCGTCAGCAGCCGATCGGCCGTCGTCTCGCCGAGGCGTTCGAAGATCAGCTTCAGGAAGTACGCAGCCTGCAGACCGACCACGTCGTTCGCACTGGCCATCCGCTCCAGCAGCGTATTCGGCAGCGCGTTGAGCGACAGCGTCTTGCTGATCGAGGCCTTGTCCTTGCCGATTTTCTCCGCCAGCGTGTTCTGGTCGGAAAAGACCTTCTCGTCCAGGAGACGTTTCCACGCGATCGCATCGTCGAAGATCGTCTGGCGTTCGTGGTCGTGGTTCGCCCGATACGCGATCGTATAGAGCTGCTCGGGCGTGTGATCCGTGCGGAACGTCGCATTGATCGTCTCGTCGCCGTTGATGCTCGTCGCGCGCAGCCGGCGTTGCCCGTCGATCACGACGAGCTTGCCCGGGAACTCGGGAAGCCGCGTGACCTTGATCGGCTCGATCTGCCCTTCCCGTTTCAACGTCAGCGCGAGCTCGTGCAGGCTCGATTCCGAGTAGAACACGCGCGGGTTGAACGGGTTCGGGATGCAGTCCTTGACCAGCACCTTCTGCGGCGCGCCGAGCTCGGGCGTACCGGCGGGCGCGGTTGCGGCTTGGCCATTGGCAGGCGCCGCTTCGACGACGGCAGCCGGTGCGGCCACCGGCTCGGGCAGCCGCGTTTCGAGCGCCGCATTTTCCTGCGCGAGTCCGCGCAACAGGCCGGCTGCGAGATGCAGATTGCCGGTCGGTTTCTTGTCTTTCGAGGTGTCCTTAGCCATGGGCGGCTCCGGTAGCGCGCGTCGACGCGATGTATTGGGCCATTTCCGTGACCAGCTTTTCGATTTCCGCGCGGGCTTCCTTCAGGCCCTTCAGATATCGATTGTGGTGATGGATCGTGGTGCCGAGCGCGAACGTCTGACGATAGACCTCGCGTTGCGCGATCTGGCTGTCGAGCAGATGCTCCCCTATTTCTTCAGCCCGTAGAATTTTTAAAATTTCTTCACGCATTTTAGTTTTTCCATTAACGCTATTCAGCATTAATGCGGAAGAAAGTTGAGGATTTCGAACGGCGCGCATCGACTCGATCATGCGGATCATCGCGACCGTGCTGTACAGATCGGCCGGCGATGGCGAAAGCGGCACCAGGCAGAAGTCCGCCACTTCCAGGACGGATGCGATACGTGGATCTTCGAGGTTGCCGGGGCAGTCGACCACGATCACATCAAAGTTCGCGTCCTGCTTCTTGATCTCGCCCCCGATGCCGCGGCCGGCGGGAGCCAGCGAAAGGACCGTCATCGGCAGCGTGTTCTCGCCGCTCGTGACCCAACGGACGGAAGTGCCCTGAGGGTCGGCATCGATCAACGCGACTTTATTGCCGCCGGCTTCGAACGCAGCCGCGATGTTGACGGAGATGGTCGTCTTTCCAGTCCCACCTTTTTGATTGCTGACGGCGATCTTGAAAGCCATTAAATCCCTCCAAGGAGTTTTGCATAATATATGCAATTATTATCAAAATGTCCAGAAAAGTGTTCGAGGCCGTGGATATCGTTTGATCCTTGTGGTTGTTACGTGACAAATATGCCGAATGGCCAAAGCGTCATTCTTGCATTGGCTAAAAAGGACAAAATCGTGGAGCTCGGTTACGCGAACGAACGGAAAATACGGAAAACACCAACCATGGTTGAGATCAACAATGAAACCGTCATACGGAGAATTGATGTCTCGCCGCGCTTCCAATAGAAAATTCGATACGAATCCGAGTCGTTGATGTTGCGAGGTATCGAAGGGGGGCGGTTGTCACGTGACAAGCTGCCGGAGATTGATCGCATCGAGGGCGGCCACGTCGAGCGAAAGTTTTCAAGGTGATTGAGGCTTGCGCCACGGAGAGTCGCTTCACTTGAATTGCCGATGCACGCCGCATAACCACGACGTACGTCTAGCTGGCAAGGTCGTGAGTTGTCACGTGACAAACAGAGCCAAGCACACGTCCCAGGAGCAGCTTTGCGATCGCCAAGAAGTAGTCCTCTTTGCCCATGCCCATGCCCATGCCCATGCCCATGCTCGTGGCGTAGCGGACATACTGCTTAGAAAGGAAGGCATCGCCGATAGCTTCCGGTCCAGCTGGCTCGTCGGTAGGTTATCAAGAGGCGTTGTCACGTGACAACAGGAATGGGTGCCTAGCAGTTCGAGCGACTGGACGCTGTATAGAAATGGGGTGTCGCCGGGAGGCGTTGCAAGGAGCGTCGGGAGTGGCGCGGTACAGACATGCTCGGCGAGTCCCGTGGATCCCTTTATCGTCCACATACGCTCAGGGCGCTGACCCAACGCGCCGAGAGATTACCCGCATATGTTCTAACGAGATATGAGGGAAGCATCGATATGACCCCATTTAACGGGGCGCGAAAATCCATATTGCCTTTTGCATAGGCCAATAGGGCAGGGGACTGGTTTCGTGGCGAGTATCACGTACTCGCGCTGGAGGGAGGTTATGCGCGAGATCCCCGCAATGTGGCCCACTTTTGGTGCCGAATGCATAGGTGTGCGACATGTAGCGACTCAAACGGGTCGGGTCGTGAAACATTTCCCAAAAATCGATACTCGCCGGAAATCCTTGCGCGGCAATGGTTTGCGGCATGTTCTTCATGTTGTTTCACGCAAAATGAGCCGGATGCCGCCCAGAAATGGGGGCGTATGGTTTTTTGGGGTGTGGGCAACGAGGGCGGGTATGGCTGAGGCGCGATTTGTTGTAATTGATACGTGTTGTGTAATTCATGATACGTTTTTCGATGAGCGGCCGCCGGCGGTGCCGAAGTGCTGAGGATCAGTGCATCACTGGGGCGCGCGGGCCGTTCCATTGAGTGCTGGGTACCCTGATATTTAGCGCCAGTTGTCACGTGACAACGCATGCGTCGGCCTCCCCATTAACGGAGTCGCGAAGTATCGCGAGGAGAAATTGACACTCGGGATCTATGGAGGGAATCCGGGAGTGCGGCCGGTACGACCTAGCCTTTGGAAAGGGGAAGCTCCGCTCCGCCGAAATCGTCAGTCGGGAGCGGTTCGCCTGTAGCCGAATGAGAGGTGAAAGTATGGCCCCCGCCGCACGATACACGTCGGCGATGTTTGGCAAGAAGCAGCAAGGGAGACGCCGAGCAATTCATCCGAGTTGAAAACATATCGGCGTTTGGCGCTTCCTTTCCGTCTGAGCCTGCTCGACCCCGCATGCGAGGCGCCAGTCCCGCGCCGTTCACCCGTAATAGCTGACACATCCCCGCCCACCGTGCCGCCGTCAATAACTCGCGACGATCGACAGGGCGACATCCCCGCCACCCCTTAGGCTATCGATATCCCGTCGCGGAGAGTTGCCGAACAGCCGGCTATATTCCCGGTTGAACTGGGTCGGGCTCGCATACCCGACCCTGAATGCTGCCGATGCGGCGTCGAGCCGCTCCGCCAGCATCAGCCGACGTGCCTCGTTGAGCCGTATCCATTTCTGGTACTGCAGAGGACTCATGCCGGTGAGTTGACGGAAGTGGTGATGGAAGGTCGAACTGCTCATCTGAACCTGCGCCGCGAGATCATCGACACGCAACGACTCGTCATAGTGAGCGCGCAACCACTGGATCGCGCGTGACACGCGGTTGCACTGACTGCCGGCGGACGCGATCTGACGCAGGCGGGCGCCCTGATCGCTCGTCAGCAGTCGATAGTAAATTTCCCGCTCAACATACGGTGCGAGAACGGCAATCGCATTCGGGTCATCCAGCAGCGCGAGCAACCGGTTCAGCGCGTCGTACAGCGATTCGGTCATGTCGCCGACGACGAGCCCGCGGCCGGCTGGCGCATCGTCGTGATCCGGCGCGACTTGCATCATCAATTCGGCCATGACGCGAAAATCGAGCTTGAGGCCGAGCCCGAGAAACGGTTTGTCGGGGCTGGCCTCGATGATCTGCGTCGAACCGGGCAGGTCGAGTGACGTGATTAGAAAGCGGTCTGTGTCGTAGATGTAGGCGTCGCCGCTCTGCATGACCCGCTTCGCGCCTTGAACGACGAGGCCGAAGCTCGGCTCGACCATGCATTCCATCGGCTGTGTCGGCGCTTCCCTTCGATGAAAGCTCAGGTTGGGAATGGCCGTGTCGAGATGATCGACTCCTTCGGTCCATCTCGCGACGCGCGCTGCGAGCATCTGTCGCAGCTCGTTCTCGCGGTTGCGGCCGGTCGAACGACGGCCTGCCGGGTCGAATGCCGCGATGGCGACGTCATCATTTCGTTGGCCGGATATGTATCGGACGGCTGTCGGATGCATGGCTTCTCTACTCGGGTAATCGGGTCGACAGGCGGCCGCCGACGTGCTGGGGGCAACGAGAACACCGCTCGGAACCGCGGCACGGCCACCTTCCCGGAAGGCACGTGCGGCGACTGGCGGATTGGGACTACTTCGTCGCCTGCGATGCGCAAAGCTGCCAACGTCGCGATTTCGCCGCCGGCGTTGCCGCGCGCTCGTCGACCGTGCGCCACCAGCGCTCGCCGCGATGCGGCGCGTCGAGAGCGAGATGTTCGCCCATTCTGGGCGTCGACAGCTCGATGCCGCGCACGAGCGCCAGCGCAGTGACCCGCTCGAACGGCTCCTGCCAGCGATGCATCGCGAGGTCGAACGTACCGTTGTGGATCGGGACCAACCAGCGCCCGCGCAAATCGATATGCGCCTGCACGGTTTCTTCCGGCTGCATGTGAACGTACGGCCATTGCGCATCATAGGCGCCCGTTTCGATCAGCGTGACGTCGAACGGCCCGAGGCGCTCGCCGATCTCCCGGAAGCCGTCGAAATAACCCGTATCGCCGCTGAAGAACACGCGCAAGTCATCGTCGACGATCACCCACGACGCCCACAGCGTGCTGTTGCCGTCGAACAGGCTGCGCCCGGAGAAGTGCTGGGCAGGCGTTGCCGTCAGCGTCAGCCCGGCTACGTCCATGCTTTGCCACCAGTCGAGCTGGCGGACCTTGTTCGCGTCGATACCCCATTCGATCAGCCGATCCCCGACGCCCAGCGTCGTCACGAACACGTCGGTGGTGGCGGCCAGCGCGAGTACCGTGTCGCGGTCGAGGTGATCATAATGATCATGCGACAGGATCACGCCGCGCAGCGGCGGAAGATCCTCCAGCGCGATCGGTGGCGCATGAAAGCGCTTGGGGCCGATACGCCGAAACGGCGACGCGCGCTCCGCGAACACCGGGTCCGTCAGCCAGAATTCGCCACGCAGCTTCAGTAACAGCGTCGAATGGCCGAGCCGATACAGGCTGCGATCGGGTGCCGCGTCGAGTTCCGCGCGGGTCAGCGAATCGACGGGCAACGCGCCGGCGGGCACGGTATGACGCGGCTTGTTGACCAGCATGTTCCAGGCGATTCCCAGCGTCTTGCCCAATCCTTCGGCGGGGCGCGGCGCGACATTGGCAAAGCGCTCGCCATTGTGCTGCGGCGAACTGCCGGAGAGCGTCCGGCCGCGTCGGGCGGCCGCGAAACCCAGAATGCGGTGAATCAAAACGAGAGGCGATGCCATGTCGGTTCGTCCGGAGAATAAAGTACACTAAACAGTGTAGTTTATTTTTGGGATAAGTAAACTGCCCGGTGTAAAATTTCTGTATGGATACCAGCACTCCCCCTCAGCGCCTGACCGACCGAAAGCGCGCGGCCATCGTCGATGCGGCGATCGAGGAATTTCTCGCCGCGGGCTACGATGCGACGAGCATGGATCGTATCGCTGCGCGCGCGGACGTGTCGAAGCGCACCGTCTATAACCACTTCCCCGGTAAGGAGACGCTGTTCGCCGCGATCCTGAACAAGTTGTGGGATGCGACTCGCACCGGCAGTTCGCCGACCTATCGCGCCGACGTGCCGCTGCGCGAGCAACTGCTCGCGTTGCTCGACCGCAAATTGCGGTTGATGAACGACGAGGCCTTTCTCGCACTGGCGCGTGTCGCGATCGGCGCGGCAATCCATTCGCCGGAACGGGCGCGCGACATGGTCGAACGTCTCGGCGAGCGCGAGGAAGATGTCACGGTCTGGGTGCGTGCGGCCGCGGCGGCCGGCCGCCTGGCGGTCACCGATCCGGTGTTCGCCGCGCATCAGTTGCATGGCGCGGTGAAGGCATTCGCCTTCTGGCCGCAGATCACGATGGGCCAGCCGCCGCTGACGGCGCAGGAGCAGCAGAAAGTCGCGGAATCGGCTGCCGATATGTTCCTTGCGTACTACGCGCGACCCGACGACGGCGTTGCACGGCATCGCCGGCAAGACTGAACGCGGTCCTGGACACATCCGGAAGCATCCGGCTCCCCGGGCAGATCGAAACCATGGCGATGCGCGCGCTGTCGACGAGCAGGCAAACCGGTCGATCCGGGGAAAAACGAACGCCAAATGACGCCCATCCGTGCCGGCCGGTCATTTGACCTGGGCTCAACGATACTGCCGGCGCACCCGAAGCCGAACGCGAGCAACGACCCATGAAGACGCTGTTGATCGTCTATCACACGATGACCGGAGGCACGCGACAGATGGCCGAAGCAGCTGCCGGTGCGGCTCGCGAGCAGCCTGGCGTCGACGTCAGGTTGCAGCGTGTGGACGCGACGAGCGCAGACGATGTGCTGGCCGCCGACGCATACCTGTTCGCGACGCCGGAGAACCTTGCGGCGATGTCCGGGCTGATGAAGGATTTCTTCGATCGCTGCTACTACGCGGCGCTCGATCGCGTGAACGGCCGCCCGTATGCGGCAATGATCTGCGCGGGAAGCGACGGGCAGAACGCGTTGCGCCAGATCGACCGGATTGCGACCGGGTGGCGGCTGAAGAGCGTTGCGCCCGGCCTGATCGTCTGCACGCATGCGCAGACGCCGGAGCGCATTCTCGCGACGAAGACGATCGACAGCGATGCGCTTGCCCGCTGCGCCGAACTCGGTGCGGGCCTTGCTGCGGGGCTCGCACTGGGCGTGTTCTGATCACGAGTGCGGCGGCACCGATCTGCCGGATCGACACCGGCACGGCCCGCAGCCGTTCGCGCACTGCCGGTTTCGCAAATTTCCGCAAACAGCGCCGAACCGCCGAGCGTCGGAACTTCAACTGCCCTTCGTCGGTGCCGAAGGCTGGTGGTACTCGGGCCAAAGACGTTTCACGAGATCGCGCGATGCACCGTAGGCGTAGCAACTGTCGATCTTGAGCGGCTTCCCTTCGCTGTCGCGGTAATCGAGCGACGATCGCCGCATGCCGACCATCGTCTGATAGGCCGTCGTCGCGATCGGGCCGAGCAGTTCCTTCAAGTGCGTGCACGTATCGCAGGATGGCAGGCGCTTGCGAACCTCGCTGTTCCAGCCGGCGCCGATGTTCAATCCGACGAGCGCCTGCAGCGAGTCGCCGCCGCCCGGACACTGCGCATACGGATGCGAACGCATGAACGTGGAGACGGCGCGAACGACCATGTCGACGTCGAAGACCAGCGTCACGCCGAGATCGTGGAGCGGTGTCAGTGCCGCGACCGTTCGCGCGCCGCCGGGCGGCGTGAAATCGCTGGTCTTGCGGTCCGCGAGGCAGGCCGTCACTTCGAACAGGCCGTCGCTGCGCCGATAGCCGCGCATGTCGATCTGCCGGTGGTGAATCTCCTCGCGCGTGAGGCCGTCATGAGGGGTGTCGTCTTGGGAAACCATGCTGGCGCTCCATCTCGTGTAACCAGGTCTTTTCGCAGGCAACGGGATCGCGTCCGGCCGATCGGGCGCGCGGAGAAAAGCAGGCGGGGACATGCTGCCAACGAAGTCGATTCGGCCATACTACGCACTTTCCGAGATCTTCGTTCGCGACGCGATCGATGCGCACGCAACGAGCCGCGTATCGCGGCCGGCGCAAACGGGTGTCGGGCGGGCGGGGCGTGCGAGGTCGGCGGCTACGCGACCCGTCGCGGTTGTGACACGACGCCGTTGGACGTCCGTCGAGCGAAAGATCGTGCCTTGCGCCTTGCGCCTTGCGCGTTGGCCCGGCCCGGCGCAATTTTCCAGTAGCGGCCGCGAATGGCGTGACATCCGGAAACGTATCCATATAATGCGCAACACGACCGCGCGGACGCATTTCCGGCACCCCGGATCGGGCAAATGCAGACCGGTGAGTCAACCGGCTGTCGCGCGTACCGGTATACTTCCACTCCTGCCTTGTCCGGCATCGAGGCCGGGTGCCTGAAAACAGAGTGGCGTGCGCGATGCGGCCCCGTAGTGTTCCGCATCGGCGGCAGGCCCGCCGCACGCATGGCGGCGAAGCTTTTGTGCCGCGCGGCATGGCCGCACGAACCACACCTTATATTCCTGGTGGATTGAATTTATGGGTTTTGAACAACTTGCCGAATTGCGGGCGCAGCTCGCAGCGAAGGCCAAGCAGGAGCGCAACGCAAAGCGGCCGGCAGCGCCGACGGACGCCGGCGCGAAGCCGAAGTCCGGCGACCAGCCGTCCCGCGGCGCCAAGCTGGGTGCTGGCGCGAAGACGCAGCATCGGGCGAAGCCTGCTTCGGCGAAGCCGGCGGCGCCGGTCGATCCGGTCATCGTCGCGATCGGCAAACTGCAGCGGAAGTTTCCGCGCGCGTTCCCGAAGAATCCGGCCCCCAAAGTGCCGCTCAAGGTCGGCATCTGGGACGATCTCGCACGCGAAGCGCAGGCCGTCGGCCTCAACGAAGCCGAACTGCGCGAAGCGATGTCGACGTGGTGCCGTGGCAATCGCTACTGGTCTTGCCTCGTCGAGGACGCGGTGCGCGTCGACTTGCAGGGCAACGAAGCCGGGCGCGTGACGCACGACGATGCGGCGCGTGCACGCCGCCTGAAGGCTCGCCGCCCGGGCAAGGGCGCGGCACAATCGGCCAAGGGCGCGCCGCAGCAGCCGAAAACCGAGCAACAGGCCGAGGCCGCTGCCGCGCCACAACCGGCGCAGCCCGAAGCGGAAGCGCCGGTGCAGACCGACGCCGCGCCGCAGGTCGAGCAGCAAGCGGCCGGCAACGAGTAATCCGCACCGCGCTGCCGTCCATCGAGCAGCGTATAGCCGCATGCAAGTCGCGTGCGGTGCATGACACCCCAGACCGACTTGCCTCGACAGAGGCAGGTCGGGACTGCCTCCACCGGCGCTGAACCTGCTGGTACATCCCCTCCCTCGTCGAACACACAACGCGACCGGACGACCCACATTCGTCGATCGGCCTCGGTGCACATGATGTTTCGACCGTGCTGATCGAACATCAATAATATGCATGACTGATCATGAAAACGTGTCGACCATATAATTCGTCTTCCGAAATGATAATGTGGAAATCGTCGATCGATGTGCGCGCGATCCCGCCAGCCCACCCGACAAAACGGCGCGCGATAATCACGACGGGAGCGTCCGGCCGCAGGCAAGCCGGGCACGATACAGCCAGCCTTTCGAAAGATTAGGCAAGGCCGCCTCGACCCAAAGCCACGCCCCGTTTCATCAACCTTGATTCGCCCCGGACAATGAACTCGAGACACTCCGCGATTTTCGTCGCGCTCGCCGCCGCCGCGCTGTTCGGCGCCGCGACACCGCTTGCCAAGGCGCTGATCGGTGCAATGTCGCCGTTCATGGTTGCCGGCCTCTTCTATTGCGGCAGCGGCGTCGGGCTCGGCATCGGGATTCTGCTGCGCGGTTGGCACAGCCGTCGCGCATCGGCCGCGGACGCCGCGCCGTTGCAGCGTGCCGATCTGCCGTGGCTGGCCGGTGCGATCGCGGCGGGCGGCGTGGCCGGCCCCGCTTTGCTGATGCTCGGGCTGTCGAGTACGCCGGCGGCGACGAGCGCGTTGCTGCTCAATCTCGAAGGCGTGTTGACGGCGGTGATCGCGTGGGTCGTGTTTCGCGAGAACGTGGATACGCAGGTGTTCCTCGGCATGGTGGCGATCGTCGCTGGCGGCACGTTGTTGTCGTGGACGCCGGGCCGGGCCGGCGTGCCGGTCGGCGCGCTGCTGATCGTCGGTGCGTGCCTGTGCTGGGCGATCGACAACAACCTGACCCGCAAGGTGGCCGCGAACGACGCGATGGTGATCGCATGCATGAAAGGGCTGATCGCGGGGCCGGTGAACATCGGCATCGCGCTGGCGGCCGGCGCGACGCTACCTGCGTTACCGGTCACGGCCGCGGCGATGCTGACGGGGCTCGGCGGCTACGGGATCAGCCTCGTGTTGTTCGTGGTCGCGCTGCGTCATCTCGGCAGCGCGCGCACCGGCGCATATTTTTCCGTCGCCCCGCTATTCGGGGTCGTGCTGTCGCTGCTGATCTGGCCCGCGCTGCCGCCCGCGACGTTCTGGATCGCGGCCGCGCTGATGGCGTTTGGCCTCTGGCTGCACGTGCGCGAACGGCACGAACACACGCATGCGCACGAGCGACTCGAGCATACGCATCGGCATCGGCACGACGACCATCACCAGCACGCGCACGACTTTCCGTATGACGGCGACGAACCGCACACGCATCCGCACGTGCATCTGCCGATCACGCACAGTCACGCGCATTTTCCCGACATTCATCATCGACATCGGCATTGACGGTGTCGTGAGCGACGAGTGCCTTACGTCGCAAGGTGACCGTTTATGGGAAGCGCGAAAAGCCGGTCATCGGTTCGGCAATGTCGGTTGCCGGCATGTTGCCGCAGCATTCGCCGGCATTTGCGTGCCGCAAGCCGCGCGTTGCCGATCGGGTGGGAGGCGCGCAACGCGTACCGGATCATCCAACCGTTGTTGCGCCGGATGGAGGTGATCCACGGTTTTTCGTGGAAGCCGAATGTGGCGTCGAAGTCGCGTAACGGCAGGTTCGCGCTCGCCATGCCGGTCAACGCGGTTTTTCCGGCCGACGATGCGATGAAACGGCTATCGGACCGGCCGTTGCCGCGACACCTGTCACGCGCGAGGAAAGCAGAAGCCGAAATCCTCGCAGCCTGGACATCCGGGTGCGGGCCCGGGCGGCACGCCGAGCGATGCGGCCACTTCGTGCGCGAGGAATTTCTTCCAGCGCAGATGAGCGATGTTGCGCGCGGCGAGCGCGGGGAAAAAGCGCGCGAGCATCGCGGACACCGCGTCGCGTCCGTCGAGCCCGAGGTCGCGCCACAGATGATCGGGGCGCAGGCACGCATGCGCGATGATCGCGGCGAGGCAGTCGGCATCGTCACGGGCGACGGCGGGATTTGCATCGTCCATCAGCCGCGCATGCAGTGTCGCGACGAATGCCGAGTGGGTGGCCGGCAAGGGTAGCGGTGCGACCGCCGACGTGAGTGCAACGGTATCGACCGATCGCAGATGCGGAAACTGTCGGGCCAGCAGGCCGGCGAACTGGCCGGGAGGCAAGCCCAGCAGCGAGAGTTCGTTGCGCCCGGCGCGTGCCGTAACGAGTGTGCCGAACAACTGCGCATCGGGCACGTCGGTGTTGGCCGCCGCGGATTGCAGTAACTGCAACGCCTGTTCGTACGTGCGATCGGCCGAAGCGGTCATCGTCAGCCTCCGGACGAGAACCGGACCGCACGCATGCGAGGGGCACAACGAATCGCCGTCGCGATCGTCATGCGATCACTCGACGCCGACGATCACGCTCGATGCCTTGAAGATCGCGGATGCGGCGGTGCCGCTCGCGAGGCCGAGACGATCGACGCTGTCGTTGGTGACGATCGCGACGATTTCCGCGCCGCCCGCGGCCTTGACCACCACTTCCGAATTGACCGCGCCCTTCGCGATCGACGCGACGGTGCCCGCGACGCAGTTGCGGGCCGACACCTTGCTGCTGTCGACGTCGACCATCACGATGACCGACGATGCCTTGACGAGCGCGAACGCCTTCGTGCCGGCCGCGAGGCCCAGCGATGCCGCGCTGCCGTGGGTGATCACCGCGACGATCTCGAGGCCGTCCTGCGTGCGCAGCGTGATTTCGTCGTTGACGGCACCGGGTTTGACGGCGCCGATCTGGCCGACGAATTGGTTGCGGGCGCTGGTTCGCATGATGACTCTCCGGGTGGATGCCGCGGCCGGGCCGGCCGCGGTAGCAGATGAATGGAAATGCATCGGCCAGTGTACCGTCAACGCAGGCCCTGCGAATGCGATGGCGCGAATCGGTAAAACGCGCCGCCACAGGGCGTGTCGTCACGCATGCGTCATATCCCGACCGCGACGGCGCTACGGCGTCGACTGGCCGGCCGTGGGCGCCGTGGCCACAGAGCCGGCGTCCGCGGCGGCTGCCGCACCGTCGCCGTCCCATCCGCCGCCGAGTGCGAGAAAGAGCCGCACCTGGTCGGCCGCGACCTGACCTTCGGCCGCCGCGACCTGCGCCCGCACGCTCGTCAACGTGCGCGTCGCGTCGAGATCGGAAATGAACGATTCGCGGCCGGCCGCATAGAGACGATGGGTTTCGTCGGCGGAATTGCGGGCCGACTCGTACGCGGTGCGCAGTGCGTCCGTGCGCTGCACGTCGGCCGCGTAGGTCGCGAGGCTCGACTGCGTTTCGCGCAGCGCATTCAGCACGACGCCGTCGAAGTGCGCGAGCGCGCCACCTGTCGCGGCTTCGGCTTCGCGCACGCGCGCACGCTGGCCGTTGACGGGGAACGTCCAGCTGATCAGCGGTCCGAACGACCAGCGATTCGTGGTGGACGAGAACAGGTCGGCGGCGACGCCGACCGAACCGGCCGACGCACCGATGCTGACCGACGGGTACAGCGCGGCGGTCGCCACGCCGATCCGCGCGGTCGCGGCGGCGAGCTGCCGCTCGGCTTCGCGCACGTCGGGGCGGCGGCGCAGCAGCGCGGCGCCGTCGCCGATCGGAATCGGCTGACGCAGCTTCGGCAGGCGTTCGCATTCGGCGGCGGCTTTCGGCAGGTCGGCCGGCGCGCGTGCGAGCAACGCGGCGAGCTGGTACTGCGCGATCTTGCGGCGGCCTTCGAAGCGCGGAATGTCGGCGGAGAGCGTGCGCACCTGCGTCACGCCGCGCGTCACGTCGGTCTGGTTGCCGCGCCCCGCATCGCGTAGCCGTTGCGACAGTTTCACGCGTTGTTGCTGCAGGGCGAGCGACTGCTTCGCGATCGCCAGTTCGTCGCCGGCCGAGCACGCTTCGACGTACGCGCGCACGACGTCGGCCACGACCGTGATGCGCGCCAGGTCGCCGGCCGCCTTGACTGCCTCGCTGTCCGCGCGCGCGGCTTCGACGCCGCGCCGCAGCTTGCCGAACAGGTCGAGCTCGTACGACACGTTGATGCCGACCGCGCCTTCGTTGACGACCGGCAGCTTGTTTTCGAGCAGGTATTGCTCGGCCGATTCCTGCGCGCGCTGCACGCCCGCGTCCGCTTTGCCCGAGAAGCCGCCCTGTTCGTTCGCGACGACCAGCGCCGCGCGCGAGCGCGCGAGGTTCGCCGCGGCGACGCGCAGGTCGGTGTTCGACTTCAGCGCATCGCGCACGAGCCCGTCGAGTACCGGGTCGTCGTACAGCTGCCACCAGTTGCCGGGCACCGCGTCGCGCGACACCAGCGCGCCGTTCGCGTCGTCGAGCGCATGATTCGCGAGCGGCGCATTGACGTACGCGTGCTGTGGCAGCGTGTAGTCGGGGCCGACCGACTTGCACGCACCGAGTGCGAGTGCAAGCGGGGCGAGCGTTGCCGCGATGCGCAGACCGTGCCGCTTCATTGCGATGCTCCCGTGGCGCTCGCGGCCGTACCGGACGCAGCCGGAACCGGCGCGGCCACCGATGCGGTGCTGGCGCGAGCCGGCCTCGCGTCGTCGTCGCGGCGCGCGTCGGCGCCACGCATCGACACGGTCGCGGTACGGCCCGCGATCATCCGGAAATCGTCGGGCACCTCGTCGAGCACGACGCGCACCGGCACGCGCTGCGCGAGCCGCACCCAGCTGAACGCCGGGTTCACGTTCGGCAGCAGGTTCGCGCCCTGCGTGCGGTCGCGGTCCTCGATCGCGGCGACGATGCTCTGCACGTGGCCGCGCAGCGCATGCGGCTCGCCCATCACGATGATGTCGACCGGCTGCCCGATATGGATGCCGCGCAGCTTGGTTTCCTCGAAGTAGCCGTCGACGCGGAACGAGTTGCGGTCGACCACCGACAGCACCGCGCGGCCGGCCGGCACGTATTCGCCGACGCGCGGCGCGCGGTCGTTCAGGTACCCGTCCACGGGACTGACGATCGTCGTGCGCTGCAGGTTCAGTTTCGCGGTGTCGAGCGACACCTGCGCATCGGCGACGCTGGCTTCGCCCTGCTCGACGCGCGTACGGCTTTCCTCGACCTGTTCGCTCGCGACCAGGTTGCCGAGCTGCAGGTTGCGCGCGTATTCGCGCTTCGCCTGCGCCAGCGTCGCGCGGCGCTGCGCGAGCGTCGCTTCGGCGAGCCGCTCTGCGAGCGCGTAGCGTGCCTGGTCGATCACGAACAGCACCTGGCCGCGCTTGACCTCCTGGTTGTCGGCCACCTGCACCGACGTGATGAGGCCCGAGACGTCCGGCGCGACCTGGATCACGTCGGCGCGCACGTGCCCGTCGCGCGTCCACGGCGAGAACATGTAGTAGTTGATGATGCGCCACAGCACGAGGCCGGCCACAATGACGACGATCAGGGTGAGCAGGACTTGCCCTGCCGAGAGCCAGGTTTTTTTCACGTTAGGTAGCCACGAGTTGGTGGGACACGATCACGACGGCGGCCAGCACGAATACGTAGATGCCGAGGTCGAAGATCGAACGGTGCCAGACGAGGCGGTAGAAGCCGACGCGCTCGAGCACCGCGCGCACGACGATGTTGATCAGGTACGCGATCAGCATCAGCACGAGCGGGGCCGGCACGAACACGCCGAAGATATCGATTTCGCCGATCATGGTCGCGGTTGGAATGACAAGGTGGAAAGCCGGCTCATGCGCGCGCTCCGTCCGGCGCCTGCGGCGCTTGCGCGGCCGCGGCCGGATACAGCGACAGGCGCAGGCCGACGAGCGCGTGCAGCGTGTCGCGCAGCCGGCGGTGCGTGGCCGGCACCGCGGGAGCGGGCACGCCGTCGGCCTGCGTGCTGTCCGGCAGGCTGCGGCCGGCCACGCGCCGCAGCGCGTCGTCGATCGTCGCGAGCAGCGCGGGCGGCACCGGCTGGCGCGCGTTCGCGGCCGCGCAGCGGGTGTAGTGATCGGTGACGCCGGCCAGCACGCGATCGATCGCGTCGGGCACGTCGCCCGACAGCCGGCGCCGCGAGCGGCGCAGGTCGAGCGCATTCAGCGCGATGCGCAGATCGCGAAAGCTTTCGATCGACGGGTGGCGGTGGTCGTCGGACGCGCCGAGGCGCGGCAGCAGTTGCGTGACGCGATCGAGCATCCGCGATGCGTGGTTGCGCTGATCGTCGAGCGGCTGTGTCGACGCGGAGCGCGCGACGTCCTCCCAGCCCGAGCGCAGCAGGCGCCGCACCGCGAGTTCCGCACCGAACGGCCGCGTCGCGCGCGTCCATACGTACGCGAACAGCAGCCCGGCGACGCCCGCGAGGTTGCTGTTCAGGAACACGAAGAAATCGGCCTCGTACGCGCTCTGGATGCTGATGAAGGTGGCCGTGTTCACCGCGACGAGCATCGTCACCATGTTGAACTGCGGGCGCGGCAGCAGCGTGCCGATCAGGATGAACGGGCCCGCGAACATCAGCACGAGCATCGCGAAATCGTGGACGTGCGGCAGCACGACGAACAGGTACAGGCCCGCGAACACGACGCTCGCGGCGGTCGACAGGAAGAACTTGAACACCAGCGGCGCGGGCTCGTCGAGCGCGGCGAAGAAGCTGCACGACACGGCCACGAGCGTGACGGCGGCCGCGCCGTCGTGCCAGCCGGACGAGATCCACAGCCAGCACGCGAACACGATCGCGAACACGACGGTCAGCGTCGAGAACAGCATCATCCCGCGATCGAAGAAGCGTTCGGTGCCGCCGAGCCGCCAGTGCCGGTAGCGCGGCTGCCACACGCCCGACTCGTTCGCGATCAGCGCACGCAGCGAGCGGCAGTCCTGCCAGATGTCGATGACCTGGCGCAGCCGCCACAGCGCATTCGACATCAGCGCGCCGTCCCAGCTCGTCAGTGCGCTGTCGGGCGGCTGCAGCGCGGCGATGCGCTCGCGCAGGTCGTCCGCGACCGGATCGTGCGCCATGGCGCCGTCGGAGCCGGCCTTCACGGCCGGCAGCGGCGCGTCGAACCACTTCGCGGCGTCGGCCAGCAGCGCGTCGAGCGCGGGCGGGCGCACGTGCAGGTCGCGCATCAGCGCGATCAGCGGATCGGCGAGCGACGACATCAGCGGCAAAAATAGCTGCATCCGGCCCGCGAGCGCCTGTGCGCGGGCCAGCACGCGTGGATGCGCGTGGTCGTAGCCCAGCTGGCTCAGCAGGAACTCGAGGCCGGTGATGGTCGCGGCGAGCCGCTGCCGGCACGCGGACAGCGCCTTGCCGGCCAGGTGCCCGGACAGCGTTTCGCGGCCGTAGAACGCGGCGTCCTTGAACCACGCGTCGGTGCGCTCGATCAGCGTCGGCGCGAGGCGGTTCGGGAACACCGTGCTGCCGACCACGCTCGCGCACACGATGCCGAGCACGATTTCCTCGGTGCGCGCGATCGCGACGTCGAACACGGTGGACGGATCGGTGACGGTCGGCAGCGCGATCAGCGGCATCGTATAGCCGGCGAGCATGAAGACGTAGCTGCGCGCGGTGCGGTCGGAGATCGCGAGGTACAGAAGCGTGCCGCACCAGGTCGCGACGATGATGCTGAACAGGAGCGGCGTCTCGACGAACGGCGGCACGAAGAAGATCGCGGCGGCCGCCCCGAGCGCGGTGCCGAGCGCGCGGTACAGCGCCTTCGAGCGCGTCGCGCCGACGAACGGGTTCGACACGATGTAGACGCTCGCCATCGCCCAGTACGGGCGCGGCAACTGGAAGTACAGGCCGAGGTACAGCGCCAGCATCGACGCGGCGAACGTCTTGCCCGAGAACAGCCAGTCGCGGAGGCTCGGATAGGTCATGACGCGGAATCGGCGGAGTGGGGCGGGCGCGACGCCGGCGGATGCGGGTCGGCTGCGTTGAACGCGTTCAGCACGCGCAGCGTGGCTTCGAGATCGGCGCGCGACACACCCTTGAGCACCTGGGCGCGCAGCGCGCGCAGGTCTTCCTCCATCTGCGCGGTGACCGCGCGGCCGGCGGCCGTCAGCGAGATCGTCTTCGCGCGGCGATCGTGCGGGTCCTCGTCGCGGCGTGCGAGTCCGGCCGCGCACAATTGATCGAGCAGGCGCACGAGCGACGGCCCTTCGATGCCGACGTGTTCGGCGAGCGTGCCTTGCCGCACGCCTTCGCCTAGGCGCCCGGCGATCAGCAGCGGCGTCGCGCAGGCCTCGGACACGTTGTACGCGCTCAGCATGCCGTCGCTGGTGCGGCGCCATTTGCGCGCGGTGAGCACGAGCAGGCTGCTGACGGCGAGGCGGAGGTCGTGCAGATTGGTCATGGGCGAGATGATAGGGGCAAAAACATTCGATAGCAAACTATCGTTTTTGTCACCCGGATGACACGTCGCATGCGCCCCGGCCGGCCCGTCTGAAGCAATTTAGGCGGCGTGTCGGCCGGGGTCAAGCGGCAAGGCCGGCGACCGCGAACCGCGCACGTTCGGCGGGCCGACTATATTGAATAGTCAGACGAGAACCGTCCGGCAGCACGGCGCCCGCCCGCGCGCGTTAAGCAAATTCGAAGCCCCGGTTCGGGAAAGCCGACTTCGCGAAGCCGCGCGTGGCGTGCATATTAGGGTCATTGCAAGCGCACCGGAGACCGACGTGCCGACCTCATCCCCGCAGCCTGCCGCCCCCGCGTCGCTCGACGCATGGCTCGGCAAGACCGAAACGCTCGGCGACGACATCACCGCGTTCCCGCTGAACGCGCTGGCCGCCACGCTCGACCGCCCGTCGCCCGGCGATACCGTGCCGCCGATGTGGCACTGGCTCTACTTCCTGCCGGTCGCGCCGCTGGCCGAGGTCGGCCCCGACGGTCACCCGAAGCGTGGCGGCTTCCTGCCGCCGGTGCCGCTGCCGCGCCGCATGTGGGCCGGGGGCCGGCTGACGTTCCATGCGCCGCTGCGCGTCGGGCAGCGCGCGACACGCGAATCGACGATCGCGAACATCGAGGACAAGACGGGCCGCAGCGGCCGGCTCGGGTTCGTGACGGTGCAGCACCGGATCGAAGCCGGCGGCGCGCTGTGCGTCGAGGAGGAGCACGACATCGTTTATCGCGACGCGCCGCAGCCGGGGGCGCCCGCACCGAAGCCCGTCGCCGCGCCGGTGGGCGAAACGTGGTCGCGCACGGTCACGGCCGACGCGGTGATGCTGTTCCGCTATTCGGCGCTGACCTTCAACGGCCATCGCATTCACTACGACCGCAGCTACGTGACGCAGGAAGAAGGCTACCCGGGGCTCGTCGTGCACGGCCCGCTGATCGCGACGCTGCTCGTCGATCTCGTGCACCGCGAACGGCCGGACGCGACGCTCGCGAGCTTCGCGTTCCGCGCGGTGCGCCCGACCTTCGACGAGCAGCCGTTCACGCTGTGCGGCAAGCCGTCGGACGACGGCCGCACGATCGAGCTGTGGGCGAAGGACCGCGACGGCTGGCTGACGATGCAGGCCACCGCGACTCTCGCGTGACGCGCTTCCTTTCCTTTCTCCCTTCATCGACGACGGACATGCAGACGACGCAACACGACCCGTACCAGGACATCCGCGAAGCGGTGCGCGACCTGTGCAGCCAGTTTCCCGGCGAGTATTTCCGCCAGATCGACGACGCGCGCGGCTACCCCGACGCGTTTGTCGACGCGCTGACGAAGGCCGGCTGGCTCGCCGCGCTGATTCCGCAGGAATACGGCGGCTCGGGGCTCGGGCTCACCGAGGCGTCGATCATCATGGAGGAGATCAACCGCGCGGGCGGCAACTCCGGCGCGTGCCACGGGCAGATGTACAACATGGGCACGCTGCTGCGCCACGGTTCGGCCGAACAGAAGCGCGCGTATCTGCCGAAGATCGCGAGCGGCGAGCTGCGCCTGCAGTCGATGGGCGTGACCGAGCCGACCACCGGCACCGATACGACGAAGATCAAGACGACCGCCGAGCGGCGCGGCGATCGTTACGTGATCAACGGGCAGAAGGTGTGGATCTCCCGCGTGCAGCATTCGGACCTGATGATCCTGCTCGCGCGCACGACGCCGCTCGCCGACGTCAAGAAAAAGTCCGAAGGGATGTCGATCTTCGTCGTCGACCTGCACGACGCCATCGGTCACGGGCTGACGGTGCGGCCGATTCCGAACATGGTCAATCACGAGACCAACGAGCTGTTCTTCGACAACCTCGAGATTCCGGCCGAGAACCTGATCGGCGAGGAGGGGCAAGGCTTCAAGTACATCCTCGACGGGCTGAACGCGGAGCGCACGCTGATCGCGGCCGAGTGCATCGGCGACGGTTACTGGTTCATCGACAAGGTGTCGCGGTACGCGAAGGAGCGCGTCGTGTTCGGTCGCCCGATCGGGCAGAACCAGGGCGTGCAGTTTCCGATCGCGCGCGCGTTCGTGAACGTCGAGGCCGCGAGCCTGATGCGCTTCGACGCCGCGCGCCGGTTCGATGCGCACGCGCCGTGCGGCGCGCAGGCGAACATGGCGAAGCTGCTCGCGGCCGACGCGTCGTGGGAGGCCGCGAACGCATGCCTGCAATTCCACGGCGGCTTCGGCTTCGCATGTGAATACGACGTCGAGCGCAAGTTTCGCGAGACGCGGCTGTACCAGGTCGCGCCGATCTCGACCAACCTGATCCTGGCCTACGTCGCGGAGCACATCCTCGACCTGCCGCGCTCGTTCTGACGGAGGCTGACGATGCGACCCCTCGACGGCATCAAGGTGATCACCCTCGAACATGCGATCGCGGCGCCGTTCTGCACACGCCAGCTCGCCGATCTCGGCGCACGCGTGATCAAGATCGAACGGCCCGGCAGCGGCGATTTCGCGCGCGGCTACGACGAACGCGTGCACGGGCTGTCGTCGCACTTCGTGTGGGTGAACCGCTCGAAGGAGAGCCTGACGCTCGACGTCAAGCAACCCGATGCGGCCGCCGTCCTCGACGCGCTGCTCGCGGATGCCGACGTGCTCGTGCAGAATCTCGCGCCCGGCGCGGCCGAGCGGCTCGGCCTCGGCTACGACGCGTTGAAGCACACGCATCCGCGCCTGATCGTCTGCGACATCTCGGGTTACGGCGGCGACGGCCCGTATCGCGACCGCAAGGCCTACGACCTGCTGATCCAGAGCGAAGCCGGGTTCCTGTCGATCACGGGCTCGGCCGGGCAACCGGCGAAGGCCGGCTGCTCGATCGCGGACATCGCGGCCGGCATGTACGCGTACACCAGCATCCTGAGCGCGCTGCTGATGCGCGGCCGCACCGGTGAAGGTTGCCGGATCGACGTGTCGATGCTGGAGAGCATGGTCGAGTGGATGGGCTACCCGCTCTACTACGCGATCGACGGCCAAAGCCCGCCCGCGCCGTCGGGCGCGTCGCACGCGACGATCTGCCCGTACGGGCCATTCCCGGCCGGTGACGGCAAGACCGTGATGCTCGGGCTGCAGAACGAGCGCGAATGGAAGCTGTTCTGCGAGCAGGTGCTGCGGCAGCCAGCGCTTGCCGACGATCCGCGTTTCAATGCGAATTCGAAACGGCATGCGGCGCGCGACGTGGTGGATGCGCTGATCGTCGATGCGTTCGCGACGCTGACGGCCGCCGACGTGATGCAGCGGCTCGACGCGGCCGGGATCGCGAACGCGCGGATGAACACGCTCGACGACGTATGGCGGCACCCGCAATTGCAGGCACGGGAGCGCTGGCGCAGCGTCGACACGGCCGCTGGCCCGGTGCCCGCGCTATTGCCGCCCGGGGTGCCCGCCGGCGTCGAGCCGCGCATGGACGCGGTGCCGGCGCTCGGCCAGCATACCGACGCGATCCTCGCCGAACTCGGCTACGACCGCGCGCGGATCGATGTGCTGCGCGCGAACGGCACGATCTGATTGCGCTTTCACGACGATGACGACCACCACGATTTCCGCCAGTGCCTCCGCCTCCGCCCGTTCGTGGCTGTTCGTTCCCGGCAATCGTCCGGAGCGCATCGAGAAGGCGCGCGCGGCCGGCGCCGACGCGGTGATCGTGGATCTCGAGGACGCGGTGCCGCCGGACGGCAAGCCGGCGGCGCGCGACGCGGTCGTCGCGCAGCTCGATGCCGCGCGGCCCGTGTGGGTGCGTGTGAATGCGGCCGATACCGCGTGGTTCGCCGACGACCTCGCCGCGATCGCCGCGCATCCGGGCGCAACCGGCGTGATGCTGCCGAAGTGCGAGACGCGTGCGCAGCTCGATGCCGTGCTCGCGCACGCGCACGGCACGCTGGAACTGCTGCCGATCGTCGAGACGGCGGCCGGCATCGCGGGGCTCGATCAGGTGTGTGCCGCGCCGCGCGTCGTGCGCGTGGCGTTCGGCACGCTCGATTTCCAGGTCGATCTCGGCATCGACGGCGACGGGGAGGAACTGAACGCATTCCGCTCGCGGATCGTGCTCGCGTCGCGGCTGGCGGGGATCGCGCCGCCGGTCGACGGCGTATCGACGATCATCGACGATCCCGCCGCGATCGAACGGCATGCGCGCGACGCGCGGCGGTTCGGCTTCGGCGGAAAACTGTGCATTCACCCGAAGCAGCTCGACGCGGTGCATCGTGCGTATGCGTGGACCGACGCGGAGCAGGCTTGGGCGCGGCGCGTACTCGATGCCGTCGACGCGAGCGGCGGCGCGGCGGTCGCGCTCGACGGCAGGATGATCGACATGCCGGTGATCCTGAAGGCACGGCGCATTCTGTGCGGGTAGGCGGCCCGCGCCATTCCTCCGAACAATCGAAGTGCCGCGCGGTATCCGTTCGGGCACGCCGATTGCACCGTCCGATTCGACCCGCAACGTCCTGCTTTCGCCCGCGATTGCACTAGGACAATATTTTCAGGGTGTCTTTCTGAGCGACCATGCGGAAGCCACGACGGAGACATCGAGATGGGACGGACCGAGGTATCGGCAGGCTGGCGCGACGCGCTCGGCGCGGTGCACGGCATCGAGTCGAAATACAAGCGGCTCGTGAAGGCGATCGCCAGCGACATCGAGAACGGCGCGCTCGCGCCGGGCGCGCGGCTCGCGCCGCAGCGCGACGTCGCGTCGAGCCTCGGCGTCAGTGTGCAGACCGTCACCAACGCGTACAAGGAACTGGAGCGCCAGGGGCTGATCCGCTGCGAGGTCGGCCGCGGCAGCTTCGTGGCCGCGCGCGTGACGGAATCGATGTCGAACTACATCCTCGATACGACCGAGCGCGAACTGGTCGACTTCTCGATCGCGCGCATCGTGCACACGCCCGAGCATGATGCCGCGTGGCGCAGCGTGTGCGCGGCGCTGGCCGGCACCGACGATCAGCCGTGGATCCGCTCGTTCCGGCCGATCGCCGGGCTCGACGCGCATCGCGACGCCGGTGCCGCGTGGCTCGCGTCGCTGAACATGCCGGTGCACCGCGAATCGCTGCTGGTCACGAACGGCGCGGCGCATGGCATCTTTCTCGCGCTCGCGTCGATCGTCGGGCCGGGCGACACCGTGTTGTGCGAGAGCCTGACCGATCACGGCGTGATCGGCTCCGCGAACGTGCTCGGGTTTACGTTGAAAGGACTCGAGATGGACGAGCACGGCATCCGTCCCGAACATTTCGAGGAGATGTGCGACGGCGAACGGATCAGTGCGCTCGTCTGCACGCCGACCCTCAATAATCCGACGGTGTCGCTGATGCCCGAGTCGCGGCGGCGCTCGATCGCGCGCATCGCGACGCGCTACGGCGTGTACGTGATCGAGGACGACGTGTACGGCCCGCTGCCCGAGAAGACGGGCACGCCGATCGCCAGCCTGATCCCGGAGCTCGGTTTCTACTGCACGAGCATGACGAAATCGGTGCTGACCGGATTGCGCACCGGCTATCTCGCGATGCCGCGGCGGCTCGCGTTGCGCGTCGAGAGCGTGCTGCGCGTGAGCAGCTGGATGGCGACGTCGCCGATCGCGGAGATCGCGACGCGCTGGATCGTCGACGGCACCGCGCGGCGGCTCGTCGAACTGCAGCGCCAGCGGCTCGCCGTGCGTCAGGAGATGGTGAAGACCGCGCTGGGGCCGTATGTGCTCGGTGCGCACCCGAACGCGCTGTCGGCGTGGCTGCGCGTGCCCGACTACTGGCAGGCCGAGCGGATCGTGCGCGAACTGCGCACCCGCAAGATCGCGGTGACGTCGCCCGATCCGTTTCTCGTCGGCGGCACGGAGCGGCCGAACGCGGTGCGCGTGTGCATCGGCGCCGAAACCTCAGATGCCGCGTGCAATGCCGCGCTCGAGACGATCGCGGGCGTGTTCGAACAGTATCCGCACCTGA
Organism: Burkholderia sp. BCC0097; assembly: GCF_902832985.1. Classification (NCBI taxonomy): domain Bacteria; kingdom Pseudomonadati; phylum Pseudomonadota; class Betaproteobacteria; order Burkholderiales; family Burkholderiaceae; genus Burkholderia; species Burkholderia sp. BCC0097. The sequence goes on from NZ_CADFDM010000002.1 coordinate 62,544, forward strand.
ACGATTTCCACTGAACCGGCGGCGCCGCCGCGACGTCGCGCGCAATGTATCAGGACATTCGAAAGCGCGATTTGGAACATTAGACTGGATCGCATCACATCCGTCGCGAGGCGCGCGTTCCATGTCCTTCCTGTCGCTGTCCGACGTTTATCGCGCGCGCCGCCGCCTCGCCGGGCGCGCCGACGGCACGCCGCTCGTCGCGTCCGCCGCGCTGTCCGCGCGCGTCGGCGCCCCTGTCCATCTGAAGCTCGAGACGCTGCAGCCGACCGGCAGCTTCAAGTTGCGCGGCGCGACCAATGCACTCGCGGAACTCGCCGCGCAACGCGTGACGCGCGTGGTCACCGCGTCGACCGGCAACCACGGCCGCGCGATCGCGTATGCGGCACGCGCGCTCGGCATCGAGGCGGCCGTCTGCATGTCGTCGCTGGTGCCGGCCAACAAGGTCGATGCGGTCGCGGCGCTTGGCGCGCGCGTGGTGATCGTCGGCGAGAGCCAGGACGACGCGCAGCTCGAAGCAAGGCGCCTGGTGCGCGACGAAGGCTATGCGTACGTACCGCCGTTCGACGATCCGCGCATCATCGCGGGCCAGGCGACGATCGGCGTCGAGATCCTCGAAGCGCTGCCCGATACGGCGACGCTGGTCGTACCGCTGTCGGGCGGCGGCCTGTTCAGCGGCGTCGCGTTTGCCGCGAAGGCGATCCGGCCGTCGATCGACGTGATCGGCGTATCGATGGCGCGCGGCGCCGCGATGCATGCGAGCCTTGCGGCCGGCCGCCCGGTCGACGTCGCCGAGCAGCCGACGCTGGCCGATTCGCTCGGCGGCGGCATCGGTCTGGACAACCGCTACACGTTCGACTTGACGCGCGCGCTGGCCGACGACGTCGTGCTGCTCGACGAGCCGTCGATCGCGCGCGGCATCGCGCATGCGTATCGCGAAGAGCGACTGGTCGTCGAAGGCGCCGGCGCGGTCGGTCTTGCCGCGTTGCTGGAGGAGCGGATCGTGCGCCGCGATCGCGGCGGCCCGATCGTGGTCGTCGTGAGCGGCGCGAACATCGACATGGCCGTGCATCGCCGGCTCGTTTCGGAGAACTGACATGGCCCATCCCGTCACGTTGCTCGGCCAGGCGCAATTGCGTGCGCTGGTGCCGCTCGATCTCGCCGCGATCGACCAGGTCGAGGCCGCGTTCGTGTCGCTCGCGACCGACGCGGTCGTGATGCCGCCGATCCTGAATCTCGCTCTACCGGCGCGCCACGCCGAAGTCGACGTGAAGACCGCATACCTGCCGCGCTTCGACAGCTTCGCGATCAAGGTCAGCCCCGGCTTCTTCGATAACCCGTCGCTCGGGCTGCCGAGCCTGAACGGGTTGATGCTCGTGCTATCGGCGCGTACCGGCCTGACCGAGGCCGTGCTGCTCGACAACGGCTACCTGACGGCCGTGCGCACCGCGGCGGCAGGCGCCGTGGCCGCGCGCCGGCTCGCGCGCGCCGATGCGCGCCGTGCGGCGATCGTCGGTGCGGGCGAGCAGGCCCGGCTGCAACTGGCCGCGCTGATGCTCGTGCGCGACATCTCGCACGTGACGGTGTGGGCGCGCGACGCCGAACGTGCCGCGCGATTCGCGGCCGACGTGCGCGCGGTGCACCGCATCGATGCGACGGTCGCGCGCTCGGTGCATGCGGCGCTGGCCGACGCGGACATCGCGGTGACGACCACGCCGAGCCGCGCGCCGCTCGTGCACGCGGAAGACCTGCACCCGGGGCTGCACGTGACGGCGATGGGCTCCGACGCCGATTACAAGACCGAACTCGCGCCGTCGGTGTTCGGCGCCGCACGGTATTTCTGCGACCGGTTGCAGCAGACTCGGGTGGCCGGCGAACTCGCGCACGCGATCGCGGCCGGGGCCGTTGCAGCCGACGCAGTGTTTCCCGAACTCGGCGAAGTGATCGCCGGCCGCCGCGACGGCCGCACGCATCGCGACGAGATCACGATCTGCGACCTCACCGGCACCGGCGCGCAGGACACCGCGATTGCCGTGCTCGCGCTGCAGCGCGCCCGCGCGGCGGAAGTGGGCACGATTTTCCACAACGACCTCACGACTTGAGAGGAGACAGATGTCCGCAGTCATCGAAACCCAGACAGCCGCGCCGCGTCTCGCGTTCGCGCGCAGCGAATATGCCGCGCGCATCGCGAAGACGCGCGCGGCGATGGAGCGGGCCGGCATCGACCTGCTGATCGTCACCGACCCGACCAACATGGGCTGGCTGACCGGCTATGACGGCTGGTCGTTCTACGTGCACCAGTGCGTGCTGCTCGCGCTGGACGGCGAACCCGTGTGGTTCGGCCGCAACCAGGACGCGAACGGCGCGAAGCGCACCGCGTTCATGGCGCACGAGAACATCGTCGGCTATCCCGACCATTACGTACAGTCCACGGCACGCCACCCGATGGATTACCTGTCGACCGAAGTCATCGCGGCGCGCGGCTGGAGCACGCTGCGCATCGGCGTCGAGCTCGATAACTACTACTTCAGCGCGGCGGCGTATGCGTCGCTGCAAAAGCACCTGCCGGCCGCGCGCTGGGTCGACGCGACCGCGCTCGTCAACTGGCAGCGCGCGGTGAAGTCGCCGCGTGAGATCGAATACATGCGCGTGGCCGCGCGCATCGTCGAGCGGATGCATGCGCACATCGTCGAGGCGATCGAGCCGGGCATGAAGAAGAGCGACCTGGTCGCGCAGATCTATGCGACCGGGATCGGCGGCGCGGACGGCTTCGGCGGCGACTATCCGGCGATCGTGCCGCTGCTGCCGACCGGCGCCGACGCGGCCGCGCCGCACCTGACCTGGGACGACTCGACGTTCGCGCGCGGCGCCGGCACGTTCTTCGAGATCGCCGGCTGCTACCGCCGCTATCACTGCCCGTTGTCGCGCACCGTCCATCTCGGCAAGCCGCCCGCGCACTTCATCGAAGGCGAGCGCGCGGTGGTCGAAGGGATCGAAGCCGGGCTCGCGGCCGCGAAACCCGGCAACGTGTGCGAGGACATCGCGAACGCGTTCTTCGCGGTGCTGCGCCGCGCGGGCATCGAGAAGGACAGCCGCTGCGGCTATCCGATCGGCGCGAGCTATCCGCCCGACTGGGGCGAGCGCACGATGAGCCTGCGCCCGGGCGACCGTACCGTGCTCGAACCCGGCATGACGTTCCATTTCATGCCGGGGCTGTGGCTCGACGACTGGGGGCTGGAGATCACGGAAAGCATCCTGATCACCGAGACCGGGGTCGAGACGTTCTGCAACGTGCCGCGCAAGCTGTTCGTGAAGGAGTAGGGCGATGCGTGCTTCCCCGATTACACCGACCGTCGATTTCGACGCGGATGGCGAACAGCACGGCTTCCTGAAGCTGCCTTACTCGCGCGACGATTCCGCGTGGGGCGCGATCATGATTCCGGTGACCGTCGTGAAGCGCGGCGACGGGCCGACGGTGTTGCTGACCGGCGGCAATCATGGCGACGAATACGAGGGGCCGGTCGCACTGTCGAAGCTCGCCGGTTCGCTGAAGGCGGCCGACGTGACCGGCCGCGTGATCGTCGTACCGTTCATGAACTATCCGGCGTTTCGCGCCGGTTGCCGCACGTCGCCGATCGATGCCGGCAACCTGAACCGCAGCTTCCCGGGCCGCCCGGACGGCACCGTGACCGAGAAGATCGCCGACTACTTCCAGCGTCATTTGCTGCCGCTCGCGACGCACGTGCTCGACATTCACGCGGGCGGCCGCACGCTCGACTTCGTGCCGTTCGCGGCGATTCACGTGCTGGAGAACCGTGATCAGGAAGCACGCTGCGAGCGGGCGATGCGTGCGTTCGGCGCGCCGTATTCGATGCGCATGCTGGAACTCGACAGCGTCGGCCTCTATGACAGCGCGGCCGAGGAAGCCGGCAAGGTGTTCGTGTCGACCGAGCTGGGCGGTGGCGGCACGTCGACGGCTGCGAGCGTCGCGATTGCCGAGCGCGGCGTGTATGGATTTCTCGCGCATGCGGGCGTGATAGCGAAGGACGTCATCGACGGCAATGCCCCTCGCAGCACGACGACGCTGCTCGACATGCCGGACGGCTCGTGCTTCACGACCAGCGAGCATCGCGGGCTGCTCGAGATGTGCCGCGATCTCGGCAGCGAGGTGGAGGCCGGCGACGTGCTCGCGCGCGTGCACGACATCGACCGCACGGGCGTCACGCCGGTCGAGTACGTCGCGCGGCGGCGCGGGCTGCTCGCGGCGCGGCATTTTCCGGGCATCGTGCAGACCGGCGACACGATCGCGGTGGTGGCCGACATCGTCGAGCGCAACATTCCGGTGGCCGTATGAGGACGCGCACGACGTGATCAAGCTCGACCGATACGACCTCGCGATCCTGCGCCTGCTCGAGCGCGACGGGCGCATCACGAAGTCGAAGCTCGCGGAAGCCGTGAACCTGTCGATTTCGCCGGCATGGGAGCGCGTGCGCAAGCTGGAGGAAAGCGGCGTGATTCGCGGCTATCGCGCGGACGTCGACTGGATCGGCACGTTTTCCGGCAGCCGCATCGTCGTCGAGGTGACGCTGTCGCGGCACACCGCGCCCGACATGCGGCGCTTCGAGGATCGCGTGGCCGCGGCACCCGAGGTCGCGCAGTGCTATGCGACGGGCGGCGGCGTCGATTACGTGCTGCACGTGGTCGCGCGCGACATCGACCATTACCAGCGCTTCATCGATGCGTTGCTGATGGAAGACCTCGGCATCGAGCGCTACTTCACGTACATCGTGACGAAGGTCGTGAAGTGCGCATCCGGCGGCGCGCCGGACTGGCTGTAAAAGTTCGCGCCGGCGCGCGGCAATACGGAAAAAACCGGCAATTCCGGCTGTGCAGACCAAAATTTCCGCATGCGCGGGCGCGACACAATGAAGTTCGTGCCCACCAACGAGGAGACGCAGCATGCTGCCCGGACACCCCGTTCTGTTCAAGTCGACCTGCTACGTCGACGGTCGCTGGATTCATAGCGACAGTGCCGCGACGGTCGCCGTCGTGAACCCCGCCGACCAGGCCGTGATCGGCCACGTGCCGATGCTCGAACGCGCGCAGATCGTCGCGGCCGTCGACGCCGCGCAGCGCGCGTACGACACCTGGCGCTGGACGTCGCAGGCCGTGCGCAGCGCGGCATTGCTGCGCTGGCATGCGCTGATCCTGCGTCACGTCGACGATCTGGCCGCGCTGCTGTCGCTGGAGCAGGGCAAGCCGCTGGCCGAAGCGCGCGGCGAGATCCGCTATGCGGCGAGCTTCGTCGAATGGTTCGCGAACGAGGCGAAACGCGTCGCGGGCCGCACGATCCCGACCCACATCGACGGCGCGCATCTCGGCACCGTGATGGAGCCGGTCGGCGTCGCGGCGCTGATCACGCCGTGGAATTTCCCGGCCGCGATGATCACGCGCAAGGCGGCGGCCGCGATCGCGGTCGGTTGCGCGGTGGTCGTGAAGCCCGCGCACGAAACGCCGTTTTCGGCGCTCGCGCTCGGGCAGCTCGCCGACGAGGCCGGCTTCCCGGCCGGCGTGTTCAACGTGGTGCTCGGCGAGCCGCAGATGGCGATGGAAACGCTGGTCGGCGATGCGCGCGTGCGTGCGGTGAGCTTCACCGGCTCGACGCGCGTCGGCCGGCTCGTGACCGAAACCGCCGCGAAGGCCGGCATCCGCAAGGTCGCGCTCGAACTGGGCGGCAATGCGCCGTTCATCGTGACCGAGGACGCGGATCTCGACCAGGCGGTGCGGATCGCCGTCGGCGCGAAGTTCCAGACGTCCGGCCAGGACTGCTGCGCGGCGAACCGGATGCTCGTCGCGCGCCCGCTGTACGACGCGTTCGTCGAACGGTATGCGGACGCGGTGCGCGCGCTGAAGACGGGGCCCGCGTTCGAGCAGGGTGTGGACGTCGGGCCGCTGATGCACCAGGCCGCGTTCGACGCGACCGTGGCGCGCGTCGAGGATGCGCGGTCACGCGGCGCGCGCATCGTCGCGGGCGGCCGGCCGCATGCGCTCGGCGGCTGGTTCTACGAGCCGACCGTGATCGCGGATGCCGCGCCCGGCATGCGCGTGGTCGACGAGGAAAATTTCGCACCGATCTCGGCCGTCAGCGCGTTCGACACGCTCGACGAAGCGGTCGAAACGGCCAACGACACCGAGTACGGCCTCGCGGCCTACGTGTGCGCGACGCGCATCGACACGATCTTCCAGCTGGTGCGGCGGCTCGATTTCGCGATGGTGTCGGTCAACGGCGTGAAATTCACCGGTGCGCCGATCCCGTTCGGCGGGATGAAGGCGTCGGGTCTCGGGCGCGAAGGCGGCGCCGAAGGCTTCGAGCCGTTCACCGAAACCAAGTACTTCTGCCTCGGCAATCTCGGCCTGCCTGTCGCGGCGACGGCCTGACCCATTCAAAGGAGCCCATCATGAAACAATCGATCGACGCACTGTTGCGCGAGGACCGCGCCCACTTCATGCACCCGTCGACGCACGCGTACGACCATGAGACCGGCGCGCTGCCGGGCAAGATCGTGCGCGGCGGCAAAGGCATCCGCATCGAGGATCACCAGGGCAAGCGTTATATCGACGCGTTCGCCGGCCTCTACTGCGTGAACATCGGCTACGGCCGTACCGAAGTGGCCGACGCGATGTACGAGCAGGCGAAGCAGCTCGCGTACTACCACACGTATGTCGGCCATTCGTCGGACGCGATCATCGAGCTGTCGTCGCGCATCATCGGCTGGTCGCCGGCCGGGATGAAGAAGGTCTATTACGGGATGTCGGGCTCCGACGCGAACGAGACGCAGATCAAGATCGTCTGGTACTACAACAACGTGCTCGGCCGCCCCAACAAGAAGAAGATCATCTCGCGCGAGCGCGGCTATCACGGCTCGGGCATCGTGACGGGCAGCCTCACGGGCCTGCCGAGCTTCCACCAGCATTTCGACCTGCCGATCGATCGCGTGAAGCATACGGTGTGTCCGCACTGGTATCGCAAGGCGCCGGCCAGCATGAGCGAAGCGCAGTTCGTCGCGTACTGCGTCGACGAGCTCGAGAAGCTGATCGCGCGCGAGGGCGCCGACACGGTCGCCGCGTTCATCGCGGAGCCGGTGATGGGCACCGGCGGGATCATCGAGCCGCCGGCCGGCTACTGGCCCGCGATCCAGGCCGTGCTGCGCAAGCACGACATCCTGTTGATCTCCGATGAAGTCGTGTGCGGGTTCGGGCGGCTCGGCTCGAAGATGGGCGCCCAGCACTTCGGGATCGAGCCCGACCTGATTACCGTCGCGAAGGGGTTGACGAGCGCGTATGCGCCGCTGTCGGGCGTGATCGTCGGCGAGAAGGTGTGGGACGTGATCGCGCGCGGCTCGCAGGAACACGGGCCGATGGGGCACGGCTGGACGTATTCGGGCCATCCGGTGTGCGCGGCCGCCGCGCTCGCGAACCTCGCGATCCTGGAGCGCGAGAACCTGGTCGGCAATGCTGCGGAAGTGGGCAAGTATTTCGGCGCGAAGCTGCGCGACGCCTTCGGTGCGCATCCGCTCGTTGGCGAGGTGCGCAGCGTCGGCATGCTGGCCGCGCTCGAGTTCATGGCCGACAAGGACGCGCGCACGCCGTTCGATCCCGCGCTGAAGATCGGTGCGCAGGTGTCGGCGGCCGCGCTGCAGCGCGGCGTGATCGCGCGGGCGATGCCGCACGGCGACATTCTCGGGTTTGCACCGCCGCTCGTGATGACGCGCGAGGAAGCCGACGAGATCGTCGGGATCGTGAAGGAAGCGGTGGATGAAGTCGCGCAGCGAAACCTGTCTGCCGTCGCGTGATATTCGAACGGTCCTGATGCGTGTTTCGACGCGCGAGGTGACGCCGCCGCATGCAAGTGCGGCGGCGTTTTTTCTTGCCGGTACGGTGCGGGAAAACGTCAATGCGGGGTGTACGGCGCGTCGGCTACCGATCGAACGGCACGATGTTTTCGCCATGGAGGTCCGCGAACCTCGCCGCCGCCTTGCGCGGCGCGGGTGGAACGGTTTCCGGCATCACCGTCTTGCTGAAGTCCGGATTTTTCCAGAACGCCACTTCCGCGGCCGATATGTGAATGCGTACGTTGGGGCGCAGCTTCGCTTTGGCGCCGTCGACGTTCAGCCCGCCCATGTGATCCATGTGCATGTGCGTGATCACGATATCGGCGATCGCGGCCAGGTCGATGCGGGCCGATTCCATGCGCATCACCGAGCGCCCGGCGCGCGTGAAGTATTCGAAGCCGTCGCCCACGCCCGAATCGATCAGGATCAGGCGATCGGCGCTGCGCCCGAGCGCGATGTCGAGTGCCCGGTCGAACATGTCGCGTTGCAGGAAACGGCCGTCGAACCAGGCGTTGCGGTTCGCTTCGCTCACATTGGGGACATGGTGGAAGTCGGCAGCGCGACCAGCCCCGACCATGCAGTCGTCATGTAGTACGCGGGAATCAGCGCGTGGCCGGTCTTGCCGATCAGCCAGTCGAAGCCCCCCGGCAGATATGCCGCTACCGCCAGCCCGGTACGACATCGCGACAGGCTTGCCGCGCTTACGCGAGATAGCCCGTGACGCCATCCCAAAGCAGTTTCACCGCGGCCAGCACCAGCAGCCCGTAGCAGGCGCGATAAACCTGGCGTTGATCCAGTTTCGCGTGAAGCCGCCAGCCGGCGACGACACCAGCAGGAATGGCACACAGGCAGACCATCATCACGATCCAGACATTGCCCGTCGGCCTGGCCAGCAGCAGCCATGGCACTGCCTTGGTTGCGTTACCCACGGTAAAGAACAAGCTTGTCGTTCCCGCATAGACTTCCTTGCCGAGGCCGAGCGGCAGCAGATACATGGCGAGCGGCGGGCCGCCCGAATGCGCGACCATCGTGGTCACGCCGGAGGCAAGACCCGCCGTGATCGCCTTTGGCGTCGAACGCGGACGGACCGTCAACGCCGCGCCTCCGGCCCACCACAGTCCGACGAAGATCAGCGTGATCGCCGCCATCACGATCGCGATCGCACGGTGGTCGAGGAGCCGGAAGGTCAGATAGCCGACGCCGATGCCCGTCACGAGTCCCGGCAAAAGCAGCATCAGGTCCGGCTTCGACCAGGTCGAAGGCTTCCAGTAGCGCAATGCGAACAGATCCATTGCGATGAACAGCGGTGCGAGCATGCCGCCCGCGGTCACCGGATCCATCACCAACGACAGCAACGGAATACCGACGATCGAAAAGCCGCCGCCGAAGGCCCCTTTCATGAACGAGATCAGGAACACGCCCGTGAAGGCGATGAGTATCGTGATGAATGTCAGTTGCAGATCCATTCCGGTCGACGAAATCATCGCGATGACCTCGCGCGGTCGGCGTCACACACGCCCAACAGGCGTGAAAGCCCCGTCGTCCTTCTCGCAGACGCAGGGTGGGCGGTCATCGAAGCGGTGAAAGGCATATTGCGTCTCCATGAATGCTCCGAGGACAATCCGACGCCCGCGCGGATTTCGTCGAAACGAGGCGCGTGCACATTGGCCGTGGAAGCTGGGCAATCCCGATACAATCGGGCGATGAAGACAGAATGCACCGGCGTGCAACTCGGTACAATCAAAACATTGATCTCGGTGCAATATATATTGAACTCGGTGCATTGAATGTCCAAATCCGAATATCTGAAGTTGGCCGACACGATCGCCGCGGACATTGCCGCCGGAACGCTCAGGCCGGGCGACCGGCTTCCTCCCCAGCGCAATTTCGCGGACCAGCGAAAGATCGCCGTGTCGACGGCCAGCAGGGTCTATGCAGAGTTGTTGCGGCGAGGGCTCGTCGTCGGCGAGGTCGGACGGGGAACGTTCGTTTCGGGCGACGCAAGGCGCGGCGCAGCGGCGCCGGGCGAACCGCGCGATGTCCGGATCGATCTGGAGTTCAATTACCCGATACTTCCCGACCAGACGTCGCTCATCGCGAGAAGCCTGAGCGGGCTCGAAAGCGGTGCGGAGCTCGCGAGCGCCCTGGGTCAGGCAACCAGCAGTGGAACGCCCGCTCTCAGGAACGTCTCCGCCGCATGTCTGGCGGGCAACGGTTGGGCGCCTTCTGCCGAGCAGCTGGTCTTCACGGGGAACGGACGACAGAGCATTGCCGCCGCGGTCGGCGCCATTGTTCCGACGGGCGGGCGCTGCGGCGTCGAAACCTTGACCTACCCGTTCATCAAGGGCATCGCGGCTCGCCTCGGTATCACGCTGGTCCCGCTCGCGATGGACGAAGGCGGCGTGCGCCCCGACGCCGTACTCAAGGCGCACCGGGAAGCGAATCTCTCGGCGATCTACATTCAGCCCGCCATCCAGAATCCGTTGGGCATGACGATGAATGCCGCGCGACGGGAAGATCTGTTGCGCGTCGTGGAAAAGCTCGGCATTCCGATCATCGAGGACAACGTGTACGGCTTCCTCGACGACCAGCCGCCGCTTGCCGCCCTCTCGCCGGACAATTGCATCGTGATCGACAGCCTGTCGAAGAAGGTCGCGCCGGGGTTGACGCTCGGCTTCATCGTGCCGCCGCATCGGTTGCGTGAAACCGTGATGGCGTCGGTGCGCTCGGGTGGATGGACGGCATCGGGATTTGCATTTGCCGCCGCGCAGCGCTTGATGAGCGACGGTACGGTTGCCGAACTCGCCCGACTGAAACGCATCGATGCGGTGGCTCGTCAGAAGCTGGCCGCCGACCGTCTGTCGGATTTCGACATTCAGACGAACGGCAAATGCTTTCATCTGTGGTTGACGCTGCCGGCCCATTGGCGCTCGCAGGCGTTGGTCGCAGCGGCAGCCCGGCGCGACATCGCGTTGACGCCCTCGACCACCTTCGCGGCCGCGCCCGGCCATGCGCCGAACGCCGTCAGGCTGGCGCTTGCCGCACCCACGATGGACCAGCTCGACGCGGGTCTGCTCACGCTGAGCGGAATCCTGAATGCAAGAGAAGAGGATTTCGATTCGACCGAATGAGCGCTGCGCCGAGACGCTGGACTGGCCTCTCGCGCGTGGCCGTCGGACGGTCGTTCGGCACCGACGCCCTCAACGCAACGCTCAAGCCGCATCGATTCGGGCGCGGGCGCTCGGAAACCTCGGGCCGGCACATCTGGCCGAGCCGGAACCGCGCTCCCGGCGGCTTGAAGATACGGCCGACGCGGAAGCCAATATCGAGTGACGTTTTGTATTCCTGCCCGCTTCGGGCGAGCTCACGGCCGTCGATTCCGTCGACGGCCAACGACGGCTTCCGGTCGAAGCGCATCGGACCCGCGGTGGCCGTCGACCCCTTCCGAAACGCACATCGCCCGCCTCCGTTGCCGGAAGGCGGGCGATGAAGGTTGCCGCTTATGGGAAGCCGCAGGCGATCGTCGCGAATGCGTCAACCCGGTTGTCCCGGCACGGCTTCCCCACGCAACGAACACCCGCGCGTCTCGATCACCGCCAACAGCGCGACCAACCCGACCGCGCACGCGGCCATCATGTAGTAAGCGGGAATCAGCGCGTTGCCGGTCTTGCCGATCAGCCAGTCGTTGACGATCGGCGCGGTGCCGCCGAACAGCGACGTCGACACGTTGTACGCGATCGCCATGCCCGCATAGCGGACGTGGGTCGGGAACATCGCCGGGAACATCGCGGAAATGGTGGCGAGCTGCGGCACGTAGAGCACGCCGAGCACCGCGAAGCCGATGAACGCGCCGAGCGGGCCGTGCGTCATCAGCGTGAACATCGGCACGGCCGCGACGAACAGCCCGACGAGCGAGAACCACCACATCGTCTTGCGGCCGACGCGGTCCGACAGCCAGCCGGCGAACGGCAGCAGCACCATCATCGCGAGCATGCCGATCAGCGGAATCAGCAGCGACATGTTCTCGCTCACGCCGAGCTCCTTGTGCATGTAGGTCGGCATGTACGCGAGCAGCACGTAGTTGACGACGTTCAGCGCGACGACCAGCCCGCCGAGCAGCAGCAGCGGCTTCGCATAGCGCACCAGCAGCAGCCGGATCGGCAGCGCGGCGGTGGCGTTTTTCTCGCGGCGGTGTGCCTGTTCCTCCAGTTCGCGGAACACCGGTGTTTCCTCGAGGCGCGAGCGCAGGTAGAAGCCGATCAGGCCGAGCGGCGCCGCGACGAGGAACGGCAGGCGCCAGCCCCACGCATGCATCGCCGAATCGCCGAGCAGCAACGCGAAGCCGAGCATCAGGAACGCGCCGAGCGAGAAGCCGGCGAGCGTCGCGAATTCGAGGAAGCTGCCGCACAGGCCGCGCCGTGAATCAGGTGCGTATTCGGCGATGAAGGTCGCCGCACCGCCGTATTCGCCGCCGGTCGAGAAACCTTGCACCATGCGCAGTACGATCAGCGCGGCCGGCGCGAGCCAGCCGGCCGTCGCATAGCTCGGCAGCACGCCGACGAGCAACGTGGCGCCCGACATCGTCAGGACCGTCAGCGCGAGCACGCGCTTGCGGCCGAGCCGGTCGCCGAGCGGACCCCAGAACAGGCCGCCGAGCGGGCGGATCAGGAACGAGATCGCGAACGTGCCGAGGGCGAACAGCGTCGCGCTCGCGGTGTTGCCGGGAAACAGCGCGGCGGAAATGTATGCGAGGCCGTACGCGTAAATGCCGTAATCGAACCATTCGGTCGCATTGCCGAGGGCGGCGGCCGCGATCGCGACCCGCGGCAGGCTGTGCGGCTCGTCGCCGCGTTGGGTGGTCGCATCGTCGGGAATCGACGACGCGGCGGAAACGGAAGTCCACGATGGCACGTATCGCATGAGGGGTCCTCGCTATCAGCATGCGCCCGGGCGGGCGCCGACGAGGATCAAAGTAATCCCGTCAATTTGCGATGCCGGATGTCATAGGACGATGTGGGAATCGGGGTTTTCCCGCGCTGCGGCGGGGCGGCCCGCCGCGGCCGTGGCCGGCTCTCCGCGGCGCCGACTGGCGAACGGCGGTAAGCTGCGCGCTGCCACGCCGGATTCCTCGGACCGTGCCGCGCGTGGCGTCCCTTTTTTCACCCTTGATCAGGAGCGCATATCGTGGCGACCTACATCGTCTTTACGCGGGAAAGCACGCTGGACCAGCATGAGCTCGACATCTACGCGAGCCAGGTCGGCGCGACCCTTGCCGGCCATCCGGTGAAGGTGCTCGCCGCCTATGGGCCGCAGGAAATCCTCGAGGGGGAAGGCCCGGAAGGCGTCGTGATCGTCGAGTTCCCGTCGAAGGAGGCCGCGCACGCGTGGTATCGCGGCCCCGAGTACCAGGCGGTCGTCCAGCACCGGTTCAAGGGCGCGCGCTATCGCGCGGTGCTGGTCGAGGGCGTCTGAGCGCGGCCGCGCGCGCCCGTTACCGCACGTGCGGCAGCAGCGCGCGCAGCCAGTACGACACGGCCACCGCGCCGCCGTCCGGCGTGCCGATCGCGCGCTCGCCGAGATAGCTGGCGCGTCCCGCGCGCGGCGTCATGCGCGTCGTTTCCTCCGCGCCTCGTTCGGCCGCTTCGACGGCCGCCGCCCACGCGCTCGCGGGATCCCGATCGCCGTCGAGCGCGCGACCGAATGCGTCGACGGCCGGCACCAGCGCATCGAGCATCGTCCGGTCGCCGGCCTGCGCGCCGCCGAGTTCGCTGATCGCATCCACCGCTGCGCGGAACGCCGCGGCCCAGTCGCGCGGCGACGGCTCGGCGCCATCGGCGACATCGGCCAGCCGGCGCGACGCGCGCAGCAGCGCGGTCGCATAGAACGGCCCCGAACTGCCGGCGATCGCGCGGCGCAACGCGGCGCCGAGCGCCGCGAGCGCACCGGCCGGCGTGCCGTACGCGGTGTCGGGTAATTCGAGGATCGCCTGCGCGGCGCGCCGCATGCTCGCGCCGAGATCGCCGTCGCCGGCTGCCGCGTCGAGATCCGTCAGCGTCTGTTCGTGGTCGATCAGTGTCTGCGCCACCGCGTGCAGTGCCGGTTGCAGGCGCGCGGCCCACGCACGGCCGGTCGCATCGAGCGGCGGCGGCGGCGCGTCCTGCGACGCGGGAGCAGCCACGCGAATCCGTGTGTTCACGAGGCCGCCGCCCGGCCAGGCGCGCGCCTGCGTCGGCGCGTCGAGCAGCGCCGCGCGTTCGTCGTTCAGCCGCAGCACCGAGATCGAGCAGCCCGGCATGTTCAGCGCGGACAGGAACGTACCGGCCCATGCGCGCGCGACGACGATGCCGCGCCGGCTCAGGTTGTCGAACGCGGCGCGCAGCACGATCGCGAGCTCCATGTCCGGCGTCGCGCCGAGGCCGTTGACGAACAGCGCGACGCGTTCGTCGCGGTCGAGCACGAGATCGGCGACGATGCTCGACAGCAGCGTGTCGGCCAGCGCGTCGGCCGGCAGCGGCGCGCGGCGCTCGACGCCTTTCTCGCCATGGATGCCGAGGCCCAGTTCGATCTCGTGATCGGCGAGGCTGAAGCCCGACTTGTCGGCGCCCGGGATCGTGCAGCCGTCGAGCGCGACGCCCATCGTGCCGAGCTCGGCCGCCGCGTCGCGCGCGATGCTCGCGACGCGGGCAAGCGGCAGCCCGCGCGCGGCGGCCGCGCCCGCGAGCTTGTGGATCAGCACGGTGCCGGCGATTCCGCGCCGCTGGCCGCGCTCGACGCGGCCGCGCAGCGACACGTCGTCGGCGACGATCACGGTTTCGACCGGAATGCCTTCCGCGCGTGCGAGTTCGGCGGCGAGCCCGAAATTGAGCCGGTCGCCGGTGTAGTTCTTCACGATCAGCAGCGCGCCGTTCGGGCCGGCGCTCGCGCGGATCGCGGCGAGCACCGCGTCGGTCGACGGCGACGTGAACACTTCGCCGCACACGGCCGCGCTCAGCATCCCTTCGCCGACGTAGCCGCCGTGCGCGGGCTCGTGGCCGCTGCCGCCGCCGGACAGGATCGCGACCGGCCGCTGCGACGGCTCGGGCAGCGGCTGGCGGACGAGCACGTGCTCGTCGCCGAGGATCGCGAGATGCGGCGATTGCCGTGCGATGCCTTCGAGCATTTCTCGCACGACGTCGGACGGGCGGTTCACAAGCTTTTTCATGGCGACGGATTCCGGACGGGTGAACAGGGCTCGGCCGGGCGCGCACGGGCGCCGGACGGCTTTCGTGTTGCGGAGGTTCGTGCGTGCGTTGTTGCCAGTCGCGGATGGTCGCGTAACGGGCGACCGGTGCGGGGCGGACAACGAAGCGTACGCTTCGCGCCAAGATACATCAGGTTCGGACGTTGCGGCGCGGATCGCGGCGCGATGGCGCCGGGGCGGAGCGGCGGCGCGCGCCGGATGCCGCTATTTCAGCGCGGTGATCGCCTTCGCGCGAATCAGCCGTGCCCGCAGCACGTTGCGGCTGATGCCGAGCAACTGCGCGGCGCGGATCTGGTTGCGGTGACTGAATTCGAACGCGACACGCATCACGGTGTCCTCGATGTGTTCGAACAGGCTGCCGTGCCCGTCGTCGAACAGGTCACGCAGCGCATGCTCGAGCGCCGCCTGTGCATCGGCGGACGAATCGGCCACCGGCGCGGCCACGGCCGGTACACACGGCGGCGCGATGTGCAGGTCGCTGTCCTGCAGCACGTCGTGACGGCTCACGAGCAGCGCGTGATGGATCACGTTCTCCAGTTCGCGGATATTGCCGGGCCAGCCGTGTGCCTCGAGCCGGCGCTCGGCGCGCGGATCGATGCGGCGCGGCCCGCCGCCGAGCCGGTCGCGGTACATGTCGAAGAAGTGGCGCGCGAGCGGCAGGATGTCGCCCGGCCGCTCGCGCAGCGGCGGGACCGCGAGCTGGACGACGTTGAGCCGGTAGAACAGGTCGCCGCGAAACTGCCCGGCCGCGACCGCCTGTTGCAAGTCGACGTTGGTTGCCGCGACCACCCGTACGTCGACGGGAATCCCGGTGCGTGAACCGAGCCGCACGACCTCGCGCTCCTGCAGCACGCGCAGCAGTTTCACCTGCATCGCGAGCGGCAGGTCGCCGATTTCGTCGAGAAACAGCGTGCCGCCGTGCGCGGCTTCGAACCAGCCGGGCTTCGCGCTGAATGCACCGGTAAACGCGCCTTTCTCGTGGCCGAACAGTTCGCTATCGACGAGCGTTTCGGAGAACGCGCCGCAGTTCACCGCGACGAACGGCCCGTCGCGACGGGCGCCGAGCTCGTGCACGTGCCGTGCGATCAGTTCCTTGCCGGTGCCCGTCTCGCCGACGATCAGCACGTTCGCGTCGCTCGGCGCGACGCGGCGAACCTGTTCGAGCAGCGCGAGCGAACGCGGATCGGCGAACACCTGCACCTGTGCGCCGGCCTGCGCGTGACGTTCGGGCAGCGTGCGCACGGGCGCCGCGGCTTGATGGCCTGCGGGGTCGCGGGAAGCGGTAACGACGCGAAGATTGAGCGGGCGCGGCGATGCGGAAATGGAAGTCATGGCGATGAACCGTTGGATGGCCGGGCAGTGCGGACCGGCTGCTGCGTGGTCAGCAGAGTGTTGAACGTTTCGCCGCGCGCGAGAAGCATCGATTTCTGATAACCAAAGCGCGATTGCTGCGGAACCCGCAATGGCGCGGAAGAGCGGCGGTGCAGTGATGTCACGGCATCAAATTCAGCGCTATCGCACGCGATGCGCTGCTGCCTGATCAGCAGCGCATCAGCAGACCCGCTGCACCGGATTCATCGCGTGACGGAATATCGATGTGAAGCGCGAACCGGAACGCTTTCCACTGCCGCGCATTTGGTCGAGCGTCATTTCTGACGGGCGATGGCAAGAAACTTCGCGGTGCAGACGGAATTTCCGTCACGCAGCCGCACCGATGGCACGCTCCTTGCTGCCCCGAACCGGTATCGCCGCATTGCACGCGGCTCCACCACGGGAACGCATTGCATGAGCCACACCCTCAACGTCGTCGCGATATCGGGCAGCCTGCAGCGGCCGTCGCGCACGCTGGCGCTGACCGACGCGATCGTCACGGCGCTCGGCGCCGCGCTGCCGATCGAGACGCGATTGATCGAACTCGGCGAGATCGGCAGCCGGCTGGCCGGCGCGCTGACGCGTGCGCAGGTGCCGGACGATCTCGATGCGCTGATCCGCGCGATCGAGACGGCTGACGCACTCGTCGTCGCGAGCCCGGTGTATCGCGCGTCGTACACGGGCCTCTTCAAGCACCTGTTCGACCTCGTGCGCCACGACGCGCTCGTCGACGTGCCGGTGCTGCTCGCGGCCACCGGCGGCAGCGAACGCCATGCGCTCGTGATCGATCATCAATTGCGCCCGCTGTTCAGCTTCTTCCAGGCGCGCACGCTGCCGATCGGCGTGTATGCGTCCGAAAGCGATTTCGACCAGTACCAGATCGCCAGTCCGGCGTTGCGCGAGCGCGTCGCGCTCGCCGTGGCGCGTGCGGTGCCGCAACTGCGCGCGCCCGCGCTTTCCGCCGCGGCCGCGTAAGCCGCTTTTTTCGTTTCCCCTTCGACCAGGACACCTTCATGAGCCTTCCCGACCTTTCCGCCGATGGCGTCAAATTCGCGTACTGGGTGCCGAACGTCAGCGGCGGCCTCGTCGTCAGCACGATCGAGCAGCGCACCGACTGGAGCCTCGAATACAACCAGAAGCTCGCGCGCACGGCCGAGGCGGCCGGCTTCGACTATGCGCTGAGCCAGATCCGCTTCACCGCCGGCTACGGCGCCGAATACCAGCACGAGTCGGTATCGTTCAGCCAGGCGCTGCTGCATGCGACGACGAAGCTCAAGGTGCTCGCCGCGATCCTGCCGGGGCCGTGGCATCCGGCCGTGGTCGCGAAGCAGCTCGCGACGATCGACCACATCTCGAACGGGCGCATCGCGATCAACGTCGTGAGCGGCTGGTTCAAGGGCGAATTCACCGCGATCGGCGAGCCGTGGCTCGAGCACGACGAACGCTATCGGCGCTCGAAGGAATTCATCCAGGCGCTCAAGGGTATCTGGACCCAGGACAACTTCACGTTCAAGGGCGACTTCTATCGCTTCAACGACTACACGCTCAGCCCGAAGCCGGTGCAGAAGCCGCATCCGGAAATCTTCCAGGGCGGCAGCTCGCGCGCGGCGCGCGACAACGCGGCGAGCGTGTCGGACTGGTATTTCACGAACGGCAATACGCCGGAGAACCTGAAGGCGCAGATCGACGACATTCGCGCGAAGGCGGCGGCGAACAACCATCGCGTGCGCATCGGCGTCAATGCATTCGTGATCGCGCGCGACACCGAGGAAGAAGCGCAGGCCGTGCTCGACGACATCATCCGGCATGCGCACGTCGAGGCCGTGCACGCGTTCGGCGATGCGGTGAAGCAGGCCGGCAAGGCGTCGCCCGAAGGCGAGGGCAATTGGGCGAAATCGACGTTCGAGGATCTCGTGCAGTACAACGACGGCTTTCGCACGAACCTGATCGGCACGCCGCAGCAGATCGCCGAGCGGATCGTCGCGCTGAAGGCGATCGGCGTCGATCTCGTGCTGGCCGGGTTCCTGCATTTCATCGAGGAAGTCGAGTACTTCGGCAAGCGCGTGCTGCCGCTCGTGCGCGAACTGGAGGCGCAGCGGCAGGCCGTGGCCGCGTGATGCGGGCCGCCGCCCGCGCGCGGCCCGCGATCGTGCGGGCTCGCGCGGCGGCACGATGCTTACGCGATGCCTGCCATCTTCGACGCTTCGATCATCATCTCCACGCCGAGGCCGCCGAGCACCGCGCCCATCGCCCAGCGCTGCGCGAGCAGCAGCGTCGGGCGGCCGTGCAGGAACTTCGCCAGGCTGCCCGAGCAGATCGCGACCAGCCCGTTGGCCGATGCGAACGCGGCGATCAGCAGCGAGCCGAGAAACAGCGACTGGCCGAACACGCTGCCGTGTTTGTAGTCGATGAACTGCGGCAGCAGCGACACGAACAGCATCGCCAGTTTCGGGTTCAGCACGCTGGTCGTCGCGCCCATCGCGAGCAGCCGCAGCGGCTGTTCGTTCGGCAGCGTCTTCACCTCGAACGGCGAGCGGCCGCCCGGCCGCACCGCCTGCCATGCGAGGTACAGCAGATAGGTCGCCCCGACCGCGCCCAGCACGCTGCCCGCATAGGGCACGCTCATGAACAGCGTCGTGATGCCGAACGCCGCGGCGAACATGTAGAACAGGTAGCCGAGCATCACGCCCGCGAGCGAAACGAGCCCCGCCGCCCGCCCTTGCGCGATCGAGCGCGACATCACGTAGACCATGTTCGGCCCCGGCGTGACCGCGAGCATGCCGCCGATGACGAGAAATCCGTAAAGCGATCCGGACGTGTGCATGTTTTTCGCTTCCTGCGTCGAATGAGTGCTGACGGAGTTCATTGTCCGGCGCTGGAGGCGAACAGTAAAACGGGATAAACTGAATCGATTGATCAGTTTTTCTGAACCAAAATGAAGAAGCTCGACCTCGATGTGCTCGCGATGGTGGTGGCTGTCGCGGAATCCGGATCGTTTGCGCAGGGCGCGCAAATCGTGCACCGGTCGCCGTCGGCGGTGAGCATGCAGATCAAGACGCTGGAAGACGCGCTCGGCAAGCCGCTGTTCATCCGCGACACGCGCAACGTGACGCCGACCGACGACGGCAGGATGCTCGCCGACTATGGCCGCCGGATGCTCGCGATGCGCGACGAGGCGTGGGCATCGGTCGTGCGTCCGGAGATCCGCGGCCGCGTGACGATCGGCGTGCCCGACGACTACATCTCGTCGCTGCTGCCGCAGGTGCTCGGCAAGTTCGCCGCGATGCATCCGCGCGTGGAAGTGCGCGTGATCGGCCAGCCGAGCAGCGCGCTCGTGCCGATGCTGAAGGACAACACGGTCGATCTCGCATGCCTGACCCGCGTCAAGGGCGTGTCCGGCGAGCTGATCCGGCTCGAGCCGATCGTCTGGACGGGATCGGCGAAACGGAACGTGTGGGAGGAGCGGCCGCTGCCGGTTGCGCTGTTCTCGCATGGCAGCATGGCGCGCGACCATGCGATCAAGGCGTTGAACCGGCGGAAGATTCCGTTCCGGATGTCGTATGAAAGCCCGAGTTTCCTCGGGCTGCTCAGCATGGTCGAGGCCGGCCTTGCGATCGCGCCGCTCGCGCGCTGCTGCGTGCCCGATCACCTGTTGCAGCTGTCGGAGAGCCACGGGCTGCCGTCGCTCGGCGAACTCGAGGTCGTGCTCGCGCGCAGCGCGCAGTCCGCGCGGCCGCCGTGCGACTACCTTGCCGAGCAGATCCTCGGCGAATGGCGTGCCTGACCGGCACGTCGCCGGAAGCGCGTCAACACGACGTCAGCAGCCATTCACGGAACGCGACCAGCGACGGCAGCGTTTCGTTGCCCGGCGGGTAGACGAGGTAATAGCTGCGCTGGCTGGTAATCGCGTCGCCGATCGACACGAGCTCGCCGCGGCTCAATTCATCCTCCACCAGCACCTTCGGCACCAGCCCGATTCCCATTCCCGCGCGCACGGCCTGGATCAGGTGCGACGTCAGCTCGAAACTCGGACCGATCCGCATCTGGCGATGATCGAGCCGATAGTGCGAGAACCACTCTGCCCAGGCCTGCTGATTGCTCGTCACGCCCAGCAGCGTCTGCTTTGCGGCCCAGGCCGGCGTGCGCGCGTCGGCCTTGCGACCGCGGCCCGTGTCGGGCGGCGGCGCGATCGCGATCAGGAACTCGTTGTACAGCCGGTGCGCGTGCAGGCCGGGCCAGTCGCCGGCGCCGACGGTGATCGCCGCGTCGAGGTCGTCGTGGAGGAAATCGATCGCACCGATCCGTGAATGAAGGTGCACGGTCACGCCCGGATGCGCGGCGTAGAAGCCGTGCAGGTGCGGCAGCAGCCATTTCGAGCCGAACGTCGGCAGGGTGGCCAGCCGCAGCGTGCCGGCGCCGGCCTGGTGCGACATCGCCTGCAGCGTCGCGCCCCGAATGCGCCCGAGCGCGCCGCTCAGCTCGGCGAAGTAGCGGCGGCCGACTTCGGTCAGCTTGACCGAGCGGCCCTCGCGCCGGAACAGCGGCACGCCGAGCTGATCCTCGAGCGTCTGCACCTGCCGGCTGATCGCGCTCTGGCTCAGCGACAGCTCGTCGGCCGCGCGCGTGTAGCTTTCATGCCGCGCGGCGGCCTCGAATACGAGCAGCAGCGACATCGACGGAGTGAGGCGACGGTAATTCATGAGTTTTATGCAAGGTTCGCCGGGTAAGAATTCGTTTGTTTCTGGCGGAATATCGAAAGATACTGCAATTCCCGGTTGTGCGGAAACTTGCCAAAAAATCATACTTTGGCGTGCGTGAACCGGCCGGCTCCCCCCAACATTGCGCCTTTGCCCCATGTCGATCGCCCCGTTGCCCCGTCCCGCCAGCCCGTCCGCGAACGTTTACCGCGATTTTCTCGCCGCGCTGCAGGCCGCCGGCTTCGCCGGGGAAATCCGTGCGGACCACGCGAACCGGACCGTGCAGGCCACCGACAATTCGATCTACCAGCGCCTGCCGCAGGCGGTGATCTGTCCCGCGCATGCGGATGACGTCCAGCTGCTGGCCCGGCTGCTGGACGAGCCCGCGCACCGCGACGTCGCGGTCGCCGCGCGCGGCGGCGGCACCGGCACCAACGGGCAGTCGCTGACCGACGGCATCGTCGTCGACCTGTCGCGCAACATGAACGGGATCCTCGAAATCAACGCGGAAGAGCGCTGGGTGCGCGTGCAGGCGGGCGTCGTCAAGGATCAGCTCAATGCGGCGTTGAAGCCGCACGGGCTGTTCTTCGCGCCGGAGCTGTCGACGTCGAACCGTGCGACCGTCGGCGGGATGATCAACACCGACGCGAGCGGGCAGGGCAGCTGCACGTACGGCAAGACGCGCGACCACGTGCTCGAACTCGATTTCGTGCTGATGGGCGGCGAGCGTCTGCACAGCGACGCGCTCGACGACGAAGAACTGGCGCGCCGCTGCGCGCGGCAGGACCGCGTCGGCAAGGTGTATCGCACCGCGCGGCGCATCAGTGACGACAAGGCGGCGCTGATCGACGCGAAATTTCCGAAGCTCAATCGCTGCCTGACCGGCTATGACCTCGCGCACCTGCGCGAACCCGACGGCCGCTTCAACCTGAACAGCGTGCTGTGCGGCGCGGAAGGCTCGCTCGGCTTCGTCGTCGAGGCGAAGCTCAACGTGCTGCCGATTCCGAAATATTCGGTGCTGGTCAACGTGCGCTACGCGGGCTTCATGGACGCGCTGCGCGACGCGCGCGCGCTGCTCGAACACCGGCCGCTGTCGATCGAGACGGTCGACTCGAAGGTGCTGATGCTCGCGATGAAGGATTTCGTGTGGAGCAGCGTGGCCGAGTATTTCCCGCAGGACGACGCGCGTCCGACGCTCGGCATCAACCTGATCGAATTCAGCGGCGACGACGAACACGACGTCGATGCACGCGTGCGTGCGTTCGTCGAGCATCTGCGCACCGATACGAGCGTGGAGCGTCTGGGCCATACGCTCGCGGCCGGCGACGACGCGCTGAAGCGCGTGTATGCGATGCGCAAGCGCGCGGTCGGCCTGCTCGGCAACGTGCAGGGCGAGGCGCGTCCGCAGCCGTTCGTCGAGGACACCGCGGTACCGCCCGAGAACCTCGCCGCGTACATCGCCGAATTCCGCGCGCTGCTCGACGGCCACGGGCTGCAGTACGGGATGTTCGGCCATGTCGACGCGGGCGTGCTGCACGTGCGCCCGGCGCTCGACATGAAGGACCCGAAGCAGGCCGCGCTGGTGCGGCCCGTGTCGGATGCGGTGGCCGAGCTCACGCGGCGGCATGGTGGCCTGTTATGGGGCGAGCACGGCAAGGGCGTGCGCTCCGAATATGCGCCGGCGTTTTTCGGCGAGCTGTATCCGTCGCTGCAGCAGTTGAAGGCCGCGTTCGATCCGCACAACCAGTTCAACCCGGGCAAGATCGCGACGCCGCCGGACCCCACGCTGCGGCTGCTGAAGATCGACGAGGTGCCGACGCGCGGCGACCACGACCGGCACATCGACGAGCGCGTGTGGCAAAGCTACGGCACCGCGATGCATTGCAACGGCAACGGCGCGTGCTACAACTTCGACCCGGACGACGCGATGTGCCCGTCGTGGAAGGCGACGCGCGAACGCGTGCAGTCGCCGAAGGGGCGCGCGTCGCTGATGCGCGAATGGTTGCGTCTGCAAGGGCAGGCCGGCGTCGACGTCGTCGCGGCGGCGCGCACGCGGCAGCCGTTCCTGCGCGGTCTGGCCGAGCGCTGGCGCAACAGCCGCAACGCCCGCAACACCCTCGATGGCGACGCGGATTTCTCGCACGAGGTGTACGACGCGATGGCCGGGTGCCTCGCCTGCAAGTCGTGCGCGGGGCAGTGCCCGGTCAAGGTCAACGTGCCCGAGTTTCGCTCGCGCTTTCTCGAGCTGTATCACCAGCGTTACCTGCGGCCGCTGCGCGACTACCTGATCGGCTCGCTCGAATTCACGATGCCGTGGATGGCGCGCGTGCCCGCGCTGTACAACGGCCTGATGGGCGCCGGCTGGGTGAGGACGCTGCTCGAGCGCCAGGTCGGCATGGTCGACAGCCCGCTGCTGAGCCGCTTCGATCTCGCGGCCGTGCTCCGCGCGTGGCGCGTGAAGCCGGCCGACCCGCATGCGCTCGCCGCGCTGAGCGAGGCGCAGCGCGCGCGCAGCGTCGTCATCGTGCAGGACACGTTCACGCGTTATTTCGATACCGAGCAACTGGCGACGCTGATCGAGCTGGCGGCGCGTCTCGGTTTCCGGGTGTGGCTCGCACCGCTCGCGCCGAACGGCAAGGCGCTGCACGTGCAGGGATTTCTTCATGCATTCGAAAAGGCCGCGATCCGCAACGCGACGCAACTGGCCGCGCTGGCGCGCTCGGGTGTCGCGCTGGTCGGCCTCGATCCGGCGATGACGCTCACGTATCGGCAGGAATACCTGAAGGTGACCGGGCTCACCGACGTGCCGGAGGTCGCGCTGCCGCAGGAATGGTTGCTGGATACGCTGCCGCAAGCCGGTGCGGGCGGGGCGACGGTTTCATACCGGTTGCTGCCGCACTGCACCGAGAGGACCAATGCGCCGGACAGCGGCAAGCAGTGGGCGCAGGTGTTCGCGCGTCGCGGGCTGCGCTTGCAGGTTCAGGCGGCCGGGTGCTGCGGGATGTCGGGCACGTACGGGCACGAGGCGCGCAATCTCGCGACGTCGAAGACGATCTATGCGCAGTCGTGGGCCGCGCACGTCGACGGGGCGCAGCAGGAGGGCGAGGCGCTGGCGACCGGGTATTCGTGTCGCAGCCAGGTGAAACGTCTGTCGTCGAAGCAGGTGCGCCATCCGCTGCAGGCGCTGCTCGATCATGTGCGGGCGGTGGGGTGATGCTCGGGCGGTGCGGGTCGCGTGGCCCGTGAGGGAGTGTCGAGCGGCAATCCCCGTGCCGCTTTCGACCTGGGCCGGCGCGGGTCAGGCGTCGGCTTTCGCCGCTTTCCGCGAGCGCGGTTTTTCCGCGGCGGGAAACACGCCGACGCCGCGCGGACGTTTCGGCTCGATCCGCATTTGCCGGATCACGCGCCGGAAGTCGATCTCGTGCGCGGCCAGCGTGCCGATCAGTTTCGCGATGACCGCGAGGTGGGATGGGACGGTGCCCTTGCTCGAATAGTTGGTGATCGAACTTTCGTTCATCCGGATCAGGCGGGCGAACTCGCGCGCCGTCAACTGGGCCTTCTTCAACTCCTGTTGGAATTCCGCATACGCCATTGCACACATGATGCTTCGTCTCCGTGAATCGGTATTCCGCCCGCGCGGCGCCGGCGCCGACGGGTGGCGTTCCCGTCGTGCCGGCGCCGCGTCGGATTACATCTTCACCTGGTCGAGGAAGGTCTTCTTGCCGCCCTTGTAGCCGTAGATCGAGATGATCCCGTGCGTCAGGTCGCCCTTCGCGTCGAACGTCGTCGTGCCGATCACGCCGTCGTACTTCGTCGCCGGCATCGCCGCGAGGATCTTCGCCGGGTCGGTCGAGTTCGCGCGCTTCATCGCGTCGACCACGATGTAGACCGCGTCGTACGCGAACGGCGCGTCGAACTTGATGCCCTGGTTGAAGCGCTTCTGGTACTTCGCGAGGAAGCCCGCGCCGCCCGGCATCTTCTCGAGCGCGGCGCCTGCCTGCGAGCACAGCACGTTGTCGGCCGCCGGGCCGGCCAGTTCGGCCAGCGAATCGGTGCACACGCCGTCGCCGGACAGAATCTTCGCGCGCAGGCCGAGCTGCTTCGCCTGCTTCGCGAGCGGGCCGCCGGTGGCGTCCATGCCGCCGTACATGATCGCGTCGGGGTTCTCGCCCTTGATCTTCGTCAGGATCGCGCGGAAGTCGACGGCCTTGTCGTTGGTCGCGTCGTGCGACAGCACCTTCAGGCCGAGCGCCTTCGCCTTCTTCTCGAACTCGTTCGCGAGACCCTGGCCGTACGCGGTCGAATCGTCGACCACCGCGACGCTCTTCACGCCCTTCGACTGTGCATAGCTCGCGAGCGCGGGGCCCTGCTGCGCGTCGGTGGCGACCACGCGGTAGGTCGTCTTGAAGCCTTGCTGCGTGTAGGTCGGGTTCGTGGCCGACGGCGAGATCTGCACGATGCCCGCGTCGCTGTAGATCTTCGACGCC
Source organism: Burkholderia sp. BCC0097 (assembly GCF_902832985.1). Classification (NCBI taxonomy): domain Bacteria; kingdom Pseudomonadati; phylum Pseudomonadota; class Betaproteobacteria; order Burkholderiales; family Burkholderiaceae; genus Burkholderia; species Burkholderia sp. BCC0097. The sequence continues at coordinate 88,228 of NZ_CADFDM010000002.1, forward strand.
GGAATCGACGTGCCCGAGTTCAGGTGCCCGATGACGGCGACGACCTTGTCGTCGACGAGCTTCTGCGCCACCTGGGTGGCCTGGCGCGGGTCGGCCGCGTCATCCTGCGCGTCGAATTGCAGCGTGATCTTCTTGCCGCCGATCGTCAGGCCCTTCGCGTTGATTTCCTCGACCGCGAGGCGCGCGCCGTTCTCATTGTCCTTGCCGAGGTGCGAGATACCACCCGTCGTCGGTTCGACGCTGCCGATCTTCACGACCTGGTCGGCCATCGCGGTCGACGCGGCCGCGAACGCGGCGGCTGCGAGTGCAACGGTGATCAGGGGTTTGCAGCGCATGCCGACAGTGCTTCGTTCCATCTGCCATCTCCGAATTGAGTCTTTCTATTGACGTCTCGACCGGCCGGCCGCGGGGCCGGGGCGATCGGACGAGTCTCCATACCCATCATGGGCTTCACTTGCATGGCGCCGGGCCGAGTGACCTGCGTTGCCGCTGGACGCCACGCAATCGTATGAATATATATGAAGCCGCTTTTGCGCGCTGCGGCGAATCCCGTAGCGGGCCGGCGCGGCACGGGTCGACGCCCGGCCGTCGAAGGCTCCGGATGCCGGAAATCGTGCACTGCGGCGAGCTGCAGGTTGCGATTCGCTGTCGTCGGCCTTACGACCGCATCCATTATTCGGCCGGTCGCCGCGACGAAGCCATGGACACTGACGCGCGGTCAATCGGGAACTGTTCGGTCGATTTGTCTGCACAGTTTGGACACTCGCTCGCGCCTCGCCTCGCCGGTTTCGTGGTCATGCTTGATCGAGCGCGATTGCTGCTGGGATGCAACTAACGGTCAAGTCCAGTCGCACCGGCGAATGGGTGCCGATTCCACCGGCCGAACCATTCGTCTGGATCAGCAGAGAGCGGGGCGTCTTTGAACCGGCCCGCATGTGCTTTCGGAGCGTCGCGTCGCTGCAATCCACTGCAAGCTCGACCCTACGACCGTCCGCGCAACGCGACGACGATCACCCCTGCAATCGCCAGCAGGCCGCCGCACGCCGTCGTGATGCCGGGCCGCTCGCCCGTCAGCGCCACCGACAGCAGCGTCGCGACCGCCGGCGTCAGATAGAGAAAGCTGGCCGCGCGCGCCGCGCCGAAGTAGCCGAGCGCGAAGGTCCACGTCGCGTAACCGAGGGCGGCGGGAAAGACGCCGAGCACCACGACGGCCAGCACCGTGTCGCGCGATCCGCCGCCGAGCGACACGAGCGCGCCGGGCAGCCACGGCGTGAGCAATACCGCGCCGGCGAGCAGCGTGTACGCGGTGCACGGCAGCGCGCCGTACACGGGAATCAGCCGCCGCTGCAACACGAAATAGCTGGCCGAACACAGCGCCGCGCCGAGGATCAGCGTGCTTCCCGAGCCGAGGACGAGGCCGCCGGGCTGCCCTTGCGCGATCACCGCGATACCGGCCAGGCTGACCAGCGACCCGAGCCAGCCCCAGCGATTGAAGCGCTCGCGCAGAAACACGGCGGCCAGCAACGCGGTGAAGATCGGCAGCGTGTTCACGATGAAGCTCGCCGCGCCGGCCGACACGGTCTGTTCGCCGGTGTTGAGCAGCGCGTTGTAGAGTGCGATGCCGAGCAGGCCGCACGCGAGAAAGCGCCACGCATCGGCTTTCGTCGGCAGCGGCGGCCGCCGCCATGCGAGCCACGCGATCACGAGCACCGCCGCGGTCGCGAAGCGCGCCGCCGCGAGCTGCAGCGGCGCGAGGCCGTGCAGGCCGATCCGGATGAACGGGAAGGCGGACGCCCACGAGACGATCGTGAACGCCACAGCGGTTGCCGCGACGAGCGGCTGTCGCGCGCCGCGCGACGTCGATGACGAAAGAGTATTCATACGGCAATGGTGCGGCGTGGCGAGATGCTAAGCTAGCGCACAGATCAATATCCGGATATGAATATGGCTCACAGCTCGGACGCGCGGCGCACCGGCGGTCCGGCGCGGGCGCGTCGGGTGGCCGGCGGGCTGCCGGCCGCCGCGCCGATGCCGGGCCCGCGGCCGCCGCTCGCGAGCCTGGAGACGGTCTGCACGGTGGCGCGCGAGGGTTCGTTTCTCGCGGCCGCCGACGTCTCCGGCGTCACCCACGGCGCGATCAGCCGACGGGTGGCCGCCGTGGAAAACTGGCTCGGGATGGCGCTGTTCGAACGGCATGCGCGTGGCGTGCGCCTGACGCCGGACGGGCAGCGCTTCGTCGGCCGGATCGAGCAGGCGTTCGCGATCATCGACGGCGCGGCCGATCAGTGGCGCTCGCCGCGTACGCCGCGGCTGGTGCGGATGAGCGTGGTGCCCGCGTTCGCGCAGCTGTGGCTGCTGGAGCGGCAGCCCGCGCTCGAGAGCGAAGCGCCCGTGCTGCGCATCGAGCTCGGCATCGAGCTGCGCAACGTGGATATCGCCGGCGGCGAAGCCGATCTGTCGATCCGCTACGGGCGCGGCAACTGGCGTCGGCTGGAAACCCGCCCGTTCATGCCGGAACGGCTGTATCCGGTCGCGCATCCGCGGCTCGCCGCGCAACTGGCCAGGATGGGCCGCGGAACGGGCGACGCCGCGCTGCTCGACATGCCGTTGCTGCACGATTCCGACGTGACCGGCTGGCGCACGTGGTTCGACGCGCTCGGCATTCCGTTCAAGCCGCGTGCGCAGGATCGCCGGTTCGAGGATTACAACCTCGTGCTGGCGGCGGCCGAAGCGGGGCTGGGCGTGGCGCTTGCGCGCACGCCGCTTGCGGATGCGTATCTGCGGCGCAGCGCACTCGTGCGCGTGAGCCGTCACGAGGTCGATTCACTGCTCAGCTATCACTTCGTGCATGCGAAGGGCGAGAATCGGCCGGAAGTCCTCGCGTTGATGGAGCGGATGGTCAAGGCGCTGGGGTAGCGCGTACCCGGCGGGTAGCGCAGACGACCGCTTCAGCACGCGCGTCGCGACTGCGGCCGGCCGCTCGCTCCCGGTTCGTTCGGTCGCGGCCGCCAAATCGTTACAATGCAGCCGCGGAAAACGGCGAGATCGCCGCGGTGAAGCGGAATCGAGCCTTTGCCCGATGGCAGGGCAATCACCAACCATTGCAGTACGGGTTCAAATTTGTACAAAAGGGAACCGATGAATAGACCAGACAAATCGTCGAAGGCGCGTGCGGCGCTGGATCAACTTTTTTCCGGCCTGGCGCCTGCGGACGCGAAGCGCGAATCGCCGCGTCCGGGCAATCCGTTCGCAACGGACGACGAGGTGTCGAGCGCATCCGGCGGTCGCTGCGGCGCGGAAGTCACGTTGTCGACCCGCATCCAGCTGCGCGGTTATCCGAGCGCCGACGCGTTCATGAAACGCATGGCCGAAGCATGGGGCCTCGAGTGGGGCACGTACGACAGCATCCGTGCAGTGGCGACGCTGCCTGCGGGATGGCGCTCGCGCCGGTTGCCGGAAGTCACGCAGATCGTCGACGAACGCGACGTGCTGCGCGCCGAGAGCAGCCTGCAGGGCGGCGAGATGTCGTATCTGAAGGTGCATCCGCGCTACTACATCGATGCGCGCAAGCGTTTCGGCTGGAGCAAGTCGTCGAAGGCATCCGACGATCCGGATCTCGACGGTCCCGACTGGAACTGCTTCGTGGTCGATCGGGAAAAGTCCGTCGAAGTGCACGAGCTGACGACGTCGTCGTTGAAGGCCGACATGGACAATGCCCGGGCGACGCTGCTGAAATGGCTCGACGAGCACTACCCGAAACATCGCGACCCGTTTGCATACTGGTCGGACTGCGAAGGGGCGTCGTAAACCGGTTTGCACGGCGGTTGGCTCGATGCATCGACCGGCCCGCCATGAGGGCGATCATTGAAACGAGCGAGTGGGGTCCCGATTTTCTGGGCAGCGTTCGGCGCGGCGGTCGGGTCGACCGTCATCGAGCTGCTGCTCTGGGCAATCGCCGGCGATGACGCCGTCCGGAATCTGTTGCGCGACGCGCGCCTCACGGCCGCGATCGTGATGGGGCGAAGCGTGCTCGCTGTGTCCGGCGGCTTCGATCCGCTGGTCATGGGCGTGGCGACGCTCGTCCATGCGGCGCTTTCGCTGGTCTATGCGGCCGTGCTGGCACGGCTGGTCCGCAATCTGTCGTGCGTGGCCGCGCTGGTGGCGGGCGGCGCGTTCGGGCTTCTCCTGTACGGCGTGAACCTGTACGGATTCACGACGATCTTTCCGTGGTTCATCGCGGTGCGCGATGCGATCACGCTGATCGCGCATCTGGTATTCGGGGTCACGGCAGCGGCTGTCTATTACGTCGCCCGGCGCGACGCCAGCCGCTAATACCCTGGACGAACGAGCGGCGCGAGCCGATGCGTCTACAGAATTGACGCGAACCGCGGCACGCGAAGCAGGAGGCCGGCAATCAGATAGCACGCGACGCAGGCGATGCTCCCGGTCACGGCGAATTTCAGGAACGGGGACGCCGGTACGTTTCGCCACGCGAGGGCGACCGCGACCAGCACGGGCGGATGGATGACGTAGATGGCATACGCGCGTCGCGACAGCGGCCGCCACGCGCCCGTCAATGTGTCGAAGTGCTGTTGGAAACGATCGACGAGAAACAGGATCACGCCCCACGCGACCAGCGGCTCCCAGAATGCGTAGATGACGTCCTGCGGACGGCCGCGCCACGCGGGAACGTGCTTCGCGATCAGGTAGGCGACCGGCAGGACCGGCAACGTCATGAGCGCGATGCGCGACCAAAGTCGGACCTGCGGTGCCGGCAGATGCTCGATCCAGTGCGCGCGCGCCGTCCGGCAACCCGCTGCGTACAACACGACGTAGCTCGCGAAGTAGCCGAGTTGCAGCCCCCATACGTTGATACCTACCGGCCATCGCGACCGCAACGCCAGTGCCGCGATACCGGTGAGCAGTGCCGCGGCGGCCAGCGTCGTGTCGGAAGGGGCGCGCGCGACGCGGTTCGTATCGCGCGCCACGGTGCGCGGGAAGACGATATGCGGCAGCGCCGCCGCCGCGCTGAAAATCAGCAATGCCTCGGCGAACCACATCGGTCCGTTCTCGAACGTGCCTTTTCGCCACAGATGCTCCAGCGTATCTATAAACGGATGGCCCGCGCCCGACCGAGCGAGTGCAATCGTCGCGGGGCCGATCACGAAGCCGTAGACGAGCAACGGCAGGCCGAGCCGGAGAAACCGGTCGGCGAGGAAGCGGACGGCGCCCTTGCGCTCGATGGATGGCGGCGTGTAATAGCCCGCGAGGAAAAAGAACAGGCCCATGAAGAACGCCTGGTTGATCGCGCAGAAGAGCGTCAACAGCGCGGACGCCACCGACGGGCCTGCGGCCACTTCGTGGTAGTACCATCCGCCGAGTGCCCCGTACGTGATCGCGCAGTGGTGAAAGACCACCAGCAACGTCAGGCAGGCTCGTAACGCGTCCAGCCCGGCGTTTCGATGCACGGCATCCGTCTCGTCCTGCTGAAACGCCAAGTTGACCGGAACCTCATGAGCGCTCATCGCCTGCCTGCGTGTTTGGTCAGTCATGACCCGCCCGGCGACGATCGTCGTCGCGACGACGCATATGCATCCGGCGGGTATACAGGTCGGCACGATACGCCGTTGTGCTTACAACCATCCGACAAGCCGCTCCGATGCCGGCGCAACAGTCGCTCAGCCGAGCTTGCCGCGCAGATCGTCGAACGGAATCATCACGTTCGTGCGATACGCGGGTCGCGCCTTCAGGCGTTCGTACCACGCCACGACATGCGGCACGTCGGGCCGCGCGATGTCGAGTTCGAAATACCGGTAAAGGTGCGTGCCGGCCGCGATGTCGGCGAGCGTGATCGCGTCGCCCGCGAGAAACGGCTGCCCGGCCAGCACTGTGTCGAGCAGCCGGAAGTACTGCGCGCATTGCGCGATGCTCTGCTCGATGCGCACGGTGTCGCGCTGCTCGGGCGGCGTGCGGTAGTAGTCGCGGAACACGCCGTTGAGGAATGCCGGCTGCAGCGTGGTTTGCGCCCAGTCCATCCAGCGGTCCGCCCGCGACTGTTCGGCGGGATCGTCGCGCCAGAAGCCGGGGCGTCCGTGGCGCGCGGCGAGGTAACGCAGGATGCTGTGCGATTCCCACACGACGGTACCGTCGTCGTCGATCACCGGGATGCGCCCGTGCGGGTTCATCGCGAGGAATTCGGGTGTATCGAGCAGGCCGAACCGGCCGCCGGCCGGCACGTGGCGATGCGCGAGCGCGAGTTCGTCGACGAGCCACATCACCTTCTGGAGATTGAATGCGTTGCGTCGTCCCCATACCGTCAGCATGCCGGACTCCCTGTGTCGTGACGAACGTGAAGACGGACAGTGTAAACGCGGCAGGCGCGCACCGCGGTGCGCGCCTGCCGGCGATCGTCGTGCAACGTGACGATCAGAACTTGTGGCGGATGCCGACGATCGCGAGTTCCTGCGTATCGGTGCCGGAATTCACACCGTACGAGCCGACCGACGCGGCCGCTTTCACGGTCGCTCCGCTCGCGTTGAGCGTGTTGCCGCTCGCCTTCTGATAGCCGAACAGCGCATACAGGTCGGTGCGCTTCGACAGCGCGTAATCCGCGCCGAGGTTGACCTGGTTGTAGTGAGCGGAAGCCGGGCCCGTCAGCGACGTGTAGTTGTAGCCGACGCCCGCGCGCAATGCCGGCGAGAACTGCCAGTTGAAGAATGCCGAGCCGTTGTTGAACTTCGCGTTCTGGCTGAATGCCGAGAGCGTGTCCGCGCCGTACTGCGTGTTCGAATACGCGAGGCCGAAGGTCGCCGGCCCGGCCACGTACTGGCCGGCCACGCGCACGATCTGGATCGACTTCGCGCTCGAGAAGCCCTGGTTGATCACGGTGTTGAACAGCGTGTCCGAGCTGCTCGACCACGTGCGCACGCCGTTCGCGACCGTCGTGCCGCCGTTCGCGTAGAAGTAGCCGGCGCCGAGCGACAGCGGGCCGTTCGCATAGCTCGCGCCGAAGCTGTACGTGCGGCCGCTGCCGGTCGCGCCCGCGACGCCGCCGAAGCCGTACAGCGCCTCGAACTGGAAGCCGGAGATCAGCGGGCTCGTGTATTTCACCGAGTTGCTGACGCGCAGGCTGTTGTCGTAGTTGTCGAGATCCCCCGGCGTCGCGAACACGCCGCCGAAGTAGTTGTCCTGCGTGAGGCCCTGCACGAGATCGACGATCGGGTCGTACTGGCGGCCGAGCGTCACGGTGCCGTAGGTGCTGCTCGCGAGGCCGACGACGGCCTTGCGGCCGAATTCGCGCCCGCCCTGGCCGAGCGCGCCGGTGCCGATGTTGAAGCCGTTCTCGAGCTGGAACAGCGCGGACAGGCCGCTGCCGAGATCCTCGATGCCGCGCAGCCCCCAGCGGCTGCCCGACAGGTTGCCGCTGCTGAACTTCACGAGGCTCGACGCGTTGCTGCCGTTCGCGTTCTGCGCGTTGTGGACGTATGCGATGCCCGCGTCGGCGATGCCGTACAGCGTGACGCTGCTTTGTGCATGCGCGCCGGCGGCGACGAGCGCGGCCGGCAGGGCGAGCAGCGCGAATGAACGGATCTGTTTCATCGTTGGATTCCCCGTTGGTCGATTGGCCTGACGAATCGGTGAACGATACGGACCGCGCATCGTCGAGGGAACCAATAAATTGTCGGATCGTTATGAGGCGGGGCGGAGATGGGTGTGCGCGCAACGAGCCGGCGCCTCGTGGCGTTTCGCACCCGGGCATCCGCCCGATCCGTCGGAGACGATCGATGCGATCGTCGATCGCGCGCAACTCGATCGCGCGGTGGGGTATATCGGGCTCGGGCGAGATGAAGGCCGCCGGCACGCGCCTGCCGGCAGTCGTCGTGCGACGGGCCGGCCCGAACGCGCGGCCATGTGCGCAGCATGGCCATTCTTTCCTGTCTCGAAAATCTTGTAGCATCGCCGGAGTGCCGGTTGGCATGCCGCGATCACAGCCGCATGCCCGCTTTTCCGTTTGTTGTGAACCCGCCGCCATGCGCCGGCGGGGTCGATTCGCATGAGGTCAATATGCGTCGCATTGGGCTTGTCCTCGTTCCTCAGTTCCAGGTAATGAGCCTGCTCGCGTTGTCCGTGTTCGACATCGCCAATCTCCGCGCGGGCCGCTCGCTCTATGAAGTGAGCGTGATCTCGGAGGATGGCGGCCCCGTGGAGGCGTCGTTCGGCATGTACGCATCAACGCAACCGGCGCGGCTGTCGGAATTGCACACGGTATTCGTCGGCGCTTCACTGTCGACGCCGCCGCTCACGGACCGCATGCGCGAACTGCTGGTTGATCTGTCCGGCAAGGTCGAACGCATGGCGTCGATCTGCCTCGGTGCGTTTCTGCTGGCCGAGGCGGGCCTGCTGAACGGGCGCCGCGCAACGACGCATTGGGCGTTTCTCGATCGGTTCAGGGATCGCTATCCCGCGGTATCGGTGGAGAAGGATTGCATCTTCGTGCGCGACGGCACGCTGTGGAGTTCGGCAGGAATGAGCACGGCCATGGACATGGCGCTCGCGATGCTCGAAGAGGATCTCGGCCCGGACGCCGCATTGCAGGTCGCGAAAGACCTGGTGCTCGAGCGCTGGAGGCGCTCGGGGTCGCAGCCGCAGTCGTCCGTGCTGATCGACCACCCCGCACGCAGCAATCGGATCCACGACGTCATCACGCACATCCGGGCGAATCTCGGCACCGAGCTGACCGTCGACAAGCTCGCCGACGTGGCGAGGATGAGCAAGCGGCAGTTTACGCGCCGCTTCAAGGATGAAACCGGCCTGACGCCTGCAAAGGCAGTCGAGCGCATCCGGCTCGAAACGGCCCGGGATTTCGTGACGAGTTCGTCGTGGACCATCGACACGATCGCACGGGAAACCGGTTATGCGGATACCGAGCGGATGAGGCGGTCGTTCGTGCGTGCGTTTGGCCATCCGCCACAGGTCTTGCGGCGGCAGCGCAAGCCCGAACACGCGGACACCGACTGAGCGCGGCCGGCCGATACCGGGTCCCGCGCTGCAACATCATGGCACGAAAGGAGGGAACTGCGTCCCTCCACGCGCGCCCATCGTCAATAGAATGTTCTTCGGGCGGTGCCTGCTCGGGTAAGCCGAACCGAAGACTCGTCGACAGCGGACCGCACGCTCGTCCGCCCGCGGTTTTGCGAACCGTCCCTTGCTGCCCGCGTCATGTCGCCAGGCTGGAACCTCCGTGTGTGCCGCAAGGACGCGCCCGGTCGCCGATTGCGTTGCCGCACGTGCGAAGCGTGTCCGGCATGTGCAGGCACGCCGCGCGACGCGAATGACGCAACCGCCGAAGTGGCGCGGATCGGCGAAGCGCTGCGCGGGTGGCCGGGACGGCGCGCGTCGTCGGCGCCGTGTCGGGCGACACGCGGTTCGCGATGATGAAAACTGAACGGACGGTTGGGGCGCAGGATATGTCAGATGCAGCGATGAAAGACGACTCGTCGGCTGTTGTATATGTCGTCGACGATGATCCGGCCATACGCGCATCGCTCGATACGTTGTTGCGATCGCTAGGCCTGCGCGTCGTGACCTTCGCGAGTACCGCGGAGCTGCGCGCGACGCACCGGGAGAATGTCACGAGCTGCCTGTTGCTCGATGTGCGGCTGCGCGGGGAGAGCGGGCTGGTGTTTCAGCAGGCGTCGGACCGGCCGTCGATCCCGATCGTCGTCATCACGGGGTTCGCGGACGTCGAAGTGTGTCGCAAGGCGCTGAAGGGCGGCGCGGTCGATTTTCTCGTGAAGCCGTTCACCGACCACGAGTTGATCGATGCCGTGAACCTGGCGCTGTCGCTGGATGCGGCACGGCGAGTCCGCAACGACACGCACGACGAGTTGCGGCAGTCGTTCGAGTTGCTCACGCGCCGCGAGCGCGAAGTGCTTGCGTACGTCGTCAGCGGCGCGCTGAACAAGCAGATCGCGTCGCATCTCGGATTGAGCCTGATCACCATCAAGCAGCATCGCGCAGCGGTGATGCGCAAGATGAATGCGTCGTCGCTTGCGGATCTCGTGCGCAAGTCCGAGGCGATCGGCGTGCAACTGGCGACATGACGCCGCGCGTCGCGAGCGTCATGCGGCCGGGTCGGTCGTGCGCGGGTGGGCCGGCAGTGCGAACGAGAAGCAGCAGCCGGCGCCCGGTTCGCCGCGTGCCCAGATGCGCCCGTGATGGGCGTCGACGATCGAGCGTGCGACCGTGAGACCCATTCCCATGCCGTCGGATTTGCTCGTGAAAAACGGATCGAAAAGCCGATCGATCGATTGCTGTTCGATACCCGGCCCCGTGTCGCATACGTCGAACACGACTTCGGCGTCGCTCAGCCTGGCCGAGACCGTCAGCGTGCGCGCGTGCGACGGGCCGCTTTCGATCGCCTGGATGCCGTTCATCATCAGGTTCGCGAGCACCTGCTGGACCTGCACGGGATCGGCGAACAGGCGCGCGTCGGCATCGATGTCGCTGTCGACGCGAACGTTGCGTGCAGCGGCTTCCGGCGCGATCAGGAACAGCGCAGCGTGCACGGCGTCGGCGGCCGCGAAGTCGACGCACTTCGCCGGCGCCTTGCCGATGAAGCCGCGAATCTTGCGGCAGATTTCCGTCGCATCGCGCGCCCACCGGGCGGCCTGCGTGATCGCGGCAGCGGCCTCGGCGACGTCGGGCTCGTCGCGTTCGAGCCAGCGCAGCGCCGCTTCGGCCGACGAACCGACGGCCGACAGCGGCTGGCTGACCTCATGCAGGATCGAGGCCGACATCTCCGCAAACAGCGACACGCGGGCCGCGCGTGCGGCTTCCGCGCGCAATACCGTGAGCCGGTCGCTGTTCTCCTTCTGCTCGGTCACGTCGAACGCATAGAAATGCAGGCGCCGGTAGCCGTCCTCGTGCTTCGGCAGCGAGCAGCGCCATACGATCGGTACGCGGCGCCCCTTGAACGTCACGAGCGTGCGTTCGCCCTGGCAGGCGGTCCGGTTTTCGTAGATCGCGCGCAGCACCGCACTGTTGCTGAGCCGGTCGGCCGGCAACAGGATCTCCGCGTGCTGCAGGAAATGCTCTTTCGATTCGGCATCGAAGAGTTGCACCACCGCGTCGTTGGCCGCCACGAACGCATGCAGCGCGCGCAGCCGGGCGACGGCCTGCGGATGCTCGTCGAAATAGCGGTCGATATCCGAGATCCCGGCCATCTTCAGTTCCTTCACCGCGCGATAAACGCGCGACCAGTCTTCGATCAGGATCGGTATCGGCGCCGACAGGAAGAGCTCGCTTTCCGCTGGATGAGGGTCGTCAGGCAGGGCGATCGTCGGGGCTGCGGACGTGGACATGGGGACGTGGTGCTCGCTGAGGTTCGCGCCCGGCGCGAAACCGGATGACCGGAAGTGACGCATCGGGACGACGAACGACGTGCGCGTCCGACCTCGATGTAGCTGCAACTATAAAGCAGATCGCCGCGTGCTGCTGACCTCGACCGCGGGCGGATGCAGGCCGGCGCGGTGGTCAGACTTTGGTATGGGAAGGCATCGACCACGGTCTGATGGATCGAAAAAAACCGTTCCTCTAGACTCGATTCCAACGTGAGTGAAGCGCGCGGCGCGGCCGATGGCGAAGCGGCGATGTTCGCGATGCGTCGGTGCGACGGATTGATCGCGCGAGCCGCGCATGCGCATTCAATGCGAGGGGAACGGTAGAGATGACGCAGCCAACGTGTGCATACGACGATGTATTCGAACGCGCGCTGATGGGCCTGCTGGATCCGTCGAGAACGGCGGGCGTGCCCGGCTCGCACCGGCGGCGCGTGCGCGGCAAGCGCAATGACGGCGCGCGAGAGACCGGCGCGCCGGTGGCCTCGCGGATCAGGATCGTCGAGATTCTGTCGGATACCGCTGTCAGCGTGCGCTGGAGCGACCCGAGGTACGGGCATTTCGGCGAACAGCTGTGGCATTGCGTGACCGCGAGAACGGCGTCGCGCTGCGTGCTGACCGGTGCGCCGATCAAGCCGGGCGATCGCGTGTATCGGCCGCGGGGGCGCGGCCGCACCGTTCCGTGCAACTGGGACAGGATGATCCATGCCGCGGCAGTCGCGCCGGCGCCGTCCGCCGGCGCGGACGGCCGGTGACGCGCGAGCGGGTACGGTCGGTTTCGGCCGCATCATACCTCGGCATGATTGTCGGTACCGGGGGCGGTCGGTACGCTGTCCGAAATCCGGTTGCGTTCCCGGCCCTGCCAGCGAGCGTGGCGTCACGCGAGACACTCTGTGCACGACAAGACGGTTTGCATCATCGACGATGAATTGGCGATGAGACAGTCGCTGGAATCGCTCGTGCGCTCGATGGGCGTGCGCGCGAGGCTGTACGCCTCGGCCGAGGCGTTTCTCGAACACGGCGCGAGCGGGACGTCGCACTGCATCGTGTGCGATATACAGATGGCCGGGATGTCGGGCATCGAGCTGCTCGCCGTGCTGCGGGAGGGGTGTTGCGACGTGCCGATCATCTTCGTGACCGCGCACCCGAGCGCGCGCCGGGTGCTTGAGGCGAGACGGCTCGGCGCATTGTGCGTGCTGGAGAAGCCCTTCGATCCGCGCGAACTCGTGCAGTGGGTGATGCGCGCGCTCACGGGATGCTGAATGGGCGGCACGATGGCCAAGGGCGCAGCGACGCTGCGTTCGTGCCGCGTTATCGCGACCGGGCATGTCCATTACGCGGTTTTGTATAGACGACAGGAAAACTTATGGAAAACGATAGTCCGAGCCTCGGCGCCAGCACGCAGTTCGTCGACGTCGACGGTCGGCGCCTCGCGTATCGCACATTCGGCAGCGGTACGCCGCTCGTGTTGTGCGTGCGCTTTCGCGGCACCATGGACACGTGGGATCCGCTGTTCCTCGACACGCTCGTCGAACAGGGCTTCCAGGTCACGATCTTCGATTACAGCGGACTCGGGCAGTCGAGCGGCGAGCGAACCTATCATCCTGCGTCGCTCGCCAAGGACGCGATCGACCTGATCGTCGCGCTCGAGCTCGGCAAGGCGGTGATCGGCGGCTGGTCGGTCGGCGGAATGGCCGCGCAGATCGTGCTCGCAAAGGCGCCGCAGCTCGTCACGCACGCAGTGCTGATCGCGACCACGCCGCCGGGCCAGTTGGTCAGGGCCGGCGAGCCGTTGTTCTACACGATGGCGAAGCGCGAAAACGACTTCGAGGATTTCGTCACGCTGTTCTTCGAGCCGGCCTCCGCGGCGAGCCGCGCGGCGGCTGAGCTTGCGGCCGCGCGGGTCGCGCAGCGCAAGGTCGACCTGAGCCCGGCGGTACCGGTCGCGTGGGCCGGCGAGCAGGTCGGAGACGGCCCGCGGAACCCGGCCTTCCCGGTCGATGCCGTGCTCGATGCGCTGCGCTCGACGTCGATTCCGGTTCTTCATGTCGGCGGCGGTCACGACATCGTGTTCCCGGTGGAGAACTGGTATGCGCTCAACGGCCAGCTGCCGACGCTGCATCTCGTGACGCTGCCGCGTACCGGGCACGGGCCGCAACTCGAGTATCCGGTGGCTTGCGCGAGGCACATCGCGGCGTTCGTCGGCGTGCACGCCGGCTGATCGCGCGCGCCGCCGCCGCGCCGCACGGCAGAAGAACGAGGAAGACGTTTCATATCGTTTAGGATGACAAATGGAAGATCTGGTTGATTTGGCGATTCGCGCCGCAGGGGGAGTGGAACGCTTCAAGCGCTTTCGCAGCGTATCGGCGCAGTTGCATCACACGGGCGCGATCTGGGCGCTGAAGCAGCGCGACGGCGTGCTCACCGATTCGCGCGTGACGGTGCAGCTGCACGAGCAGCATGTCTCGCATGCCCCGTTCGCCCCAACGACGGATCACTCCGTCTACACGCCCGCGCGCGTCGAGATCCGCCGTGACGACGGTACCGTGGTCGATACGCTCGACGCCCCTCGCGCGTCGTTCGACGGCTACGAAATGGAGACGCCGTGGTCCAACGCACAGCTGGCGTACTTCGCCGGCTACACGATGTGGACGTATCTGACGTCGCCGTTCCTGCTGCGCCACGGCGGCGTTCGCAGCCGCGAAATCAAGCCGTGGATCGTCGACGGGCTGCCGTGGCGGCGCCTGCATGTCGAGTTTGCGCCGGAGATCGCGACGCATAGTGCCGTGCAGACGTTCTACTTCGACGCGGACGGGCTGCTGCGCCGACACGACTACGAGGTCGACATCCAGGGGCGCAACGCGGCTGCGCGGTACATCAGCGACTACGTCGACGTGCAAGGCATCCGGATGCCGACGCGCTTCCGGATTTATCCGCGCACCGACGCGAACGTGGCGCTGCCCGCCCCGTTGATCGTCGGTGTCGATCTGTCGAACTTCCGTTTCGAGTAACGAGGCAATCATGACGAATCAAGCGACTTACCGCGCGGCGGTAGTCAAGGCGCCTGGGCAACTGGAACTGGTCGAGCGGCCGATTCCCGCGCCGGCGCAGGGGCAGGTGCGCATTCGCGTCGAAGCCTGCGGCGTATGCCATTCCGACAGCGCAACCGTGGAGCGCGAAGCGCCTGACGGCGCGCCGCCGCGCGTACCGGGGCATGAAGTCGTCGGCCGAATCGACGCGCTCGGCGAAGGGGTGTCCGGCTGGCGGCTCGGCGAACGTGTCGGCGTAGGCTTTCTCGCCGGCGAAGATCGCACGTGCCCGTCGTGCCGGCACGGCGATGTCGTGAACTGCGAGAACCCGGTCATCACCGGGATGACGACGGACGGCGGCTATGCGGAAATCATGCTGGCCGAAGCTCGCGGGCTCGTGCGCGTGCCGGACGATCTCGACGCGGCCGAGGCTGCGCCGCTGTTGTGCGCGGGGCTCACCACGTTCAACGCGCTGCGCAATGCCGGCGCGCGGGCCGGCGACGTGGTCGCCATCCATGGCCTCGGCGGGCTCGGCCATCTCGCCGTGCAGTTCGCGAACAAGATGGGTTTTCACACCGTCGCGATCGCCCGCGGAGCCGACAAGGCCGCGCTTGCCGCGCAGCTCGGCGCGCATCGCTACATCGACGCGCGGACCGAGGACGTCGCCGCCGCGCTGCGCGCGCTTGGCGGCGCGAAGGTCGTGCTCGGCACGGCGCCGACCGGCTCGGGCATGGCCGACACCGTCGCCGGCCTGTCCGCGCGCGGCAAGCTGATCGTCGTTGCCGTGCCGGGCGAGCCGATCGCCGTGAATGCGGTCGATCTCGTGTTCGGCGGCCGCTCCGTGGTCGGCGCATTGACGGGAACGGTGACGGACAACGAAGAGACGCTCGCGTTCGCGCGGCTGCAGAACGTGCGGCCGATGATCGAAACGTTTCCGCTCGAGCAGGCGCAGGCGGCATACGACCGCATGATGCGCGCGGACGTCCGGTTCCGCGCGGTACTGACCATGAATTACGCACCCAACGGAGCTTCCGCATGAACGCAATCGCCCAGTCCATCCTCGACGCCCACGGCGGGCTCGCGCAGTGGCGCAAGTTTCGGCAGGTGCGCGCGCGCCTCGTACAAGGCGGTGCGCTGTGGGGCCTCAAAGGTCACGCCGGTGTGCTCGACGACACCACGGTCACCGTCGCGACGGATCGCCAATGGGCGTCGCATGCGCCGTTCGGTGCGCTGGCCGCGCGCAGCGAATTCACCGGCGAGCGCATTGCGCTGCTCGATTCGGCCGGACACGTGCTCGCGGCGCGCGAGCAGCCGCGCGGGTCGTTCGACGGGCATACGCTCGAGACGCCGTGGGACGAACTTCAACTGGCGTTTTTCGCCGGATGCGCGATGTGGACGTACCTGAACGCGCCGTTCGTGCTTGCATGGGACGGTGTGCATTGCGAAGAAGACGGCGTCTGGAACGAACAGGGCGAAGCATGGCGCCGGATTCGCGTTCACTACCCCGACACGCTCGAAGTGTTCAGCAAAGCGCAGACCATCTACGTCGGGCCGGACGGCCTCGTGCGCCGGCTCGACTACGACGTCGAAATCGCAGGCAACACGCCGGGCGCGCATTACGTCAGCGACTATGTGACCGTGTCGGGGATCCGCTTCCCGACGAAGCGGCGCATCTACCCGCGTGCAGCCGACGGGCAGGCCGTGCCGGAACCGCTCGTCGTCTCGATCGGCCTGCACGACATCGCGCTGAGCTGAGCGCGAACCACGGCGCGCCTCGCGCGCCCATCGAGGGAACTCATCATGACGCAATCTGCATCATCCGCCGCTCCGACCCGCTACGTCGATGCAGCCGGCGTGCGCTACGCGTATCGCCGCTTCGGCAACGAAAAGGGTAAGCGGCCGCTTCTGTGCCTTCAGCACTTCACCGGCACGCTGGACAACTGGGATCCGGCGATCGTCGACGTGCTGGCCCGCGATCGCGAAATCATCCTGTTCGACAACGCCGGCGTCGGCCGCTCCGGCGGACAGGTTCCGACGTCGATCGCGCACATGGCGCAGCACGTGCTGCACTTCGTCGACGCGCTGTCGATCGACCGGCTGCACATCCTCGGGTTTTCGCTCGGCGGCTTTCTCGCGCAGGACATTGCGATCGCGCGACCGGAGCTGGTCGAGCGGATGATCCTGTCCGGCACCGCGCCTGAAGGCGGCGAAGGCGCGGGGATGGACCGGCCGGAACTGCTCGCGATCTACCCGGACGGCGAGATGCCGATGAGCGAAAAGCTCAAGCGGCTGTTTTTCCCGGCAACGCCCGCGGGCCAGACGGCCGCCGCCGCATTCGTCGACCGCCTCGCCGCGCGCACCGCCGAGCCCGATTTGCCGGCCGGCCCCGAAGTCGCGTCCGCCCAGTTGCAGGCGATGATCGCGTGGGCGAACTGGAGCGGTGACGTGGCAGGCAAGCTGGGCCGGATCAAGCAGCCGGCCCTCGTCACCAACGGCAACGACGACCGCATGATCCCCACCGCGAACAGCTTCGTGCTCGCGCAGGGGTTGCCGAATGCGACGCTGATCGTCTATCCGGATTCAGGCCACGGCGCGCTGTTCCAGCATGCGAGTGCGTATGTCGCGCACGTCGCGGAATTCCTGCGCGGCGCGTGAACGCGTCGCCGACCCCTTCAAGGAGCCCATCATGAAAGCCATCGTATATGCAAAGGCCGGCGTACCGATCGACGATCCGACGTCGCTGTACGACACGGAGTTGCCCGTGCCGACACCTGGCCCGCGCGATCTGCTCGTGCGGATCGACGCGATTGCCGTCAACCCGGTTGATTCGAAGCTGCGGCTCGGCGTGCAGCCGAGCGGCCCGCGCGTTCTCGGCTGGGACGCGGCGGGAACGGTCGAGGCGGTCGGCGCCGACGTCGAGCTGTTCGCGCCGGGCGACAAGGTCTGGTATGCGGGCGACATCACGCGGCCCGGCAGCTACGCGGAATATGGTCTCGTCGACGAGCGGATTGCGAGCCGCCGCCCGACGACACTGGGCGCTGCCGACGCCGCGGCCCTGCCGTTGACTGCGATTACCGCGTGGGAACTGCTGTTCGACCGGCTGAAGATCGCCGAGCGCGGCGGCGCTGGGCAGAGCGTGCTGGTGATCGGCGCGGGCGGCGGCGTCGGGTCCATTCTCGTGCAACTCGCGCGCCGGCTGACCGAGCTGACGGTGATCGGCACGGCGTCGCGGCCGGCCACGCACGCGTGGGTCGCCGAGCTCGGCGCACACCACGTGATCGATCACGGCCAGCCGTTGCAACCGCAACTGAAGTCACTGAGCATCGACCACGTGGACCACGTGATCAGCCTCACGCATACCGACGCGTACTACGCGCAGATCGTCGACGTACTAAAGCCGCAGGGCCAGCTCGCGCTGATCGACGATCCGGACACGCTCGATGCGATGCCGCTCAAACGCAAGGCCATCTCGCTGCATTGGGAATTCATGTTCACGCGCTCGATGTTCCGCACGCCCGACATGGACCGTCAGCACGCGCTGCTCGCGCGCGTGGCGACGCTGATCGACGACGGCGTGCTCAAGAGCACCGTCGCCGAGCACCTCGGCAAGATCGACGCGGCGAACCTGCGACGCGCGCATGCGCTGCTGGAAGGCGGCCGCGCGAAGGGCAAGATCGTGCTCGAAGGCTTCTGAGCGCACACCGCCACCATTCCAACGGAATCACCATGACCACCATCACCACGCAAGACGGCACCCGGATTTTCTACAAGGACTGGGGCGTCGGTCGCCCGGTCGTGTTCTCGCACGGCTGGCCGCTGAACGCCGATGCATGGGACGCACAGATGCTGTTCCTCGTGCAGCACGGCTACCGCGTGATCGCGCACGACAGGCGCGGTCACGGCCGTTCGGGGCAACCGTTCGCCGGCAACGACATGAACACGTATGCAGACGATCTCGCGGCACTCCTCGACACGCTCGACGTGCGTGAGGCCACGCTGGTCGGCCATTCGACGGGCGGCGGCGAGGTCGCGCGTTACATCGGCCGTCACGGGACGAAACGAGTCGCGAAGGCCGTGCTGATCGGCGCCGTGCCGCCGATCATGCTGAAGACCGATGCGTATCCGGGCGGCTTGCCGCTGGACGTGTTCGACGGTATTCGACGCGGCGTGGCCGCGAACCGGTCCCAGTTCTATCGCGATCTCGCGGTGCCGTTCTTCGGCTTCAACCGGCCGGGCGCGACCGTGTCGGCGGGCACCGTCGACGCATTCTGGGCGCAGGGGATGACGGGCGGCGTCCACGGCCAGTACCAGTGCATCCGCGAATTCTCCGAAGTCGACTACACGGAGGATCTGAAGAAGATCGACGTGCCCACGCTGATCCTGCACGGCGACGACGACCAGATCGTGCCGATCGACAATGCAGGCCGGCTGTCCGCGCAGATCGTGAAGCACGCGACGCTGAAGGTGTATGAGCGTGCATCGCATGGCATGTGCGTCGTCGATGCCGATCGCGTCAATGCGGATCTGCTCGCCTTTTTGCAGTCGTGACGCGGGAACTTGCGCGACTCACACACTTCGAGCGGGACGAACGGAACCTGGAGAGCAGCATGGCAGACGTCAAACGGGTCGAATACCTGTTTCTGGGCGGCGGCAAGGGCGGGAAATCGCTTGCGATGGAGATGGCCCGGCAAGGCAAGCGCGTCGCGGTGATCGAGCGCGGGATGATCGGCGGCTCGTGCATCAACGTCGCGTGCATCCCGAGCAAGGCATTGATACACCGTGCGCGCGCGACGCATGCGTGGCGGGATGCGGCGCAACGGGAAGACGTGACGGCCGACATGACGGGCGTTTCCGCGTATGTCGCGTCGGTCGTGAACGGGATGGTCGACGTCAATCGCCGCGCATTCGAGCAGTCGGGTCTCGAACTCGTGATCGGGGCGGGGCGGTTCGTCGCGCCGCGCACCGTCGCGGTGCGCGGCGCCGACGGGGCCGAAACGATCTACGAGGGCGAGAATGTCTACATCAACACGGGTACGGTCGCGTCGATCCCGGACGTACCGGGGCTGCGCGATGCGCAGCCGCTCACGCACGTGGAGGCGTTGCGGCTGACGACGCTTCCCGGGCATCTGGTTGTCATCGGCGGCGGTTATATCGGGCTCGAGATGGCGCAGGCGTTTCGGCGGCTCGGCAGCGCGGTTACGCTCGTCAGCGATACGCCGCGCGTCGCGATGCGCGAAGACGAGGACGTCAGCACGGTCATCCAGCAGGCGCTGACCGACGACGGCATTCGCCTCGAACTCGCCGCGCGGCTCGTCGGCGTCGAAGGCAGAAGTGGCGAGCGCGTCACGGTGCGGCTGGCCGGCGGCCGTGCGATCGAAGGTTCGCACGTGCTCGTGGCAACCGGGCGCACGCCGCAGACGGCCGGCATCGGGCTCGAGCTCGCCGGCGTCGAGACGAACGAGCGCGGGTTCATCAAGGTCGACCACCGGCTCGCGACGACGGCGGAGCGCACGTGGGCGATCGGCGAAGTCGCGGGCACGCCGATGTTCACGCATGCGTCGTTCGACGACTACCGTGTGCTGAAAGCCGGTATCGAAGGCCGTCCGGCGAACACCGTGGAGCGCGTCATTCCTTATGCACTGTTCATCGACCCGGAACTCGGTCGAATCGGCTTGAACGAAACGGACGCGAATGCCCGACAGATCGACGTCGAGGTCGCGAAGCTGCCGATGGCTTCCGTGCCGCGGGCGCGCACCGACGGCAACACGCGCGGGTTCATGAAGGCGCTCGTGCATCCGGGCACCGGCGCGATTCTCGGGTTCACGATGGTCGGCACGGGCGCCGGCGATGTGACGACCGCGGTCCAGATGGCGATGCTCGGCGGCCTGCCGTACACGGCGGTGCGCGATGCGATCATCGGGCATCCGATTGTTTCGGAAGGACTGAACCTGCTGTTCGCGACGTTGCATTGACCGGGCGGCGGAGGGGGCACGCATTGTGCCCCCGGTTCGTCCGACCGGCGATGATCGAAGTGCCGCCATGTTGCCATGGCTGCCCTGCTCACTGCTCGACGCTTTCCGCGTCCGCCGTTTCGCCGAGGAAGCCACCGCTCTGGTGCGCCCACAGCGCCGCGTAAATGCCGCCCGCCTGCAGCAACTGCTGGTGCGTGCCTTCCTCGACGATGCGCCCTTCGTCGAGCACGATCAGCCGGTCCATCGCGGCGATCGTCGACAGCCGGTGCGCGATCGCGATCACCGTCTTGCCGCTCATCAGGGTGTCGAGGCTGCGCTGGATCGCGACCTCGACCTCGGAGTCGAGCGCGCTGGTCGCTTCGTCGAGCACGAGGATCGGCGCATCCTTGAGCATCACGCGCGCGATCGCGACGCGCTGCCGCTGGCCGCCCGACAGCTTCACGCCGCGCTCGCCGACTTCGACGTCGTAGCCGCTGCGGCCGTGGCGGTCGCGCAGCCGGCCGATGAACTCGGACGCTTCCGCGCGCACGGCCGCATCCTGCATCTCGCGCTCGGTCGCGTCGGGGCGGCCGTACAGCAGGTTCTCGCGCATCGTCCGGTGCAGCAGCGACGTATCCTGCGTGACCATCCCGATCGCGCCGCGCAGGCTGTCCTGCGTCACGTGCGCGATGTCCTGCCCGTCGATCCGGATCGCGCCGCCGCCCACGTCGTAGAAACGCAGCAGCAGGTTCACGAGCGTCGACTTGCCGGCGCCCGAGCGGCCGATCAGGCCGATCCGCTCGCCCGGGCGGATCGTCAGGTTCAATCCGTCGAATACCGCGCGATCGTTGTCCTCGTGCGCGAACTGCACGTTGTCGAACACGATTTCGCCGCGCCGCACCGTGAGCGGCTTCGCATCGGGCGCGTCGACCACGCTGCGCACCTTCGTCAGCGTGTTGATGCCGTCCTGGATCGTGCCGACGTTCTCGAACAGCTCGGTCATTTCCCACATGATCCAGTGCGAGTAGCTCGACAGGCGCAGCGCCATCGCGATCACGGCCGCGACGACGCCCGCGCTCGCCTCGCCGTGCATCCACAGGTACAGCGCGAGCCCGGCCGAGCCGATCAGCAGCAGCGTCGACAGCAGGTGATTGACGATCTCGAACGCGCTGACGAGCCGCATCTGCGCGTCGCCGGTCGCCTTGAACGCTTCCATCGCGCGCCGCGCGTGGTCGGCTTCGCGCCGCGTATGCGAGAACAGCTTCACGGTCGTGATGTTCGAATACGCGTCGGTGATGCGGCCCGTCATCAGCGCGCGCGCGTCGGCCTGCCGGCTGCCGACGGCGCCCAGACGCGGCACGAAATACGCGCATGCCGCGCCGTAGCCCAGCGCCCATAGCGCGAGCGGAATCATCAGCCGCCAGTCGAAGCTCGCGGCAAGCACGAGGATGCCGATCAGGTAGGCGGTGACGCCGATCACGACGTCGACCGACATGAACAGTGCGTCGCGCACCGCGAGCGCGGTCTGCATGATCTTGGTCGTCACGCGGCCCGCGAATTCGTTGGCGTAGAACGACAGGCTCTGGTCGAGCATCAGCCGGTGAAACAGCCAACGCAACCGCATCGGGAAGTTGATTGCGAGCACCTGGTGCTTGACCATCGTATGCAGCGCGATCAGCACCGCGCTGCCTGCGAGGATCGCCGCGAAACCGGCGAGCGTGCCGAAGTGGCGGCCGCCGAATTCGGCCGGTGTCGACGACGACAGCCAGTCGACCACGTGCCCCATCATCGCGAACAGCGCGGCTTCGTACGCGGCCAGCGCGGCCGACGTCAGCGCGATCAGCAGGATCCAGCCGCGCGCGCCTTTCGTGCACGCCCAGACGAACGAGAAGAATCCCTTCGGCGGCGTGACGGGATCTTCGAGCGGGAAAGTCGGCAGGCGCCGTTCAAACCACGAATACATCGACTTGTTCTCCTTGTGCGGCCCGACGCAGCGGGCGGGCCGGTGATGCCGGGGCCGGATGCGAGGCGGTCATCGTGTGTTCGCCCACTTCTCCAGCCGATGGGCGTTGTGCCGCGATCGCGGGGCCCGGCGTGAAGTGTCGCATCGATTCGACTGTGCTGCAGGCCGGTTGTAAGCCGGTCCGGCGGTACGACCGACTCTTCCGTACTTGCGTCTCGGGCTCCCTCCCGGGCAAGGTCATCCCGCGTCTTAAAAAAATCTCTTGACTATCTATCTATGAGTAGATAAAGTTCGACTCATGGAAACGAAACCGACCGTCCGCGAACAGATTCTCGACCACGCGATCACGCTGATGATGCAGCGCGGTTACAACGGCTTCAGCTATCGAGACCTGTCCGACCTGGTGGGCGTGAAGACGTCGAGCATCCACTACTACTTCCCGTCGAAGGACGATCTCGTGCTGGAAGCGGTGGCGGCGTACAGCGACGAAGTCCTCGCGGCCATGCGGACGATCGATCCGGCGTTGCCGGCCGACGTGAAGCTGAGCCTGTATACGAAGATGTTCGGCCGCACGCTCGGCGACGGCAACCTGATCTGCCTGTGCGGGATGCTCGCGGCCGACATCGAAACGCTGCCGGAGAACGTGCGGCAGGCCGTGCAGGCGTTCTTCACGGCCAACGAGCGCTGGCTCGCGGAATTGCTGAAGCAAGGCGCGAAGGAGGGCACGCTGCAGTTCAGCGGCGAGCCCGACACGGCGGCGCGCACGTTGTATGCGGCGTTTCAGGGCAGCGTGCTGGCCAGCCGGTTGTTTCACACGCGGGCGCGTCTCGAGGATGTCGAGGCCGTCTGGAAAACGCGGTCCTGACGGACGGCGCAAGGGGTCGGGCGGTTCGCCGCCTTTTATTGAATCTCGTTATCTATCATGTGGTAGATAGATGGTAGGCGCAGGTGGCGTGTCCGCCTGCATTTTTTGGGGATGATTATCTACCTATGAGTAGATAAGTTGATGCGAGACCGACGGAGAAGCCGCCGGCACGCGGTCCCCGGTTCGAAGGCTGTTTCATTCATTGGTGGAAAAAGGAGTCTGTCATGTCGATCGAAAAAGTGCTGTACCGCGCCCATGCAAAAGCCACCGGCGGCCGTGACGGCCGTGCGACGGTGCCCGAAAGCGGTCTGGACCTGAAGCTGACCACGCCGCGCGAACTCGGCGGCGCGGGCGGTGCGGGCGCGAACCCCGAGCAACTGTTCGCCGCCGGCTATAGCGCGTGCTTCATCGGCGCGATGAAGTTCGTCGCGGCGCGCGACAAGATCGCGATCCCCGCGGACGCCGCGATCGAAGGCAGCGTCGGCATCGGCGCGATCCCGAACGGCTTCGGCATCGAAGTCGAGCTGAAGATCTCGCTGCCGGGCCTCGATCGAGACATCGCGCAAACGCTGATCGACCGCGCGCACGTCGTCTGCCCGTACTCGAATGCGACGCGCGGCAACATCGACGTCACGCTCACGCTCGTCTGACCAATCGCACTGCGAACCACTCATCGCCATTCAAAGACCTGACCAGGGAGTTGCACCATGAAGATCGTCAAGCCGCTGTTGATCGCTGCCGCCGTGGCAGCCGCGCTGTCCACCGCACCTGCCGCGTTTGCCGCGGGCGCCGACGCCGTCGGTCCCGATGTGAAGACGAGCGCGTTCCTCGCTGCGCTGAACGGCCAGAAGGGCCCGGGCCTCGAAACGCTGAGCTCCGCGAAGGCGCGCCAGGTGCTGGTCGACGCGCAGAACGGCGTGAAGGTCGATCTGTCCGGCATCGACGTGTCGAACCGCACGATCGAGCAGGACGGCCTGTCGGTGCCGGTCACGATCGTGCGTCCGCAAGGCGTGACGGGCACGCCGCCGGTATTCGTGTTCATCCACGGCGGCGGCTGGGTGCTCGGCGATTTCCCGACGCATGAGCGGCTCGTGCGCGATCTCGTCGTGCAGTCGGGCGCCGTCGCGGTGTTCGTGAACTACACGCCATCGCCGGAAGCGCGTTACCCGGTCGCGATCAACCAGGCGTATGCGGCGACGAAATGGGTGGCCGCGCACGGCGCGGAGATCGGCGTCGACGGCAGCCGCCTCGCGGTGGTCGGCAACAGCGTCGGCGGCAACATGTCGGCCGTCGTCGCACTGATGGCGAAGGACAAGGGCGGCCCCGCGATCCGCTTCCAGGGGCTGATGTGGCCGGTCACGGACCACAACTTCAACACGGGTTCGTACAACGCGTATCAGCAGGGGCACTTCCTGACGCGGCCCCTGATGAAGTGGTTCTGGGATGCCTATACGAAGAACGAGGCGCAACGCAACGAGATCTACGCGTCGCCGCTGCGCGCGAGCATCGCGCAACTGAAGGGGTTGCCGCCCGCGCTGATCCAGGTCGCGCAGTTCGACGTGCTGCGTGACGAAGGCGAAGCATACGGCCGCAAGCTCGACGCGGCCGGCGTGGACGCGACGACCACGCGCTACGACGGCACGATTCACGATTTCGGTCTGCTGAATGCGCTGGCCGACGATGCGCCGACGAAGGCCGCGACGAAGGCGATGGCCAACGAAATCGCGACGCGGCTGAAGTAACGCGATCGGCGGTCGTTCGAACCTGAACGACGGAACGGCGGGCAGGTTGCCCGCCGTTTTTGCGTTTGGGCGTTTCGTTCATGCCCGGCAGTGTGTCGGGCAAAACGGTTGAAACGAATGAATGGCGATCGCACGAACGCGCCCGTGCCGCCGGCATTGTTGGTACGATCGCGCGTATCGTCCACGCCGGGGTCGCCAGCCGCCGGTTTATCGGCCGCGCAGCCGCCCGTTCGCGCGGCCACGTTCGGGAGAAGCGGTTCATGTTGCAGGCGTTCGCGGTCTTGCTGATCTTCCAGTGTCTCGGGGAAGGCGTGTCCTATCTGTTCGGCCTGCCGGTGCCGGGCCCGGTGATCGGCATGCTGCTGCTGTTCGGCTTCGTGATGCTGCGCCCGCAGGTCGCCGATGCGATCGAGCCGACCGCGCTCGAGCTGCTGCGTCACCTGTCGCTGCTGTTCGTGCCGGCCGGCGTCGGCATCATGGTGTCGGCCGACCGCGTGCGCGGCGACGCAGTCGCGGTCGTCGTCGCGCTGGCCGTCAGCACCACGCTCGCGATCGCGGTGACGGCGCTCGTCACGCGCGCGCTGCTGCGGCGCCAGCGCCGCGCGGGCGGCACCGCGGAGGGCGCGCAATGACGGCGTTCCCCAAGCTCGGCGCGATCTGGGTCTATCTCGCCGCGAGCCCGCTGCTCGGCCTGACCATCACGCTGGTCGCCTATCTGTTCGCGCAGGCCGTTTATGCGCGGGCGCGTTTCAATCCGCTGGCGAATCCGGTGCTGATCGCGGTCGCGGTGATCGTCGTGCTGCTGACGATCACGCATACGCCGTATCCGACGTATTTCGAAGGCGCGCAGTTCGTCCACTTCCTGCTCGGCCCGGCGACGGTCGCGCTCGCGTTGCCGCTGTACCGCCAGTGGTCGAAGCTGCGGCGCACCGCGTTGCCGCTGCTCGTCGGCCTGCTCGCGGGTTCGCTGACCGCGATCGTGTCGGCGGTCGGCATCGCCGCGCTGTTCGGCGCGTCCCATCAGACGATCGCGTCGCTCGCGCCGAAATCGGCGACGACGCCTATCGCGATGGCCGTCGCCTCCGAGATCGGCGGCATTCCGTCGCTCACGGCCGTGCTCGTGATTTCGACCGGCGTCTTCGGCGCGGTGTGCGCGCGCGGCATCCTCAATCTGCTGCGGGTCGACGAGCCGGCCGTGCGCGGCTTCGCGCTTGGCGTCGCGTCGCACGGGATCGGCACCGCGCGCGCGTTCCAGGTCAGCGAGGAAGCCGGCGCGTTCGCCGGGCTCGGGATGGGGCTGAACGGCGTGCTGACGGCGTTCGTCGTGCCGATCCTGCTGCCGGTGCTGTCGCGTTGGATCTGAGCGCCGGCCCACGCCGCCTGGGTATCGGTTTCCCTGATGGCGCGGATGGCACGCCGAAAGGACGGCATCCTCCGGCGTACATGTATCGTTGACGTTATCAGGACAATTCAGGAACGCACACGGACATTTGCGCGGCGATCGGCTAACGTTGCATCGGTGCCGTTGTCGCAAGCCGTCGCGTGCGCGCCGGTGTCCGACCCACACTCAACAATCGACAAGGAGATCGGTCATGAAGCAGTCTCGCGTGGTTTCGGTGGCAGTAGCAGTAGCGGCGTCGTTCGGTCTGTCGTTGACCGCCGCGCCGGCGGCATACGCGCAGGACCCGGCGTCCGCGCCGGCGCAGAAGCAGCTCGACAAGGCGCAGAAGAAGGCGGCGCGCAAGGCGGCCCGCGCGCGGCACGCGTCGGACCTGAAGGCGATCGGTACCGGCAGCGGCTACCGGTTGACCGGCGACCAGAGCAACTATCCGCAGAACGCCGTGCAGAAGGCGCCTGCGACGAAGGCGGCGCCGGCCGCGCCGGCGTCGGGACAGTAACGGTCGAAAGCGTTGCACAGCACGAACGGAGCCGGTTGAACCGGCGCCGTTCGTTCATGTGCGGAACTGCACAACTGCGGGGCAGCGAGGGGCGAGGCCCCCGCGTTACGACGCGAGCTTGCTCGCGAGTTCCGCGACGTGCTTGCCCTGGTAGCGCGCGATGTCGAGCTCGTTCGCGCTCGGCTGGCGGCTGCCGTCCGCGCCGGCGAGCGTGGTCGCGCCATACGGCGTGCCGCCGGTGATTTCGTTCATGTTGACGAGCCCGCTGCACGCATACGGCACACCGACGATCACCATCCCGTGATGCAGCAGCGTCGTGTGGAACGAGGTGATCGTCGTTTCCTGGCCGCCGTGCTGCGTGCCGGTCGACGCGAACACGCTGCCGATCTTGCCGACGAGCGCGCCTTTCATCCACAGGCCGCCGGTCTGGTCGAGGAACGTGCGCATCTGGCCGGCCATGTTGCCGAAGCGGGTCGGCGTGCCGAAGATGATCGCATCGTAGTCGGCGAGTTCGTCCACCGTGGCGACCGGTGCGGCCTGGTCGACCTTCACGCCGATCGCGCGGGCCTGGTCGACGGGGATCGTTTCCGGCACGCGCTTGAGCGTGACCTCGACGCCGGGCACCGATTTCGCACCCTCCGCGATGTGCTGCGCCATCGTTTCGACGTGCCCGTAGGACGAGTAGTAAAGAACGAGAACCTTGGCCATGTTGCGAATCTCCGATTAAAAAGGCCCCGCATTCAGCGGGGCCCGGTTTCCCGAACGGGCGTCACGCCCATTCGGCCGTCACTTCGACCGGACGCAGGTCGAACACCAGCACCTCGGCATCCTTACCGTCGGCGATCGTCAGCGCGTGTTCGCCACGGATGCGCGCGCCGTCGCCTTCGCCGAGCGTCACGCCGTTGACCGTCACGCTGCCGCGTGCCACGTGGACGTAAGCAAAACGGCTCGGATCAAGTTCCAGCGTAGTGCTTTCGTCGCCGTCGAACAGGCCCGCGTAAATCCGGGTGTCCTGCCGGATCTTCAGCGAACCGGCATCGCCGTTCGGCGACACGACGAGGGCGAGCTTGCCGCGCTTGTCTTCGGCCGCGACGTTCGTCTGCTGATAGCGCGGCTCGGCGCCCTTTTCGGCCGGCCCGACCCAGATCTGCAGGAAATGGACCGGCGTGTCCTGCGAGTGGTTGAACTCGCTATGGCGCACGCCCGTGCCCGCGCTCATCAACTGCACGTCGCCCGGCACGATCACCGAGCCGGTGCCCATCGAGTCCTTGTGTTCGAGCGCGCCGTCGAGCACGTACGACAGGATTTCCATGTCGCGGTGCGGGTGCGTGCCGAAGCCGCGGCCCGGGGCGACGCGGTCGTCGTTGATCACGAGCAGATCGGAGAAGCCGACTTGCTTCGGATCGTAGTAATTCGCGAACGAAAACGTATGACGGGAGCTGAGCCAGCCATGCTCCGCACGGCCACGTTGGTTTGCTGCACGGATATCGATCATGATTTCTTGTCCTTGAAGTCGCCGGACCTCGGAAGTGAGGCCGGCCGTTCGTTGAGATGAATCTTAGGTCAATCTATTTGACAAATAAATCGCTGTAGAGATAATGACTGTCGCAATGGAGTGGACAATATGGAAATCAACGACCTGAGGATCTTCGTCGCGACCGTGGACGCCGGCAGCTTCACGGCGGCGGCCGATCAGTTGATGCTGTCCAAGCAGTTCGTCAGCCGGCGCACGATGGCGCTGGAAGCGTCGCTGGGTGTCCGGCTGCTGCACCGCAATACCCGTAATCTGGCGGTGACCGAATCGGGGCAGGAGTTCTACGTGCGCGCGCAGCGCATCCTCGCGGAGATCGCCGACGCCGAGCAGGCGATGTCGGTACGTAGTACCGAGCTGCATGGTTCGCTGAAGATCAGTGCGCCGCTGTCGTTCGGGATCACGCACGTGTCGCCGCTGATCGCCGAATTCCTGTCCGCGCACCCGGCCGTGCGGTTGAACCTCGACCTCACCGACCGGCGCGTCGACCTGATCGGCGAGGGCTTCGATCTGGTGCTGCGGATCGGTTCGCTCGAGGATTCCACGTTGATCGCGCGTCCGCTCGGCGCGTGGCGGATGATCGCGTGCGCGAGCCCTGCCTACCTGAAGCGGCACGGCACGCCGCAGACGCCGGCCGATCTCGCCGGCCACACCTGTGTGCTGTACGGGCGCGAGCGGCGGATCGGCTGGGAATTCCGCGTCGACGGTGCGGTGCGGACGTTCGACGTGCAGGGGCCGCTCGTCGCGAACAACGGCGAAGTGGTGCGCGACGCCGCGATCGCGGGGCTAGGCATCGCGCTGCTGCCGCACTTCATCGTCGGCGCGGCGCTCGACGGCGGCGCGCTCGTGCCGGTGCTCGACGCGTACGTGCCGCCGCCGATCACGCTCAACGCGGTGTTTCCGCAGCACCGGGAAGGGTTCGTGACGCTGCGCACGTTCATCGGGTTTCTCGCGGAGCGGCTCGGGGAACCGGCGCCCACGGGTGTGAATGGGGCGGGCCGGGTACGGTAGCCGGCCGCTTTGCGGTGAATGGGGTGATTAATCTCCGCACATTTTGCGGGGATTGTTGAGTCGCGCGGTGAATGAGCGGATAATCTCCGCATGATGAGCGGAGATTACACCTTTATCTGGGAAGCGGCCGACTGGCCGGCATGGCGTTTCGACCTCCCGGTCCTCGCCACGCCGCTCGCCGACGTCAGCCGTGCGCAAGGCATGCTGGCCGGGCGGCTGGCGGATGTCGGGCTGGCGCTGCGCGACGAGGCGAGCCTGGCCGCGCTGACGGACGACGTCGTGAAGACCAGCGCGATCGAGGGCGAGAACTTGAATGTCGCATCGGTCCGGTCGTCGATCGCGCGCCGGCTCGGCGTCGATATCGGCGCGCTGGCGCCGGTCGATCGCCACGTCGAGGGTGTCGTCGACATGGTGCTGGATGCGACGACCCATTCGGCGGCGCCGGTCACCGAAGCGCGGCTGTTCGGGTGGCATGCCGCGCTGTTTCCGACCGGCTACTCGGGGCTGTCGCGCATCACGGTCGGCGGCTGGCGCACGGATGCGAGCGGGCCGATGCAGGTGGTTTCCGGTCCGATCGGCCGGCAGCGCGTGCATTTCGAGGCGCCGCCGGCCGCGCGCCTGCCCGACGAGATCGGGCGTTTTCTCGCGTGGCTCAACGCGCCGCCGGCCGAACCGTTGCTGATCCGGGCCGGGCTCGCCCATCTGTGGTTCGTCACGCTCCACCCGTTCGACGACGGCAACGGTCGTATCGCACGCGCGCTCGGCGATCTGGTGCTGGCGCGCGCGGACCGAAGCCCGCAGCGTTTCTACAGCCTGTCCGCGCAGATCCAGCGCGAGCGCAACGCGTATTACGACGTGCTGGAGCGCACGCAGCGCGGCTCGCTCGACGTCACGGAGTGGCTCGCGTGGTTTCTGAATACGCTGGGCCGGGCCATCGATCATGCGCACACGACGCTCGATGCGGTGCTGATCAAGGCGCGTTTCTGGCAGCGGTGCGCGGGCGTCGCGATGAACGAACGCCAGGTCAAGGTCATGAATCGCCTGCTCGACGGCTTCGAAGGCAAGCTGACGACCACCAAGTGGGCGGCCCTCGCGAAATGCTCGCAGGACACGGCGTTGCGCGACATCACGGAGCTCGTCGAGCAAGGCATGCTGCGTCGCTCGGCGTCCGGCGGCCGGAGCACGAGTTACGAGCTGGTGCCGTTCGACGGGTGATGTCGTCGCCGGCTCCGAAGACGAGCCACACGTGGCACGACAGGCTCGACAAGACGCTGCCGATCGACGTGATGCAGTCAGCCGGCGCTGCCCGGCTATTTCCTGCGTGCCGCGCGCGCCTGCGTCTGCGCCGGCGGCGCGGCGGATTCCCGTATGCGTAACTCGGGCTGAACGGCATGGCCGGGCCCCGTGGCGCCGTTCTCGAGCGCGTCGAGCAACGCGTGCGCGGCCTGGCGCCCGATCGCGTCGGTATCGACCCACATCGTCGTCAGCGGCGGCTGGATCTCGCGCGCGAGCGCGACGTCGTCGAACCCGGTGATCGACAACTGCGCGGGCACGTCGATGCCGAGCGCCTGCGCTTCGAGCAACGCGCCGAGCGCGAGCGCGTCGTTGCCGCAGATCACGGCGGTCGGCCGCGTCGCCGCATCGCTGCCGGCAATCGCGCGCAGGCTGGCCCGCCCGAACGCGATCGTGGCCGCGCCTTCGTGCTGATGCACGGGGCGCACCGCGAGCCCGTGCGCGGCCAGCGTTTCGTGAATGCCGCGCAGGCGGGCCTGGACACGGTCGTTGTCAGTCGACGGCTGCATGATGATCGCGAAATCGCGGTGACCGAGGTCGAGCAGGTGCGTGGTGAGCCGTGCGAACGCCGCGCGGTTGTCGAAGCCGATGCAGCAGTGCGGGCTGTCGTCGCGGTACGCGTACGTGACGACGTAAGGCACGCGATGCATCGCAAGGAGTTCGAACAGTTCGGGCGGATACGCTTCGCCGACCAGCGACACCGCTTCCACGCCGCGCGACAGCATCGCGCGCACTTGCGCGAGCGCCTGCGCGGGGTCGTAGTTCGAGCAGCCGAGGAACAGCGTGATGCCGTGCTCGGCCATGATCGTCTGCATGCCGGCGACCTGCGACGCGAACACCTGGTCGTCGAGGGTCGGAATGATCGCGCCGGTGATGTGGGTGCGCGTGGACGCCAGCGCGCGGCCGGCCGCATTCGGAATCCAGTTCAGCGCGAGCGCCGCGTCGCGCACGCGTTGCTGCACGTCGGCCGACACCTTGCCGGGGTCGTTGTACACGCGCGAGACGGTCGCGGTCGACACGCCGGCCAGTTTCGCGACGTCGCCGAGCACCGAGCGGCCGCTGCCGCGGCGTGCCCGCGATGCGCCGCCGCGGGGCGGGGGCGTGCTCATCGGCGGTCTCCCGGCGGGGTAGGCCGGCCTGCGCCGTGCGTTGCCAGTCGCGTCATTGTTTACCCTCGATTCATGGTGGCCGCGCTTGCATCCTCATTCGATCCTGTGAGAATGTAAGCGCTATCTTGATGCTGTTCCGTATTATGTTAGACATGGATTTCACCCGCACCGCGAAATTTTCAGAGAGGACGGCCTTTCCGGCCATTTTGTCGATCTCGAATGTAAGCGGTTACATTCAAACATGAGCAATCTCACCTCACCGCGTATCGCTGTCGTCGGCAGCGTCAACATCGACCTCGTCACGCGGGCGCCGCGTCTGCCGGTGCCGGGCGAAACGCTGCTCGGCACGACGTTCGAGACCGTTCACGGCGGCAAGGGCGCGAACCAGGCGGTCGCGGCCGCGCGCCTCGGTGCATCGGTCGCGATGATCGGCTGCGTCGGCGACGACGCGTTCGGCACGCGCCTGCACGGCGCGCTGGCGGCCGAGCGCATCGACGTGACGCACCTGCACCGGATCGCGGGCACGGCAACCGGCGTGGCCACGATCACGGTCGACGACGGCGGCGCGAACAGCATCGTCGTCGTGCCCGGCGCGAATGCATGCGTCGATGCCGAGCGGATCGACGCGGCGCGCGACGCGATCGCCGCAGCCGCGCTGCTCGTGTGCCAGCTCGAAGTGCCGGTTGCCAGCGTGGCGCGTGCGATGGCATGCGCAAGCGCCCACCACACGCCGGTGCTGCTCAACCCGGCGCCCGCGCAACCGCTTTTCGATGCGTTGCTGGCGCGGGTCGACTATCTCGTCGTCAACGAAACCGAGGCCGAGTCGCTGACCGGCATCACCGTTGGCGACGACGCATCGGCCGCGCGCGCCGCCGATGCGCTGTGCGCGAGGGGCGTCGGCAACGTGCTGGTCACGCTTGGCGCGCGCGGCGTGTGCTGGCGCGGCAGCGCAGGGAGCGGCCGCCATCGTGCGATGGCGGTGGCGGCCGTCGATACGACCGCGGCCGGCGACACGTTCGTCGGCGGGTTCGCGGTCGCGCGGGCCGGCGGCGCGTCGATGGCCGACGCGATCGGCTTCGGCCAGCGTGCGGCGGCGATCAGCGTCACGCGCCATGGCGCGCAGACGTCGATTCCGACGCGCGACGAAGTCAACCATATGGATACCTGAATTCCGCATGCGACGGAACGGCCGCACCCGGCCCCTACCAGTGACATGGAGACAATCGACATGAACGACAACCCACCTGTTCCGCACGCGCCGCCCCGGATTCGGCGCGGTCAACGCATCGCGCTCGCGCTGTTGATGGCGAGCGGGATCGTCAACTATCTCGATCGCGGCACGCTGGCCGTCGCGAGTTCGGCGATCCGCGGCGATCTCGGCCTGTCGCTCGCGCAGATGGGGCTGCTGCTGTCGGCATTCTCGTGGAGCTATGCGCTGTGCCAGTTTCCGGTCGGCGGGCTGGTCGACCGCATCGGCCCGCGCCGGCTGCTCGGCATCGGGCTGATCGTCTGGTCGTTCGCGCAGGCGTCGGGCGGCCTCGTGTCCACCTTCGGCTGGTTCATCGTCGCGCGCATCGTGCTCGGCATCGGCGAGGCGCCGCAATTCCCGTCGGCCGCGCGCGTGGTGAGCAACTGGTTTCCGCTGCGGGCGCGCGGCACGCCGACCGGCATTTTCAATGCCGCGTCGCCGCTCGGTACCGCGCTTGCGCCGCTGCTGTTGTCGGTGCTCGTTGCATCGTTCGACTGGCGCTGGGCGTTCATCGTGACCGGCGCGCTCGGCCTCGTCGTCGCCGTCGTGTGGTTCGCGCTGTATCGCGATCCGGTGCGCACGCAACTGTCTACCGCCGAGCGCAATTATCTCGATGCCGATGCGCAGAGCGTCGTCGCGGCGCCGAAACTGACCTTCGTCGAATGGCGCAGCCTGTTCTCGCACGGCACGACCTGGGGGATGCTGATCGGCTATTTCGGGTCCGTGTACCTGAACTGGGTCTATCTGACCTGGCTGCCAGGCTACCTGACGATGGAGCGGCACATGAGCCTGATGCGCACCGGGTTCGCCGCATCGGTGCCGTTCCTGTGCGGATTCGTCGGTTCGCTGGTCGCCGGCTGGCTGTCCGATTTCGTCACGCGTCGCAGCCGGTCGCCGGTCGTGAGCCGGCGCAACGCGGTGGTGGCCGCGATGCTCGGGATGGTCGCGTTCACGATTCCGGCCGCGCTCGTGCAGAGCAATACGGTTGCGCTCGCATGCATTTCGGTCGTGATCTTTCTCGCCAACGCGGCGTCGGCGTGCTCGTGGGCGCTCGCGACGGCGGCCGCGCCGCCGAGCCGCATCGCGTCGCTCGGCGCGATCCAGAATTTCGGCGGCTTCATCGGCGGCGCGCTGGCGCCGATCCTGACCGGCATCATCGCGCAGAAGTGGTCGTTCGTGCCCGCGCTGCTCACCGCGGCGGCGATCGCGTTCGCCGGCGCGATGGCTTATCTGCTGCTCGTGCGCAAGCCGATTCCCGAGCAGGCCACGAACGCCGCGCCTGGACCGTTGCCTGCGTAATCGTGCAGCCCGCATTCGCATTCACTGAAGGAAGGAGAAACCGATGCAACATCCGCAGCAATCGAACGTGACCATCGAGGGGATCGTACCGGTGATGCTGACGCCGTTCGACGACGCCGGCGCGATCGACTACGCCGGGCTCGAGCGGCTCATCGAATGGTATCTGGCACACGGCTCGGACGCATTGTTCGCGGTTGCGCAATCGAGCGAGATGCAGTTCCTGAGCCTCGCCGAACGCGCGGCACTCGCGCGCTTCGTGGTCGAGCGGGTGGCCGGGCGCGTGCCGGTCGTCGCGTCGGGGCACATCAGCGACGATCTCGACGCTCAGGTTACCGAACTGTGCGCGGCGGCCGAATCGGGCGCGCAGGGCGTCGTGCTCGTGACCAACCGGCTCGATCCGCAACGCAAGGGCAGCGCCGCGTTGCTCGACCACCTCCACCGGCTGCTCGCACGACTGCCGTCGGATCTCCCGCTCGGCCTGTACGAATGCCCGGCGCCTTACCGGCGGCTTCTGTCGGATGACGAACTGCGCGCGTGCATCGACACGGGCCGGTTCGTGATGCTCAAGGACGTGAGTTGCGATCTCGCGATGGTGAAGCGGCGCGTCGCGCTTGCCGAGGGATCGCCGCTGAAGATCCTGAACGCGAACGCCGCGATCGCCTGGGACGCGATGAAGGCCGGGTCCGCCGGTTTCAACGGCGTGTTCACGAACTTCCATCCCGATCTCTACCAGTGGTTGCGCACGCACGGCGAGTCGAATCCGGCGCTGGCCGACGAGCTGTCGACGTTCCTGGTCGTCTCGGCGGTATCGGAGGCGCTGGGTTACCCGGCACTCGCGAAGCTCTATCACCAGCGGATCGGCACGTTCGGGTCGATCAAATGCCGTGCGATCGACTACGACGTGCGCGAGCGCTTCTGGGCGCTCGACGCGGTGCTCGACAAGATCGTGGCCGGCACCGAACATTTCCGCCGGCGAATCGCTGCGTCATGACGTACGACGCGTGCCGCGCCAGTGGCGTGGCACGTGATCGCATCGCGTGCCGTGCATGCGGCCGGCACGCCCGTTGCCTGCAAGCACGACCCGCTTTGCGCGATGCGCCGCAATCGCGGCGCACGCATCGCGATTCCCCTCTCGTCGATGGCGGCAACGTCTGCCGCCGCGCCCCTCCTGCCGTCATTCACGACATCACGAACCCGAACCGCCCGCGATCCGCGAGCGCGGCGTCGATGCTCGTCCGGCCAACCTGCCGCGCGTTGCATCGACCCTGTCTGACGGACTGTCGACATGTCTTGCGCGAGGCGAGAAAAGCGCACAAATCTGCGCAATCCCGCGCCCATCCGTTGTAACGCTTCGTAATACCATGCCGCGGAGTGATTTTCACCGACGAACCGCCGAAGCCGCATTCGCCCATGCAACACGTAACGACGACAAGCCGGCCGCCGATCCTGGCGGCGCCGGTGGATGCCATGCTGCATGCCGTGATCGACGAAGTCGTCCACCGGAGCGTGTCGGAAGCGACGACGCGCGGCGGCTACATGCGCTGCGCCGATTATGCGATCGTCGGCGCGCGGGTGCTGACGCTGCTGACCGGCAAGCCCTATCGGCCGTTCGCAGGCGGCGAAGTGATGGATTTCGGCGGCGGCAACCTGTACGCGCTCTGCACGACACGCGAGCGGCGCCGCACCGCGCGTCATCTGTCGCAGCTCGCGCGGTATCACTGCTGGATCGAAGCGCGCCATGACGATGCGCTCGGACGCACGCGCAAGGAGATCGTCGACTTCACGCTGCGCCACGACGAGGCCGTCGCGAACCAGCTGGGCATGCCGTTCGCCCGTCCTTACCAGGCCTATTTCTGGGGTTGGGAGGATGAGCACGCGGTACCGGCCGAGTGGCACGATCATCCGGTATTCGCGAAGCAGGGGCCCGTGTGGCGCTGGGCCGAGCGCGAATGCACGTCGCTGCTGCGTGCGTACGAGCACGAACGGCCCGGCTATTTCGGGCGTCAGGTGTCGCGCGCGATCGATCGGTTCGCCGATCGCGTCGAAGGTCTCGGCTGACGCCGGCCCGCTTCAAGAACAACCGCGGGCTGGGCGCCGCCCCCGATGATGCGAATTTCGCGAGTGCTGGCGCGTCGCGGGGCATGAGCGGCAACTCCGGGCCGCGCCTCTCGCGCGACCCGGCCGCTCACTTGTTGGACAGCGTGCCGCTGCTGTTCGCACCTCCGAACAATCGCGTCAGGTACTGCGTGTTGGTGTTCATCCGCGCCATCAACGTGTTGAGTGCGGTGAACTGCGCCTGGTACTGCTTCGTCAGTTGCGCGGCATAGTCGGACAGATCCGACTGCTGCTGCGTGACGCGCTTCAGATCGGCGGTCAGCGCGGTCGTGCGCACGTCGATCATCCCGTTCTTCTTCGTGAACTGCGTGATCTGGTCGGCCAGGCGCGTGCCGATCCCGTTCTCCGGATTGAACAGGCGCGCGACGCCCGACGGGTTCGCGGATAGCGCGCCGTCGAGCTTCGCGCTGTCGACGTTCAGCGTGCCGTCTTTCTCGAGCTTGATGCCGATCGACAACAGGTTCACGTGTCCGTTGCCCTTCTCGGTGGTGGCGCCGCTGTCGACGCCGCGCGCGACGATCGACGCGAGCGAGTTGCGGATCGTGTTCAACGTCGAATCGCCGATCAGCGCACCCTGTGAGCTGGCCCCTGCCGTGTAGCTCGTCAGCGCGCCCATCGTCTTGACCACCGTGTTGTACAGGCTCACGAAATTCGTGATCGTGGCGGCCTGCGACTTCGTGTCGGTGCTGACCGTCAGCGTCTGCGTATCGGTCGCGCTGACCGCGGCCGCCGACAGGTTCAACGTGATGCCGGTCAGCACGCCCGATACCGCGTTGCTCGCGCTGGTCGATGCGATCCCGTTGAGCGTGAACTTCGCATCCTGCGCGGCGGTGCTCTGCCGCCACGCGGCCGCGCCGTTCGCCGAATCGATTTTCGATGCGCCGCCGGACGGGTCGGCCGTCGACGTGACGCCGAGGCTCGACAGGCCGCCATCGTTGGACACGTTGCCGACCGCGACGCTGATCGCGTTCGCCGCGCCCGTCTTCGACGATGCCAGCACGAGGTGCGCGCCGTCCGTGCCGTTGATGACCGTCGCGCTGATCCCCGGGTTGCCCGACGCGCCGTTGATCGCCGCCGCGATACCCGCCAGCGTGTTGTTCGTGCCGCCGACCTCGACCTTGAACGACTGGCTACCGAGCGACAGCGTCAGCGTGCCGGTACCGAGCGCCTTGCTGCCGTTGAAGCCGGCGGAAGACAGCGCCTGCGCGGTCGCGATCTGCGTGACGCCGACCGTGTAGGTGCCGGCGACCGCACCCGCGCCGGCCGTCGCGGTCAAGCCCTTGCCGCTTGCGACCGCGTTGAACGTCGACTGCAGCGCGCCGTTCTTCAGCGACGTCAGGCCCGCCTCGAGCGCGCCGAGCGCGGACGACAGCGCGCCGAACGCGGAAATCCGCGTGTTGCCGGTCGTTTGCGACGCGGCAAGCGTCGCGGCCCGGCCGGCCGTTTTCGCGTTCACGAGCGTCTTGACGAGCGAGCCGACATCCATCGCCGGATTGCCGGTCGAGCCGTTGATGATCGATTGCGCCGCCTGTTGCATCAGGCTGTTCGCGTTCGCGCCGCTGTTGACGGGCGTGGTCGTTGGCATGGGTGAGCTCCGGTTGAAGGCGATCCAGTGGGAAACGGCGGTGGAGCCGGCCGGCAGCGATCCGGATGGGTCCGTGGCGATCCGCGTGCGTGTCGTTTCTCGCGCTTCTCGCCCGACGTTCGCCACGGATCGTGAGAGTGTCGGGAAAACGTAAGAATGATGGGTGGCCTATCGTATTATTAAATCGGTATTGGTTGGTAATTTTTTGTAATTATTCTTGCCGAAAATGTGAGAGAAGAAAGAGGGGTGCGGAGCCCGGTTTCCAAAAGAAGTCGGCTATTCCACGGCTAGAAAATCGTAGCCGGGCCGAAGCGGGCATGAAACCTTGGGCTGTCTACGGGCGGGCAAGCTCAAAGAGTTAGAGCGTTTTTGGCTGTGCGCCTTGTGAACGTTGCCGAGGCATTGCAGGCCTATGCTCGGGAAGTATTGGGCAGCGAAGCTGCGGACCGCGCCTTCGTCACGATCTTGGCGTGCAAGGCGTCAAAAATAGCGATTATTGTCCGCACTACACTGCACCGAGTCCCTGTCGACGGTCAGTCTCCACCATGCCCGCCACCGCCCTGCAGTTCGCGCTGCTCGCCAAGCATCAGGAAATCGCGTCCCTGCGCCACCTGGCCGAGCAGATCGAATTGGTCGACCTGCTCGGCCGCCTGATCCATGCGCTGCAGCGCGAGCGCGGCGCCACCAGCATCTATCTGGCGTCGAGCGGCAAGCGCTTTGTCGCCGAACGCGCGGCTTCGCGCGGCGAATCGGCGCCGCTCGTCGCGCAGTTGCGCGAGCGCCTGGACCTGGAACTGACGCCCGCGCGCGGCTCGACTTCGCGCCTGCTGTCGCTGATCGCCTGGGTGCTGCTCGACCTGGAATCGCTGGATGTGCTGCGCGAACAGATCGACCATCTTGCGCTGTCGGCGCCGGATTCCGTCCAGGCGTTCAGTACCGTGATCGGCGGCCTGGTGGAGCTGATTTTCCAGTTTGCCGACAGCGCGGCGGATCCGTCGGTGTCGCGCATGCTGATTGCCCTCGTCCATGTCGTCGAGGGCAAGGAGGAAGCGGGACAGGAACGCGCCGTCGGCGCGCACATGTTCGCGGCGGGCACGTTTTCGGCGGACCAGCAGCAGCGCCTGCTGTATCTGATAGCCGCGCAGGAGCGCAGTCTCGAAGTCTTCGCGAGCTTCGCAAGCCCGGCGCAAAACGCATGGTGGGAAACCCGCATGACGGAGCCGCACATGGCGGCGCTCGAGAAGCTGCGCCGCGTGCTGTGCACGGCGCACGCCGGCGATGCGCTCGATGCCGTCCTGAGCGAAGCATGGTTCGACGCCGCGAGCGCCCGCATCGATGATCTCTGGCACCTTCAGATTGCGCTGACGCTGCAGGTGCAGGAAACGTGCAACGCGCGAATCGACGACGCGCACCGAACGCTGCGCGACTCCGAGCGCCTGATGGCGCAGTTGCGGAACAATCCGCCCCCGCATATCCAGGCGCTCGCCCAGTTCTTCGCCGGCGATCCGTTGTCGGCGCGCGCGGCGGTTCACGAACTGCCGGGACGCCTCTCCGGCTCCGACACGTGGACGCTCGCCAGCCTGAAATCCCTGCTGGAGTCGCAATCGGCGCGACTGGCCGGCGCGGAGGTCGAGCTCGACGCGGCGCGTCGCGCGCTCTACGAACGAAAGCTCGTGCAGCGCGCGAAAAATACGCTGATGACGCGCTTCAGCCTGCGGGAGGACGAAGCGTACCGGATGCTGCAGAAAGCGTCGATGGACGGCAATCGGCCGCTTGCCGATATCGCGGAAGACGCGCTGACGTCGCCCGAGCGATTCGTCGACGAGCACGCGCAGCCTTCCGCGCGACGTCGTACGCAGCGAAGCGCGCCGGAGGCACCGCACGACGACGGCACGACCTGACCGGAACGCACCGCGCTTCACGCACCGCGGCTGCGCCCGAAGCGCATGCATGAGGTGCGGTTTGCACCGCGCGAGTGCGATTCGCCGCGATCGGCCGCGGCTTTTTCCCCCGGCATTTCGCGTCCGGCCAGCCTGCATCGCGATATCCCCGTCACTGGTACGAGAATTGCGAACCTCTCGCTCGTCGGGCTAATGGCGGCCTGACGATCACGCCATGTCGAACCGTGGCGGCCGATCACGTGGATAACAGCGTCCGCGCCAGGCACTCGCATGTCGAGCGAGTGCCTGGCGCGTTTTTTTTGCCCGTCCAACTTTACGAGCGCACACCATGGCCTACCTCACGCCCAACGAATTCGTCACCAGGATGGTCGATGCCGGTGAATCGAAGCTGTCGATGTCGACCCGCGATACGCTGATTCGCGCGTACATGGCGGGCGCGATCCTCGCGCTCGCAGCCGCCTTCGCGGTCAGCATCACGATCAACACCGGCAACGCACTGGCCGGTTCGCTGCTGTTTCCGGTGGGATTCTGCATGCTGTACCTGCTCGGCTTCGACCTGCTCACCGGCGTCTTCACGCTCGCGCCGCTCGCGGTGATCGATCGCCGGCCCGGCGCGACCTGGGGTGGTGTGTTCCGCAACTGGACGCTGGTGTTCTTCGGCAATTTCGCGGGCGCGCTGACGGTTGCGCTGTTCATGGCGATCATCTTCACATTCGGCTTTTCGGAAGCGCCGAACGCAATCGGACAGAAGATCGGCGGCATCGGCGAAGCACGCACGCTCGGTTATGCGGCGCACGGCGCCGCCGGCATGCTGACGCTGTTCGTGCGCGGCGTGATGTGCAACTGGATGGTGTCGACCGGCGTGGTCGCCGCGATGATGTCGACGTCCGTACCGGGCAAGGTGATCGCGATGTGGATGCCGATCCTCGTGTTCTTCTACATGGGCTTCGAGCACTCGGTCGTGAACATGTTCCTGTTCCCGTCCGGGCTGATGCTCGGCGCCCACTTCACGATCGTCGACTATCTGCTGTGGAACGAGATCCCGACGGTACTCGGCAACCTGGTCGGCGGGCTGGTGTTCGTCGGCGCGGCGCTGTACAGCACGCACTACAAGACCGCACCGAAACGCACGCCCGCTTCGCCGGTGGGCGTCGTCGCGCGCAAGGCCTGATCGCGCTGCGCAAGCCGCAACCGACTGCCGGCGAGGCGCTGAAACGCGCACCGGGGGCGCGCGACCGTCACGTTGGCGGATGCGTCGGGGCTGATCTACGACGCGATCACGGTCACGTCGGCGCGCGTTGCCGCGCGCGGGGCCGACCGGGCGCGCGACAGGATCGAAAACAACTTCGCATAGTCCCCGCCGGCATTGCCGGCAGGGATGAGCGATGCAGCATCACATCGCATCACGGGCCAGCGCTGCGACCTCCGCGGCACTCCATGCGCCTGCGTACACGCGGAAGCCCTGGATGCGGCCGTTGAAAGATGGATGCGCCCAATTGCGGCCTAGGAAAGTGACCTGGTCGCCAACCTGGCGCGGCGACAGCAGGATTTCGTCGGATTTCCCGGCCTCGGTGCCGTCAACGTACAGGCGGCAGGTATTGCCCTGCAGCGTGACCGCGAGATGGACCCAGCGTCGAATCGGCAGGGCCCACGGCGCCGCCACCACCTGTGAATCCTTGAATGTCGCGCCAAAGATCGAGAAGCACAGCGTGCCTGAGCCGGTCTGGGGTGCGATGCACATGGCTGCGTTCGCGTCCAGCCCTGCATAGAACACGCAGCTGTCCCAGTGCAACCCATTCGCGTAGACCCACAAGGAAAGGCTGAAGTCGTCGAGGTCGCCGAACACGCCCGACGGCAGTTGCAGGCCGGCCTTCAGACCGTCGAACACGATGGCCTTGTCGTTGCGGCGCCCGTCGCCCCAGGTCGCGCCGTCCAGCAGCGTGCCCTCGATGAAGGTCATGGTGCCGGCGGCGGTCCGCAGCGCGCCGTGCGTGCCGGTGCCGCTCGGGTCGTTCAGCGGCAGGGACAGGCGGACCTCGCCGGGAACGGCGATACGAACCACATTGGAGCCGGCTCCCGGCGCGCCGGCGCCCTGCGCCGTGATCTGGTAGAACCAGACGCCGTTGGACGGTATATCGCTGTAGGTGAGCACCTCGCGCGCCGAAACCGTGCCCAGCAGGTTGAAGGGGCCGCTGGCCCGGCTCGCGCGCTTGATCTCGTACGAGGTCGCGCCGACGCTGCCCCACCACGACAGCACGACGCGATTGCCGCGCAGGTAGGCCGTGAGGCCAGACGGCGGCTTCATGGAGCCGGCATAGTCCGGGCGGCGATGGATCAGCGTCGGCCACCAGACGTCGTCACTGCTGCCCCCGTACTTCGGCTCGCACAACTTCACCATGCGCGCGACGTTCGGCGCCGCCAGCCCCAGGCGGTTGACGTAGTGGTTGTAGATGGGCTCCCAGCAATTGCGGCCCATCTGACCGTAGTTCACTTGCGTCCAGAAAGACGGGTGGGGCTGGGACGGATTGTTCTCGCGCACATAGGGCATCG
Organism: Burkholderia sp. BCC0097; assembly: GCF_902832985.1. Lineage (NCBI taxonomy): Bacteria > Pseudomonadati > Pseudomonadota > Betaproteobacteria > Burkholderiales > Burkholderiaceae > Burkholderia > Burkholderia sp. BCC0097. Next base: position 130,718 of record NZ_CADFDM010000002.1, read on the forward strand.
GGTAGTTCTTGCCGTTCTCGTCGAGCAGGTTCGAGCGCGCCACATACTCTGCCGCTGCGAGGAAGCGGTTGTTGTACAGCCCGTAGAGATCGTCGCCCTGGTTCCAGGCGATTTCCAGCAGGTCACCGCCCAGCGACATGCCCAGCGTGGAGTGGCCCTGGTCGCGGCCGCTTTCCTCCCACTGCCCGAAATGGCCCGGGTGCATGAAGTACACGCCATGCCCGATGGCGCCATTGCCGAAGTTGCGGAGCTTGCCGCGGTTGTTGCCCGCATAGCAGTCGCAGGCCAGCCGGTACAGGTCGGGCTTGTCGCAGAACACGCCGATCGCCATGGCGCCCACCATCGAGGCCATGTCCCAGTTGGCATGGGACCCGATGCGCCCGTCGCTGAGGAACCACGACGATACCGGGGCGAAGACGTTGAGCAGCATGTCCTGGAACCGCTTCAGGTTCGCCGGGGCCCAGCCTGGGTAGGTGCGCAGGACTTCGCCGATCTGCGCCCACTGATGGCCTTGTATGCCGGCCAGGATGATGAAGGTGTGGTCGTCATGGGCGGTCGAGCCGGGAGGCACCGTTCCAACCACCTTCAGCGTGTTCGCCCAGGCGTCCAGGAACTCCACGGCCTTGTCGGCATAGCGGTTGTCCTGCGGATCGGACAGCTTCCATCGCAGGACCAGGGTCCACGCGCGCCAGATGTCGACGTACATGTCCCGCGAGCTGCCATCGGCGCGGTAGACGCCCGCCAGCGGGAAAGGTCGGGCGTCGAGGGAAGCGAAGCGCTCGGCGCACAGCGTGCTCCACCAGTGCGCCCACGGCTCCTGACCGGCCTTGATGTAGCCGCGGATGCGGGCGAAGTCGTCTTCGGTGACCAGCAGTCCCGGGTGACGGAAGACACCACTCGCCGAAGCCGGCGCGCGCGCCGGACCTGCAACAGCGGCCCGTGCCGCTTGGGCTCCGAGTCCCGGCAGCAGCGGCAGCATAGGAAATAGTCCCAGGCCCAGCGACAACGCTCGACGCGCAGGATTCGGCAACTCCTCGAGGCTGGCACGCTCCACGAACCGTTTCGACATCTTTATTTCCTCTGTCGTCTTGTTGAACTGCGCGACAGTATGGATTACGCGACAGTGGGTCGGTGTGACAAAGCACCTCCCGAAGTTGCAGGCGCGACCGACGATCGCCTGTTCAAACGCGAGGGTTGTACATCACGTGACTGCGACAGCCGGCGCTGCGGGGAATGGATGCGGTCTTAGCGAGACCACGCGCGGCGCTCTTTCCTGATTGTCCACTTAATCGAGACAGCGAATCATGTTTTGAAGGATTGATGATTCTTGGCGGGACAGTAGACTGCACCCGTGCTTCGCCAGAACCGATCCGGGGCACGCCGCCAGTCGCGGCGTCACCGGACGGATTCTTCGGCGGCGGGCCATGTGGTTTGCCGTCCGATCGTGCGAAGAGTAGTCCGTTGCCGGCATCGCGCGCTGATTCGGCGCGCAGCGGCACCGGCTGCATCAAACCGTCAATTCAAGGTGATTGCTATGCGTTACGTTTCGCTGGAGTCGAAGAAGGACGAGCTGCTGCTGGCGGCTCGCGTGCTGATGATGATCCTGTTCGTGCTGTTCGGCTGGCAGAAGCTGAACGGTTTCTCGGGCACGGTCGCGTACATGGCGTCGACGGGGAACCCCGCGCCCGAGCTGGCCGCCGCGATCGCGGTGGCGGTCGAACTGGTCGGCGGCGTGCTGATCGCGATCGGCTTCTATACGCGTCCGCTCGCACTGCTGTTCGCCGCCTATACGCTCGCGACCGCGCTGATCGGCCATCGCTACTGGGCGCTGCAGGGGATGGAGCAGTACATGGCGATGATCAACTTCTACAAGAACGTGAGCATCATCGGTGGACTGCTGTTGCTCGCATTGACCGGGCCGGGGCGGTATTCGGTTGACCGGAAGTAAGGCAGGGCGCATTTCCGTCCGGTATCGGGGCCCGGTGCGCGCGAGCGTGCCGGGCTTCTGTTTTTTGCGGGCGACGGAGCGACCGGCGCACGCACCGACGACGGAATCGGCGTCGTGCCCGGGCACGGCGGCCAGCGCATGCGCTCACGGCCGGAATCAACATCACGGATCATGTATCGCACGAAGCCGTTGGTCAGCGCGATGGGCGAAGAACGGGGCGATCATGTTCGCGACCGGATGCGAGCCGTTCATGTTATCCAATAGGCCCGATAATCCCTTCGTTTCCGTGATCGATCGCCACCTCATGCCAAACCAGATTTCGCCAACGGGCCGTTCCACTGTCCTCCTCATCGGCGCCTCCGGCCTGCTCGGTCGTGCGGTTGCCGCCTGCCTGGCTCGCGAATCGTCGTTGACGCTGCTCGCCACCATACGGAACCGGCAAAGCGCCGGTGCGAAACTGCTCGCGTTGCCGCCGGAAAACATCGCCGAGCTCGACGTTCTCGACCAGTCGTCCCTCGAGCACATTTTTGAAACCCGCCGACCGGCAGCGGTGATTCTCTGCGCCGCCGAACGCCGCCCCGACGTCTGCGAACGCGACCCGGCCGCGGCCCGCGCCATCAACGTCACCGCGCCCGCCCGCATCGGCGCGCTCGCCGCGCGATACGGCGCATGGACGCTCGGCATTTCGACCGACTACGTCTTCGACGGCAAGGCGGCCCCGTACAGCGAAGACGCGACCCCGAACCCGCTGAACATCTACGGCCGCACCAAGCTCGAAGGCGAGGCCGCGCTCCTGGCCGCGTCGCCGCTGTCGTGCGTGCTGCGCTTGCCGTTGCTGTTCGGCCCGATCGCCGACTGGAGCGAATCGGCCGTCACGAGCCTCGTGCCGGCCGTCGTCGCGTCTTCGCGGCCGGGCGCCGATGCGGTCGGCATGGACGCATGGGCGATCCGTTACCCGACCTGGACGCCCGACGTCGCGCAGGTCATTCGCGACCTGACGCTGCGCCATCTTGCGGGCGAATCCGTCACGGGCATTCGCCATTGGTCGAGCGAGGAGCCGATGACGAAGTACGACATCGCGCAGCGAATTGCCGCCGCGCTCGGCATCGACGCGTCGCTCACGCCGATCACGCAGCCGACCGACGCGACGCCGCGCCCGTACGACTGCCATCTCGATGCCGCGCGCGTGCGCGCGCTCGGGATCGATTACGCGACGCCGTTCGATACGGCGCTGCGGACCGTGCTGCGCGATGCGCCGCGGGCGTTATAGGCGCGACACCGGCCGCGGCTCGCGGCAGCCGCCGATATCAACGAGCCGATTCGCTGAGGTTCGTGCCGCCGTTCACCGTCTACCTGGCAGTCGGGCGACCTTCCGCCCGATATTCATTTGACGAACGAGGAAGCATCCGCGCCGCCGACGAGGGCGCGGCCGCTCGACGCCGATACAGATGCCATACCGCACGGCGCCATCGATGCGGCAACGATGCAGGCATCGCGAGCCGTCAATCCTCAGACATGCGTCACGGGGCGAGCGGCGTCGTGGTCGAATTCAAAATTTGTCTAGTCATCCTTGCGATTCGGTCACCCGAATTGCACCAAACGTGTGCCGCCATTCCCCGTAACGAGGCACGCTAGACCCTTGAAATTAGGGGATTTCCCGCGTTTCCCCCGTTTTTATTGATCACCGCTTGTCTCGCTGTTTTTCTTCTTGCATGCTTGTATAGACAAATTCCTGAGGCGGCTTGCTGCACCGAAGGGATGGTGAACTTCAACGCAAGGAGAAATCTCGTGAACGGCAAGCGCATCAAGTGGGCAATCAGGACGATCGGCGTCATCGCGGCTGCGGCGGCAACGCTCGCGGCGCCGGTGCAGGCAAAGGAATGGAAGACGGTGACGGTCGCACTCGAAGGCGGCTACGCGCCGTGGAACCTCACGCTGCCGGGTGGCAAGCTGGGCGGTTTCGAACCGGAGCTGCTCGCCAACGTGTGCGAGCGCATCAAGGTGCAGTGCAACATGGTCGCGCAGGACTGGGACGGGATGATTCCGGGCCTGCAGGCCGGCAAATTCGATGTCCTGATGGATGCCATTTCGATCACGCCGGAGCGCGAAAAGATCCTGCTGTTCTCGCGTCCGTATGCGGCGACGCCGGCGACGTTCGCCGTCACCGATACGAAGATCCTGCCGAAGGCCGCGCCCGGCGCACCGATCGTCAAGCTCACAGGTGACGCCAACGCGGACAAGCCTACCGTCGACACGCTGCGCAAGCAGCTGAAGGGCAAGACGATCGGCATCCAGTCGGGCACCGTCTACACGAAATTCATCAACGACAGCTTCAAGGACATCGCGTCGATTCGCGTGTACAAGACGTCGCCCGAACGCGATCTCGATCTGGTCGCCGGGCGCATCGATGCATCGTTCGACGACGTCACGTACTACGCGGCGAACAACGCGAAGAAGGACAACGCGTCGATCGTGCTCGCGGGGCCGAAGCTCGGCGGCCCGATCTGGGGGCCGGGCGAGGGGCTGGCGTTCCGCAAGCAGGATGCCGACCTGAAGACGAAGTTCGATACGGCGATCGCCGCGGCGCTCGCGGACGGCACCGTGAAGAAGCTCGCCGACAAGTGGTTCAAGACCGACGTCACGCCGTAAGCGCAGCGCGTTCGGCCGCCGCCGCGTAAGTGCGTCGAACGACGCGCGGCGCGGCGGCACGCATCCAGCGGATTCACTCAACGCATGCAGGGAGGCACGCATGGCGATTCTTGAAATGCTCGGCTTCGGTACCGAAGGCTGGGGCGGTGTGCTGCTGCTCGCCGCACTGATGACGGTCGCGCTGACGCTCGCCGCGCTCGCGGTCGGCGCCGTGATCGGCGCGGCGATCGCGGCCGCGAAGCTGTCGCGCTACCGCACCCTCCGCCTGCTCGGCGATCTGTATACGACGGTATTTCGCGGCGTGCCCGAACTGCTCGTCATCTATCTGTTCTACTTCGGCGGCTCGACGCTCGTGACGGCCGTCGGCCAGTGGTTCGGCGCGGAAGGCTTCATCGGCGTGCCGCCGTTCGTGATCGGTGCGCTCGCGGTCGGGATGATCTCGGGCGCCTATCAGGCGGAGGTCTATCGCGCGGCGGTGCTCGCCGTGTCGAAAGGCGAGCTGGAAGCCGCGCGCTCGATCGGCATGCCGCGCAGCATGGTGCTGCGGCGCATCCTGGTGCCGCAGGTGCTGCGCTTCGCGCTGCCCGGTATCGGCAACGTGTGGCAACTGAGCCTGAAGGATTCCGCACTGATTTCGGTCACCGGTCTTGCCGAGTTGCTGCGCACGAGCCAGATCGCCGCGAATTCGACGCACCAGTACTTCGTGTTCTTCGTCGCGGGCGGTGCGTTGTATCTGCTGATGACGGGCTTGTCGAACCGTGTGTTCAACCGGGCCGAGGCGATCGTCGGCCGGTCGTTCCGCCGCAATTTCGCGCGCAACTGACGGAGTACGGGCATGTCCATCGATTTCGCTTTTCTCCTCGATACGCTGCGCCAGCTGCTCGCGGCCGTGCCGACCACGCTCGGCCTGTTCTTCGCATCGCTCGTCCTCGGCGGCCTGCTGTCGCTCGTGATCGTCACGATGCGCGTGTCGCCGCGCTGGCTGCCGAACCGCTTCGCGCGTGCCTACATCCTCGTGTTTCGCGGCTCGCCGTTGCTGATCCAGATGTTCCTCGTGTATTACGGGCTCGGCCAGTTCGGCGTGATCCGCGAGAGCTTCATGTGGCCGCTGCTGCGCGAGCCGTACGTCTGCGCGGTGCTGTCGCTTGCGCTGTGCACGGCCGGCTACACGGCCGAGATCCTGCGCGGCGGGCTGATGGCCGTACCGGTCGGGCAGATCGAGGCCGGGTATGCCATCGGCCTGTCGGGCTTCTCGCTGCTGCGGCGCGTGATCGGCCCGATCGCGTTGCGCCAGTGTCTGCCGGCGTATTCGACCGAAGCCGTGCTGCTCGTCAAGTCGACCGCGCTGGCGAGCCTCGTCACGGTGTGGGAAGTGACGGGCGTCGCGCAGCAGATCATTCAGCAAACCTACCGGACGACCGAAGTGTTCGTCTGCGCGGCCCTCATCTATCTGGGCCTGAACTTCATCGTCGTGCGCCTGCTCGGTGCGCTCGAATGGCGGCTCTCGGGGCACCTGCGTGCGCCGAAGCCGTCCGGCCCGCCCGCCGCGGCGACCCGCAATGCCCAGCGCGTCGCGCCCTGAGCGCCATTTTTTCCAGGAGAATCCGATGAACACCGCTGCTCCCGTTGCGCTGTCGGTCAGAAACATCCACAAGTCGTTCGGCGATCACCATGTGCTGAAGGGCATTTCGCTCGACGCGCACGAGGGCGACGTCATCTCGATCCTCGGCGCGAGCGGATCGGGCAAGAGCACGTTCCTGCGTTGCCTGAACCTGCTCGAGACCCCCGACGACGGTTCCGTCGCGCTCGCGGGCGAAGAGCTGGCGATGAAGCGCGCACGCGACGGCAAGCTGCATCCGAGCGACCGGCGCCAGGTCGACCGGATCCGCTCGCAGCTCGGCATGGTGTTCCAGAACTTCAACCTGTGGTCGCACATGACGGTGCTCGACAACCTCGTCGAAGGACCGCTGCGCGTGCAGAAGCGCAGTCGCGCGGAAGCGGTGGAGGAGGCCGAGGCGCTGCTCGCACGCGTTGGCCTCGCGGACAAGCGCGGCTACTATCCCGCGCACCTGTCGGGCGGCCAGCAGCAGCGTGTCGCCATTGCCCGCGCGCTGGCGATGCATCCGAAGGTGATGCTGTTCGACGAACCGACGTCGGCGCTCGACCCGGAGCTGGTGGGCGAGGTGCTGCGCGTGATGCGCTCGCTGGCGGAAGAGGGGCGCACGATGCTGGTCGTCACGCATGAAATGGGCTTTGCACGCCACGTGTCGAACCGCGTGATGTTCCTGCATCAGGGCGAGGTCGATGCGGACGGGACGCCCGACGAAGTGTTCGGCGGCCAGACCTCCGAGCGCTTCCGGCAATTCGTGTCGAGCCACCACGACCGCACCACGAACTGAGGCTGCCATGACCGTATTCCGTGCGGCGCGGCCGCTCGACTGGCGACAGGTTGCGGCGGTGGCGGCCGGCGAGCCGCTGGCATTGGCCGACGAGACGCGCGCGCGGGTCGTGGCCGCTCGCGAACTCGTCGACGAGATCGTCGCGCGCGGGATTCGCGCCTACGGCGTCAATACCGGCGTCGGCGCGCTGTGCGACGTGATCGTGTCGCCGGCCCAGCAGAGCACGCTGTCGCACAACATCCTGATGAGTCACGCGGTGGGCGTCGGCATGCCGCTCGGCGCGGCCGAAACGCGCGCGATCATCGCGGCCGCGATCAACAACTATGCGCACGGGCATTCGGGCGTGCGTGCCGACGTCGTCGACCAGCTCGTCGCGCTGCTCGAGCACGATTGCCTTCCCGAAGTGCCGGCGCACGGCTCGGTCGGATACCTGACCCACATGGCGCACGTCGCGCTCGTCTGCGTCGGGCACGGCCATGCGCGCCATCGCGGCGAACGCATCCGCGGCGACGAGGCGCTGCGGCGCATCGGCCGCGAACCGCTCGTCCTCGGCGCGAAGGAAGGGTTGAGCCTCGTCAACGGGACGCCCTGCGTCACGGGGCTGGCGGCGCTCGCGCTGGCCCGCGCGGAACGGCTGCTCGACTGGGCCGACTGGATCGCGGCGATGAGCTTCGAGAACCTCGGCGGGCAACTCGCCGCATTCGATCCGGCTTCGCTCGCGCTGCGGATTTCGCCCGGTATCGGGCAGGTCGGCGCTCGTTTGCGTGCGCTGCTGGCGGACAGCGGCATGCTTGCCGCGGCGAGCGGCCGGCATACGCAGGACCCGCTCAGCCTGCGCACGATTCCGCACGTGCATGGCGCGGCGCGCGACGTGTTCGACGTCACGGCGGAGGTCGTCGATCGCGAACTCGCATCGGTCACCGACAATCCGATCGTCGCCGGCACGCGCGAGGCGCCGGCCGTGCATTCGCAGGCGCATGCGGTCGGCGCCGGCATCGCGCTCGCGATGGACAGCCTCGCGAGCGCGATGGCGCAGGTCGCGGCGATCGCCGAGCGGCGGCTCGACCGGCTCGTGAATCCGCTCGTCAGCGGGCTGCCGGCGTTTCTTGCCACGCCGGGCGGCAGTTGTTCGGGTTTCATGATCGCGCAGTACACGGCGGTCGCGCTGGTCGCGCAGAATCAGCGGCTCGCGGCGCCGGCGAGCCTCGACGGCGGCATCACGTCGGGGCTGCAGGAAGATCACCTGTGTCATGCGACGCCGGCCGCGCTGAAAGCGCTCGACATCATCGAGAACACGACGCGCGTGCTCGCGATCGAGCTGCTGGCCGCCGCGCAGGCGTACGATCTGCAGCCGGGCGAAACGGGGCGCGCGGCATCGACCGACGCGCTGTGGCGACACGTGCGCGAACGCGCGCCGGCGTATCACGACGACCGGCCGCTCGCGGACGATATCGCGATCGCGGCCGGCATCGTCGCCGGTGTGCCGCCGTCGTTGCGATGACGACGGTCAACGGCGAGCCGATCACCCCACATTCATTCGGTCGAGGGCGCATGAGCGAAACGGAACGCAGACTTTCCGCCCGGCAGGCGTCGGCATCGGCCGACACCGTGCCCGCGCGGGCATTGCCGGCCTACCAGCAGATCAAGCGCTACGTCGTCGAGCGGATCGCGAAGGGCGACTGGAAGCCCGGCGGCGCGATCCCGACCGAGGCGGAGCTGGTCAAGGAATTTGGCGTGGCGCGGATGACGGTGTCGCGCGCGCTGCGCGAACTGACGGCCGAGCGCGTGCTGACCCGCATCCAGGGGGCCGGCACGTTCGTCGAGCGCCGGCATTACGAGTCGACGGTGCTGGAGATCCGCAACATCGCGGACGAGATTGCCGAGCGCGGCCACCGGCACAGTGCGCGCGTGCTGCTGATCGAGCGCAGCGTCGACCCGGACGCGATCGATGCGCTCGGGTTGCGCGCCGGGCCCGTGTTTCATTCGCGTATCGTCCATTACGAGGAGGACGAACCGATCCAGTTCGAGGATCGCTACGTGAATCCGGCGTTGTTTCCCGCGTATCTGGAGCAGGACTTCACGCTCGAGACGCCGAATCACTACATGGTGCGACTGGCGCCGATCCAGCGTGCGGAGTTCCGGATCTACGCGGAGAAGCCTAATGCGCAGGTGCGTCGGCATCTCGTGATGGAAATCGGTGAGCCGTGCTTGCTGTTGCGACGCCGCACGTGGGTCGGCGATCAGGTCGCCACGTCGGTCAGGCTGTGGCATCCGGCGTCGCGGTTTCACCTGGCGGGCAACATGTAGGGAAGCGGGGTGGCCCGTTTGCCGCGGCAGCCGTGCTGGCCGGTGCCGCCGCATCGGGCGTGACGGAGCCCTGTCGTACCTGCATCGAAAGGCGATACACTGCGCGGGTTCCCGATTCGGTCGGGAGCATCGGGGAACCGGGCGACCGCATCGCGGCGCCGGCGCGGATCGCGCGACGGACCCTGACTCATGCGAAAAAATCGAGAGAAAGAGAGAGGGCCCATGCTGACACGTCTTCGTAACGGCATCCTTCGCGCACAGGACCTGCGCGAATCCGGAGCCGCTTTGCCCACCCAGCGCCCGTCGATGGCGTGCGAACTGGTCGACCTGAGTGCGAAGCGCGCGACGTGGCGCGTTCCCGTGCCGAACCAGGCGGACTGCTATCTGAAGGCCGAGCCGGGCGGCGCGGAGCGGTTCGTCGTCCATCTCGACGCGGAGACGTTCTATCGCCGCTGGCTCGAGACGAGCCCCACGTTCCCGAAACAGAATTCGCAGGATTGCGTACCGCGCCGCGCCATGTCGCTCGACAGCAAGTTCGCGACGGCGGCCGCCGCGTTCAGAAGCGGCCGCGACGCACCTGTGACGTTGCCGTCGGTCGGCTACTGGGCGGCGGCAAGCGGCTACGAGGTTGCGATGAGCGACGGCATGACGCGTACCTTCTGGCTGCTCGCCCATCGCGTACGGTCGTTTCCGGTCAGCGTGGCCGACGCGAGCTGGGCGACGATACTGAACGGCCTGGCCGGCATCGGCGTGGCGCCGATCACGTTCAGCGAGCTGTTCAGCCGGCGCGCATAAGCGCGAGGCCGCCGCGCGGCGCGCATCGTCCGGCTCGATTTGACACCTGACGCGGCCGCCGATTAAAGTCGGGCCGCGGGGCGGTGGGTCAAGCACACGCCCGGAACAGGCAGCCGATGTTCCAGGACCACGGGGCTACCCCGTGGATCAGATCGATACACCGATGCGTCGCAAGTGCGCATGTTGCGCGTTGCGCAACGACCGCTCTCGCAGCACCAGCCACGTTGACTCATCGTCCCGCCCCTCTCCGTCCATGCACTCATCCCTGCGCGACACCACCCGCACGATTGCCGAGGCGATGCTCGCCGGTTCGCCCGGACGCGACGGCGTCGTCGCGCGGATGGCCGCCGTGCTCGGCGAAGCGCCGCCGTGGACGCACGAATGCGCGGACCTCGCGCTTGCCCGCTTCGGCGCGGACTGGGCCGATACCGACACCGACGCGCTCGCGGCGATCCTGGCCGAGGCGCCCGCGTTCGTGCGCGCATGGCATGGCGACCGTCGGCCGGTGGTGATCCGCATCGTGCGGCGGCCGCTCGTCCAGCGACCGTTGCCGGCGCCGCTCGCCGGCTGCGACGTGCCGTACTGGCCGACGCCCGGCGATCTCGCCGGCTGGCTCGGGGTAAGCGTGCCGGAACTCGACTGGCTGGCCGATCACTGGCGTGTCGACGCGCGCAGCAGCGCCACGCCGCTGCATCACTACACGTACGTCGCGGTCGACAAGCGCAGCGGCGGGTGCCGCCTCGTCGAAATCCCGAAGGGGCGGCTGCGTGAAGCGCAGCGCCGCATCCTGCACGGGCTGCTCGATCGCATCGCGCCGCACGGCGCGGTACACGGCTTTCGCAAGGGGCACGGGATCGTGTCGTTCGCGGCGCCGCATGCGGATCGCGAGGTCGTCGTGCGCTTCGATCTCGCGGATTTCTTCGTGTCGGTGCGCGCCGCGCGCGTCCATGCGCTGTTCGCGACGCTCGGGTATCCGGCCGAAGTCGCGCGTACGCTCACCGGGCTGTGCACCAATCGCGTGCCGTCGGCGCGGCTGCTCGCGCCGGATCTGCGCGACCGGTTCGACTGGGTCGGCCGCCAGCGCTATCGCGAACGGCATTTGCCGCAGGGAGCGCCGACGTCGCCGGCGCTCGCGAACCTGTGCGCGTTCCGGTTCGACCTGCGGCTTGCCGCGCTCGCGCGTTCGCTCGATGCGACCTACACGCGCTATGCGGATGATCTCGCGTTCTCCGGCGGCGGCGCGCTCGCGCGCGACATCGAGCGGCTGCAGATCCGGGTCGCCGCGATCGCGCTCGAGGAAGGTTTCGCGCTGCAATTGCGCAAGACCCGCGTGATGCGGCGCGGTGTGCGCCAGCAACTGGCCGGCGTGGTCGTCAACCGTCACCCGAATCTGGCGCGCGACGCGTTCGATCGCCTGAAGGCCATCCTGACCAATTGCATCCGGCATGGCCCGGCGTCGCAGAACCGCGACGCGCATCCGGATTTTCGTGCGCATCTGGCCGGACGCATCGCGCATGCGGCGGCGTTGAACGCGGCGCGCGGCGCGAAGCTGCGCGCGCTGTTCGACCGGATCGCGTGGGAGCCCGGCGGCGCCGACCGTTGAACCGTCGGGCCCGCGCGACGCCGGTCAGCGACTTCTGCATCACGACGCCGCGCACTGCTATCATTCGCGCCATGCCGCGCCCGTGCCATGCGCGGCGATCATTTGCCGCTGCCGTTCGCCCCTTGCATGCGTACGCGGCGCCGCCTTTGCCGGCCTGGCCCTGTCTGTCAGTGACGCACGACGTCGTTTAGTGCGCATCGCGCAATCATGCCGGCTCAGGTGGACGATTCACCTATTTGACAGCCCCGATCGGCTGAACTTCGTGGTAGGTTCGGCCATCGGAGCTTTTTGCAAAAACATGCCCAAAGAGGATGAATACATGACCCAGGCCCTGCAGGAACTCGAAGCACAACTTCGGGACCTGAACATCAAGCTGTCAGAGGCGAAGCAGAAGGAGAAGCAGGCCGCGCTCGCGGCGTTCAAGGAACAGGTCGAGTTGCTGGGAATTTCGCAACAGGAAGTGCTGAGCGCGCTCGGCTACATCGTCCAGCGCAAGCGCAAGGCGCCTGCCAAGTACTACGATCCGTCGACCGGCCGCTCATGGTCGGGGCGCGGCCCGCGGCCGAAATGGCTCGAAGGCAAGGATCTCGAAACGCTTGCGGTCGATCGCGAGGCCAAGACCTGGTGGCCCGGGGACGATCAGGGCTGAAGCCCGTCGCATCGCAAGGCCATCCGGCGCCGCCCGGTTCGCGCGGGCGGGCCGGCCGGCGATCCTCCGCCCGCCCGCTGTCTTTCATCCGGTGTCCGGCCTGATCGCGACATCGCCGGCCTCGCCGCCGCACCGGATCGACGTTTTCCCTTCTTTTTTCTCTTTTCCGTTCGTTGCCTGTCATTTTCCGCCTGCCGCCCCGCCAGCGCGGGCCGACGTGCGTCCGCCCCCGTCGTTCGCGGGCACAGGCCTTAGAATGTCGCCGGACATTCGTGGCAGGACACCATGGCAGCAAACATGAAATCTTCGGCGCTCGGCGGCCCGTCGACCCCGCGCGTCGAGCAGGTCGGGGCGTACGCGTGGAAAGCGCTGGCCGGCTCGGCGATCGGCTATGCGATGGACGGCTTCGACCTGCTGATCCTCGGCTTCATGCTGCCGGCGATCACGGCGGCGCTGCACCTGACACCCGGGCAGGGTGGTGCCCTGGTCACGTGGACGCTGATCGGCGCGGTCGCGGGCGGCATCGTGTTCGGCGCGCTGAGCGACCGCTACGGGCGCGTGCGGGTGCTGACCTGGACGATCCTGCTGTTCGCGATCTTCACGGGCCTGTGCGCATTCGCACGCGGCTTCGAGGATCTGCTCGTCTATCGCACCATCGCGGGCATCGGCCTCGGCGGCGAGTTCGGGATCGGCATGGCGCTCGCGGCCGAAGCGTGGCCTGCAGCCAAGCGCGCCCGCGTGTCGTGCTACGTCGCGCTCGGCTGGCAGGTCGGCGTGCTGCTGGCCGCGCTGCTGACGCCGTTGCTGCTGCTCCACATCGGCTGGCGCGGCATGTTCGTGGTCGGCGTGCTGCCCGCGCTGCTCGCGTGGGTGATGCGCAACAAGCTGCACGAGCCGGAAGCGTTCGTGCAGCGCGCGACGCAGCCGAAATCCAACGCGTTCCGCATGCTCGTCGCCGACGGCCGCACCGCGCGCACGAGCGTCGGCATCGTGATCCTGTGTTCGGTCCAGAATTTCGGCTACTACGGGATCATGATCTGGCTGCCGACCTTCCTGTCGAAGCAGATGGGCTTCTCGCTGACGAAATCGGGGCTGTGGACGGCGGCGACCGTCGTCGGGATGATGATCGGCGTGTGGGTGTTCGGCCAACTGGCCGACCGCATCGGCCGCAAGCCGACGTTCCTGCTGTACCAGCTCGGCTCGGTCGTGACGGTCATCGCGTATGCGCGGCTGTCGGACCCGACGGCGATGCTGTGGGCCGGCGCGCTGATGGGGATGTTCGTCAACGGGATGGTCGGCGGCTACGGGACGCTGATGTCGGAAGGCTATCCGACGGCCGCACGCGCGACCGCGCAGAACGTGCTGTGGAACATCGGCCGTGCGGTCGGCGGCTTCGGCCCGGTCGCGGTGGGCGCGCTCGCCGCGCACTACTCGTTCCAGACGGCCATCGCGCTGCTCGCCGGCCTCTATGTGCTCGACATGGTCGCGACGCTGTTCCTGATCCCCGAGCTCAAGGGCGTCGAGCTCGAATGAGCACGGTGCGCGCATGCACCGCCACGAATTCACCGGAAACCACGATGCAACGGAACAACAGGACGATCGGCGTGATGGGCTCGGGCAAGGAGCCGTGGCTCGCGTTTTCGGAACCGCTCGGCGCGTGGCTCGCGCAGGCCGGCTTCAACCTGCTGACGGGCGGCGGGCAGGGCGTGATGCTGGCGGTCGCGCGCGCGTTCACCGGCGTGCCCGGTCGCGCCGGCCGGTCGATCGGCATCCTGCCGACACAGGCCGATCCGGTCGCGGGCTTCGTGCCGCTCGACGGCTATCCGCATCCGTTCGTCGACATCCCGGTCCTCACGCCGCTGCCGCGCCGCGAACCGGGCGCCGCGCCGGGCACGATCAACCGCAACTACGTGAACGTGCTGAGCAGCGACCTGATCGTCGCGCTGCCGGGCGGGCCGGGTACCGCCGAGGAGATTGCGCTCGCGCAGCGCTGGCGCAAGCCGCTCGTCTGCTTCGGGCCGGACGGTGCGTTTCGGTCGCTTGTCGCGGACGCGGTGTGCACGTCGTCGCTCGACGATGTGATCCGGTTCATCGACGATGCGTTTGCGGCGGAGCAGGCGCAGGCGGGTCGATAGTTCGGGGGGCGATGCGATTCCTTTCGTCGGGATGCGCGTGTGTCATTCAAGACGAGAACGCATGACGACATGCGCAGCGACGGCGTCCGCCGATCTCAGCCGCCGGCCGGCCCGGGCCGGCTGAAGCGCTGTTCGACGACCTCGGTCCCCCACTGCGTGCCCGCGGATTCGCTCGTCAGCGCAAAGCCGAACGACTCGTACAGATGGCGTGCGGCATCGAGCCCCTTGAAGGTCCACAGATAGGTTTCGCGAAACCGGTGCTCGTCGACGAAACGCATCGCGAGCGTCATCAACCGACGCCCGACGCCCGAGCCGCGCAACGCGTCGTTGACGATGAACCAGCGCAGGTGCGCGACGCCCGTCGCCGGGTCGCCGTCGATCGCGAGCGACGCAAGCGTCCGGCCGTCTTCCTGGCACAGCCAGAGCGCCTTGCCGTCGGCCGGCAGCGCACCCGCGAAGGCGGCCAGCTCGGTCGCCACGCGCTGTTCGAAGAAGGCGCCGAAACCCCAGTGTTCCGCATAGAAGCGCGCGTGCAGGCTCGCGATGTCGCCGATGCAGCCCGGCTGATAGCCGTCGCGAATCGACGGCGCGTCGACGGGCGCGACGCTCGCCCTGGCCGCGTTGTCCTGGGCGAGCGCATCGGCATACAGCGCGAGCGAACGCAGCAGCGCTTGCTGGTCGGCCGGAATCATGCGGCGCAGCGCATTCGACACCTGGTCGGTCGCGAACGTGTCGATTCTTTTCTGAAGCTTTTTGCCTTCGGCGGTCAGGTACAGCTCGATCGCGCGCGCGTCCTCGCTCGACACGCGCCGCTCCACGACACCGGCCGCTTCGAGCCGCGCGAGTTGCCGGCTCGTGTTCGACTTGTCGAGCCGCAGGATCGCGCCGAGATCCTTCGCGTTGATGCCGGGCGCCATCCCGATCTCGAGGATCGCGTGCACGGCCGACGGCGCCCAGTCGCTGTCGGCCAGCGTCGCGCGCATGAAGCCGAGTTCGCGCACCAGTTTGCGCGAGAAGTCGCGCAGCTCGAGGATGGTCGCGTCGCGCGGCTTGGCCGGTGCGTCGATGAGGTCCATGGTTGCCCCTGAAAGGTTGCGTATCGCAATCAATAATAGTTGCGAGTCGCAACTTGAGCAAGGCGGATTTTCATGTGGACCGCCTGCTTCGGGGCGGCGCTTGCGCGCGGCCGGACGGCCAGGCCGCCGAGACGTGGGGTCGGCCGGAACGGCGCGCTCGTGACAGGTACAGAAGCGGATGGCCCGGCGCGGCGAAGTGGCCGCATACTGGCCGGAGCTGGCCGACCTGCGAGCAGGGCCATCGACCGATCCTCGATCGACGGCCGCGGACCACGGAGATCACCATGAACAAGCTGTTGCCGATGACGATCGCATTGCTCGCCGGGAGCGGCATCGGAGCGGCGCCGCTCCATGCCGCCGGCGCGATGGACGCGCCGCCCTGCAGCGCCGCGCATGCGGCGGATCAGGCAGGCGGGAACGGCGCGATGCCGGGCACCTCGGTCCGCAGCTTCTCGACCGCCGGGTGTTCGGGCGCGGTATTGCAGGGCGACCAGGCTACTGCGACGGTCGACGGCGACAGGGTCGAGTTGCGCGACGGCGTCGTCTATGTGAACGGGCGATCCTATGGCGCGGTCACGCCGGCGCAGACGGTCGAATACGAGGCCGCGCGCGACCGGCGCACGTTGAAGGTCGACGGAAAAGTCCGCACGCCGCAGCGCTGATGCGGATCGCGTGTGCCGGAAAGCCGGATGACGGTTTTCGTGCTAGCGTTTTTCGCCGCGCGATGCTCGAACGAACACGATGACATTTTCCGCAACGCGCGGCGTCGATCCGCTTCCCGAAGCCGGCGCCACGGCGCCACGGTGCGCCGGCCCGGGCGCGGCTCAGGACGTGGCGACCGCCGCAACCGCCTCGGCCGGGCTGCCCGGCGGTTGGCCGGTTTGCCGGCGCGATCGGCCCGAGCTGAGGTACGCGGCGATCGAATCCTGCGTGATCTCGCCGAGCCATGCACCGTCCGGGTCGAGCACCGGCATCCACGACACACTGTACTGATACATCTTCGACAGCACGATGCGCAGATTGTCGTCCGCCGCGACGCCGGCCGGGAATGGCGTCACGCGTTCGCCGCACACGCCGCCGCCGTCGGTGCGTGCCGCGCGGCGCGTCACGTAGCCGAGCGCCCGGCCCGCGTCGTCGAGCACGGTCAGATAGCGGCAGTCGGTTTCGTCCATGACCGCCAATGCATGTGCGAGCGGCGTATCGACGCGCGCCGTTTCGGGTTGCGTGGCGGCGTCGCCGGCCTTCACGAGCAGCAGGCGCTTGAGCGTGCTGTCCTGGCCGACGAACTGCGCGACGAACTCGTCGCGCGGGCGCGCCAGCAGCGTGTCGGGGTGATCGTACTGCACGAGCTGGCCGCGCCGGAACACGGCGATGCGATCGCCCAGCTTGATCGCTTCGTCGATGTCGTGGCTCACCATGATCACGGTCTTGTTCAGTTGCCGCTGCATCTGGAAGAACTCGTTCTGGATCGATTCGCGGTTGATCGGATCGACCGCGCCGAACGGCTCGTCCATCAGCAGCACGGGCGGATCGGCGGCCAGCGCGCGAATCACGCCGATGCGCTGCTGCTGGCCGCCCGACAGCTCGCGCGGATAGCGTTTCAGGTACAGCTTCGGGTCGAGCGCGACCATCGACATCAGGTCGCGCGCGCGTTCGGCGCAGCGCTTCTTGTCCCAGCCGAGCAGGCGCGGCACGACGGTGATGTTTTCCTCGATCGTCATGTTCGGAAACAGCCCGATCTGCTGGATCACGTAGCCGATGTGGCGCCGCAGGTCGACTTCATTGAGTTGCGCCGTATCCTCGCCGTTGATGAGCACGCGGCCCGAGGTCGCGGCGATCAGCCGGTTGATCATCTTGAGCGTGGTGGTCTTGCCGCAGCCCGACGGGCCGAGGAACACGCAGATTTCCCCTTCGGGCACCGACAGGCTCACGGAGTCGACCGCGCGTACGGCCTGGCCGTCCTTGCGCGTGAAGGTCTTGGTCAGTTTGTCGAGTTCGATCATGTCTTCTGCACTCCCTTCGGTGTCAATGCACGTTGCAGCATCTGCAGCAGCCGGTCGGCGACGATCGCGAGCAGGCTCACGAGCACCGCGCCCACCAGCAGCTTCATCATGCTGCTCTGTCCGATCGCACGCAGGATCAGCGTGCCGAGGCCGCCCGCGCCGATCACGGCGGCGATCGTCATCACGCCGATGTTCATCACGACCGCGGTGCGCACGCCCGCGAGAATCACGGGCACCGCCAGCGGCAGCTCGACGAGGCGCAGGCGCTGCCACGACGTCATGCCGATGCCGGTGCCGGCTTCCTTGATCCCCGCCTCCACGTTGTGCAACGCGAGGTAGGTGTTGCGCATGATCGGCAGCAGCGAGTAGAGGAACACGGCGGTGATCGCGGGTGCGGCGCCGATACCCTGGCCGAAGCGCGAGAACAACGGGATCATCAGGCCGAACAGCGCGATGGACGGCAGCGTGAGCACGAGCGTGGCAATGCCGAGCAGCGGGCCGGCGAGCCAGTCGTGGCGATTGATCAGGATGCCGAGCGGTACGCCGGCGACGATCGCGCAGCCCACGGCGATCGCGACGAGCCACACGTGCTGCAGCGTGAGTTGCAGCAGCTCGGGCCAGCTCGAAGCGAGATAGTCGAATACGCTCATCGGTTGCTCCTTCAAGGTAGCGGGTGGGTGCGCAGGAATTCGTCGGCGACGTCGCGCGGCGATTTGCCGTCGAGGTCGACCGCCTTGGCCATCGCCTGCATCGCGTCGTTGTCGAGCGCGGCCGACAGCGCGTTGAGCTGCGCCGCGAGCTTCGGGTTGTGCGCCAGCGTGCTTTGGCGGACCACCGGCGTCGCGTTGTACGGCGGGAAGAAGTGCCTGTCGTCCTCGAGCGGCACGATGCCGAAGCCCTTCACGCGTCCGTCGGTCGTATAGACGAGGCCGATCTTCAACTGGTTGTTGTGCAGGGCCGTATAGACGAGCCCCGGGTCCATCTGCTTCAGTTGCGCGCGGCTGAACTGCATGCCGTAGGCGGCGAGCAGCGGCTTGAGGCCATCGGGGCGATTCGCGAATTCCGCGTCCATGCCGAACACGTAATGCTTCGCCGCCGGATCGGTCCTCAGGTGCTCGGCGAGCTGCGACACCGTCCGGATGCCGGTGGCCTGCGCGAGCTGGCTCGGCAGGCCGAGCGCGTAGGTGTCGTTGAGCGGCGACGCGTCGAGCCACACGAGCCCGCGCGGCACGTCGAGCGCCTTGACGCGCCGGTACATTTCCTCGGGCGACAGCTTGTCCTGGATCTTGTTGTAGACGAGCGCCGCGGTGCCCGTGTAATCCCACATCAGGTCGAACTGGCCGTTCTCCAGCGCGCTGCGGGCGAGCGTACTGCCGAGCCCGGCGCGGACTTCGACGTCGTAGCCGCGCGAGCGCAGATACTGCGACGTGAGTTCCGCGAGCACGTATTGCTCGGTGAAGTTCTTCGCGCCGAGCACGAGCTTCGCGGCGAATGCCGGCGTGCTGGCCGCGACGCACAGCGCACTGGCGGCGCACAGGCGTGCGAGCGATCGAAGGATGCGATGAAGCGTCATGCGGCACCTCCATGGCGTGCGAGCCAATGGCGGCTGCCGGCCGCGACGATGCCGTCCAGCACCAGTGCGAGGATCGCGGTGAGCGACGCGCCGAGCAGCAGCAGCGGCTGGTTGTCGAGGTAGATGCCGGGGAAGATCAGCGAGCCGAGGCTGTCCGCGCCGATCAGGTACGCGAGCGGCGCCGTCCCGACGTTGATCGCGAGCGCGGTGCGCACGCCGCCGACGATGATCGGCAGTGCATTGGGCAGTTCCACGCGAACCAGCGACTGCCAGCCGGTCATGCCGATGCCCTTGGCGGCTTCGCGCAGCGCGGCCGGCACGTTCTTCATGCCTTCGTAGGCATTGCGCGTGACGGGCAGGAGCGACGCGAGGAACAGCGCGACGATCGCGGGCACGTTGCCGATGCCGAAGATGCCGAGCGCGATGGCGAGCACCGCGAGCGACGGGATCGTGTTGCCGATGTTGAAGACCTGCATGAAGCGCTCGGCCTGATGCTGGAATCGCGGCCGGCTCAGCAACACACCGGCCGGCACGCCCACGGCGATGGCCAATGTCATCGAATAGACGACCAGCAGCATGTGCTGGCCCGCGTAGTAGGCGAGATCGTCCGCGCGCTGATGGAACGTTTCGGCGCCGATGCCGCGCGCCAATGCCCATCCCACGGCGATGATTGCCACCAGGCTGCCCACCAGCTGGACAGTGCGTCGAGTCATGAAGATACGCCTCCTCGATTCGGTGCGGCGCGCGCAGGCGCTCGCCGCGATGACGCCGCATGGCGTCGCGATGGAAGTTCGTGATCCCGGCATGGCCGCGATTGAACTGACGGAAACAGTGCTGCCGGCTGCACCGAGGTGCGGCTGGCGGTCGGGTGAACGCAACGACGCGTTCGTCTGATTGTCAGGTTCAGCCCGGCGGCGCCGTAACGGCAAGGCACGTTCGAGCAGGGCACCGTCCTGTGAAGACGGCATGGATGCGGGCGGCTGGAAGCCGACCGCTGGGGCCGGAGGCCCCTTTGACGTGGCGAAACGGATGCATGCGCAACGAAGTGCGAAATGACATCACGTTGCGCACGAGATCATGCGTTTTGTGATGAAGTTGACGCGAGTATAGAACAATCGATAAATCGCGTCTACCCGGGGGTGATCGCGGCGACGCGTCGCCGGGAGCGCGATAGCGAAGCGCGGGGTGCGTAAAAATTGATTCGAAGGCCGAATCGGTTCGGTAAAACCGCCGTCGCGGCCCACGCGTGCCGATCACGTTGGTCGGCAGTCGCGCGATCGTCGGCGCGGTCTTCCCGCGCATGCCGAGTGCCGCGCGATATTCGACGACTTCGATTCCCGCGACGCGCGTGAACGACGAATACCGCGCATCGGATTCACGCGTCCACGTCCGACTCCGAGCGCGGCGTCTTGCCGGTCCAGCGCCGATACGCATGACGGAAGCTGCGCGGTTCGCTGTAGCCGAGCCGCTCGGCGATCGCGGCGACCGTCAACGCATGATCGTCGAGCAAGCGCACGGCTTCGTCGCGGCGCACGTCGTCCAGCAACGACTGGAACGTGATGCCGTCCCTGTCGAGCCGTCGACGCAGCGTGCGTTCGGTCAGATGGAGCGCGCTGGCGAGCGCCGTCATCGACTTGAAGCGCACGAGGTCGCGCGCCATCAACTCCTTCGCGCGATCGGCGAAGCGCGTGCCGACCGACGCGGCCCACTGCCGTTCGAGCACTTCGCACTGGCCGTGCAATGCATTGAAGCTGACTTCGTTCGCGAGACGCGGCGCCTCCGTGCCGTCCACGGACGTGAACACGAGCCGGTTGTCGGCCGCATTGAAGACGACCGGGCAGCCGAAGTGGCGCGCATAGTCGGCCGCGTTGCGCGGCGTGCGGCGCGCGAGCAGCACCTGCTCGGGCCACACCGGCTTGCCGACGAGATCGGACACGATCAGGCGCAGGCTCGACAGGCACATGTCGGCCTGGAACACCTCGAGATCGGGCTCGCCGTTGTAGCGGCCGATGGTCACGCTCATGCCGCCGGCGTGCGCGTCGACGCGCACGTCGAAATACAGTCCCATGAACAGCGGAAACTGGCCCATGCAGCGGAACGCCTGCATCACGGAGCCGCTGATCAGCATCGCGTAGCCGGCGAGACCCAGCGTCGATACATGCAGCCGCGCGCCGATCGACAGCCCGATCGACGGCACGCCGCTGCAGCGCAGCAGGTTGCGGAAGCAACGTTGCTCCTGGCCGCGATTCACGTGCAGGTTCGGCGACGCGACTTCGTCCGCGCCCAGCCCGGTGCCTTCGAGCAGCGCGGCGCCGTCGATGTGCCGCACGCGGCACTCGTCCAGCGCGACCGCGATCGCGTGGACCGTGGCGGGAATGTCCTCCTGGCGTCCGGCCGGGCGCGCGAGGCCGAGCGCCGAACGCAGGCTGCGCTCGGCCCGACTCTGGTTTCGTTGGGAACGATTGTCCATGGTGCCGATGCGGTGACGGGGTCGCACAGAACATAGCCGGAATGTCCGCAAAACGCCAGTGCGGCACAGCAGCATGCAGGGCGGAACGGCGCGATGCGCGACCACATGTCCGGAAATATCCCTCGATTACGTCCGCTTTTCTCATTCGTCGTCGATTTTTTTGGCGCACCACACTTTCTTCCAGTCGTGCCCCGCCGGCAGCGCCGGACGCACGCGTGTTGAAGTCATGGACGCCACCCACGTGAGGACAGCATGGACAACGACAGGTCAGGTCGAACCGCATCGGCCGCCGCGATGCATGACTTCGGCGCGGATGCGCAGCGCGGCGACATG
Source organism: Burkholderia sp. BCC0097 (assembly GCF_902832985.1). Classification (NCBI taxonomy): domain Bacteria; kingdom Pseudomonadati; phylum Pseudomonadota; class Betaproteobacteria; order Burkholderiales; family Burkholderiaceae; genus Burkholderia; species Burkholderia sp. BCC0097. The sequence goes on from NZ_CADFDM010000002.1 coordinate 152,658, forward strand.
GACGCACGCAAGCCGCATCTGCTCGGACTCTCGACGCTGGTGATCTTCGGCCTCGCATACATGCTGCCGATGACGGTATTCACGACCTACGGCCTCGTCACGAGCGAGACGAACGGGCATCTGACGGCCGCGTACGCGGTCACGCTGATCGCGATGCTGTTCACCGCGCGCAGCTACGGCCACATGGCGCGGCTGATGCCGAGCGCCGGGTCGGCCTATACGTTCGCGAGCCGCAACTTCGGTACGTCGGCCGGCTTCATGGTCGGCTGGGCGTTGCTGATGGATTACCTGTTCATCCCGATGATCAGCTACCTCGCGATCGGCATCTACATGAAGCAGATCTTTCCGGCGGTGCCGGCCAGCGTGTGGATCGTCGGCAGCATCGCGCTGATCACCGGGCTGAACATCGTCGGCATCCGGCTCGTCAATCGCGTGAACCTGATCCTGATCGCGAGCCAGCTCGTGTTCATCGCGGTCTTCGTGATCGCGTCGGCGCACGTCGCGGCCGGCGAAGGGCTGTCGATGGCCGTCGCGTTGCCGTCGTCCGGCGATGCACGCGCGATCTTCGCCGGCTCCGCGATCCTGTGCCTGTCGTTCCTCGGCTTCGATGCGGTCACCACACTGTCGGAGGAAACGCGCGAGCCGCGGCGCACGGTGCCGCGCGCCATCCTGCTCTGCACGCTCGCGAGCGGTCTGCTGTTCATGCTGATCGCATATGTCGGGCAACTGGTGTTTCCCGACTGGCACGCGTTCAAGGATCTCGATTCGGCGAGCCTCGACCTGATGCGGCGAGTCGGCGGCCGCACGCTGTCGGCGTTCTTCGTGGCGGTGTACGTGGCCGGCTGCTTCGCGAGCGCGATGGCGGGTCAGGCGAGCGTGACGCGCGTGCTGTTCGCGATGGGCCGCGACCGCGTGCTGCCCGAATCCGTGTTCGGTCATCTGCATGCGCGGCTGCGCACGCCGGTGCGCGCGACGCTCGCGGTTGGCGTCGTGTCGCTGTCCGCGCTGTTCGTCACGCTCGATCTTGCGTCGACGATGATCAGTTTCGGCGCGCTCGTCGCGTTCGCGATCGTGAACCTGTGCGTGATGCGCAGCTATCTGGGCCGGCCGGAGCATCGCCACGCCGGGGGCTGGATCGCGTACGGCCTGATGCCGGCGATCGGCTTCGCGATGAACGTGTGGCTCTGGTCGGGGCTGTCGCGCCAGACGTTCTATGTCGGCATCGGCTGGCTCGTGCTCGGGCTCTGCCAGCTCGTCTGGCTGACGCGCGGCTTCACGCGCCCGGCGCCGACGCTGTCGATGAATTGAATGGCCGGCTGCGCGATGCCGGTTTTGAAACCCTGAAGGAGGAGTGATCCATGCACGCTGTTGACGTCAATTCCGCTGCGGACCTGCAGGCGCTCGGCAAGCGCCATCTGCTGATGCACTTCACGCATGCCGATGCATACCGCGAGAACGCGCTGACCGTGTTCGACCGCGGCGAAGGCTGCTGGCTCGTCGACCGCAACGGCAAGCGCTATTTCGACGGGCTCGCCGGGTTGTACTGCGTGCAGGTCGGCTACAGCCACGGCGTGGAGATCGGCGATGCGATCCGCGAGCAGATGGCGCGGCTGCCCTTCGCGACCAACTGGGGCGTGGGCCACGAACCGGCGATCCGGCTCGCGCACCAGCTCGCCGCGCTCGCGCCCGAGGGCTTGAACCGCGTGTTCTTCACGTCGAGCGGCTCGGAGTCGAACGAGTCGGCGATCAAGCTGGTGCGCCAGTATCACCAGTCGCGCGGCGAGCCGCAGCGGCGCAAGTTCATCGCGCGGCGCGTCGCGTATCACGGCACGTCGTTCGGCGCGCTCGCGTTGAACGGGATGACGAACTTCCGCAAGCATTTCGAGCCGCTGATGTCGGGCGTGCGCCATGTGGGCAACACGAAGCGCTACGGGCGCCCGGCGGGCGAGACGGAAGCGCAGTTCACGCGCCATCTGCTCGACGAGATCGAATCGCTGATCGTGCAGGAGGGGCCGGACACGGTCGCCGCGATCGTCGTCGAGCCGTTGCAGAACGCGGGCGGCAGCCTGACGCCGCCGGCCGGCTACGCGGCCGGCCTGCGCGACATCTGCGACCGCCACGGCGTGCTGCTAGTGGCCGACGAGGTGATCTGCGGATTCGGCCGGCTCGGCGAGTATTTCGGGTCGGCGCGCTACGGGCTGAAACCGGACATCATCACGTTCGCGAAAGGCATCGCGTCGGGTTACGTGCCGCTCGGCGGCGTGATCGCGAGCGATGAGGTCGTCGACACGGTGCTCGACGGGCCGCAGCAGATGTTCCTGCACGGCGCGACGTACGGCGGCCATCCGGTCGCGTGCACGGCCGCGCTCGCGAACCTCGCGATCATGGAGCGCGAGGGCGTGCTCGCGAATGTTCGGAATAACGAAGCGGTGTTTCGCCAGACGCTCGACGGGCTGCTCGAGCTGCCGTGCGTCGGCGACGTGCGCGGCGACGGCTATCACTACTCGCTCGAACTCGTGACCGACAAGGCCGCGCGCCGCTGGGCGGCGGCCCTCGGCGCGCAGGCGTTCGTGTCGACGATACTCGCGCCGGCGATCTTCGACGCGGGGCTGTTGTGCCGCGCGGGCGTCGACCACGAAGGCACGCCGATCCTGCAGTTCTCGCCGCCGCTCGTGATGTCGCGCGACGAGATCGTCTGGTTCGTCGCGCGGATTCGCGACATCCTCGTCGAGTCCTGCGCACGGGCGACGCGCTGAGCGGTAGCCTTCATTTCAGGAGCATTCGATGCGAACGTCACAACAGTCCTACATTGACGGCCAGTGGCTCGATCCGGCCGACGCGCGATCGATCGACGTGATCGACCCGGCCACCGCGCGGCCGTATGCGCGGCTCGCGATCGGCGGCGCGGCCGATGTCGACCGTGCGGTCGGCGCGGCGCGGCAGGCCTTCGACACATATTCGCGCTGGTCGGTCGACGAGCGCGTCGCGTTGCTGAAGCGCATCCTCGAGATCTACCAGCGCCGCTACGAAGAGGTCGCGCAGACGATCAGCCAGGAGATGGGCGCGCCGATCGCGTTCGCGCGGGCGATGCAGGCCGCGGTCGGCACCGCGCATCTCGAACAGACGATCCGCGCGCTGCAGTCGTTCCGCTTCAGCACGCAGACCGGTTCGCTGCTGGTATCGCACGAGCCGATCGGCGTGTGCGCGCTGATCACGCCGTGGAACTGGCCGATCAACCAGATCGTGTGCAAGGTCGCGCCGGCGCTCGCGGCCGGCTGCACGATGGTGCTCAAGCCGAGCGAGATCGCGCCGTTCAGCGCGATCCTGTTCACGGAGATCCTGCACGAAGCGGGCGTGCCGCGCGGCGTGTTCAATCTCGTGCACGGCTATGGGCATGAAGTGGGCGACGCGCTGTCGCGGCATCCGGAGGTCGACATGGTGTCGTTCACGGGTTCGACGCGCGCGGGCGTCGAGGTCGCGAAGGCGGCGGCCGATACCGTGAAGCGCGTGCACCAGGAGCTCGGCAGCAAGAGCCCGAACCTGATCCTGCCCGACGCGGACATCGAGGATGCCGTCACGCGCGGCGCGCGCAGCTGCTTCAGCAACAGCGGGCAGTCGTGCAACGCGCCGACGCGCATGCTCGTGCACGTCGATCATCTGGCGCGGGCCGAGCAGGCGGCGCGCCGGGAAGCGGAACGTACCGTCGTCGGCGATCCGCGGTCGACGGAAACCGGCATCGGGCCAGTGGTCAGCCGCACGCAGTTCGATCGCATCCAGCATTTCATCCGGCTCGGGATCGAGGAAGGCGCGACGCTCGTCGCCGGCGGCCCCGGCCGGCCGGAGGGGCTGACGGCCGGGTTCTACGTGCGGCCGACGGTGTTTTCGAACGTCACGCCGCGCATGACGATCGCAACCGAGGAAATCTTCGGGCCTGTATTGGCGATCATGACCTACCGGACCGAGGACGAGGCCGTCGCGCTCGCGAACGATTCGGTCTACGGGCTGGCGGCCTACGTGCAGTCGACGGATCTCGAACGCGCACGCCGGATCGCGGCGCGGTTGCGCGTCGGCAATGTTCACATCAACTACCCGGCATGGAACCCGGCCGCGCCGTTCGGCGGCTACAAGCGCTCGGGCAACGGGCGCGAATACGCGGAGTTCGGCCTTGTGGAGTATCTGGAAACGAAGGGCACGACCGGGTACACGGAAGGCGGCGCGTGATGACGATCTGATCGCCCGCGCGAACCGCATGGCGATTGCATTCCTGCCGATGCCGGTGCCGGTGCCGGCGCGGCGCTCAGCGGCAACGGCCCGGCACATCGCGGCACCCTGGCGCAGGAGAAGTCCTCGGGCCGTCGCGAAGCGGTCGGCCCTTGCCGCCCTCGACGCCACGCCGCATGTGCCGCCGCTCAGCGTTCTTCCGGGTCCGCCGCGGCCGTACCGGATTCGGCGACGGGTGCGGCGGCGGCCCGCCGGCGGATCTCGGAATCGAGGATCAGCCGCCCGCGCAGCTTGCCTTTCATCCGCTTCACATGCTTGGGCGCTTCGGTCATGTGCTCGACCATCAGCGCACGGACGCGTTCGGCATCGCGCTCGCGCGCGGCCTGCAGGATCGCCTTGTGGATCGACACGTTCGCTTCGCCGAAGCGCTTGTGCTCGGCGAGCGGCGTATCGTTCCGGAACTCGATCAATTGCCGGATCATCTCGTTGATCAGTTCGCAACTGAAGCGCAGGAACGGATTCGGATTCGCGGCCGCGAGGATGTCGTGGAACGTCGTGTCCTCCTGCCGCTGACGCAGCATGCGGCCGCGATCGTGCACGCCCGACCCGCCGTCGCAGCACGCGATGTTGGCTTCCAGCGCCGCGAAGTCACGCTCGGTCAGGTGCGGCACGGCGCCGGCAGCGAGCTCGGGTTCGAGCAGCTTGCGCACCGTATAGATGTCGTCGATCGTCACGTCCTTGAAGAACAGGTAGTTCTGCAGCAGCTGAAGCGTGCGGTCGAGCGGCACCTCGACGACCATCCCGCCGCCCGACGGCCCTGTCGTGACCTTGATGAGCCCCTGCACCTCGAGCGATTTCAGCGCCTCCCGGATCGTGCTCTTGCTCACCGCATAGAGCTGCTGCAGCTCGGCCTCGCGCGGCAGGCGGTCGCCCGGCTTCAGGTCCTTCTCGGTGATCAGCCGCTTGATCTCCTCGGCGACGAGGTCGGCCCGCTTCGGCTGCTTGATTTCGACCGCGAGGCCCGCACTGGCTCGGTCCATGACCATCTTCACGACTCCTTTGTCTGACCGCGCGCCCGCGTCATCGTCGACGATCGGTCCCGGCGCGGGTACGGAATTTTGCCTGATTGACACCAATTTTGATCAACTCTAGCATCAGGTTCATTCTATTTATCATGATAAATAGGATCAACCGGCGGCGCGCATCGAAGAGTGGCGTGGGCACGGTTTGGCAGTCGGTCGTATCGCGTGTGTCCCCCTCATGAGGAGCGTCAACTTGAATCGCCGAGAACTGTTGAAACTGGCCGCGCTGTCGGCCGTGCCGGGTGCGCTCGGCAGCATGTCGTCCCGGGTCGCGTTCGCGCAGGGCGCGCCCATCCAGCTCGCCTGCCCGGTGCCGATGTCCGGCCCGTTCGCCGCCAACGGCAAGTACGCCGATCTCGGCATGCAGCTCGCCGTCAAGCAGTACGGCAAGGTGCTCGGCGCGCCGCTCGCCTATACGGCGCTCGACACCGAGGGCAAGCCCGCGACGGCCGTGCGGCGCGTGCAGGAGATCGCGCAGCAGAAGGGCGTGCGTTTCTTCGCGGGCGGCATCCTGTCGTCCGAATCGCTGGCGATGGGCAAGGAAGTCCAGAAGGCGGACGGCGTGTTCATCACGACGGCCGGCGCGGACGAGATCACCGGCAAGGACTGCAACGCGGCGACGTTCCGCTGGTCGGTGCCGACCTTCGGCGCGATCGAGCAGACGGTGCGCCCGTTGATCCAGATGCTGCCGAAGGCGAAGCGCTGGTACACGATCACGCCGCAATACGTGTTCGGCGATGGCCTGCTGTCGGCCGCGAAGGCGGTCTTCAAGGAGAAGGGCATCGAGCACGTCGGCAACAGCTATCACTCGCTCGCCGAAAAGGAGTTCAGCGGCTACCTGACGAACGCGGCAGCCGCGCAGCCGGACGTGCTGCTGATCCTGAACTTCGGCTCGCAATCGTCGGACACGCTGCGTCAGGCCGTCAGCTTCGGGATGAAGCGCAACTGCACGATCCTGCTCGCGTGGGCGTCGGGCCTCGAGCAGTTCGAGGCGCTCGGGCCGGACATCTGCGACGGCGTGTATTTCGGCGCGCAGTACTGGCACGGCATCGATTCGCCGCTGAACCGCGATCTCGTGAAGCGCGCGAACGCCGCGTTCAAGGCGAACCCGAACTACAGCCTCGCGGGCTCGTACATCTGCTCGAAAATCCTGATCGACGCGATGGTGAAAGCCGGCAGCGCCGATCCGAAGAAGGTCGTCGCGGCGATGGAAGGGATGAAGTACGACGGCCTCACGGGCCCCGAGGAAATCCGCAAGGGCGACCACCAGGTACTGAAGAACTACTACCTGCTGAAGGGCAAGCCCAAGAGCCGGATGAAGAACGCGGACGACTATGCCGACATCGTCAGTTCCGGCCAGTCGTTCCTGCCGCTCGACAAGACGGGCTGCAAGCTCGCATGACGCCGTGCATGCGTTCGCGGCGCAGCGCGCGCCGCGGGCGTCCGTTTCCTTCCTTTCCGACACGGAAGCCATGAACGTCTATCTGCTGCAGATCGTCAACGGCATCGGCGTGGGCATGCTGTATTTCCTGCTCGCCGTCGGCCTGTCGATCGTGTTCGGCCTGCTGCGCTTCGTGAATTTCGCTCACGGCGCGTTCTATCTGCTCGGTGCGTACCTCTGCTACCAGGCGCTGCAATGGTCGGCGAATTTCTGGGTCGCGCTCGCGGTCGTGCCGCTCGTCGTCGGCGCGTTCGCATGGATCGTCGAGAAGCTGGTGCTGCGCCACGTGTACGCGCAGCAGCACGAATTCCACATCCTCGCGACGGTCGGCCTCGCGCTCGTGCTGCAGGAGTGCGCGATCCTCGCGTGGGGCCCGCTCGGCGACAACGTGCCGCCGCCCGACGCGCTGAACGGCGTCGTGATCTGGGGCGGCTTCGTCTACCCGAAATACCGGCTGTTCGTGATCGGCTTCACGGCCGTGCTCGCCGCGTTGCTGTGGTGGGTGCTCGAAGGTACGCGGCTCGGCAGTACCGTGCGCGCGGGCAGCGAGTCGACGGAGATGGTGTCGCTGCTCGGCATCAACGTGACGCGTGTGTTCAGCCTCGTGTTCGCGCTCGGCGCGGCGACGGCCGCGCTGGCCGGCGTGCTTGCCGCACCGATCCGCGGCGTCGATCCGTTCATGGGGATCGAGGCGCTCGGCGTCGCGTTCGTCGTGGTCGTCGTCGGCGGGATGGGGAATTTTCTCGGCGCGCTCGTCGGCGGGCTGCTGGTCGGCATCGTGCAGAGCCTGATGAGCACGCTGTGGCCGGAAGGCGCGCGATTGATGATCTACGTCGCGATGGCGGCCGTGCTGCTGCTGCGTCCGAACGGTTTGCTGGGGAGGGCCGCATGATCGATTCGTCGAAACCGCTGCCGCCCGGCGCGGCGGCGGCGCAACGCCCGCGGCCGTGGCGCGGCCTGCTGCAGCGGCCGGAAGGCTGGCTCGCGGTGGTGGCCGCGTGCGGGTTGCCGCTCGTACTGAGTTCGGGCTCGCTTGCGACCGAAGTGCTGGTGTTCGCGCTCGCCGCGCTCGGCTGCAACCTGCTGCTCGGCTACACGGGCCTGCTGTCGTTCGGGCAGGGCATCTTCTTCGGGCTCGGCAGCTACGCGGCGGGGCTGGTGCTGACGCGCGGCGTCGCATCGGTGAGCGTCGCACTGCTTGCGGCGGCGGTGCTCGGCGCCGTCGCGGCCGCGCTCGTCGGCTGGTTCTCGATCCGGCAGCGCGGCACTTATTTCGTGATGCTGACGCTCGCGTTCGGGCAACTGTTCTACTTCCTCGCGTATACGACGCCGGACGTGACGGGCGGCGACAACGGGCTGCTCGACATCCCGCGCCCCGCGCTCGCCGTGTTCGGGCATCCGCTCGTCTCGCTGGATTCGCCGTGGCGTTACTACGGCTTCGTCGCGGTGCTGTTCGTCGCGGTGTTCTGGCTGCTGTTGCGCGTGTCGCGTTCGGTGTTCGGCCGGACGCTGCTCGCGATTCGCGACAACGAGGCGCGCGCGGCGGCGGCCGGCTACGACGTGAAGCGCTTCAAGCTCGCGGCGTTCGTGATCTCGGGCGCGGTCACGGGCCTGGCGGGCGCGCTGCACGCGCTGATGACGGGCATCGCGCCGCTGTCGAACATCGACTATCACACGAGCGAGATGATCCTCGTGATGACGGTGATCGGCGGCACGGGCAACCTGTTCGCGTCGGTGCTCGGCGCGGCGTTCTACGTGCTGTTCGCGGACTGGCTGTCGACGCTGTGGCCGCGCTGGCTGCTGCTGCTCGGCCTCGTCCTGATCGCGGTCAGCCTGTTCATGCAGCGCGGGTTGTGGGGGCTGGGCGAACGCATCGTGGTGTCGCTGCGGCGTGGCGATCGCGCGGCGGCCACGGTCAAGGAGCGGCAATGAGCGAAGCGATTCTCGAAGCGCGCGGCATCGTCAAGCGTTACGGCAAGTTCACCGCGCTGGGCGGCGTCGATCTGCGCATCATGCCGCGCACCGTGCATTCGGTGATCGGCCCGAACGGCGCGGGCAAGACGACGCTGTTCCATACGCTGACGGGCACGCTGCCGATCACGTCGGGCTCGATCCTGTTCGACGGTCACGACGTGTCGCACGAACCCGATCACAAGCGCGTGCGGCGCGGCATCGCCCGCTCGTTCCAGGTCACGAGCCTGTTTCCGAACCTGAGCGTGCGCGAGAACCTGCGCGTCGCCGCGCAGGGCGTCGAATCGCGGCGGGCGCTGAATCCGTGGACGCCGCCGCGCGGCGCGCTCGCGCATGACGGCATCGTCGACGACGTCCTCGAGCGGCTCGGCCTGCAGCGCTTCGCCGACACGGCGGCCGGCGTGCTGTCGCATGGCCAGCAGCGCCGGCTCGAGGTCGGCATGGCGCTGGCGGCGCGGCCGCGCGCGATCTTTCTCGACGAGCCGACGTCGGGCATGGGCATCGACGATCTCGACGACATGAAGGCGCTGATTCGCGGCCTGCGCGACGACTATACGGTCGTGCTGATCGAGCACAACATGGGCATCGTGATGGATATCTCGGACACGATCACGGTGATGCAGCAAGGGCGCGTGCTGGTCGAAGGCAAACCCGACGCGATTCGCGGCGACGCGCGCGTGCGCAGCGCGTATCTCGGCAACATGATCACCGGAGGCCGCGCATGATGCTCGACGTGAAGGAGGTGCACGCGTGCTACGGCAAGAGCCACGTGCTGCAGGGCATTTCGCTGAACGTGAACGAAGGCGAGACGGTGACGCTACTCGGCCGCAACGGCGCGGGTAAATCGACGACGCTGAAGACGATCGCGGGCGTCGTCGCGCCGACCGGCGGCACGGTGACGTTCGCGGGCCGGCCGGTGGCCGGGCAGCCGGCGCACCGGATCGCCGCGGGCGGACTGTGCTTCGTGCCCGAGCATCGCGGGATTTTCCGGCTGCTGTCGGTCGAGGAAAACCTGCGGCTCGGCGCGCGCCGCGATTCGCCGTGGCAGCTCGACGATATCTACCGGATCTTTCCACGCCTGAAGGAGCGCCGCCGCAACGGCGGCGCACAGTTGTCGGGCGGCGAGCAGCAGATGCTCGCGATCGGCCGCGCGCTGATGAATCATCCGCGGCTGCTGATGCTCGACGAGCCGGTCGAGGGACTCGCGCCGGTGATCGTCGAGGAGATCGTCGAGCAGTTGAAGCGGATCAAGGCGGCCGGCGTCGCGATCCTGCTCGTCGAGCAGAACCTCGAAGTGTGCACGCAACTCGCGGACCGCCACTTCGTGATCGAACAGGGCGTGATCGTCTACGAAGGCAGCAACGCGGCGTTCGCGGCCGATCATGACGTGAAGGACCGCTACCTGGGTGTCGGTGTGGCATGAGCGCCGGGCCCTTTCAATGCGAGGAATGGCAACGATGCAAGTACTGGATTTGACTCCTGGCTTCGCGGCGTCCGGCTTGCGCGTCGATGGCGCGCGGCTGTGGGACAGCCTGATGCGGCTCGCGCGGATCGGCGCGACCGACAAGGGCGGCGTGTGTCGCCTCGCGCTCACCGAACTCGATCGCGATGCGCGCGACTTGTTCGTCGCATGGGCGAAGGAAATCGGTTGCACGGTGCGCGTCGATGCGATCGGCAATATCTTTGCGCGGCGCGCGGGCGAACGGGACGACCTGCCGCCCGTGGCGACGGGCAGCCATATCGACACGCAGCCGACTGGCGGCAAGTTCGACGGCAACTACGGCGTGCTGGCCGGCCTCGAGGTGCTGCGTACGCTCGACGACGCCGGGGTACGCACGCGTGCGCCGCTCGAGGTGGCCGTCTGGACCAACGAGGAAGGGTCGCGCTTCGTGCCGGTGATGATGGGTTCCGGCGTGTTCGCGGGCGCGTTCACGCTCGACCATGCACTCGCGCAATGCGACCGCGATGGCGTGTCGGTGCGCGATGCGCTGGCCGCGATCGGCTATGCGGGCAGTGCCGACGACGGGAACGGCGCGCATCCGGTCGGCGCGTATTTCGAAGCGCATATCGAGCAGGGGCCGGTGCTGGAAGCGCATGGCACGACGATCGGCGTGGTCGAGGGGGCGCTCGGGCAGCGCTGGTACGACGTAACCGTCCACGGGATGGAGGCGCATGCGGGCCCGACGCCGATGGAACTGCGCCGCGACGCGCTGCTGGTCGCGGCCGATCTCGTGCGTACGGTGAACGGCATCGCGCGTGCGCATCCGCCGCACGGACGCGGCACGGTCGGCTGGGTCGACGTGCACCCGAATTCGCGCAACGTGATTCCCGGCCGCGTGACGTTGACCGTCGACCTGCGCGCGGCCGACGACGCGACGCTGACGGCGATGGATGCGGAATTGCGTGCGGCATGCGCCGACCACGGCGCGGCGGCCGGGATGCGGATCGACATCGAGCCGGTCGTGTACTTTCCGCCGCAGCCGTTCGATCCGGCGCTGGTCGAGCAGGTCCGCGCCGGCGCGAGCGGGCTCGGGCTGTCGTCGATGAACGTGATCAGCGGTGCGGGCCACGACGCGGTGTATCTCGCGCGCGTCGCGCCGACCGCGATGATCTTCGTGCCGTGCAAGGACGGCATCAGCCATAACGAGATCGAAGACGCCGATCCGGCGCATCTGGAAGCCGGCTGCAACGTGCTGCTGCACGCGATGCTGGGCGCGGCCGGGATCGCGGGGGGCGCTGCGCAATGAAGATCCTGATCGCCCGGATGAACCACGAGACCAACACGTTCTCGCCGGTGCCGACGCCGCTCGCCGCGTTCGGCCGCAACGGTCCCGACTGGGGCGACGACGCGTATCGCGCGAATCATGGGATGCGTACCGCGATGGCCGCGTTCATCGATGCGGCCGAGCGCGCAGGCGCGGACATCGTGACGCCCGTATCGGCGGCCGCGAACCCGAGCGGGCCGGTCGCGGCCGACGCGTATGCGGCGATCTGCGATGCGATCGTTGCGGCCGCACCCGGTTGCGACGCGGTGATGCTCGATCTGCACGGCGCGATGGTCGCCGAGCAGAGCGCGGACGGCGAGGGCGATCTGCTCGCGCGCGTGCGCGCGGCGCTGCCCGACGCGCCGATCGCGGTCGCGCTCGACCTGCACGCGAACGTCACGCAGAAGATGATCGACCATGCGGACGTGATCGTCAGTTTCAAGACCTATCCGCACGTCGACATGTATGAGACGGGCGACCATGCGGCGCGGCTGCTGCTCGACCGGCTGCACGGCCGCGCGCGGCCCGTGCTCGCGTGGCGGCAGCCGCCGCTGATGACGTCGACGCTGCGCAGCGCGAGCGCCGAAGGCGCGATGCGGCGCGCGGTGGAGGCCGCGCGCGCGGCCGAGGCTGAAGGGATGCTCGCGGTGTCGATCCTGCCCGGCTTCTCGCTCGCGGATATTCCTGCACCGTGCATCAGTGTGGTCGTGGTGGCCGATGGCGACCGCGCCGCCGCCGACGCAGTGGCCGAGCGCATCGCGCGGCAGATCTGGGATGCGCGCGATGAATTCGTCTATCGCAGCGCGCCGCTCGCCGAATCGGTTGCGCAGGCTGCGGTGCTCGCACAGGGCGCGGACCGCCCCGTGCTGATGCTCGATCATGGCGACAACTGCATGTCGGGCGGCCCGTGCGACACGATGGACCTGCTCGAAGCCGCGCTCGCGCACGGCCTCGACGGGATCGTCAGCGGACCGTTGTGCGACCCCGAGGCGGTCGCGACGCTGATCGATGCGGGCGTCGGCGCCACCGTCACGGTGCCGGTCGGCAACCGGTTGCCGTCGCACGGCGGCGTGCGGCGCGAACCGTTTCGCGCGACGGGCATCGTGCGCGCGATCACCGACGGCGAATACGTGATCACCGGGCCGACGTATACCGGGCAGCGTGCGTACATGGGCCGCGCGGCCGTGCTCGACATCGGCACGGCCACGCTCGTCGTCACCGAGCGCACGCAGGAGCCGTGGGATCTCGGCGTGTTCGAGAGCGTGGGTGTCGATCCACGCCGTGCGCGCTTCCTGCTGCTGAAGTCGCGAATGTATTGCCGGCCGGTGTTCGTGCCGATTTCGTCCGCCCTGGTCGAATGCGACAGCCGCGGCGTGACGGGCTCGGACTACGGGCTGTTTCGCTACGAGCGACTCGCGCGGCCGGTGTATCCGCTCGACGACGTCGTCGAATGGTCATCGGGCACGCGACGCACGGATTGACGGAACCGCAGCGGAACCGAAGCGGAACCGAACCGGGAACGAGACGCCGGGTCGGCCCGCTTTCGGGCATCATGCGATGGCGCCGGCCCGTCGAGCAGCAGGGTCGGGCAAACCATTGCGTCCGCAACCGATCCGGAGAATCGACCGCCATGCATTCGAATCCTTTCCACCTGCGCAGCGCGCGCCTGCTCGCCGCGCTGACCCTCGCCACGACGGCCGTTACCGTGCACGCCGCCGACTGGATCGTGTCCGGCAACGACGGCAAGTACCAGCGCGTCGAGGGCCGCGACACCTATCTGCCCTCGCCGCCCGCCGACACGCTGACGCTGCTCGACGCGAGCACCTTCCCGCCGAAGGTCGCGCTGCAGGTCGACGTCGAGAACGGCATCCAGGGGCCGCCGCAGGCCGTCGCGATCACGCCCGATGCGAAGCTTGCGCTGGTCGGCGCGCCAACGCGCTATGACACGGCCGCGAAGCAGCTCGTATTCGACACGTTTCTACAAGTCGTGAATCTCGACAGCGCACCGCCCGCGATCACGCGCATCGAGCTCGGCACGCATCCGCAAGGGATCGCGATCGACCGCTCGGGCCGGCTCGCGCTCGTCGCCAACGTCGACGGCAGCGTGTCGATCCTGCGCATCGACGGCACGCAGGTGACGCTCGACGGCACCCTGAAAATCGGCAAGAAGCGGCTGGCCGGGATCAGCTTCACGCACGACGGCAAGCATGCGCTCGTGTCGCTGCGCGACGAGCAGGGCATCGCGGTGCTGAACGTCGACGACGGCAAGGTGACCGACAGCGGCACGCGCCTGAGCACGGGCGTCGCGCCTTACACGATCGACGTGTCGAGCGATAACCGCTGGGCCGTCGTCAGCAACGTCGGGCTCGCCGGGCTGCCGGGTTACACCGGCACGCTCGCGGGCGACGCCGATTCGGTCGCGCTGATCGACGTGTCGCGCGTGCCGTTCCGCACGGTACAGTACCTGACGGTGCCGTCGCTGCCGGAAGGTGTCGCGATTTCGCCGAACGGGAAGTGGATCGCCGTGCAGGCGATGGACGGTTCGAACCTGACGGCCGACAACCCGGGCCGCCACAAGCTCGGCAAGGTGCTGCTGTTCGAGGTCCGCGACGGACAGGCCGTGAAGGTGAGCGAGGTGCCGGGCGGCGAAGCCGCGCAGGGCATCGTGTTTACCGCCGACAGCCGGCACGTGATCGTGCAGTTCAACGTCGAACGGCAGCTTGCGCTGTATGCGGTCGAAGGCGGCAAGCTGCGCGATACGGGCAAGCGGATCGCGCTGACGGGCGGGCCGTCTTCGTTGAGGACGTTGCCGCGCTGACGCGCGACGCAGGGCTTGTTCGCGGCGCGCGGGTCAGTCGTGAGAGGGGGGAAGCCATCATCGCGCGGCTCGACGAAGCGTCGTGGATTGCAAGCCGCGGCGCCGTTTGCGACGGCACGCCGTTCGGCCGCGCACTTACGGACGCAGCAGATCGAACCCGCCGAACACCACGACACCGCTGAGCACGATCATCGCGACGGAGTGCTGGCCGAAGTAGAGAATCGCGGCGGCGAGCCACGTCGTGATGCAGAAGGCGCCGATGCGGGCCATCGTGTGTTCCTCGAATGCGTGATGAGGTGAATGTGTGCCGCACGGCGTTCGCCGCTCGAGCGGGCGAGCGGAGTACGCATGCGGACGGACGGAAACGGCAACGCGGGAAGCCGCGATCGCGGCGCCGGCCCATGTCGCATGCCGCGCGCAACGGGGCAGGGAGTCGAAGCTGGCGGCGTCGCGGTCGGGCCCGACGGAGGCCTCGACATGCGTAGCCAGCCGGCGAAGCGGCGATTTTACCAGCGCCGCCATGCGGCCAATCTGGCCCTTTCGCGATCCATTGTGCTCATCGCGTGGCAATCCACCCGACCCCGATATTCAAGTTTCGTGTGACGAATGCCGTAAACGAGATGGAAGGCGATTTCCGCCCTGTCACTTCGTTTACCGACATACGGACCGACACGATGCAGATCGATTTCTCCACGGCCGCGCGATCCCCGCTCGCGGATAGCGGCGTGGCCGCGAACCCGCCCGCCGCGACGTCGCCCACTGGCGCAACGAATGCCGCGAGCACGACGGGCACGGACGGCACCACGGGCGCGAGCGGCACGACCCGCCCCTCCGGCACGAAGGATTCGG
Source organism: Burkholderia sp. BCC0097 (assembly GCF_902832985.1). NCBI lineage: Bacteria > Pseudomonadati > Pseudomonadota > Betaproteobacteria > Burkholderiales > Burkholderiaceae > Burkholderia > Burkholderia sp. BCC0097. The sequence goes on from NZ_CADFDM010000002.1 coordinate 167,805, forward strand.
CCGGCGCCACCGGCGAAACGCCTGGTGCGGCGGGCGCATCGTCGGAAGACCCGGCGGTTGCCCAGTTGAAGGCGCTGATCGAGCGGCTGCAGAAACAGCTTGCGACGCTGGAGCGGCAGATGGCCACCGCCGCCCAGCGCGCGAAGGACGATCCCGCTGCGGCCGTCGAACAGCAGTCGCTGAGCGCGGAAGCCAGCGCGATTTCGGCCGCGCTCGCGACGGCGATCTCGCAACTCGCCGCGGCGCTCGAAAAATCCGGCGGTTCGCCGTCGGGCGGCCTGGTGTCGACGCAGGCCTGAGGGGCCACGACCTCATCGGCCCCGCATTACAATCGCAAGCTCGTCTCCTTCTCAAGGATGGCTGAACGATGAATGCGGAACTCGACGACGACGAACTCGTTCGCTTCGACACGCACGGCGGCACGCCGCTGCCGGCAGCCGATGCCGAAGGATGGCTCGATCACGACGGTGCGCGCATCTGGCACGCGTCGTTCGGCCGGGGGCCGGCGGTCGTGCTGCTGCACGGCGGCCTCGGCCACGGCGGCAACTGGGGCAACCAGGTGCCGGCACTGCGCGCGGCCGGCTACCGCGCGATCGTGATCGACAGCCGCGGCCACGGCCGCAGCACGCGCGACGACCGGCCCTATTCATACGAACGCATGGCATCGGACGTGCTGGCCGTCCTCGACGCGCTGCAGGTCGGCCGTGCACGCTTCGTCGGCTGGAGCGACGGCGCGTGCATCGCGCTCGTGCTGGCCGCGCGCGCACCGGAACGCGCGGCGGGCGTGTTGTTCTTCGCCTGCAACATGGATCCGGGCGGCACGAAGGAGATGTTGCCGAGCCCGCTGATCGAGCGCTGCTTCGCGCGGCATCGCAAGGACTATGCGCGACTGTCCGCGACACCGGAGCAGTTCGACGCGTTCGTTGCGGCCGTCGGCGAAATGATGCGCACGCAACCCAATTACACCGCGCAGGATCTCGCGGCGATCACCGTGCCGGTCGCGATCGTGCAGGGCGAGCACGACGAATTCATCCGGCCCGAGCATGCGGCGTACCTCGCGCGCACGATCCCCGGCGCGACGTTGACGATCCTGCCCGGCGTGAGTCATTTCGCACCGCTGCAGCGACCGGCGCGGTTCAACGCGGCGATGCTGGCGTTTCTCGACCGGCTGCCGGGATGATGCACGCACGGCCCGCCGGCGAGCGGGCGCGTGCGTCGGCCCGGGTTCAGACCATCGCGTTGTCGGCGCCCGGAATCTCGTGCGCCTTGATCTGCTTGCGCTGCAGCTTGTAGCGAAGCTTCCCGAGCATGCCGTCTTCGTGGCTGACACGCGTGATGTTCAGCACGTATTCGTCGTCCGGTGCGATGGCCTGCGCGCCCATGATCCATCGCACGCTTTCGCGATAGTCGTACAGCGACTTGTCGTTGATGTCGGCAAGGAAGAACGACAGCGCGGCCATCGCGGCCGGGTGACCGCCTTCGGCATGTCGGCGCAGTTCGTCGACGTAGCGATGGCGCGACGGATAGTCCTCGATGTCGCCGATGAACATCAGCATGCACTCGAGGCCGTCCGTATGCCCCATCTCGTGCGCCTTGCGCGCGGCCTCGACGGCCTCGGTCTGCATGCGCACGCGTTCGGCACGGTCCGTGCTGGTCTGCCCGATGTGATGGTACGTGTAGCCGAGCCGGTACGCTGCCATGTTGCCGCCGGCCTCCATCGATTCGCGGAAGTAGTGGGCGGCGCGGTACGGGTCGGCCTCGACATGCATGCCTTCCTTGTAGAAGCAGCCGAGCAGGTAGTCGCACGAATCGCCGCCCGCCTCGTAGCCGAGCTGGCAGATGGCGAGGGCATCGGCGGGGCGCCGGTTTTCATACTCGAATGCGGTGGCGATCTGGTTCCATGCGAGCGAGCCGGGCTCGTTCTCGCGCGCGGCTTCGAGCCAGGCGTCGCCGCGCGCGTCGTCCTGGGCGAAGCCGAACGTGCCCGTGCGATGGGCGTAGCCGCGCAGGATCATCGCCGACGTGCAGGCGCGTGCGTCCGATGCACGTTCGATCGCGCGGGGCAGCCAGTCGCCCTGTGGATCGCGGCCGAGCGCCAGCCGCAAACCCATCGCCATGGCGCGATTGTCGTCGATCGGCTCGTTGCGTTCGGCTTCCTGCAGCCGCGCGTAGGCCTGTTCGTACTCGCTGCGCTTGAAATGGCTGTACGCGAGCCAGTGCAGCGTCTCCCAGCGGTGGTACGGATGCAGCGCGGCCTGCGCACGCGCGAGCGTCGCGGTCATCGCGCGGCGTGCGTCGTCTTCGTCGTCATCCGCGTCGAGCGTGTTGCCGGCGTAGTCGTCGCGCCAGATCTCGTGCAGCAGCCGGTCCTTCTCGACCGCGTCGAGGTGCGCGCACGCGTCGGACGCGACGAAGGCGCGGATGTGATCGTGCGAGCCGCCCCAGCGCGGCTGCATGTACCAGATGAACGTGCGCATCGGGAAGAACAGCTTCGGATGGATGTGCAGCGTCGCTTCCATCCAGTACCACTTTTCCTTGCGCAGCTTCTTGCCCTGGACGGCGCCGGGCAGCGCGTCAGGAAATTCCGGCGGGCAGGCGGCCGGCACGTCGGGATTCAGTCCCGAACGCGCGAACATGTGTTGCAGTTCGGCGCGCGTGGCTTCGTCCTCGGCGCCGGCGTTCAGGTGCAACTCGGTGACGGGCCAGCGGCGCTCGCGCACGAGCTGCGTGAGCCAATCGGGTTCGCCGAACGACGACACGCTCGTGAAGATCACCATCGGCGCGCTCCACATCGTCGGTGCGAGCACCAGCGCGCGCAGCGCGGCGACGAGCGTCAGCGTCGCGCATGCATGCGCGCCGATCCAGCCGGCTTCGGTCACCGTTTCGGCCCAGCCGCTGCCGCGGTACTCGTAGGCCCAGTGATGCCAGTAGTGCGCTTCGCACAGCCACGCATGCGCGGAGCGCGGGTTCGCGGCCTGCCACGCGCGCAGGCGCGCGAGGCCTTCGGCGCCGGCGTCGATGCACGGCTGCACGTCGGCCGGCAGCGCGTCGACGTACCGCGCTTCGGCGGTGCGATCGGCGAAGCTGGCGGCGAGCGCGGCATCGAGTTGCGCGTCGAGCGCGGCATGGTCGCCCGCGCGCAGCAGCGCGTCGACGTCGCAAATGTGCCAGCGGGATGTCGCGGGCGGAATCAGGTCGGCGGAAGCGGAGGACATGTCGGTATCGGCGGTCATGACGAAACGGGTTGGGGATCGAAGATGCGGTAGCGCTTCCACGGCAGCGCAAGCCAGTTTCCGGACGGATTGCGCAGGTACTCGCGCACTTCCTGCGTGGCGCGCGACGACGCGGGGCCGTCCTGGCCGCTGCCGCGCAGCCACTGCTGGCGCGCTCGCGCATACGCGAGCCCGAAATCTTCCCAGCTGTCGAAGCTGTCCTGCGCGCGCTGCGCATTGAGCAGCAGCACGACCCACGCGTGCTGTTCGGACGCCCAGCCGAGCAGCGCGATGCAGCGCACGAGAAACGCGGTGCGCGCGCAGTCGAACGCGAGTGCGTCGCGCACGCGCCCGAGCGCGGCGAGTTGTTCGTAGAAGCCGTCGTGCGAGCGACCGACGCCGCGAATCCAGCCCGCGAGGATCGACGGCACGCGCTGCACGATTTGCCACTCGGGCAGGTCGGCCGGCAGGTCGAGTTCGCGCCGCAGCTGGCGCGCGAGCTGTTCGCGCTGCGAGTCCGGCAGCGCATAGACGAGGTCGTCGCAATCGCAGCGCAGCCCGTTGCGGATCAGCAGGATGTCGGCCAGCGCGAGCGCCCAGCGGCGGCGGTTCGGCGGCGCCTGCTCGGCCTGCGCATGTGCGAGCCGGACGGCCGTGGTTTGCCGCACCGGCACCGCGCTGTCGGCGCCCGCGGCCTGGTCGGCGTCGACTTCGCGCACCAGCCGCGCGGCGACCCGGAACGAGCGCCACACGTACCACACGAGCCACAGCGCGACCGCGCCGAGCAGCAGTTTCAGCATGACGGACTCCCGTCCGCCGGCACGGGCAACGCGAACGCCGCGCACAGCGCGGGGTCGATCGCGATGCCTTCGATCTCGAATGCGGCCGTGGCCGGCGGTGCATCGGGCATGCGCGCGGCCGGCAGCGCATCGGCCGGCAACGCATGGCGCGCGGCCGCCGCGACGGCCGGATCGATCTGCCGCAACTGGCCGAGCGCATAGGGTGCGTTGCGCAGCAGCAGCCATTGCAGCACGGCCGGCGGCTGCTCGAAATGCTCGATCAGGTGGAAGTTGGCGCTCATCACGCTCAGCAGATGGTCGGGCGAGCGCACGTCGGTGACGAAGGTCCAGGTGCCGGTGGCCGCGCCCGGTGCATCCGGCTCGAACACGAGGCCCATGCCCTCGCAATCGGGGTGACGCTCGCCGCGCGGCGCGAGCGCGCGCAGGAACTGGCGGACGTCGTCGGCATAGCGGCGCACCGGATGGCGATTCTGCTTGCCCTTGATCTGGTCGATGCGCAGGCCGTCGCCGCTTACCTGCAGGCTGATCGTCACGTGCGGCTGGTTGCCCGCACCGCGCAGCGTGAACAGGCGCAGCCGGCCGTCCTGCGCGGCCTGCGCGTACTGCTCGCCGTAGCCGCCGCGCAGCCGTCGGCGATCGGCGAACTGGCCGAGGCAGTGCTGCATGTAGTACGACTCGTACGCGAGCTCCTCGCGCAGCGCCGCATGATCGCCGACGAATTCGAACACGATTCCGTTCGGCGTACGCAGTACCTCGCGCAGCGCGAGGCCGCTGCTCGGCACCCAACCCTTGTCGCGACGCGCCTGCATCCGCTGGTGCTCGCGTTCCCACATGTCGAGCGCCATCGCGCAAGTGATGCGCTGCAGTTTCTGCGCGAGCCGCGTGCCGGCGCGCGAGCGCAGGAATTCGACCAGCACGCGTTCGCGGTCGATCAGCAGCATGTGCTCGGGATCGATGAAGTAGAGCGGCGCCGGCTCGGCGGCGGGCGGCTGCGTCGCGTCGGATGCCGGGCCGGAGGCCGGGGATGCCGCGGAGGTCGCAGATGCCGGTTGCGCGCGGAACCGGCGCACGAGCCATTCGGGTGCCGGCCGGTCGGCACCGGCGAGCGCGCGGTAATCGGCGAGCGAAGCGAGCGGCTGCGCCTGCTCGAACGCACCGACGACCCAGCGGAAGAAATGGTTGCCGAGCCACGCGCGGATCTCGGCCGGATCGCCGCGCGCGGTGCTGCGGCGGGCGATGGCCGCCTTGACGTCGGGCGCATTGACGACATCGCGCGGCCGATAGGCCGACGCGGCCACGGTTTCGGTCACGGGCTCACTCTCCGGTCGGGCAGGGCGTGCGCGGGCGGTGCGCGCGCGACCCTGGCGGTGCTTCTGGCTCAAGGGCGAAACGGCGAGCGTACGCGCGCAAACAAATGCGGCGGCGTCGCGTATTCCGGTTCAGGTCGGTCGGTGCGTGAACGTCACGCGAGCGCGCGGGAGCCGATGACTCGGGAGCGGACGAGCGGAAAAGGGCGATTCATGGATTCTCTCAGGTCGGATTTTATTTTTGGCTTCCGCGAGTCTACTTCGATCCGTGCGGATGAATCAATCGCGCGGCTGGCCGGCGTCCGTGGATCTGACAAGACTTATCTCTTTTTCGTCGATTTTCGACGCGGCGCCATTCGGCCGCCGGATTCGATGCTGTTAAAACCGACAGGTTTTCCCGAAAAACGGGTGAGTGGTCCGGCCATGGCCGCGGCCTCGTCCGGCCTTCCGCGTATCTCATAAGTTTTTCTTTCGGCTCGCGCAACATATCGTCGATTGTTGGCGATCGGACGGTAGCGGATAGTCCTGCTTCGACAGGACGGCCGCGGCTTTTTTGCGTGACGCGGCCGGATCTGTTGTTCATGCAACCATCGGAAATAGAAGGAACCGCACTCATGCGATTCAATGCGACACGCGTCGCCGCGACCCTGTTCGTCGCCGCATGCGCGACCGCCACGGCCGGTCGCGCCGCCGCCGTCACGCAGGACGACCTCCACGACACCGTCACGCGCCATATCGCGCCGCTGATGAAGCAGTATGCGATCCCCGGCATGGCGATCGGCATCGTCGCCGACGGCAAACCGCAGGTGTTCGACTACGGCGTGATGTCGAAGCAGACCGGCAAGCCGGTGACCGGCGACACGCTGTTCGAGATCGGCTCGGTCAGCAAGACGCTGACCGCGACGCTCGCCGCGGACGCGCAGGAGGGCGGCGAACTGTCGCTCGCGGACCCGGTGGCCAGATATCTGCCCGAGTTGCAGGGCAAGCCGTTCGGCGTCGTCACGCTGCTTCAGCTCGGCACGCACACGCCCGGCGGGACGCCGCTGCAGGTGCCGGACAGCATCCGCGACGATGCGGGCCTGATCCGCTATCTCGACGCGTGGCGGCCCGAGTATGCGCCGGGCACGCACCGCAAGTATTCGAACGTCGCGATCGGCATGCTCGGCTGGCTCACCGCGAAGGCGATGCACGAGGATTTCGCGACGCTGATGGAGCAGCGGCTCTTTCCCGCGCTCGGGATGACGCACACGTACATCGACGTGCCCGCCGCGCGCATGGCCGACTATGCGCAGGGCTACACGAAGGACGGCAAGCCGGTGCGGATGTCGGAAGGCATGCTGTGGCAGCCGGCGTACGGCGTGCGGACCACGGCGGCCGACCTGCTGCGCTTCGTGCAGGCGAACCTGGGGATGATCCAGACGGCGCCGCGCCTGCAGCGCGCGATCGAACGCACGCACACCGGCTATTTCCGCGCGGGGCCGCTGACGCAGGACTTGATCTGGGAACAGTATCCGTACCCGGTCGCATTGCCGACGCTGCTCGCCGGCAACGCGCCGAAGATGCTGTTCGACGCGGTGCCGGCCAGCGCGATCCAGCCGCCGCTCGCGCCGAACCCCGCGACCTGGATCAACAAGACGGGCTCGACCGGCGGCTTCAGCACGTACGTCGCGTTCGTGCCCGCGAAGCGGATCGGGATCGTGATGCTCGCGAACGGCAACGTGCCGATCGAGGACCGCGTGAAGGTCGCCTACCGGATTCTCGGGTCGATCGGCGACGGGCGGTGACGTCGCCATGCCCGTGTCCGAGCGCTGGAGCCGCTTGGTCGGCGGCGTGTGCGCGCATCGAGCGTCAGGCCCGCTTGCACGCCAACGCCACTCAATGACCGCGATAGATCGAGTCGCGGCCGTTGATCATCATCGCGCGGCCGGATTCGCCGGTCGTGCGGGCTTCGCTGCCGTAACCGGTGTTGTCCGTGGCCGGGGCGGCGTTCGGGGCGGATTGCGCGACGGCGTTTTCACGCACACGCTGTTCGGCGGCGCGGATCGCGGCCGGGTACTGGTTGTGATCCAGCGCCGGGGTGTAGCCGACGGCCGCGAGACGGGCCATCTCGGCCTTCACTTCGGCGCGGGTCAGCGGATGGTCGGCTTGTTGCGCGAACGACAGCGCCGGTGCGGAAAGGATCAGTGCGGCAAGGGTGGAAGAAACGAGCGTTTTCATCGTGGGTACCTGTCTGGTTGAGTGAGCCGCAACCACCGTCGACCACGTCGATGTCGTTGCGAGTGCAGTCAATATAGGTACGCCGGCACCCGGGAAAAACGGCCGCCGCGCCAAATCATTTTTGATCCTGCGTCACGAATCGAACGTCGATTCGGTCGGCAGCCTTGCCGGCCGGGCGTCCTGCGTGAACAGCGCGGCGGGGCGGGTGATCGAAACGGGCATCAAACGGGGTAATCAGACCTCGCGGGACTCAAGTATGTCGAATTCCGTCTTGGACAGACTTAAGCCGTCTCCCTAGACTGAACTCGCTTTCCTTTACTCCCTGGAGAAAATCATGAGTCTCAAAGACAGGCTGCCCGGCAACAAGATCCTCGGTTTCGGTACGGCTCCGCTCGGCAACATGTTCCGCAACATCCCCGACGCGGAAGCCGCGGCCACCGTTGAAGCGGCGTGGCAACACGGCATCCGTTATTTCGATTCGGCCCCGTTCTACGGCGCAGGCCTCGCGGAAATCCGCCTCGGCGACGCGCTGGCGCACCATCCGCGTGACGAATACGTGCTGAGCACGAAGGTCGGCCGCCTGATCCTCGACGAAATCGAAGACGTGTCGGCGCGCGATCTCGGCGAAAAGGGCGGCCTGTTCGAACACGGCCGGCCGAACCGCATCGTCAACGATTACTCGGCCGACGCGACGCTGCGCTCGATCGAAGACAGCCTGAAGCGCCTGCGCACCGACCGCCTCGATATCGTGTGGGTGCACGACATCGCGCAGGATTTCTACGGCGACGAATGGCTCGCGCAATTCGAAGTGGCACGCAAGGGCGCGTTCCGCGTGCTGAGCAAGCTGCGCGAGGAAGGCGTGATCAATGCATGGGGCCTCGGCGTGAACCGCGTCGAGCCGATCGAACTGGTGCTCGACCTTGCCGAACCGCAACCGGACGGCATGCTGCTGGCCGGCCGCTACACGCTGCTCGATCACGAACGCGCGCTGCAGCGCGTGATGCCGGCGGCGGCCGCGCAGAACGTCGGGATCGTCGTCGGCGGCCCGTACAGCTCGGGCGTGCTCGCGGGCGGCACGCACTTCGAATACCAGAAGGCGTCGCCGGAAATCCTCGCGAAGGTCGACCGGATCAAGGCGATCGCCACGCGTTACGACGTGCCGGTCAAGGCCGCCGCGCTGCAGTTCTCGATGTCGCATCCGGCCACCGTCGCGGTGATCCCGGGCGCGAGCCGTCCGGAGCGGATCGCGGAAGACCAGGCGGCGCTGAACGTGGCGATTCCGGCCGACTTCTGGCGCGACATGCGCGAACAAGGTCTGATTGCGGCCAATGCGCCGCTGCCGACCGATCAGTGATCCTGAAAGGTGACGACATGGCGCAGGCCCATGCAGGTATCGAGATCGCGGCGTCGGCCGACACGGTCTGGCAACTGATCGGCGGTTTCGGCGCACTGCCCGACTGGCTGTCGTACATTCCGGCCAGCGAGCTGAGCGAAGGCGGGCGCGTGCGGCGTCTCGCGAACCCGGCAGGCGACGCGATCGTCGAGCGGCTGGTCGCGTTCGACGAAGCGGAACGCAGCTATACGTACGCGATTCTCGACGCACCGTTCCCGGTCGTGAACTATCGCTCCACGCTGCGGGTGCGCGATACCGGCCCGAACGCATCGAAGGTCGAGTGGTCGGGCACGTTCACGCCGCACGGTGCGACCGACGACGAAGCCGTCCGGCTGTTCCGCGGGATTTACGAAGACGGTCTCGCGGAACTCGCGAAGCGTTTCGCGACGGCCTGACGGCGGCACGTCGCATCGTGCGATGGGAGTCAGGCTTTCCGGCTCCCGCCACGCCTTCGCCGCGGTTTCGACCCGCTGCGAAGGCGTTGGCGCACCGGTGGCGCGCGTCGATCGGAAATCGCGCGCCGTACGATGAAGATCAGGGTTGCGAAGCAATCGGCACACTCGCTGCGGGTGCGCAACGCGCCGTGATGCAACGACGCTTCGCGCATTCATGGATTCATTTTCCAGCTGCCGCGACGACCTCCTCGCCGGTCAGGATCTCGCGGAAGATGCCGACCAGCGGCCGCAGGTTGACCTTGTGCCATGCGGCCCACAGCGGCGTGCGGTAGCTGAACCACGGCAGCTCGCGCAGCACGACGCCTTCCGGCACCTGGTGACGCAGGCTTTGCTGGATCATCGTCACGCCGAGCCCCGCGGCGACGAGCCCGAGCGCCGCGAGCGGCTCGGTCGCCTCCACCGAAATGTCCGGCGAAAAACCGGCCTTCGCACAGGCCGCGACGAATGCGCCGTGCCGCGGCGCGCTTTCCTGCTGCGTGACGCCGATCCACGCCTGCGCGGCGAGATCGTCGGCGCTCAGCGTCTTCTTCTTCTTCGCGAGCGGGTGCCCGTCGGGCAGCGCGAGCAGCATCGGATCGTTCAGCACCATCGTCGAATCGAGTTCGGGGTCGTCCGGCGCGGGCGGCTCGGTCACGAGCGCGATGTCGAGGCTGCGTTCGCGCAGGCCTTCGAGCTGTGCGGCGGAGGGATAGTTGTACAGCGCGATATGCACCGACGGGCGCTCGGCGCGCAGCGTTTTCAGCGCACGCGGCAGCACGCCCGAGTGGGTGGCCGTTTCCAGGTAGCCGATGCACAGGCCGCCTTCGTCGCCGCGGCCGAGCCGGCGCGCGAGCGATTCGAGCCGGTTCGCATGGCGCAGGAACGCATGCGCTTCGCTGAGGAACGTGCGCCCGTCACGCGTCAGACGAATGCGCTGCTGGCTGCGTTCGAACAGCGTCAGGCCGAGCTTTTCCTCGAGCTGCGCGATCTGGCGGCTGAGCGGCGACTGCGAGATGTGCAGGCGTTCGGCCGCACGGCCGACGTGCTCCTCTTCCGCGACCGCGATGAAATATTGAAGCTGGCGGATGTCGAGCATGTCAGACCTGATGGGACTCAATATCGATGAATTATGTCCCATCCAGACTTATTCGTGCAACCTGGGCCGGATTCACTTTCCTGCCGCACCAGCAGAAACGCATGCGCCTCGACGACACGCCGCCGGCCATCGCCTCCGTGAATGCCGCGTCGGCACGAAAGTCGGCGAAGACGTCCATCGACGGAGAAAAGCGCGGGATTTTCGCGCATGGCCACGCGAACCGGCTGCGGTGCGACTGCTCGACGTCGCGCTCGCATGAGTCACACGAGCGAAACCAGGCCCGCGCTGTCGTCAATTCCCGTACATGTCGAAGTCGAAATATTTCGCCTGGATCGTGTTGTACGTGCCGTCGCCGCGAATCTGCGCGATGGCGCGATTCAGCGCTTCGCGCAGGTCGGCGTCGGCCTTGCGCACGCCGGCCGCATCGCCGTTGCCCATGATCTTCGCGTCGTACACCACGCCGCCCGCGAACGAGAAGCCCTTGCCGCGCGGTGTCGCCAGGAACCCGAGCTGGCCTTGCACGGCATCCATCAGCACGCCGTCGACGCGCCCGGTGACGAGGTCCGCATACGCCTGGTCGTAGCTCGGATACGGCACGACCTCGACCTTCGCGGGCGCCCACTTCTCACGCGCATAGGTTTCCTGGATCGTTCCCTGTTCGACCGCGACGCGCTTGCCGGCGAGCTTCGCCGCGTCCGGCAGCAGCCCCGACCCGGTGCGCGCGATCAGCCGCGTCTGGTTGCGGTACAGGCGATCGGTGAAGTCGATCTGCTGGCGCCGCTGTTCGGTCGCGGCCATGGACGACAGGATCACGTCGAACTTGCGCGCCTGCAGCCCGGGAATCAGCCCGTCGAAACTGCTCGACACCCACACGCATTTCGCCTTCAGCTTCGCGCACAGCGCGTTGCCGAGATCGATGTCGAAACCCTTCACGCTGCCGTCGGTCGCGGTCGATTCGAACGGCGGATAGGTCGGGTCGACGCCGATGCGGATGGTGGTCCATTCCTTCGCCGACGCCAGCGACGCGAAGGCCATCGCGGCGGCGGACAGGAGAATCGTGAGGCGCGTCTTCATGGTCAGGCTCCGTTCGTGTGGGCAAGCGTGGGCGTGCATGTCAGCTCGGAAATTCGCCGCGCTGAAAATCGTTCGACAGTTCGAGGGCGTCGGCCATCTCGCCGACGGTGACGGGCTTGATCGGCGCGCGGATTCGGTAATGGCCGACGTCGCCGACGCTGCGCTGCTGCACGTCGGCGATCAGCTCGCCGACCGTCGTGCCGCACCAGCGCCCTTGGCACGGGCCCATGCCGCAGCGCGTAAACGCCTTCATCTGGTTCGGCCCCTGGCAGCCGAGCGCCGCGAGTTGGCGGATCTCGCCGGCCGTGACTTCCTCGCAGCGGCACACGATCGTGCCGTCGTCGGGGCGGCGCAGCGCGGCGGGCGGCGTGTACAGCGCGTCGAGCAGCGGGCGCACCGCGAGGTGGCGGCGCAACGCGCGCAGCACCGGGCGCTCGCGTGCGGCCTGTCGTTGCGTGTCGAGCGCGCCGAGTTGCGCGGCGATGTCGAGCGCTGATATTTCGCCGGCGAGTGCCGCCGCCCGCGCGCCGCCGATGCCCGCGCCGTCGCCTGCGATCCACACGTGCGGCATGCTGCTGCGGCCGCGCGCGTCGCACCGCGGCCGCCAGCATGCCGACGAATCGTCCCATTCATGTGCGCAGCCGAGCGAACGCGCGAGCTGCGTCGACGGAATGACGCCCTGATGCAGCAGCACGAGCGACGTGTCGAGGGTTTGCATGACGCCGTCTTCGTCGCGAAAGCGGATGCGTTCGGCGCGGCTTTCGCCGTCGATGCGGACGTCGGTCGCGCCGCGATACACCGGAATCCCGGCGCGGCGCACCGCGCGCAGCATGCGCCAGCCCTTGAGCAGATAGTCGGCGCCGCGCAGGGCCGGCAGCGCATGCGGGAGCGCGCGGCGCCACGCATCGCGCGGCGTCGTATCGACCAGCGCACGCACGCGCCGGCCGACATTCAGCAATTGCGCGGCGAACAGCCACAGCAGCGGGCCGCTGCCCGCGAGCACGGCGTCGGCGGACGGCGCGAGGCCTGACGCTTTCAGCAGCGTCTGCGCGGCGCCGACGCCCATCACGCCGGGCAGCGTCCAGCCGGGTACCGGCCACGGCCGCTCCTGCGCGCCGGTCGCGATCAGCACCGCGCGCGCGCCGATGTCGAGCGTGCCGCGCGCCGGGCCGCCTTGCGTGAGCATCGCGACGGGCGCCGGTTCGAACGCGACCTGCCACACGACGCTGCGCGGCAGGTAATGCGCGCCGCTGGCGAGCAGGCCGTCGACGAGCGGGCGGCCCGCCGTGTAGTCGGCCCCGAGCCATTGCGCGAGCGGCGCCGGCGCATCGGCCACGTTGCGGTAGATCTGGCCGCCGGGTGCGTGGCCTTCGTCCGCGACGACGACCGACAAGCCGGCCGCACGCGCGGCCGTCGCCGCCGCCATGCCGGCCGGCCCGGCGCCGACGATCAGCAGGTCGCACTGGCGGCGCGTCATGCGAGCCTCGCCTTGCCGTGCATCGCGTGCACCTGCATGCCGTCGGCGACGGGCGTCATGCAGCCTTGCACGTTCGGTACGCCGTCGATTTCGACGAGGCAGTCGAAGCACACGCCCATCATGCAGAACGGGCCGCGCGGCGCGCCGCTCACCGCGCTCGTGCGGCACGCGGCCGAGCCGGCGGCGAGCATCGCGGCCGCGACGCTGTAATGCGCGGGGACGTCGTGCGGCGTGCCGTCGATATGGATGCGCACGCGCTCGAGCAGCGCGGCGGCGGGAGTGAGCGGTTCAAACATGCCGGGCTTCCGTGGGCGCGGCGAAGCGCGCGGTGGTAAAGGCGGACAGGTCGGCCGGCGCGGCGCCGCCGGCGATCCACGGCGCGACGAGATCGGCGTGGGTCGCCGCGAGCGTCACGCCGCTGTGGCAGATCGCGATGAACGCGCCGGGGTACGTGGCCGACGCCTCGTAGACGGGCAGGCCATCGGGCGTCATGATGCGCAGCGCACCCCATGCGCGCACGATGCGCGCATGAGCAAGCGCCGGGAACGCAGTGCGGGCGCGGCGTGCGATGTCGACCATCGCGGGGCGTGTCTGGCCGTCGTCGAAGCCGACGTCTTCGGCCGAATCGCCGAGGAGCACCGAGCCTTCCGGCGTCTGCCGGACGACGAGCGTCGGATAGTCGAGAAACGGCGTGAGGCGTTCGGTGACCATGATCTGGCCGCGCAACGGCGAGATCGGTGCGCGCAGGTCGACCATCGGCGCGAGCCGCGCGTTGTCGAGGCCGGCCGCGAGCACCACGCGCCCGGCTTCGAGCTGCGCGTGGCGCGTGTCGATCTCGAAGCGCCCGGCGCGCGGCCGGATGTCGGTGACTTCGCTGCGCGGCAGATAGACACCGCCACACTGCTGAAACGCCTGCAGCATCGCGCGCAGCGTGGTGAGCGGATTCGCGTGACCGTCGTTCGGCGACCACAACGCGCCGGCCAGCGACGGCGATGCCGCGGGAACGCGCCGGCGCAGCGCCGCCGGATCGAGCACCTCGTACGACAGCGCGGCTTCCTGCCGGCGCAGCGATTCGAGCAGGTCGGTCGCGCTGTCGAGTTCCGTGTGCTGCTCGAACAGCTCGATGCCGCCCGGGCGCTCGAACGCGCAGTCCACGCCCGTTTCGCGCTGCAACTGCGCGGCGAACGCATGCCAGCGCTCGGACGATTCGCGCGACCAGCGCGCATACGGCAGGCAGCGGCCGCCCTTGCCCTGCACCCATACGAGCCCGAAATTGCCGCGCGCCGCGCGAAACGCGATGTCGTCGCCGTCGCACACCGCGACGCGCTGACCGAGACGCGCGATGCCCCACGCGATGGCCATGCCGACGAGACCGCCGCCGGCCACGACGACGTCGAAGCGGCGTATGGTCATGCACGGCTCCGGTATCGCGGGTGAGGCGGTTGCATGTTATATCCCATGGCGGCGCGGTTCCTTGCTTACAATACGTTGCGGAACCGATGTTCGGGCAGGCAAAATGGGTTGTCCAATACAGCTTGATCAACGACCCATAATCCAGTGTTATGACCACGCCCTCGCTCAGGATTCGCCAGATCGAAGCGTTTCGCGCGGTGATGCAGCGCCATACCGTCACGCGTGCGGCACGCGATCTCCATATCTCGCAGCCGGCCGTGAGCCGGCTGATCGCCGATCTCGAGGAGCGGGTCGGCTTCGTGCTGTTCGAGCGGCAGCAGGGGCGCTTCACGCCGACCGCGCAGGCGCGTGTGCTGTACGAGGAGGTCGAACGCGCGTTCGTCGGCCTCGATCGCGTCGCGCAGGCCGCCGAGCAGATCCGTGCGATGCGGCGCGGCACGCTGCGCGTGGCCGGCTCGCCGGCCGTCGCGCTCGACCTGCTGCCGCAGCTCGTCACGCGTTTCTCGCACGCGCATCCGGGTGTCGACATCACGTTGCTCGCGCACAGTGCATCCACCGTCGTCGACAAGGTCGCGTCGGGGCAATGCGATGTCGGGCTGATCGCCGAACCCGTTCCGCATCCGGCCGTGCGCGGCGAGCGGCTCGCGGAAAGCGCGATGCGCTGCATCGTGCCGCGCGGGCATCGGCTCGCGCGCAAGCGCGTCGTGCGGCCGGCCGACCTGCGCGACGAAGCGTTCATCTCGTTTCCGCCGAGTTTCGAGGCGCGCAGCGCGATCGATCGCGTATTCGTCGAAGCCGGCGTGTCGCGCGTGCTGTCGATCGAGGCACAACTGTCGCAAACGATCGTCGCGTTCGTCGCGAACGGCGCCGGCGTCGCGCTGATCGATCCGGTGACGGCCGCGTATGCGGGGCATCGCGTGGCCGTCAAGCCGTTCGAGCCGGCCGTGCCCGATCACTTCTATCTGGTGACGTCCGCGTCGCAGCCGCTGTCGATGATCGGCGACGCGTTCTGCGCGGATGTGCGCGACGCGTTCGCGCGGATGCGTGCGCCGCGCGATGCGTAAGCGGGAACAGGGAGGGGAGTCGCTTCGAGCGCGCCGTACGCCGTCGGGCGTGCCGGCGCGTTGCCGTTTCGGCCGGGCTCCCGGCTCAGGCGAGCGCGTCGTCCGTTGCGGGTGTGGCGGATGCACCGGACGCGCACGACCTGGTTGCGCCCGCATCCTTCGCCCCTGCCAGCCGCCGATAACGCGCGAGCGCCCACAGCGGGAAGTACGCGGTATAGCCGTGATACTTCAGATAGAAGATGCGCGGAAAGCCCGGCGCATTGTGCGAGCGGTGCCACCAGAAGCCGTCTTCCTGCTGCACCGACTGCAGATACGCGATGCCGCGCTTCACCGAATCGGATTCGCAGTCGCCGAACGCCATCTGCGCGAGCAGCGCCCACGCGGTGCAGTTCGACGTGCTCTCGTCGCCGTTCGTGCCGGCCAGCTTCGGATCGATGTAGCTGTCGTTCGTCTCGCCCCAGCCGCCGTCCGCGTGCTGCCGCGCGCGCAGCCAGTCGAGCGCGCGGGCGATATAGGGCTGCGACTGGTCCTCGCCGGCGAGCGCGAGGCCGGCCAGCACGCTCCACGTGCCGTAGAGGTAGTTCGTGCCCCAGCGGCCCCACCAGCTGCCGTCGGGCTGTTGCGTGCGCTTCACGTAGTCGATCGCGCGGGCGAGCGACGCGCGGTCGTCGGCGCGCTTCGTCACGCCGAAGCACAGCAGCACGCGGCCCGATACGTCCTCGGTCGGTGGATCGAGCAGCGCGCCGTGATCGGCGAACGGAATCGCGTTCAGATACATGCGGTCGCAGTCCGCGTCGAACGCCGCGAAGCCGCCGTTGCGCGATTGCAGCCCGCGCATCCAGTCGAGCGCGCGTGCGACGCGCGACGCGTACGGGTGCGTGCCGTCCGCGTCGCGATGCGTGCGGCCGCGGCGATCGAGCATCGCGGTGACGAGCGCTGTGTCGTCGATGTCCGGGTAGTACGGGTTCGCATACTGGAATGCCCAGCCGCCCGGTTCGACGTCGGCCGGGGCGTTCTCGATCCAGTCGCCGCGCAGGTCGTTCACCTGGCGCGTGGCCAGCCAGTCGTACGCGCGGGCGATGCGCTCGTCGAGTTCGCGCGGCGCGCCGGAAGCCGTGTCGCCGGTTTCCGGCGCCGCGACACCGCGCGCCTGCTCGAGCGCCATCGTGCTCCACGCGGTGTCCCACACCGGCGACAGGCACGGCTGGCAATACATGCTGCCGTCCGGTCGCGTCACCAGCAGCTTCTCCAGCGCGTTCTCGCAATCGCGCCGCAGCGGATGGTCGTCCGGATAGCCGAGCACCTGCATCATCTGGTAGCTGTACACGATCGGCGGGAAGATGCCGCCGAGCCCATCCTCGCCGTTCATCCGCTCCGCGCACCACGCTTGCGCATGCCGGATCGCGCGCTGCCGCAAGCGCTTCGGCAGCAGCGGCTCGATAGGGCGGACCATGCGATCGAGCGCAAGGAACAACCGGCGCATGCCGCGCGCGGGCGGGAAGTACCGGCGTTCTTCTTCCGGCGGCGTGACGAACAGCTCGCGGATCGACACGTTGCGCGGATTGCGCGCACGCGCCTTCAGCGAGCACAGCACCAGCAGCGGCACCATCGTCGTGCGCGCCCAGTACGCGACCTTGTACATCGAGATCGGCACCCACTTCGGGAACAGCACGAATTCGATCGGCATGAACGGCGCCGCGCGCCACGGCACCTGGCCGAACGTCGCGAGCAGGATGCGCGTGAACACGTTCGAGCGTGCCGCGCCGCCGAGCTTCAGGATCGCGTCGCGCGCGCGGATCATGTGCGGCGCGTGTTCGCTGTCGCCGGCCGCCTTTAGCGCGAAGTACGCCTTCACGCTGCACGACACGTCCGGCGCGCCGTCGACGTACAGATCCCAGGCGCCGTGCGTGTCGAGCCGCTGGTTCGCGCGCAGGTAGCGCGCCATCTTTTCCTGGCGCACGTCGTCGATCCGGTCCATGAAATGCATCATCAGGATGTATTCCGCGGTGATCGTCGCGTCGGATTCGAGTTCGAAACACCAGCTGCCGTCGGGCTGCTGAAGGCGCACAAGTGCGTCGCGTCCACGAGCGATGGCAGCGTCGAGCGCGGACCAGGGAGAGGGGGCCGATTTGTTCATGCGGCGGATCATACCATCCAGATGGAATGTTTATCTCGAGACGCGTGGTGCTACCATCCGCACCATGAAAAAACGCCTCGAACCCGCGCCGCGCGACGTGTCCGCGCCTGCCGAACCCGCTGGAACGCCCGATGCACGGGCCTCCGAAGGATCATCGGCGCCGGCCGCAGCCGTGGCCGGCGTGCGGCGAAAAAAAGCGCCGGATCAAGTGCGCGCGCAATTGCTGGCGGCCGCGTCGGAGATCGCGACGCATCACGGCGTGGCCGCGTTGACGCTCGATGCGGTGGCCGAACGGGCCGGCGTGACGAAAGGCGCGCTGCAATATCACTTCGCGAACAAGCAGGGGCTGCTGGATGCGCTGTTCGGGCAGGCGACCGAACGGTTCGGCGCGCAACTGGCCGCGCGGATGGCGGCCGATTCCAGCGGCGACGGCGCGGCGGCGCGCGCGTATCTGCATGCGGTGCTCGACGCGGCCAATCCGGCCGCGAGTATCGAGGTGCTGCGCGTGCTGGTCGCGTCGATGATCACCGAGCAGGACACGCGTGCGCGCTGGTCGGTGCCGATGCGCGAATGGACACGGCCCGACCCGGTGCCGCTCGAGCAGGCCGCGACGCTGATGATCTGCCGGCTCGCGGCCGACGGCTTGTGGATTTCGGAACTGCTCGACAGCGTCGAGGTATCGGCCGAATTGCGCGCGGAGATCGTTCGGCAGCTCGATGCGATGAGCAGGGGCGTGTTTCCGAAGTGATGCGCCGCCGATCCTATTTCGACGCTGTGCGCATGAACGGCCCGGGAACCCTGCCCGCTTCCTGACGCGCGATCATCCAGCCGGGATAGCAGGGCGGCAACGCGCTCACGGCGTCGAGACGCGCCAGCTCATCGTCGGTCAGGACGACATCGACCGCGCCGAGGTTGTCGTCGAGCTGGTCGATCCGCTTGGCGCCGATGATGACGCTCGTGACCGCCGGCCTGGCGAGCAACCATGCGAGCGCGATCCGTGCGACCGACACGCCATGCGCGCCGGCGATCGCGCGCATTTCCGCCACGCACGGCCACGCCCGATCGAGATCGACCGGCGGAAAATCGAAATGGCCGCGCCGCGACCCCGCTTCGGTCGACGCACCGGGGCCGAACTTGCCCGACAGCAATCCTCCGGCGAGCGGCGACCACACGAGCAGCCCCATCTGCTCGTCGACGGCGAGCGGAACGAGTTCGCGCTCCACGTCGCGCCCGGCGATCGAGTAGTAGGCCTGCAGCGTCTCGAAGCGCGTGGCGTGCAGCGCGGCACTCAGGCCGAGCGCCTTGCCGATCTTGCCCGCGCGCCAGTTCGACACGCCAACGTAACGGATCAGCCCCTGTCGCGTGAGATCGTCGAGTGCGCGTAGCGTTTCCTCGATCGGCGTGACGGGGTCGCTCGCGTGAATCTGGTACAGGTCGATATGGTCGACCTGAAGCCGTTCCAGGCTTCGCTGCACCGAATCCATGATGTGACCGCGCGACGCGCCCTGGTCGTTCGGGCCCGCGCCCATCACGCCGGCCGTCTTCGTCGCCAGCACGATCTCGTGGCGCGGGACGCCGAGGTCGCGCAGCGCTTGCCCGACCACGCGCTCGGCCTGGCCGAACGAGTAAATATCGGCGGTGTCGATGAAGTTGACGCCTGCGTCGAGCGCGCGGGCAATCAGGCGGTTCGCGTCGTCCTGGCCGACCGCGCCGATCGCCGCCCACATGCCGGCATCCGCGTTGCCGCCCATCGTCATCGTGCCGAGACACAGCTCGGACACATAGAGGCCCGTGCGGCCCAATTGCTTGTATTTCATTGGAGTGCCCTTCAGAATCGGCCGGACACAATGCGAGGCGTCGGCCGGTGGCGCCCCGCATGAACGTCGGAATGTTAGTTGGAGCGTGACTGGCCGGCCCGCAACTGCCCGGCAATCGCCGCGACGCGCGCGCCATAGCGGCGGGCCGTTTCGAGATCGCCCGGCGACATCTCTTCGGGCGACGCATCGGCCGGCGTCTGCGCCATCGGCGCGATGTAGGCGCCCATGCGGTTGAGGTCGTCGCGCGTCGACGCTTTCAGGTTGGCCGGCTTGATGTCCATGCTGACCCAGATGCCGCCGTGCTGGCCGGCCAGCAGGAAGAAGTATTCGAGCGTATTGAGCTTGTCGCCGTTGATGCTTGCGCTGTTGGTGAAGCCGCCGAAGATCTTGTTCTGCCATCCGCTCTCGAACCAGACCTTCGACGACGCGTCCGCGAACTTCTTGAACTGCCAGCTCGGGCCGCCCATGTAAGTCGGCGAGCCGAACAGGATCGCGTCGGCGCGGGCCAATGTGTTCCACGCGTCGTCGGCAAGGTTGCCGTCGGCATCGATCGCGACGAGTGCGGCGCCGGCGCCGTCCGCGACGGCGGCGGCCATCCGTTGCGTATGGCCGTAGCCGGAGTGGTAGACGACGGCCGTTTTCACCGGCGGGTTGAGTTGATCCATGAGGGTTTCCTTTTGTTCGGAGTGTCGTTCGGACGACGAGGGAAACCACTTTAGCGAGCCGCGATCGGGTGATAAACGACGACAGATTGAACGTTCTGTTACTTTCCGGATGAACAATGCAGAACCTTGATGCGCTTTTGATTTTTGCCCGTGTCGCCGAAATGGCGAGCTTCACGCGTGCGGCCGAAAGCCTCGGTATTCAGAAGGGACGGGTATCGACGGTCGTCCGCACGCTCGAACGGGACATGGGCGTCGCACTGCTGCATCGGACCACGCGGCGCGTGCAGCTCACCGAAGACGGACGCGCGTTCTATGCGCGCGCAACCGACCTGCTCGCCGAAGTGCAGGAATTGCAGTCGATGTTCTCGGGGCGTGGCGCATCGCTGCGCGGCAGGTTGCGCGTGGACATGCCGACGGAACTCGCGCGCAGTGTCGTGGTGCCGGCGCTGCCGCAACTGATGGCCGCGCATCCGGACCTGGAGCTGGAACTTTCGAGCACCGACCGGCGTGTCGATCTGGTTCGGGAAGGGTTCGACTGCGTGATCCGGCTCGGCCCGATCGCCGACGAGACGCTGGTTGCGCGGCCGCTTGGCAAGCTGCGCATGACGAATGCGGCGAGCCCCGACTATCTGGCGCGGCATGGCGTGCCGCGTACGCTCGCCGATCTGCACAGCCAGCGGCACAAGATGATCCACTACACGTTGACGCTCGGCGCGCGGCATCCCGGCTGGGAATACCCGGACGGCGACGGCTATGCGTGGCTGCCGTTGCCGAGCGCGATGCAGGTCAACAGCGTGCAGACCTATCACGCGGCCGGGCTGGCGGGCATCGGGCTGATCCAGGCCGGCTATTCGGCGCTCGCGCATCACGTCGAAAGCGGCGCGCTCGTGGAGGTGTTGCCCGACTTGCGGCCCGAGCCGCTTGCCGCGTCGCTCGTCGTCGCGCATCGGCGCAATCTTTCGCCGCGCGTGCGGGCTTTCATGGACTGGATCGGGGGCGTGTTGGAGCCGTACCTCGATTAGCGGGGCGGCGGAGCAGGCCCTTCCCAATCCGTGTCGCGATGAACAGCGGGTGCGGCATCAACGCGCCAAACCTCGCGCCTCGCCCAGTACCCACTCCGCGAACGCCCGCACCGGCGCCGTGCTCAATTCGATCGGCTCAGGAAGCACGAGGCAGAAGTTTTTCGTTACCGCCTTGCCGTCGGGCCACGGCGCGACCAGACGCCCCTGTTCGAGCTCGGCGCCGATGTAAAGGCGCGGCACCAGCGCGACGCCCAGGCCGGCCAGCGCGGCCTCGATCAGCATCGAATGAAGATCGTATCGCGGCCCGACCGCCGAATTGGTCAGCACGATGCCGGTCTCCTGCGCATAGCGCTGCCACGCGTCCGGATTCTGCCGCCGGTGAAGGCGCGGCAGCGCATCCAGCGACGGGTTCGCGCCAACTCCTTCGAGAAGCGCCGGACTGCAGACGGGCACCAGCACCTCCTCCAGCAGCGGATGCAGATGCATGCCGGCCCAGGCCGGATGCTCGAAATGAATGGCCGCGTCGAATCCGCTGCCGGCCAGCAGGAAGGGTTCCATCCGTTCGGCGATATGCACGGTGACGTTCGGATGGCGATCCTGAAAGCGCTTCAGCCGCGGGATCAGCCAGCGGGTCGCGAAGGTCGGAATCGCGGCGATATCGATGCTCGCGCCTGCCACGGGCTGCCCCATCAGATACAGGCTGTCCCGTTCCAGCCGGTCCAGAATCTCGCGCACCTGCACTGCGTATCGCGTGCCGTTGGGGGCAAGCCGCACCCGGTTGCCGACGCGCTCGAACAGCGTCACGCCGAGGAACGCCTCCAGCCGGCCGATCTGGCGACTGACGGCGCCCTCGGTGCGGGCCAGTTCGTCGGCAGCGCGGGCGAAGCTGCCATGTCGGGCCGCCGCCTCGAAGGCCAGAAGCGCGGAATTGCTCGGGATCTTGCGTCGCATCGGAGTCTCGTGGGTCGTACCGCGTTCGGCCGTCAGCTTGAACAAATATCACTGAAGGCTGACTTTAAGTCGATATCTACGCGGAAAACAGCAGATTAGCATTACGTCACTGCACTGAATATCCCGCATTCGAAGCACAGGATGCGCATCCGTCACGAAGGAAAATCCGATGATCTACACCGTGGAATGCAGCTTCGCCGACCCTGTCAGCGAAGCCGAATGGAACGACTTCTACAGCCTCGACAAGCTGCCGGCCCTCATCTCGGTGACCGGCTTTCATACGTCGCAGCGCTTCAGGGCGATCAGCGACGGCTGCCCCGTCTATCTGGCCGTTCACACGATCGACGGCCTCGACGTGCTGACCGGCGATGAATATCGGAAGAAGGGCGGCGGCAATTTCGCGCGATGGCAGCAGCACATCACCGACTGGCACCGCAATCTCTATAGCGACATCGGTCGTGCGCCGGCGGTCAATGCCGATGAACTGCTCGTGTTGAGCGCAAGCGGGCCCGACTCGCTGATCGAACTGGGCCTGACGCCGCTGGCCATGCAGGCCGTCGCGCTGGAACAGTTTCCGGCGCGCCGCTGGCTCGCGGTCCTGCCGCAGAGCGATGCGTCGCTTGCCGGGAACGTGCCGGCCGGGCTTTACCTTTACGCACCGATGACGGCGCAACTGACGAAGGCCGCCCGCGATGCCTAACGTGACTTTCCATATCGATGCGGAACGCATGCCGCCGGACGCGCGCCTCGCCGAACTGTCCGACGACTGCATCGACCTTTGTACGCGGGTCCTTCAGGCAGAAGTCACGAACGTCCACGTCATTTACGTAGCGGTTCGGCATGGCTGCGGGCATCCCGTTTTCGCGGAAATCCAGTATCGCGACGCGTCGTCTCGCCCGCCCGCGGTCATGAACGCGTTCATGGAGGCGCTGGATCACGCCATCGTCCGGCGCACCGGGCTGACCGCACGCATCCGTTGCTTCGGTCATGCCGCACCGAACCTTCACGCCCGAAACTAACCGCCGCGGAGCTGCACGATGTCCAACGTTACGTTTCCCGGCCAGCGTGTCGGGGAGTTCACGATCACCGCGATCAGCGACGGCTACCTCACGGCCAGCCTCGATTTCCTGTCGAATATCGACGCGACCGACGCCGCCGGGATGCAGCGTGCGGCCGGGCAGCTGGCGCCGTCCGCCGTGCATATCAACTGCTACGTGGTGCGCGGCGCGGGCCGTATGGTGCTCATCGACGCCGGGGCCGGCGGCATCAAACAATGGGGCGGCCGCCTGATGGACAATTTGCGGCTCGCCGGCGTCGAGCCTGCCGCGATCGACACCGTCCTGCTCACCCACGCCCATCCCGACCACGTCGGCGGGCTGGTGCATGCCGATGGACACGTCGCGTTTCCGAATGCGGAGCTGGTCGCGCATCGACGCGAGGTCGCATTCTGGCGGGACGACGGCAACCTGAGCCGCGCCAGCGAGCGCGCCCGCGGCAATTTCCGGATCGCGCGTCAGGTATTCGACGCTTACAGCGACGCGCTCAGGATCTTCGAGGAGGGCGAGGTGCTTCCCGGCATCGCCGCCATTCCGCTGCCGGGGCATACCGACGGGCATACCGGGTACCTGCTCGCATCCGGCGATCAGGGCCTGCTCGTGTGGGGCGACATCGTGCATTTTCCGCACATCCAGATCAAGCGGCCGGACGTGTCGATTGCGTTCGACCAGGATGCGTCGCAGGCGGCGACGACGCGTTCGAGGCTGCTGGACCGGGTCAGCTCGGAAGGGCTGTTGATCGCCGGCATGCATCTGGGCGAACCGGGGTTCGCGCGAATCAGGCGGACGAGTGGTGAATACGGGCTGTTTTACGAGACCGATGCCTGACGCGATACAGGTGTTTCCGTACGTGTATGTCGACGACTCCGATTCGATCTGTCGACGGACGCTCGCGTTGCAGGCGATCCCGCTGGAAGCGCCGTCCGGCGGCCGGCGGCGAGGGTGAAGGACGCGCGCGGAAACGTTTGGCAGATCGCCTCGCACCGGCGCGGCGCGTCGGCCGACGAAATTCGTTCGAGGCTCGACGATTGCCGGTAGCCGCGCTGCGCGCCTTCCCCCTCTGTCGCAATCGTCAAGATTCGTGTCGCGTGCGGATAAAAGCCGCCCGTTCCCCGCGCCGTTAACTCGTTCGCAACCCCGCGCCGCGTAGTGCGTCATGGCGCGCGCCGTTCGTGTTCCGGAATTCACCTCCGCCGCTGGCCGTGCCCGGCCGGCTCAAGGGAACGTCATGCGAAAACAACTCACTATCCGTGGTGGACTCGTCGCGACCATCGCCGGCTATACCGTGCTGCTCGTGCTGGTGGTCGGTGCGGGCATCGCGGCCCTCACCATCGGCAACGGTTCGCTCGAGGCGATGTACCGAGACGACACCGCGTCGCTGCTGCACCTGAAGACCAGTTCCGAGCGGATGCTCGTGCTGCGCGAACGCATGAGCGACGTCGCGCAGATCATCAGCGCCGGCCAGCCCGCGAAGGAGGAAGTCGCGCAACTTCACACATTGCTCAAGCAGAGCAACGACGAACTGGACGCGTACACGCGTCTGCACGCGCGCGACGCCAGCGAGCAGGCGCTGTTCGACACGCTGCAGAGCCGTCGGCGCGCGCTGCTCGACCGCGTGTTCCTGAAGGCGCTGTCACAGCTCGACGGCGACGACGCGTTCAATTTCCTCGACACGCAGCGCACCGCGCCGCCGGCGTTGTTTGCCGCCTACCAGGAGGCGATCGACGCGCTCGAATCGTTCCAGGTCGCGCGCCAGAAGGCCCGCTACGAGGCGGCCGGCGTGAATTTTCACCGGATCGTGTGGGGGATGGGGGCGGTCGCGGTGCTGGCGCTCGTCGTGGGCTTCGTTGCGCAGCGCGTGCTCGCGAAGGCGATCATCGGGCCGATCAATCTCGCGGTCGATCAGTTCGAGAAAATCTCGAAAGGCGACCTGACCGGTACCGTCGTCGTCCCGGGCGAGAACGAGATGGCGTATCTGCTGAATGCGCTGAAGCGGATGCAGGACGGCCTCGTCGATACCGTGAGCCAGGTGCGTGCGAGCACCGAGACGATCGTTGGCGACGTGCGCACCATCGCGAGCGGCAACGTCGACCTGTCCGCACGCACCGAGCAGCAGGCCGTGTCGCTGCAGCAGGCGGCCGCGAGCGTCGAGCAACTGACGGCGGCCGTGCGCCAGAACGCGGACAACGCACGCGATGCGCGCACGTACGTCGAGGGCGCGGCCGGCATCGCGTCGCGCGGCGGCGAAGCGATGCAGCGCGTCGTCGCGACCATGTCGGAAATTTCGACGAGCTCCACGCGCATTTCCGGCATCGTCGGCGTGATCGAGAGCATCGCGTTCCAGACGAACATCCTCGCGTTGAACGCCGCCGTCGAAGCCGCGCGCGCGGGCGAGCAGGGGCGAGGGTTCGCGGTCGTCGCGACCGAGGTGCGCGGGCTCGCCCAGCGCTGTGCGGCGGCGGCGAAGGAAATTCGCGACCTGATCGGTCATTCCGCGCAACGCGTCGAAGACGGCAGCGGTCTCGTCGCGCTGGCCGGCTCGGCGATGACCGAGCTCGTCGCGGCGGTCGAGCGCGTCAACGCGATCATGGGCGAAACGAGCCAGGCGTTCGACGAGCAGTCGTCGGGCATCGAGCAGGTGAACGCCGCGGTGATCCAGATGGAGCAGACGATGCAGCGCAATGCCGCGCTGGTCGAGGAGGCGGCGGCCGCGGCGCTGTCGCTCGACGAACAGGGCGCGCGGCTGAGCGCGGCGGTCGCGCAGTTCCGTCTGCGCGAAGCGGCGCTCGCGTGACGGGCGGGCTTATTGCGGCGCGTCAGGCAATGCGTAGTCGAAGCGGTACGCATGCTGGCCGTTGTCGATGTCGATGCGCATCGCGCCGGACAGCCCGATCAATTCGCCCGTGCCGGAGTCGGGCACGACAGTGATCGACTGCGCCGGCTGCCCGCGCGTCATGGTGGAGCTGTGCTGCAGCACGAAGCTGCCCTTGCGTCCGCCGAGCACGCCTTTGACGGTTTCCATCGCCACGTAGCCGGCCGAACCCTGAACGCTGCTGCGAAACGCGAGCATTTCTCCCTGGCTGACGGCCTCCAGATCGCCGTGAAAATGCTTGTCCAGCGACATGCGGCCGAGCCCGCTGCCTTCCGCGACGTTGCTCAAGGGTTCCGGATTCAGCTTCACTTCGAACGGACCGCGGGCCTGCAGTGTCATGACTGTTCTCCTCGTTGAATGGGCAATCGGCACTATAGGCGAATGCTGTCGGCGATGGGCGGATTGCGGCGCGCAATCGCCGGCGAAACAATGCCGCCGGCAAGTCGCGCCTCCCGCAGTCCGACATATTCCTCTACTCGGCGCCTTGACCTTGAAGCTGACTTAAAGCTTAGAGTGCCTGCTGACCACGGTGAATCGGCAGGCTTCGGGTGTTGCCTGCCCCGGTCGACCATCGACGGGAGACAACGAGCATGGACAGGCGTTTTACACAGGTCGAATTCGGGCCGCATACGGTCGACGTGCCCGAGGGCGGGTACTACGACCGGTTCCGGATGAACCCGGACCTGGACGCGGTGGCGCGCGACCCTGCCGCGGGAAACATCGATTTCTTCCGCCGGATTCCGAAGCGTCAGGTAGCATCGCGGGTCGGCCCGACGTGGGCACCGAACTTCTACTATCGCTCCAGCAGCGTTCAGCTGCTGTTCCTGGCGCCGCTCGACCGCCTGAGAACCATGCTCCCCGTACCGCTCGAACCGCTGCGGGCGTTGCCCGGCTACGGGCTCGTCGCGTTGACGTTCTTTTCGTATTCGGTGTGCGACAACGATCCGTACGACGAAGTATCCGTCGCGGTGGTCATCCGCCGGCCCGGCGCGAAAGGCTCCCACGCGCTCGAGCTGATCGACTCGATGCGGCGCCGGAGTTTCTTCGCGCACGTACTGGCGCTGCCGGTCACGACGGAAATCGCGCGGGTGCGGGGCGTGCACGGCTATCAGCTGCCGAAGTGGCTTGCGGATATCGACGTGGACATCGGCGCGACGGCGCGCGCACGTATCGCCGGCCCGGGCGGCCGGCCGGATCTGAGCCTGAGCGTGCCGCTGCCTGCGCTGATCCAGGTTCCGCCGCAATCGCACATGGGCACCACGACGATGATCAATCGCATCGACGGCGAATGGCACCAGTCGTCGGTGCAGACCAACATGCTGTCGTTCGCGCAGCGCCTGTTGCCGCGCAACGTCGAGCTGGTGCGGCACGGCGGCCCGCTGAGTCAGTTGCTCGACGGGCTCGGCGCATCCGCCATCGTGCGTCTCGACGTGGTCAAGGATGCGCAACTGGTGCTGAATCTGCCGACGCCGTTGACGGCCTTCGATGAACCCCGAAAGCCCCGCTAACGATACGGATGCGTGCGATGCGCGCGCGCCAAAGGAGTCGTCCATGCCGCAACCGACCTACGATCTCGTCGTATTCGGCGCCACGAGTTTCGTGGGGCAGATTCTGGCCCGCTATCTGTCCGACTATCTATCCACCGCGGGTGCAGGCGAGACGCTGCGCTGGGCGCTCGCGGGCCGGTCCGACGCAAAGCTCAGGCAAGTCCGGGATACGCTCGGCGCGGCCGGGCAGTCGGTGCCGATCATCGTTGCCGACGCGGCCGACGAAGCGCAGCTTCGGGCGCTGTGCGCGCAAACGCGGGTGGTGGTGTCCACCGTCGGCCCCTACGCGCTGTACGGCGAGCCGCTGGTCCGGGTCTGCGCGCAAACCGGCACCGACTATTGCGACCTCACCGGCGAGACGCAGTGGATCAAACGGATGATCGACAAGTACGAGCCCGCGGCCCGGCAATCGGGCGCGCGCATCGTGCATTGCTGCGGCTTCGATTCGGTGCCGTCCGACATGGGCGTTTTCTTCCTGCAGCAGCAGGCGCGGCAGCAGTGGGGCATGCCGGCCGCCCGCGTGAAGATGCGCGTCAAAACGCTGAAGGGCGGCGCGTCGGGCGGCACCGTGGCCAGCGTGATCAACGTCGTGCGCGAAGCGGCGGCCGATCCGGCATTGCGCCGGGAACTGCTCGATCCTTATTCGTTGTGCCCGCAACGGCATGGCTTTACGATGCGGCAGCATGCGGTTCGATCCGCCGAATTCGATCGCGACTGCGATGCGTGGATCGCGCCGTTCGTGATGGCGGCGATCAACGAGCGCGTCGTGCACCGCTCGAATGCGCTGGCGGACAATGCCTACGGCAGCCGCTTTACCTATGACGAAGCCGTGATGACGGGCACGGGCCTGAAGGGGCGCGTGACCGCGCTGGCGATGGTGGCGGGCCTCGGCGCATTCATGGTCGGTGTCCTCATCGCGCCGGTGCGCGGCCTGATGGAGCGCTTCCTGCTGCCGAAGCCCGGCGAGGGGCCGAGCGTCGAAGCCCAGCAGGCCGGCCGCTACGATTTGCGCTTCTTCGGCCGCGCGGACGACGGCAGAACGCTGCGCGTGAAAGTCACCGGCGATCGCGATCCCGGCTATGGCTCCACCGGCAAGATGCTCGGCCAGGCCGCGATCAGCCTCGCGATCGATGGCAGCCGTGACGGTGTGAAGACCGGGCGCGGCGGCGGGTTCTGGACGCCCGCGACGATGTTCGACGAGCGTTTCATCGACCGTCTCGTTCGCCACGCGGGCTTGCGTTTCGAGGTGATCTGAGCGCAGTTCGCGTCAGCTATTCGAGCAGCCGCGAGGGGGCATGGATGCCTTGGCCGGTACGCTGGCGGGCTCTACCCGCTACGCACGGCGACGCTTGCCCGTGCCCGTGCGGGCGGCCGCTTCGCTCACGATCATCGCGGCGAATTCGGCGGCCGCCGGCATCCGCGCGTCGTGCATCATCACGAATTCCATCGCCGGCAATTCCGGCAAGCCTTCGGGCAAACCCAATTCGCGAAGCGTGTCGTCGATCGCGCTGCGCGGCACCGGCGCGATTGCGATGCCGGCCCGCGCGAAGGTGCGGATGCCGGTCACACTCGGGCTTTCGCACGCGATCCGGTAGCGCATGCCGGCCAGCGCGAGCGCCTTGATGGCGGCGCCGCGGTACGGGCACGGATCGGGGAAGCACGCGAGCGGCACGTCGCCTTCCGGAAGCGGCTCGTGGCGCGCGAACGCCCAGACGAGCGGCTCCTGCCACAACGTCGCGCCGTGGCCCGCGTGCGAGCACCGGCTGCCGATCACGAGATCGAATTCGCCGTTGGCGTGCCGTTGAAACAGGCTGTCGCCGATGTCGACGACCAGATCCAGCCGCAGGCCGCGCCGCGCGGCGCCGTGACGGCGCATCAGGTCCGGCAGCCAGCCACTGGCGAAGTCCTCCGACACGCCGATCCGCAGCTTGACGTCGATCGCGTCACCCGTTCCCAGCCTGGCGCGCGCTTCCTCGCTCAGATTGAGCATCGCGCGCGCGTAGCCGAGCAGCGTCTCGCCATGCGCGGTGAGCGTGACGCTGCGCGTGTTGCGCGCGAGCAGTGCCTGGCCGACCTGTTCCTCGAGGCGAACGATCTGCGCGCTGACCGCGGACTGACTGAGGTTCAGCCGGCGCCCGGCGCCGGTGAAGCTGCGCACGTCGGCGACCGCGATGAACGTATGAAGCAGCGCTGTGTCGAGGGGAGCGTTCATTCATCAATAATCCGGGTTAATTCGATCAATTAATATCGTTTCCGGATTATAGGCCGACCCGCTAGGCTGCGAAGGGCAGTGGGCGAGCGCGCATGCCGCGCGCCGTCGTCACGCTTGGCAAGGATCGGCACCATGACACACGTGCTCTATATCGAAGGCTCACCCAACAAGGCCTATTCGGCGTCCATCGAGGTATGCGATGCGTTTCTCGACGCGTACCGGCAGGCCCATCCCGATCACGAGATCCGGAAGCTCGACATCTGGGATCTGGCGATGCCCGAATTCGATGGCGCCGCGCTGGCCGCGAAATACGCCGGACTGAGCGGCACGGCGTTGACGCCGGAGCAGGCGGCTGCGTGGCAGCAGATCGAGCGGCTCGCGGCGCTGTTCCACGAAGCGGACAAGTTCCTGTTCGGCGTACCGCTGTGGAATTTCAGCATTCCGTACAAGCTCAAGCACCTGATCGACGTGATCTCGCAGAAGGACGTGCTGTTCACGTTCGACGGAACGGGTTTCACCGGCAAGCTGGCCGGGAAAAAGGCGGCGGTGGTCTACGCGCGCGGGCTCGCCTATCAGTCGCCGGGGTCGTTTACGCCGGCCGCCGAGTTCGATCTGCAGCGCCCTTACATGGAAACGTGGCTCAAGTTCGTGGGCGTGACGGACAGCACGGGGATCGTCGTCGAGCGCACGTTGTTCGGCCCGGACGGGAAGGTCGACCGGAGTCGCGCGATCGACGAGGCACGAACGATTGCACGGACGTTCTGACGTGGGTGGCGCAGGGCACCCGGCGCTGCGCATCCGCGCGGGTCGAGTGTCAGCGCCCGCCGCGTGCGACGGCGAGCACGACGCCGAAGCCCACCAGCAGGCACCCGAACGTGCGATCGATCCAGTGTCGCAGCGACAGCAGCCGATCGCGGACAGCCGTGGCCGAGAAGCACATCGCGACGAGGGCGAACCAGCCGGCATGTGCGGCCGCGATGAACGCGCCGTAGCCGAGCTGCACGATCAGCGGCGTGTCGGGACGGACGGCCTGCATGAACAGGCTGACGATGAATACCGTGGTTTTGGGATTCAGCGCATTGGTCAGGAAGCCCGTGCGCAGCGCGGCGAGATCCGACAGCGCCGCCACGCGGCGGTCGGCTTGCACGCCGCCGGCTTTCGTCAGGAGCATCTTGGCGCCGAGGTAGATCAGGTAGATCGCGCCGATCAGCTTGACGGCATTGAAGAGCCACGGCGACTGACGGATCAGGAGCCCCACGCCCAGCAGCGTGTAGCACACGTGGACCGTTACGCCGAGCCCGATCCCGCATGCGGTGAGCACGCCGGAGCGACGCGACAGCATCAGGCTGTTGCGTGTGACCATCGCGAAGTCCGGCCCCGGGCTGATGACGGCCAGCAGCGTAATGGTGACTACGACTATCCATTCGGTCATACGTTTCTCCTGCGCTGGATGGGTTGATGGCACAATCCTATCGATCGTGCTTCATCAGGAAAAACGATGATTTCTGACCAGAATGGTGAGTTCGAGTCACAATCGATTCGTGCGAACCTGCCGTCTCTGATGGCGCTGCGTTGTTTCGACGCGGCGGCGCGTCACGAGAATTTCAGTCGCGCGGCCGACGAGCTGTGCCTGACCCATGGCGCGGTCAGCCGCGCGGTGCGTCTGCTCGAGGACGATCTGGGCGTGACGTTGTTCGAGCGGCGCAGTCGTCGCGTGTTCCTGACCGAGGCGGGCCGCACACTCGCCCGGGCCGTCCATGACGGGCTGGGCCTGATGCGTCACGCCGCCCACGCGTTGCGCACGGAGGCCGCCCGTGCGCGGCGTTCGGTCCTGTCGTGCGAGCCGACGCTGCTGATGCGCTGGCTGATCCCGCGCTGGCCGGATTTCCAGGCGCGGCATGCGGGCGTCGATATCCATCTGGCCGCCGCGGGCGGGCCGTTCTCGTTCGATAGTGGTATCGACATGGCGATACGTCGCAACGATTTCGCGTGGCCGGCGGGGTATCACGCCGAGCATCTGTTCGCCGAGCGGGTGGGGCCGGTTTGCCGGCCGGACAAGGTCGGTGCGTGGTTTGCATCGCGGCGCGGCGGCCGCGCGTTGAAGCCCGACGCCGCGCTGCTGCATACGCGGACCCGGCCGGACGCATGGAACGCGTGGGCGGTGGCGGCGAATCAGCCGGCCGCGAACGGGCGCGGGCAGCGATTCGATCACTTCTACTTCAGTCTGCAGGCAGCCGTCGCGGGGCTTGGGGTTGCGATCGGGCCGTGGCATCTGGTGCGCGACGACATTGAAAGCGGTGTGCTGGTCGCGCCGATGGGGTTCGTCGAGGATGGATCGGATTACTACCTGTTGACGCCGGCGCCGGTGGCGGAAGGAAGTGCGCAGGCGGCGTTGCTGGGGTGGTTGAGGGAGATGGTTTGACGGGGGGCTTTGTCCGCACTCGCATCGATATCAACGACTCATCGGGCAAACGCAACCTCGAATCGAAATAAGGCATGAATGTCCGTGCTGATGCTTGCTCATGCCGGCCTGCGAACGGAAAATGCGTCGATCGACGCGTGCTCGCAAGCCCGTTATTCGCGCGAAGGGCTTGGCTCGACGCCGCGGAGGCCGACGGGATGTCGGCCGGCTTTTACCGAAATGGCGCGCTATGGCGCACGCGTCGCTAAAAGAATGTCGCGATGTACTTTATCGCGCCAATGAATGAGCGTCGGTAAAGTTGCACTCATTCTTCATCTTTTTATCAGACATTTGACGACGTCCTTGCAGACCGGCGCGATGTCGGACTGCGGCGAACATTTCCCGTCGTCTTTAAACCCGCAGCCTTTACCCGACGATCAACGACGAGGCGAAGCCATGCAACTTCCAACCGGTAATTTATTCAGCGTCGACGGGCGGCGCGGCGGCGACGAGCGAATCGACCTGCTCGTGACGAGCCCGCGCGTGAACGTCGAGCGCATCGTATCGATGGGGCACACGAGCCCGGACGGGTTCTGGTATGACGACGCGCGGGCCGAATGGGTCGTGTTGCTGTCCGGCGCGGCCGTGCTCGAATTCGAAGAAGATGCAACGCGGCTCGATATGCGCGCCGGAGATTACGTGCTGATCGAGCCGCATTGCCGTCATCGTGTCGCGTGGACGCATGACGAAGTGCAAACCGTCTGGCTTGCCGTCTATTACGAACGCTGAAGAAAGGATTGACGTGTGGTGCGATTGGCCGATTGGCCAGTGCCCGACACGCCGATCGGGCAAGACCGCGTCGACCGGAGCAGCGTTGGAAACCCGCCGGTATCGATGCGCCAATCAATGCCCAAATCGCCGGACGGCGCGTTGAATCGCGCGCCGGCCCGTGCCGGGATGCTTATTCCTGAATCAGGAATCGATTGCGATTCTTCGCATCCTTGATCCATGCGGGCGCGCGACCGCGGCCCGACCAGGTCGCCCCGGTCTTCGGATCGCGATACTTTGCCTGCACGGGGGCGCCCGCTTGTTTGGCCGGCCGACCACGGCGTGTACCGAAAATGTCTTTTTCGGTAATGCCGTATTCCGCGACTTTGGTGCGGATGTCGTCGACGATCGCCTGGAATTCAGCGGCGCGCGCGGCCTCGGCTTTCTCGGCCAAAGCGTCCATTTGAGCCTTCAGTTCCTTGTAAGTTGCCATATATCACTCTTCAGGTTTGTGTCCATACATGATAGCGGTTTCAACCGAAATGATGAAGAAAATTGCTGAGACGGTGAATTCCATTGCCGATATGGCAATCCGCGACTGCTTCGAACACCTGAGAAGTGGTTTGACTGGATCGTTCGTGACCGATCTTTTCCTGCGGGACAAGCTTCGGAGACTCAATTATTCTTTATCTTTTTTCAGAGGGATTGGGGAATTCACTGATGAACAGGGATGACAAACTGAAACAGGTCGCGGCCGAATTCGGATTCGATCCGGACGAAACGATCAGGATCGGCGGAAAGTACACGCCCGTTCTGGTCGACGGAAGCACGGCCTACATTGCCGGCCAGGTGCCGCGAATCGGTGAAGTCGTGCATTTCGTCGGCGTCGTGGGCGAATCCGTTTCGCTGGACGATGGCCGCCGGGCAGCCGCTATCTCGGCGCTGCGCGCGCTGTCGCTGATCCGCAAGCATTGCGGCACGCTCGATGCGATCGCGACGGTACCGCGCATGACCGTGTACGTGCGAAGCGCGCCCGGCTTCACGATGCAGAGCGAAGTGGCCGACGGCGCGTCGGACGTGTTGGTCGCGGTGCTTGGCGACGCCGGCATCCATACGCGTTCGTCGGTCGGCGTGCTGCAATTGCCGAAGGGCGCGTCGGTCGAAGCCGATTTCATTTTCGGCTTGAAGCGCAGCGGCACGCCCGGCTGATATGGAATGGCCGGATAGACAGGGCGGGCCGCTTTGCGTCGATCAACGCGCCGTGCGTGAACGGGCGGCTTCGGGCGTCATTCCGGTCCATTCATTGAATGCGCGAAAGAACGAATTCGGGTCCTGGTAGCCGAGCAGGAAGGCGATCTGACTGTAGGGCAGATCCGAGCGATCGAGGTAATGCCACGCGAGCTTCTCGCGGACTTCCGCGAGCAGGGTCTTGAAGTTCGCGTCTTCGTCGCCGAGCCGCCGCTGCAGCGTCCGTTTGCTGATCGCAAGCGTTTGCGCGACGCCGTCCGCGGTGGCGAGCCCGCCCGGAATCAATTCGAGCAGCGCCGCGCGCACGCGCTCGACGATGCCGGCCTCGGCCGACAGTGCGTCGAGGCGGCGGCGCAGGTCGGGTTCGAAAATCCGCCACATCGCATGGTTCGCGGTCACGAACGGGCGTCGTGCATCCTGCAGCGCCACGCTCACGGAAGGCGCGTCGCCATACTGCGGCGTCACGCCGAAAAAGCGCGCATAGCCGGGATGGGGGCTGACGTCGCGCGGCAGCGTGACGGCGCGCGCCGGCAACTCGGTGCGGGTCGCCAGCCGCGCGAGTTTCACGAAGAAGCCGAGTTCGGCCGCGACCAGCATGCCGGGCGGCGGTACGTCGCGTTCCAGGAAGTCGACGGCGAGGGTGAGCGCATTGACCTCGTGCGACACACGCAACCGCATCGGGCCGATCAGCGGCTTGAACTGGCTGATGCGCCGGATCGCGATCTCCAGATTCGGGCTGCACAACGCGGCGAATAGCGGCGGATCGAAGGTTTCGACGGAGAGCAGATCGAGGATGCGCAGCGCGACGGCCGGCGTATTCGCCATGTCTTCCATCGCGCGCCACAGGCCGAAGTACTCGCGGGTCGTCAACCCGTTCTCGGGGCGCGTGAACAGATCGGCGGGCAACTGCGCGCGCCGCAGCAGTTCGTCGGCGCGCAGGCCAAGATCGACCATCATGACCTGCCAGCCGGGCGAGATCGCGAAGCGGTTCATTGCCGCAATTGCCCGGTTTCGACGAGTTGCTGAAAGAAGTCGTTCATCGACTCGGCGAGCGGGCGATAGCGCATCCCGAGCTCGTTGCGGCTGCGGCTGTTGTCCGCGCGCCAGGGCAGCCCGACGTTGCGAGCGATCACGCGGCGCGTCACGCTCTTGTTCGCGAGCGGGCCGACCAGCCACACCAGCCATTTCGGCAGGATGCGTCGCGGAACCGGATAGTCGGCGCCGTACCGTTCCAGCAGTGTGGCGGCCATCGCCGGCAGGCTCGTGTCGTGCGCCGACACGATGTAGCGGCCGTTGGCGCCCGGCAAGAATGCCGCACGCACGTGAGCGTCGGCAACGTCGCGGACATCCACCGCGCCCATGCCGAGATCCGGCACGCCGATTTTCATCGTGCCGTTGCCCATCTGCCGCACGATTTCGAAGCTTTCCGACGTCGCGTACGGGTTGATGCCGGGCCCGATCACGAGCGACGGGTTGATGGTGACGAGATCCCAGCGTTGCTGCTGGCGGGCGATCTTCCACGCTTCGCGCTCGGCGACCGTCTTCGAATACGAATAGGGCTGGTGGGTCAGCGACGAACTGGTGTTCCAGATTGCTTCGGTGAACACACCGTCGGGCGTCGCGGCGAGGTCGGCGTTGTCGCCGTAGATCGCGGCGCAACTGCTGGTCAGCACGACGCGCCGTACCGACGGCGTGCGGTTGGCCGTCTCGAGTACGTTGCGCGTGCCGAGCAGCGCCGGATCGACCAGCTCCTTCTGCGGATCGCGGACGGTGACGGTGAAGGGCGACGCGGTATGGAACACGGTCCCGCAACCGGCCATCGCGTCGGCGTACGACCCGGGTTCGAGCAGGTCCGCTCGGAAATAGCGGATGGTGCCGGGCTTGCCGGCCGCGATGCGCTGCAGATGCTCGAGCTTGTCGGGGCTGTCGGGGTCGCGGACGGCCGCATGGACCGTCACGCCGGCCTCGAGCAGCCGCTGCACGAGCCAGCCAGCGACGTAGCCGGTCGCGCCGGTGACCATGACGGGGAGGTCGGTATCGATATTCACGGGCGGGATTCCGTTGCAGAAGTGATGCGCCATGATGCCGCCTTTTGCGCGCCACTTCACTCGCAAAGCGCGCCAATCGACATGCGGGGGGCGACAGGCGGTGCGATACCGGCCGTGCGCGGGTGGGGCCGACGGCCATTGACGCGTCGCCCCACGTCCGATTACGCTCGTCCGCGATCCTGTTTCAAGGAATACACATGAATGACGACGCGACAGAGCGGGTGATCGAACTCGCCAGGCACGTAGTCGGCTACATGCAGGCCGCGTTTCCCGGCTGGCAGGAAGTTTACCTTTGTTTCAGCGTACCGGGCGACGGGCAGTACGGCGGGCGTGCGTCATACGCGACGGCGGCCGGCGTCGAGCTGGTTTCGACCATCGAGCATCGGGAGCTCATCGGCGGAATCATGCGCATCGGGCCGCTACTGCGCGACGCGCTCGCGAACGACGGCCGGAAATTCCGCGCCGCGCTGTTTCGCGCGAATGCCCGGTTTTCCTATCGAATGGATTACGACTGGAACGATGCCGCACGCTGGAACATCACGAAGCTCGGCGGCGCATCCGGCCGCCCGGCCGGGCTGGAGGCGCTGGAGCCGCTGGACAGACCGATGCATCGGGTCGTATGCAGAAGCGGCAATGGATTCAAGGCCGCGTTATCAGTTTGACGAATCGCCGACGATACGCACTCGATCGAAGGCAGGAGGGCCGCCATGCCGAAAGCAAAAAAGAAACTGCTGCCGAAAGACTTCGACGCGCTGCTCGAAGAAGGCGACGTCGCGAAGCTTCAGGCGGTGTTCGACACCTGCGACGTGAATGCGCGCGGCGGGCCGAGCAAGCGGACCGCGCTGTCGTTTGACCGGTGTCCCGACGATCTCGCGCGCTGGCTCGTCGCACAGGGCGCGGATATCGGCGCGGCCGATGCATACGGCAACACGGCCTTGCACGTGCGGGCCCGCAGCCGGCGCAGCCGCTTCGACGTGCTGCTCGAACTCGGCGCGGACGTTCACGACGACGGAGCGTCGATCGGCACGCCGCTGCATGCGGCGGCCGATTCGCGTCATGCGCTTGCCGCGCGCCTGCTGCTGGCGCACGGCGCGCGCGTCGACGCGTTGAACCGGGACGGGCAGACGCCGCTCGAGCGTGCATTGCGCACCTGCGACAATGCGGATCTCGAGCATATGGTGGCGCTCGCCGACGTGCTGCTCGACGCCGGTGCGGCGAAGACGCCGCCGATGCGGGCCCGCGTCGCGGAAATCGGCGAGCGTTTCGAGTTCATGCGCGAGCGCTACAACCCGCAGGCCGTCGATGCGGCGAGCGCTGCGCTGGACCGTCTCTACGCGTTGTTCGACGTGCCCCCGGCGCCGCGTCGTCGGCTGCACGACGGCCGGTCGCCGATCGTCGTCGCGGCCGGCACCTGGCAGGAACAGCATCAGGCGTTGTGGACGCAACTGGTGCCGGGAACGGGACACGCCGCGACGGTGCAGGGTGAACTCATCCGGATCTCGGGCCGCATCGCGCATGAACTCGATCACAACGGCGGCTGCAACTGGGATGCCGATTTCAGGAAGATGGCCGATGCATTCGCGGCCATCGTGCGCACCGGCACGTCGCTGCCGGCGGCCGATTTGTCAGACATGGAAGCCGTCGTGCAGGACGTCAAGCGGCAAGCCGGCGACCCGGCGCAACTGTGCCGGCTCGCGGTTGCGTGGGTGCGCCTGAACCCCGATCCGCTCGAACTCGCGCCTCCGTCCTATCGTCGGTAGCGCGCGGCGGCGTCGCCATGCGGCGCCGACCGGCAACCCCATGCCGGCCGTTCCGGCGCTCCGTCGTTTCCGGAAGCGATCCCCGACCGATATCAACCGCCATCCCCACTTTTGGGGATGCCGTCGCCAAGCGGTACGCCTACGATGGTCAACAAGGCGCCGGGGACCGGATATCACCAGAACTAATCGAGCAGGCCTGCCGTTGCGTGTCAATCGCTGTGAGCATCCGCACAGTCGGTTGACACGGTCGTCGCGTACGCTGATGCGCAACGTCCGTGGTGCGTCGTGGGCGCCGCGGCCGACGGCGCGTTGATGACGGAAGGCCTGATGTCGTATTTCGGGGAATTTCAATCGATATGCTCGCACGAGACTATGTGGAACGAGAGCTCTCCCATATCCAGCGCATGGTGGCGCTGCTGGACAGCGAGACGGACGTCGACGACGTGTCGATGTCGGGCGCGGCGCGCGTCAGGCATCCGAGATACTGGCGCGGGCGCATCGAGGAACTGCTGTCCACGCCCGACGTGCCGCGTCACGTCAGAAAGCTGAGCGAAGCCGTGCTCGCGAAGATCGACGAGATGGAAGCGCGGTTCGTGGCGATGAAGTAAGTGCATCGTCGGGCCGGGTATCGAACCGCGCGCCATCGCGTCGCATCCGGCCTCGAACGCCTCCATCTGCGACAGGCTTTCGTCCCGCGCGATCCGCGCCGCAGGCCGCCATCCGCCGTTCGCATCGCCACCGATTCCACGCCCGCCGCGTCAAAAATCACCTTTACGTCTGACGAGAAACGGTGACAAACGTGGTATTTCGGCCAAATCCGCATCGGCAATTTGAACAATCAGACCGATTGAGTAAGATGCCCGAACGGCGTTCGACAAAAACGCACGGCGCGGGGTGGCCAGATGCAGATGAACGGATTGATTCCCTCGGCATGGATCGATGACGTCTACGCTGCGGCACTGGGCGATCAACGATGGGAAGCGGTGCTGGACGGGCTGCGTCTGACGGTCGGCACGCGCATGGCCACACTGCTGTCGTTCGACGACGCGGCGCGGATGCCGGCAATCGAGCGGGCAGCCGGCGACGATCCGTCATGGGTCGCCGCATGCCACCACCGCTACAACACCGAGTTCTACCTGTACGACCCGGTCGTGCCGGTTGCCGCCGACTGGCCGGCAGGGCGCTGGTTCGAGGACGTCAAGCACCTGTCGGTGCGGCAGCGCACACATGGCGTGTTCTATCGCGAATTCATGCATCCGTTCGGGCTCGGCGGCATCTCGGGCCTGTACATCCATCGCGGCGAGGGCGCCGGCGCTTTCCTCAGCGTACAGAGCGGCCCGGAATCGCACGGATTGTCCGACGCGCAGCGCCGCACCATCGAAATCATGGGCGGCCACATCAGTCGCGCGCTGCGCATCCATGCGCGCATCGGCGAACTCGAAGCGCGCGTGGCTGCCGCGGAGTCGGCGCTCGATGCGGTGCCGGTGCCCGTGTTCCTGCTCGGCCCGCGGCGCGAACTGCGCTATACGAACCGCGCGGCCGATCAGCTGATCGCCGCCGAACCGGCGCTGCGGATCGTCAACGGCCGTTTCGCGCCGGAAGGCTGCGTCGATGACACGCAATGGCGGTACGCGTTTGCGCGCGGCGGGCTATTGCTGCGGCGTACGACGGGCGAGCCGCTGCCGCTTGCGCTGATTCCCGTTCCGGAACAGTCGCGCCTCGCGCGCGAACGGCCCGGCGTCGCGGCGCTGATGACGGCCGCGGACCTGCGTGCGCCGTCGGCGCGCGCGCAACGCTTGCGGGTGTTCTACGGGCTGTCGTCGGCGGAAGCCGAGCTGGCCGTGCTGCTGTGCTGCGACGGACGCTCGC
The DNA here is from genome assembly GCF_902832985.1 of Burkholderia sp. BCC0097. Taxonomy (NCBI): domain Bacteria; kingdom Pseudomonadati; phylum Pseudomonadota; class Betaproteobacteria; order Burkholderiales; family Burkholderiaceae; genus Burkholderia; species Burkholderia sp. BCC0097. Next base: position 207,664 of record NZ_CADFDM010000002.1, read on the forward strand.
CGCAGGAGTGCGCGGCGCTGCGCGGCGTGTCGATCGGCACGGTCCGCGCGCAGATCAAGTCGATCTACACGAAGACGGACGTGGCGCGCGCCGCGCAACTGACGTCGCTGGTCATGCAGACCTGAGCGCGCGACGCGCGCCGGTGCGGCGGCCTTTTTGCCTATCCGCCGCCGATTCCCTGCAGTATCTTGCCGGTCCCGCCGCAGACGGTGCAGGGCTGGCCCTCCACCCTGCCGGTGCCGCGGCAGACGCGGCACGTGTCCTCGCCGATGCCCGGCGCGCCTGCGGGGCCTTCGTCGCCGGCGTTCGGCGGGGTAGCCGGGTCGGGTTGCGCTGATGGCTTCGTGGTCGACATCACTGGCTCCTTTTGCGTTGCATGATGTCGCGGCGCGCATCGCACGTGCCCGTCAGGCGGCATGCGCGATGGCGACGGAATGACCGGAAGCGACAGCGCCCCCGTCGACCCGAACGGCTTCCACTGGTCGATATCCGGAAAATAGTCGACGACCGCTTTGCTGCAAGCCGAGCACGCTGGCCGGTTCAAGCGCATGGGACAACAAGGCGGCGTGACAACTTTCTGGTCAGTCATCCTACAACACCCGTAAGCGAAGCGGCGGAAATGCCGCTGGTTGTCCGGAAGCTGCCGCGCCGGTGTCCAGTTTGAATGCTAATCCGTTTCTGGAAAACGTTTCGCAAAAAAATGCGAAAGTGGAGAATGTGCTTCCTCGCTTTCTGCCAATCAACCTTTATGACAAAGGTTATAGGGGTATGCACCAAGTGAGTTAAACGATTAACCGACGTACATTCGCTCAACACGTCATACGACGTATGACTCTGCGATTCAAGAACGCGCATGGGTGAAGCAGGCGCCTACCCACGGATCGCCGCACAACAACGATCGACCATCAAGGAGACTCACCATGAAGCACCGATTCACCGGCTCCCGTACCGCCCTGGCCGTCGCGTTGATGGCCGGCTTCGCGATATCCGCGCAGGCGCGCGTGTTTCGCTCGGCGGACGTGCACGGCGACAATTTCCCGACCAACATGGCCGTCAAGTTCATGGGCGAGGAGCTGTCGAAGCAGACGGGCGGCAAGGATTCGATCAAGGTGTTCGGCAACAGCGCGCTCGGCTCCGAGAAGGACACGGTCGACCAGGTGCGGATCGGCGCGATCGACATGGCGCGCGTGAACGGCGCGTCGTTCAACGAGATCGTGCCGGAGTCGCTGATTCCGTCGTTCCCGTTCCTGTTCCGCGACGTCGATCACTTCCGCAAGGCGATGTACGGCCCGGCCGGCCAGAAGATCCTCGATGCGTTCACCGCGAAGGGGATGATCGCGCTGACGTTCTACGAGAGCGGCGCGCGCTCGATCTACGCGAAGCGCCCGGTGCGCTCGCCGGCCGACATGAAGGGGCTGAAGGTGCGCGTGCAACCGTCCGACCTGATGGTCGACGAGATCCGCGCGATGGGCGGCACGCCGACGCCGATGCCGTTCGCCGAGGTGTACACGGGCCTGAAGACGGGCCTCGTCGATGCGGCGGAAAACAACCTGCCGTCGTACGAGGAAACCAAGCATTACGAAGTGGCGCCCGATTACTCGGAAACGCAGCACGCGATGACGCCGGAAGTGCTGGTGTTCTCGAAGAAGATCTGGGACACGCTGTCGCCGCAGGAGCAGGCGGCGATCAAAAAGGCGGCCGCCGATTCGGTGCCGTACTACCAGAAGCTGTGGACCGCGCGCGAGGCGTCCGCGCAGCAGCTGGTGACGAAGGGCGGCGCGAAGATCGTGCCGGCCGCGCAGATCGACCGCGCGGCGTTCGTGAAGGCGATGCAGCCGCTGTGGACCAAGTATGAAAAGACGCCGCAGATGAAGCAGATCGTCGACGAGATCGAGGCTACCAAGTGACGCGTCGCACTTCCCTGAACGGCGCGGCGGCCGTGGGCTCGCCGGACGCGGCCGCCGCCGACGGCGCGACGCCGTGCCGGCCGCGTGCGGCCGCGCCGCTGCTGCGCTGCGTGAACGACGTGCTGTTCCGCGTGCTGGCCGTGATCGCGTCCGCGTGCCTCGCGGTGCTCACGGTGCTGGTGTTCTACGCGGTCGTGATGCGCTACGTGTTCGAGAACGCACCGGATTTCGTCGAGCCGATCGCGCTGTTGCTCGTGATCGTGATCGCGATGTTCGGCGCGGCGATGAAGGTGCGCGACGGTGGCCATATCGGCCTCGATTCGCTGGTGCGCCGGCTGTCGCCGAAGGCGCGTACGGTGGTCATCGCGATCCAGCACCTGAGCCTGATCGCATTCGCGATCATGATCATGATCGGCTGCGGCAGCATGGCCGTCGAGACGATGGGCGACCGTATCCCGATCATCGGGCTGCCCGAAGGCGTGCGCTACCTGATCGCGATGCCCGCGGCGATCGCGATCATCTTCTTCTCGCTCGAGCACCTGCTCGCGCTTCGTCGTTCTTCGTCGGGACAATAACGCCATGGAACTCGCGATCCTGTCCGTCAGTTTTCTGATATTTCTCGTGCTTGGCGTGCCCGTGTCGTTCGCGCTCGGCATTGCATGCGTGCTGACCTACATGGTCGAAGGCCTGCCGATCGCGACCGCGATGCAGGCGATGATCTCGGGGATGAACGCGTTCTCGTTCCTCGCGGTGCCGTTCTTCATCTTCTCCGGCGAACTGATGCTGCATGGCGGTATCGCCGACCGCATCCTGCGCTTCGCGCAGGCGACCGTCGGCCACTTCCGCGGCGGCCTCGGGATGGCGAACGTCGTCGCGTGCACGCTGTTCGGCGGCGTGTCGGGCTCGCCGACCGCCGATACGTCGGCGATGGGCGGCGTGGTGATTCCGCTGATGAAGCGCGAAGGCTACAGCGCCGCGTACGCGGTCAACGTGACGACGCATGCGTCGCTCGCCGGCGCGCTGATGCCGACGTCGACCAACATGATCATCTACGCGTTCGCCGCGCAGGGCATCACCGGGATGCTGCACGGCCAGCCGGTGAGCGGCGTGTCGATCGGCGACCTGCTGTTCTCGGGGCTCCTGCCGGTGTTGTGGGTAATGGGCTTCGTGCTCGCCGCCGCGTACTGGCAGGCCGTGCGTCACGGCTATCCGCGCCGCGAGGACGGCTCGTCCGCGCTGCCGCGGTTTCCCGGCTGGTATGCGGTGCTGCGCAGCTTCGTCGGCGCGGTGCCCGGGCTGATGGTGATCGCGATCATCCTGGTGTGCGTCGCGAAGGGCATCGCCACCGCGACCGAAGCGGCCGCGATCGCCGTCGTGTACTCGCTGGTGCTGACCGCGGTGGTCTACCGGACGCTGACGGCCGAGAAGCTGCGCCGCGCGCTGTCGCATGCGGCACGCACGACGGGCGTCGTGCTGCTGCTGATCGCGGTGTCCAACATGCTGCGCTTCCAGATGTCGTACCTGGAGATTCCGGATGCGATCGAAGGGCTGCTGAAGCAGTCGACCGCGGCGCCGTGGCTGATGCTGCTGTACATCAACATCATCCAGGTGTTCCTCGGCACGTTCGTCGACATGGCCGCGCACATCCTGATCACGACGCCGCTGTTCCTGCCGATCGCGATGGCATGCGGCGTCGGGCCGGTGCAGTTCGGGATCATGCTGCTGCTGAACTGCTCGCTCGGCCTCGTGCACCCGCCGATCGGGTCGGTGCAGTTCGTCGGCTGCGCGATCGGCAACGTGTCGATCGGCGAGACCACGAAGATGGCGTGGCCGTACTACCTCGCGATCTTCAGCGCGATCAACATCGTCACGTACATGCCGTTCTTCTCGACCTGGCTGCCGAGCCTGATCAGCGGGCACGCGGTGTTCTGATCGCGTTGCGCGTCGCGCGTTTCGCCCGTCGCGGCGCCGGACGACCGACGTGGTCCGGCGCCGCGGTTGCATGCGCGGCGCGTTCGCCGGGCCGTCGCGAGCCGGCTGCTCAATCCTGCCGTTCATCCGTTTCGAGGTCGCGAGCGATCGACCGTTCGTCGCGCCAGTCCGCCAGTTCGCGCCACAGCGCCGGGCGTGCATGGTCGCGCGGCGACAACGGGATCACGCAAGCGACGCCCCGCACGTTGACCACCACGCCCGAGTCGGGCAGCGTGGCCGGGATGCCGGAGGGCGAAGGATCGGCGTCGGGTCCGGCAGGGGTGCCCGGGCCGGGCGGGTGTCGAAACATCATGCGAAATCTCCGTGGCGCCGCGAATCGGCGCGTCAGTAGCGGACCCGCCCGATCAGGCCGAGCGGATCGATCGCGTGCTGGACGGCGCCGGCGAGTTGCCGGTGCGCGGCCGGCACGTGCTTGCGGTAGTACGCGATATTGACCGGCCCGACGCCGTGTTCGGCGCTGAAGCAGCCGCCTGCCTGCACGACGCGGTCGTACAGCGCGCCGCGCAGCGCCACCTGCTGCACCGGCCCGTAGCGTTGCGCCGCGGCATGCGGAATCGACACGACGAGATGGCAGCCGCCGTCGCCGAAATGGCCGAACGCATGACAGCGCAGCGCCGGATGCGCGGCGGCGAGCCACTGCTCGGCGGCGGCGACGAATCCGGCCAGCGCGCCGCGCGGGAACGATACGTCGAACGACAGCGGCACGCCGTCCTGCGCGACCGCGGCCGGCAGCGCGTCGCGAATCCGCCAGAAGCGTTCCGCCGGCGCGCATGCCGCGTCGAGCACCACGCGATCGCCGGCCAGCGCGTCGAGCGTCGCGACCGTGCGTTCCTCCAGCAGCGCGTCGAGCCCCGGCATGCCGGTCGCCATCTCGACGAGCGCGTAGCACGCGGCATCGCTCGCGTCGAACGGAATGCGCAACACGGGAAACGCCGCCGCGACACAACCGACCGCCGCCGCCGACATGAACTCGAACGCCGACAGCATTTCGCCGAATGCGCGTTCGAACGCGAGCAGGCCGGCGAGCGCCGCGTCGTACGACGCGAACGCGACGAACGCCGCGCACGACGACCGTTCGAGCGGCGCGAGCGCGAACGACACGGCGGTGACGAGGCCGTTCGCGCCATTCGCGCCGATGAAGCACTGCGCGACGTCGAAGCCCGCGTTGCGCTTGCGCAGTGGCGCGAGCGCGTCGATCACGGTGCTGGCTTCGTCCGCAAGCACCACTTCGACACCGAGCACGTGACGGCGCACGTCGCCGTACTTGATCAGGCGGCTGCCGCCCGCGTTTGCGCCGACGAGGCCGCCGGCCGCCGGATCGCTGCCGAGATCGATCGGCACGCAGAGCCCCGCTTCGCCCGCCAGACGGTTGATGTCGGACAGCCGCACGCCGGCCTCGACCGTGATACTGCGATTGGCCGGATCGAACGCGCGAACGGCGCGCATCCGCTCGAACGACACCACGCATTGCGTGCCGCTGCGATCGGGCACGGCCGCGCCGACGAGCCCGGTGCGCGCGCCCTGGGCGACGAGCGCGACCCGGTGCGCGACGGCGGCGCGTGCCAGCGCACGCACGTCGGCGGTCGAGCCCGGCCGCGCGACGCCGAGCGGCATGCCGCCGTACTGCACGACGTCGGTCGCATACGGTTCGCAGGCCGCGCCTTCGAGCCAGCCGTCGCCGAGTGCCGCGGCGAGCGCGTGCCGTTGCGCGGCGTGTGCGGCGGGGGCGGGCAGCGCGTTCATCGTCAGCTTGCCCGCGCGAGCTGCTTGCGCAGCCGGCCGCGCACGACGACCAGCGCGATCAGCGGCACGACGCCGCCCCACAGCGGGCTGTGGCGCATCGCGATCGACACCGCGAGCGCGACGGCGGTGACGGCGAGCAGCACGAGCGACAACGACCGCGCACGCCCCTGGTCGACGAACGTGCCGTCGACGAAGCCGCCGTCCGACCATGCGGTATGCACGATGCCGACCACCAGCACGCAGACGAGCATCGCCGCCGGCCCGAGTTCCTCGCCCCACAGACGGCTACCTGTCGGCGACACGAGCGCGAGCACCGCGCCGATCACGAGGAACAGGTCGACGCCGAGCGCGATGCTGTTGCGCTCCGCGCGGCGCATCAGCCACGCGCCGTGCACGAGTGCGAGCACGCCACCGATCAGGAACGCGTGGGTCCAGCGCAGGTCCGGCTGCTCGGGGCCGAGCCGGCCGTAAAACAGGAACACGATCGCCGGCAGGAAATTGCTCGCGTGCAGCAGGTAGTCGGTTATGGGATGGTTCGATTTCATCGTGTCTCTCCTTCGTCGAAACAGCGTGGCGACGCGTCAAGCGTCGTGCCAGCGGAACAGCCGCGCGGCGGCGAACAGGAACAGCGCGGTGCACACGGTCATGCCGAGCAGTTGCGGCGCGAGCTGCGCGTACGGCGCGCCGTCCACCAGCGCGCCGCGCAGCGCGACGGCGAACTGGTTGGTCGGCAGGAATGCGAGCCCGGCCTTCAGCCACGCGGGCGCGTCGTGCATCGGGATCGTCAGGTCGCTGAAGAACAGCAGCGGGTAGTAGGTGACGTTGCACGCGAGTTCGGCAGCCGCGAGCGAGCGGGTGCGGCTCGCCAGCAGCACGCCGATGCTCAGCACCATCGCCGCGCCGAGCAGCACGATCGGCAACGCGCGCAGCCCGTCCGGCGTCGCGATCGGCAGCGCGATGCCGAACGCGACGCGCGCCACCGTCAGCAGCACGAGCGCAGACAGCGCCATCATCGCCATCCGCGCGACGATCAGTGCGGCGAGGAACACGCCGCGCGACACCGGGAAGCACACGTACAGCTTGAACGTATTGCGCTCGCGCAGCGCGGCGATCGCGGTGGTCGTCGAGTTGAGGCCGATCGCCATGAACGCCATCACGAGGATGCCGGTCGCGAAGAACGCGCCATAGTCGAACGGGCGGCGCGTGGGCGCGGCATTCTCGAAGCGCGCCTGCGCGGCGGGCAGCCCGAGCCGCTGCGCGGCGCAGCGCGCGAGCGCGATCTCGACGACCCGCGATGCCGCCTTCACCGCGAGCGAGCCGTTGAAGTCGTAGCGGATCGTCGCCGGCGTGCGCTCGTCGGCGCCGAGCACGACGGTCACGCGCTCGGCCGGCGTGCCGCGGCCGCCGAAGGTCGCCTTCACCGTGTCGCTGTGCGACAGGCTGGCGACGATCTCCGCCCTGCACGCCTGGTTGTACGGCGTCGTGCCGCCGGGCACGTCGAACGCGATGTCGGCCGTGCCGAGCGAGCCCGAGCCGCCGAACGCGAACAGCATCACGCTCAGCAGGAACACCGGGAACACCAGCGTCCAGAACAGCGACGAGCGGCTGCGCAGATAGCCGAGCAGCTCGTTGCGCACGAGGATCAGGAACACCTTAGTCATGGGTCGGGCCCTCGGTGCACAGGCGCAGCAGGTCGCCCGGCGTGCTCGGCGCGAGCGCGAGATGCTGGATGCCCTGTTCGCCGACGATCCGGTGCACGTTCGGATGCAGCGTCGCATCGCCGAACGCCTCGACCACGTGCGCGGCCGACACGCGCACGCCGGTCACGCCGGGCAGCGCCGCGAGCCGCTTGCGCAGCGCGCGCGCGTCGGCTGCGTCGCGGCAATGCAGGACCGCGCGCGCATCGCCGACGAGCTCGGCGCGCAGCGTGTCCTGGTCGCCCTGGTAGCGCACGCCGCCGTCGCGCACCCAGACGAGATCGTCGACCACGCTCAGTTCCTCCTCGGAATGGCAGATCATCGCGACGCTCGTGCCGCTCGCGCGCTGGCGCAGCAGGTCGATCACGACGCCCGCATAGCGACGGTCGAGGCCCGTGAACGGCTCGTCGAGCACGGCCAGTTCGGGCCGGTGCGCGAGCGCGACGTACAGGTCCACGCGCTGGCGCTGCCCCTTCGACAGCGCGCGGCACGGCTTGTCGAGCAGTTCGGCGATGCCGAGCGCGTCGGTGATTGCCGCATCGGTGTGCGCGTACATCGCGCGGTGCAGCGCGACGATCTCGGATACACGCAGGTGATCGGGATACTCGACCTTCTGCAATTGCGCGCCGATTCGCTGCAGCGAGCGCGAATCGCGCATGAAGCGCTCGGCCGGCACGTCGAGCACGCGCACGTCGCTGCCCCCGCGCCGGAAGCCGAGCAGCGTTTCGAGCAGCGTGGTCTTGCCCGAGCCGTTCGGCCCGACGATCGCGGTGATCGCGCCGAGCCGGAACCGCACGTGGCGCGCGGAGAAGCGGAAATCGCCGGCCGCGACGTCGATCGCGCGCGCGCCGAGCGCCGCACCCGGCGCATGCGCGTCGGGCAGCGGCGGCGTGCTCGCGCGCCGCGGCCGGTCGAACGCGGCGGCCGGGGCGAACATCGCGCGTACGGACGCAAGAAACGAAACGCTCATCGTCGGCATCCTCAGTCGAACAGCATGACCTGCGTGTCGCGCGCGCCCCGGTACGGGTTGCGGCCGTGCGCGACCAGCATGTTGTCGACGACGAGCACGTCGCCGGCCTGCCACGGGAATGCGCATTCCTCGTCGTCGAGCGCGTCGTAGATCGCCACCAGGTCGTCGAACGGCATCGGCGCGCCGTCGCCGTAGCGGATCTCGTACGGGAACGCGGCGCGCGTGCCGTACATGCGCTGCAGGTAGCGATAGCTGAGCTCGCCCATCGAGCGCGGGTTCGGGTGCTGCGCGCTCGCCTGGTTAAACCACACGGTCTCGCCGGTGCGTGGATGCGTGCGCAGCGCGCTGCCGACGTGCGATACGGTCACGCTGCCGTCGTCGAGCCAGCGGCAGCCGACGCCGCGCTCGGCGCACAGCCGCTCGACCTCGTCGCGCTCGGTCGTGCCGAATGCGTCGTCCCACGGCCGGTGGTAGGCGGCGAACGGCAGGTTCGGGTTGGCGGCGAGACCATCCGCGCGGTCGCCCGGCGCCGCGAAATTGCGCAGGTACATCACGCCGCGTTCGGCGAACCGCTCGCGCAGCGCGGCCGGCACGCGCGCGGTCACCCGCCGCATGTCGCAGATCGGCGTCTCGCCGCCGGCTTCCGCCGGCTGCCGGCAGTAGAACGCGACGAGGCGAGGGAATGCCGGCATGTAGGCCATCTCCTGATGCAGCCCGATCCTGAACGGCGGCGGCATGCGGGTCGATTCATAGACCTGGCCGTCGATCTGCTTGCGTGGCGCGGCGCCGGCCGTGTAGCCGTTCGCGTGCGCCGGATACAGCGCGCCGAGGCGGCCGAACGCGGCGGTGTCGGGCACCGCGAAGCCGCGCCACAGCAGCGCGCCGCATGCGTCGAGCAGCGTGTCGATCGTGTCGAGCCGCGAGCGGTACCACGCGACGAACATCTCCGGCGACGTCGCGAGTTCGGCGCTGCGTGGCGTCACGCACAGCGGCAGCGTCGCGCCGGGCGCGACCGGCGCGCAGTGCACGTCGTCGGCGCCGAGCCGCACGGCGGCATGCGCGGCGAGGAAGGCGAGATCGGTCATCGCTCAGGCCAGCGCCGGTTTCTTCAGCAGGATTTCGAAGCCGAGCGCGCCGAGCCCCATGCTCGGGCTGTAGATCGACGCCACCGCCGACAGGCCGGCTTCGGCCACCAGCGCATGCGCTTCGTCGAGCGTGATCTTTTCCTCGACGTGGGTCGGCGGATAGTCGGCGGCCGCGCGCATCTCGGTGAAGCGGTCGAGCATATGCTGCGGCGCGTCGCGGCGCATGTCGTGCACGAGCGCGATGCCGCCCGGCTCCAGCACGCGGTACATCTCGGTCAGGCTGAGCGCCTTGTCGGGCAGGTGATGCAACGTCGCGCGGCCGACCGCCATCGTCAGCGTGCCGTCGTCGAACGGCAGCGCGAGCGCGTCGCCCACACGCATCTCGATCGCGTCGTCGAGCCCGAGTTCGTGGATGCGCGGGCGGCCTTCGTCGAGCATCGCCGGATCGAGGTCGATGCCGACGTAGCGCCAGCCGCGCATCGCCGGATCGGTCGCGAGCCGCACCGGCACGACGCCGGTGGCCGTGCCGATGTCGGCGATCGTGCCGGCCGTCATCCCGCGCGCCAGCTGGCGGATGCGGCTGATGAACAGCAGGTCCCACGGTTCGAGCGTTTCGGTGGCGAAGCGATCGTAGTCGTTCGCCGGGCGCAGGTTCTTGAGCAGCATGACGTTCCTTGTGCGAGAGAGTGAGGGTTCACAGCCAGCCGACCGGCACGGCGGCCAGCAGCCGTCGCGCGGTCGCGCTGTTGACGCCGAACGCCGGGCGGCGGCGCCGTTCCACCGCATGCGCGGCCATCGCCGCGATGCGCGCGCCGAGCCCGATGCCGACGCCCCACGACGGCGCGGCGACACCGAGTTCGAGCAGCGTCGCGGCGGTCAGGAAATCGATGTTCGGCCGCAGCGCGCGGCGCGCGTCGGCCTGCGCGCAGCACGCGTCGAACAGCGTCACGTACGCGCCGTCGAAGCTTTCTTCCGTCAACCGGCTACGTATGTGCGGCGGACGCGGATCGGCGACGAACAGCGGATGGCCGAAGCCGTACAGCGTGCGTTTTGCGTCGAGCGCCGCATCGATCGCCGCGCGGCCTGCCGCGTCGAGCGCGGCGGCCGGCGCGTGGGTGCCGCCCGGCACCGACTGCACGAGCGCGGCGAGCCACTGCATCGCTTCGAGCGCCGCGCCGACGTGCGACGGCCCGCTCGCGAGGAAGCCGGACGCGATCGCCTGCGTCAGCGTAACGCCGGTGCCGATCGCGACGCGCGGCGCAAGCACGGTCGGCGTGATGTAGCCGAAGCCGGCGTGCCACGCGACGAGCAGCATGTCCATCGCCGCTTGCGCGGGCGCGTCGTGACGCGTCGCGCCGGTCAGCACGAGCATGCGGTGCGCTTGCGTTTGCGCTGCATCGAGCGCCGTGCTGCCGCTGGCGTGTGTGCCGGCCGCGAACGGCCGGCCCTCGATCGCCGCATGCAGCAGGAATGGGGCGGCGGCCGCGCACAGCAGCATCGTGTCGAGATCGGCATCGTCCGGCGCCGGGCCGTGCACGCGTGCGGTCACGTCGTCGAGGCCGCGCAGCAGGCCGGACGCCGCCGCGAATACCGGCGCGACGCCCGCCGCGCCGAGGTCGGCGGCGAGCGACTGGGCGACCGAGCCCGGCGCCAGCGCGTCGGCGAACGCCGCGAGCCGCGCGGCGATCGCCGCCTCGTGCGCGCGATGGTCGGCGTGGCCGGGCGCGACGTCGAACCAAAGATGCGCGAGCGCGCCTTCGAACGTCGTCGCGCCGATCAGCGCGTTCAGGTCGAGATCGCGCACCCGCAGCGCTTCGGGGTCGAGCGTCGCGCCGTCGATATCGGTGCCGCGATGGCGCGTCGCCGGCCGACCGAGCAGATTGCGCGGCGCATCGCCGGTCGCGGTCGTGGTGGCGGAGGTGCCGGAGTCGAGTGTCGTATCCATGTCATTCCACCGCGGCGAGTTCGTCGCTGCTGACACTGATCGCCGCGTGCGCCATCGCGGCGATCACGGCCGCGTGCTGGTCGACGACGGGCAGCACGTTCGCGAAGTAGTAGCGCGCGCTCTTCAGCTTGCCGCGATAGAACGCCAGCTCGGCCGGCGCGTCGGCGGTGTCCGGCGCATCGAGCCGGCGCGCGGCGATCGTCGCCGATTCGAGCAGCACCCACGCCGACGTGACCACGCCGAACATTTCCAGAAAGCGCGTGTAGAACTGGCTGCTGCGATGCGTGTGGCCGTCCTGTACGTCGCGCGCGATGTCGTCGAGCGCGGCGGCGATGCGGTCCGCGCCCGCGCGCAGCGCATCGAACAGCGGCCGCAACTCCGCATGCGTGCCGGCGTGGTGCTGCTGCGCGAGGAACGCGTCGAGTTCGTCGCGGTAGTACTGGATTAGCCGCGAATGGCGGCCGAAGCCGAGCTTGTCGCGCACGAGATCCTGCGCCTGGATGTAGTTCGTGCCTTCCCAGATCGACAGGATCTTCACGTCGCGCGCGTTCTGCTCGACCGGGCTCGCGTCGGTATAGCCGAGCCCGCCGTGCACCTGGATCGCCGTTTCGCAGATCCGCCACGCCTGGTCGGAGATGAACGCCTTGCAGATCGGCGTCAGCAACAGTTGCAGCTTGCGATGGCGCTCGATCTCGGCCGGGTCGGCGTCGGGCGTGGCTTCGAGCATCGCCGCGCGCGTCGCAGTCGCCGCGAGCTTGCCGAGCAGGCCGCGGCAGCCGTCGACGCGGCTTTTCATGTCGACCAGCATGCGCTGCACGTCCGCGTGCTCGACGATCGCGACGCGCGCGGCGTGGGTGTTCGACGCGCGCTCGATCGGCCGGCCCTGCAGCCGGCGGCCCGCATACTCGACCGCGTGCAGGTACGCGCTCGACGCGACGCCGACGCCGAACATCCCGGTGCTCATCCGCGCCTGGTTCATCAGCGGCATCAGCTGCAGCAGGCCGACGTTGCGCCGGCCGCCGAGCAGCCAGCCTTTGGTCGTGCCGTTCGCGCCGAACACGAGATGCGTGTTCGCGCAGCCCTTGAGCCCCATCTTGCGCGGCAGGCCGATGCAGTCGACGTGGTTCGGCCGCAGTTCGCCGGTTTCCTCGTCGGGCCAGAAGCGCGGCACGACGAGGCACGACAGCGAGAACGAATCCGGCGACGCGGTATCGATGCGGCCGAGCACGAAATACAGCGTGTTTTCCGTCAGTTCGTGCATGCCGGCCGAGATGTAGACCTTCTCGCCGTCGATCGCGTAGATATCGCGTTCGAGCGGCGTCGCGCGCAGCGCCACGGCGGTGAGGTCGGTGCCGGCCTGCGGCTCGGTCGCGCAGAAGCACGCGTCCCAGCGATACGCTTCGAGCGGTGCGATCAGCGCCTTCTGGTGCGGCGTGCCGTGCATCTGCAGCAGCTTGACCGCGGGGCGCGTGAAGCCGCCGTAGGTCATGAACGACGGGTTCGCGCCCATGAACATCTCGTAGATCATCTGCGTGACGATCGGCGGCAGCCCGTGCGCGGTGCCGAACAGCGTGTTCGACCATTCGTCGCGAAAGCGCGCCCACAGCGCGTGGAAATGCGACGGAATCCGTACCTGGCCGTCATCGAGCAGCGTGCAGCCCTCGACGTCGGCCTGCTGGTAGCTGCGGCCGAGGTCGAGCGCGAAATCGCGGGCGCGTTCGAGCAGCGCATCGATCGACGCGCGATCGTGCGTGCCGTACAGGCCGTGTTCCGCCAGGAACCGCTTGTCTGCCTCGAACAGTTCCCACAGAAAGAAGCGCAGTTCGCGCAGGCTCACCTTGTATGCGCTCATCATGCGTCTCCTTCGATATCGAGCGCGGCGTCGAGGCCGCCGGCCAGGTCGACCACGGCGGCTGCCGCCGCGCCATGCAGCGCCGCGTCCCACACGAGCACCGTGCGGCGCTCGCCTTCGTCGAGCGCGCCCGCGAGCCGGATCAGCGCGGCGGCCGATTCGGCCGACGACAGATGGCCCGAGCCGTCGTGCTGGATACGCGCGGCAACCGGAATCGACGCGGCATCGGCCACGCGCGCCGCGAAGCCGGGATCGAAGCCGGGCGGCACGCACCAGTCGATCTGGTTCGCGCGCAGGTCGGCCTGATCGAGCGCGCGGCGGATCGCGCGGGCCGCGACCGGCGCGAGCGTGTCGCGCAGCGCGGTTGGCGCATCGGCCCACGGGTCCGTGATCGACGGCCCGAATTCGAGCGCGACGGAGCGCACGCCGCCCCACGCCGCCGGTTCCGGCGCCGGGCCGGCGCGCGACACGAGCAGCGCGGCGGCCGCGTCGCCGTAGCCGACCAGGTCGCCGAACTGGCGGAAGAACGGGTAGAGCCACTTGTCGCTGAGGATCACGAGCGCCTGGTCGCCTTCGTCGAGCAGGAGCCCGTCGAGCAGCGTCAGCGCCGAATACCAGCCGAGCGTGCCGTTCTGGCCGAGCGCGAACGGCGTCACGCGCTGCAGCCCGAGTTCGTACTGCATGCGGCCGACGACCGAATCGCCGATGCCTTCGTTGAGCGCGCAACTGGCGACGATCACGTGCGTCGTGCGGGCCAGCGCGCCGGAGCCGAGCTGGTCGCGCAGGTCGAGCGCCGCGTCGGCGGCGAGATCGGCGAGGCTGCGCCCGGGCGGCGCGACGCGCAGCGCGGGCCGGCCGCCCGGCGCGAGGCGCGTGCCTTCGTCGGGCGTCAGCGCACCCATGCCGCGCGGCCGCGCAAAGCGCGCCTGCGGCAGCAGCAGGTGCCGGTACCCGGGGTGGCGCTCCTGCGCCTGGATCGCGCTGAACACGACGGCGGGCGGCAGCACCACGACGCCGCCGGACAACGCGAGCGTGCCGGGCGCGGCGACGCGCGGCGCGCCGACACAGGTTTCATCGAGCGTCGACAGGGTCATGCGGCGGTCTCCTCGAGGTTCGGGCGCGCGAATGCGTCGCGATACTGCGCTTTCAGCGCCGGTCGGTCGATCTTGCCGTTCGGGTTGCGCGGCAACGTCGGCAGCGGCTCGACGACGAGCGGGTTCATGTAGGTGGGCAACGCGTCGCGGCATGCGCGGGCGATGTCGGCGCGGCACGCGTCGGCGTCGAGCGTCGATACGACGCACGCGGCGATCGCCTCGCCGAGCGCCGGGTGCGGGACGCTGAACACCGCGGCCTCGCGGATGTGCGGCAGCGCGAATAGCACGTCCTCGACCTCGGTCGGGCTCACGCGGTAGCCGGACGTCTTGATCATGTCGTCGCCGCGCGCGACGAAATACAGGTAGCCGTCTGCGTCGCGCCGCACGATGTCGCCCGACCATACGGCGACGTCCGGGCGCGGAATCTCGCCGTGCCGGCGCGGCAGCGGGCGAAAGCGCTGCGCGGTCAGCTCGGGCCGGTTCCAGTAGCCGAGCGTGACGAACGCGCCGCGGTGCACGAGCTCGCCGGGCTCGTCGGCCGCGCATTCGCTGCCGTCCGCGCGCAGCACGAGGATCTCCGCGTTCGGCACGGCCTTGCCGATCGACGTCGGGCGCAGCGCCGCGTCGGCCGGCGCCAGGTAGGTCGAGCGGAATGCCTCGGTCAGCCCGTACATCAGGTACGGCGAAGCCTGCGTGAACAGCGTCTGCAGGCGGTGCAGCAGCGGCGTCGCGAGATGGCCGCCGGTGTTCGCGAAGCGGCGGAGCCGCGTGCGTGCGGTGTCGCTCCAGCCGGCCGACGCGATCTGCATCCACAGCGGCGGCACGCCGGTGATCGACGTCACGCCGAACGCGTCGCAATGGCGCGGCACTTCGGCCGGCTGCAGGAAGTCGAGCGGCGTGTAGCACGCGCCGGACGCCAGCGCGGTCGTGAGCTGGCTCAGGCCCGCGTCGAAGCTGAGCGGCAGCACGCCGAGCACGACGTCGTCGTCGGCGAGCCGCTGGTACGCCGCGACGCTGAACGCGCCCGACACCAGGTTGCGATGCGATACGACGACGCCCTTCGGCTTGCCGGTCGAGCCGGACGTGTAGAGCAGCGCGGCCGGATCGTCGTCGACCGGGCGGCCGGCGGGGGCCGCTGCCACTGCCGATGCTGATGCCGGCGTATCGGTGCCCGGCGAATCGATCGCGTCGGCCAGCTCCTCGATCAGCAGCGTGCGCGTGCCGACGAGCGCGGCGAGCGCCGGCAGGCGCTTGAGCCGCTGCGCGCCGGTCACGAACAGCGCGGCGCCGCTGTCGGCGACGATGTGTTCGATCTGCGCTTCCTTCAACTGCGGATTGACCGGTACGAAGATCGCGCCGAGTGCGTTGGCCGCGAGCATCGCGACCACGGTTTCGATGCGCTTCGGCGCGTAGATCGCGACGCGTTCGCCCGGCTGCACGCCGCGCGCCGCGAGTACGGCGGCGGCGCGCCGGACCGCGCGGGCGAGCTGGTCGTAAGTCAGGGTGCCGCCGCCGTCGGCATACGCCGGATGATGTGGCCAGCGCTCGGCGCCGTGTTCGAGCAGGTCGGCGATGCTGATCAATGGGTTCATGATCGGCTCCTCGGGTTCAGGCCGGCCGCACGTACACGTGCGCGGCTTCGTGGGACAGGAAATGCGCCATCGAGTACGTGCGGTGGTACGCGCCGCAGCGCTCGAACACCGCGATGTCGCCGACTTGCGGGGGTGCGCCTGCGTCGTCGCGGCCGATCACGTCCGCGCGGCTGCAGGTGCTGCCGACGTAGAGCGTCGGCACGCCGCGCGGCGGCGGCGCGGGCGTGCGGCGCACGAGCGACGGCGCGGCGAGGCGGCGCATCACCGATTCGGTCTGCGCGAGCAGGAACGCATGCGACAGCCCGCCGTCGCAGACGGCGATCGTGCGGTCCTGCCATGTCTTGACCGCGACGACGCGCGTCGCGAACACGCCCGCATCGGCGAAGATCGCGCGGCCCGATTCGTGCGCGAGCGAATAGGGGCCGGCCAACGGCGCGAGCGCGGCGGCATAGCGGTCGAACGCGGCGTCGCCCGGGTGATCGTCGGCAAAACCGCCGCCGAGGCTCAACGAACCGAGCGGCGCGCCGTTGGCGGGCGCGAGATCGCGGGCCAGCGCGGCGAGCAGTTGGGGCAACACGAGCGTGTCGGGCTGCGTCGGGTCCTGGCGGATGAACGAATGCGGGCCGGAGAAGACGTGCAGCCCGGCCACCGGCAGGCCGGCAGCCGCGAGCGTGCGCACCGCGTCGTGCGCCTCGTTCGGCGTCATCCCGAAGTGGTCGTGCCATAGCGCGCGCGCCTGTTCACCCGCCAGCGCGCCGGCATTCACGCGCAGCAGCACGGCCCCCGGCGTGCTGCCGCCGGCCGCGGCTTCGCGGGCGAGCGGCACGAAGCGCGCGACCGCGTCCGGGTTGTCGAGCACGAAATGGCAGCGCGACGCGAGCCCGGCGCGCATGAACATCTCGTCCATCGACGGATTGTTCAGGTAGCGCGCCGTCTTGATCCGGCCGATCACCGCGTCGAGTTCGCCGCGGCTCGCGAGTTCGACGCCGTCCTCGTACGCATGCGCGCAGCGCGCGAGCATGTCCTGGTTCGGGTTCGCCTTCAGCGACACGATCAGCCGCGTGCCGAGCCGCGCCTTCAGCGACCGGTAGCGGGCGATCGCGATCTCCGGCTCGTACACGTAGCACGGCGTGCGCAGATCGGCGATCCACGCGTGATCGGCGGCGGCGGGAAGCGGGCGCTCAGGCGTCATGGCGGCCCACCGGATGGAGCGTGGCGGCCGCATACGCGCCGCAGTTCGACTGCATCACGCCGAGCACGCGCCGGCCGTGCGCGAGCGCATCGAGCCCGACGTCGGCCAGGTTGATCGGAAAATCCGAACAGCACGCGTGGCCGCGCGCATGGATGTTTTCCGCATACAGCCGCTCGGCCGGCACGCGCATCGCGCGGCACAGCGCGTTCCAGCCGGGCAGGTCGGCGTTGTGCGGCAGCACGAGGTCGTACGCGTCGAGCGCATGCGGCTCCAGCGCGACGGCCGCGTCGATCGCACGGCGCGTGTACGGCCACTCCATCATGATCAGGTCGGCCTCGTTCGCGGCGACCGTGTCCGAGCCGCGATGCCATTTCGCATGCGTCTCGATCGCGATGCCGCCGAGCCGGTTCCTCGTGCTGTTGCGCGCGATCAGCATCGCGGCCGCGCCGTCGCACTGCACGCCGGTCATCTGCCGCATCCGGTAGTCCTCGCCGTACACGCGGTCGGACGACACGACGAGCGCCGCGTCGAGCTGCGGATGGCGGCGCATCAGCGCGCGCACCGTTTCGATGCCGGCCGCGACCGACACGCAGTTCAGTTGCGCGACGGAGCCGAGCCACAGCGGCTCGATGCCGAACTGCGCAGCCACTTCATGCGGCAGGCTGCGCGGCGCCGGCGGCACGCTGAATTGCTGCGTGTGCACGTGCACGATCGCGCCGACGTCGGACGGATGCACACGCGCGGTGTCGAGCAGCCGGCCGACCGCCGCGATCGCGAGATCGGTCTCGCTGGTGTCGAGCGCCATGTGGAAATAGCGGCTGCCCGACTGCGCGATCGCGGCCGCCCGCTGCGCCGGATAGTCGCGCTCGGCGGCCCAGGCCTCGATATCGACAGGCGGGCCCGGCAGCTCGTAGGCGACCGCGTCGATGCCGATCCAGAAATCGCGTGACGCTTGGGAGGAGGTCGTCGTCATGGTTCAGTTGAGCGGCATCGCCGCGTAGTCGAGGACGTCGAGCTTTTCGAAGGTCGCCTGCACGGTGGGCGTGAGCAGGCCCATCTCGCGGATCGTCGGCACGAGGCGCCGGAAGATCGAGCGGCGGATCGAGCTCGATACCGGCGACTCGCGCACCATCGCGCTGCATTCGCGCTTCGACAGCCCCATCGGCTCCCAGATGTCGTCCGCGCACAGGTGCTCGTACAGCACGGCCGCGCCTTCGCAGATGAACTCCTCGCGCTCGCGCAGCTCGTGCGAACTCATCTCCGCGTACACGCGGCACAACGTGATCCGGCCGACCGCGAAGTGGCGTGCTTCGTCGCGCTGGATTCGCAGGAACAGGTCCTTGATGAACGGATCGGTGCTGTACGCGACGACGCTCTGGAAGATCGACAGCGCGATACCCTCGACCAGCACCTGCATCCCGAGGTTCGTCATGTCGAGCGCGCTGCTCGTGATCGTGTCGTGCAGTAGCCCCTTCAGCGAGCGGCTCATCGGGTAGCTGACGTCGAGCTTTTCGTTGACGAGCTTCGCGTACGCCTCGACGTGGCGCGCTTCGTCCATCATCTGCGCGGCCGCGCACAGCCGCGCGCTCAGGCCGTTCTCGGCCGACGCGAGCTTCGACGCGCAGATCAGCGCGGCCTGCTCGCCGTGCAGGATCTGCGACAGCAGCCAGCCCTGCGCGTGATGGCGCACCTCGCGCTTGTCGGCTTCGGCGAGCTTGCCCCACAGCTCGGTGCCGTAGATCAGCAGCGTCGGGTCGGGCATGCCGAGCGGGTTCGCCGGATCGAGGTCGTGGCGCCAGTCGACGTCGGTCGCGACGTCCCACTGCGCGGCCTTCGCTTTCTCGTACAGCCGGTTCAGCGCCTCTTCGCGCAGTGCGTAGTCGTTCGACATCAGCGCGTCGACGGGCATCGACCAGCGGATGTCGGCCGTGTCCTGCATCACGGTAAGCGTGTCATTCATGTCAGGGTCTCCCCGGCCGCGCGGCGGCGCCGGAATGATGGGCGGAATCGGTGAACGGGGCGGCGGCGCGCGACGCGCCCGGGTGCGGTTCGAGCCGGATCGCGAACGACGGCCACGCGCCGCGCAGTTGCGCGTCGAACGCATCGGCGAGCCGCGCGGGCCAGATCGCGCAGCACACGCGGTTGTCGCCGGCGAATTCTGCATCGCGCCGGATGCGGTCGCCGATCCAGACGACCGGCGCGCCGCGCGCGGCATCGCGCAACGCTTCGTCGTACAGGTGCACGCCGAGCAGCACGTGCGGGGCGAGCAGTTCGGCCGGCAGCGCGCCGAAGTATGGTGCGCACACTTCGATGAAGAGGCGGGAATCCGGGTGCACGGCGTCGCGAATCCGCGCGGTGACTTCCGCGAGGAATGCGAAATACTGCACGTGGTCGAGCAGCACGCGGCGCTCGCCGCCGGCCACGTCGTATGTATCGCCCGCGTCGTACGCATCGCCGGCGGCTTCCGCGAGCGCGGCGCGTGCATAGTCGGCCGGCGTGTCGAGCGGCATCCGGTACGCGCTGGCCGCGACCGCCACGGGCTGTCGCGCATCGCGCTCGATCCGGTAGGTGAAGTGAACGGGTCGCACCATGTCACGCCTCGCCGTCGAGAGAGAACGTCGCGTCCGGCGCGAACGCGACGTCGGCGATCGCGTAATAGCCGTTCAGCGCGAGCGAGCAGACGGCCGCGCGGCGCGGCGTGTCGCCGTCACGGTGCGCGAGCAGCACCGACAGCCACGGATCGCTGCCGAACGCATGGCCGAACACGCCGTGGCCGTCCGGCAGCAACGGCGTCTTGCCGACCGACGCGAGCAGCGCACGGCGCGACGTGGCCGGAAAGAACGGCAGCGCCGCGTGCAGCCCGGGGCGTGCCGCGCAGAACGTGCGGATGTCGCGGCCGAGCCGCACGACCGCGCTGGCCGGCGGCGCGGCGTCCGCGATCACCGACTGCGCCGGTTCGCGGCCGACGTCGACGAGCAGCGTGCAGACGCCGAAGCCCGAGCGCCCCCAGGCGGGATTGCCGTGCCAGTACGTGTAGCCGTGCACGTCGACGTCGACGATCTGCAGCAGCAGCGTGCGCGGCCCGGTTTCCGCCGCGGTCGCGAGCGCGCGGCGCAGCACGTAGCCCCAGCCCGCGCATTCGTACGAGCAGGTCATCCAGTCGGGCGTGTAGTCGTTCGCGCCGGCAAGGGCCTGTGCGAACGCGCGATGCTGCGGCGAGTCGTTCATCAGCAGCATCGACAGGATCGTCGAGCTGACCACGTAGTCGTCCGCGCCGACCGCGCCGCACAGCCGCTCGCGTTCGGCGCACGCGAGCGTGCCGATCGCGCGGGCCGTATCGTCGAGCGGCGCGGCCGCGCCGTCGCGCGACGGCGCGACGCGCCGGTACGCGAGTGCCTGCACGGTCAGCGCGGTCGCCGGGGCCGGCTGGACGGCGGCGGCCGCCACGGGGGCAAGGGGCGCGAGCATCGCCGTATCAGGCCGCGTGCTGCTGGCTGCGCAGTTGCGCGTCGAGCTGCTGCAGCGTCGTGTACTGCGTGATGTTCAGCGCTTCCGGATCGATCGAGCCGTAAAGCTGTTCGCAGAACACGATCAGCTCGACGATGTTCAGCGAATCGATGCCGAGTTCGCCGATGCCGGCGTCGGTGTCGACGGTTTCGACGTTGAGGATCTTCGCGACTTCGCGGGACAGGATGTCGAGCGCGTCGGCCGGAACGTTCTGGGTCGTCATGAGGGGAGCTCCTGAAGTTGAGTGGATTTGATCGGGATCGATCGGCCTGTCGCGTGGGTCAACTGCCGGCTTCGCAGCGCAGGCTCTTGCGAAGCTCGTGATAACAACGGTACGAACTGCCTTCCATCTTCGAAAACGCCAGCAGGTCGCGCTGGTCGTCGAACAGCGGCACCTTGCCGTCGCGCACGAGCGCGGTCAGGAACTCGTTCGACAGCAGCTTGATCGCGAGCACGCGCTGCACCTTGCCGAAGCTGTAGTGCGCATCGTCGGTCTGGCTGCGCGCGGCGTCCGCGATGAAGCGGTGCACGGCGCGCGCATCGGCATCGAGCTCGACGCGGCCGGTCCGTTCGAGCCAGCCGACGTGCGCCATCAGTGCGCGGACGAAGTACGGGCGCACGACGGTCAGGTATTTGTTGAACACGGTCGGGCCGCCGATCCGCAGGCGATCCTCGGCGGCGACGCGCACCTGGCCGCCGACGTTCGCGAGCTGCAGGTTGCCCGCGAGGAACGGCGCGCCGCAGGTCGAGCGTTTCAGCTTTCGGTATTCGTCGGGCCACACGAGGTAGGCGGCCGGGAACATCACGCCGGGCAAGCGTGCGGCGACGACGGCCATGCAGTCGCGATGCGCTTCGATGCCCCACACCTTGTCGACGGTCAGCGCGAGCCCGTTGTCGTCGCTGCGCACGACGGTGCGCCACGCGGCCAGCGTCGGGCCGCCGCCGTCGCTCATCAGGAACGCGAAGTTGTGGCCGGCGTCGATGCATTCGCATGCGCGACGGTTCTGGTCGTCCGAGAAGAACAGCCCGAACATGATGCGGATGAACGCGCGCATGAACGGCTTGAACAGGTGATGAAACCCTTCGCGGCCGATCTGCTCGAGCAGCGCTTCGGTGAGCGGCGCCTCGTCGTGCCGCAGCGGCGTCGATGCGGACGCGTCGGGCAGCACGTCGGGCGTGGCGGCGCGCAGCGCGATCACCATCTCGCTGTCGAGCAGCCGCACCGCGGCGGCTTCGACGAGCCGGGCCGCCGCATGCGGCGGCGTGCCGATTGCGTCGAGGTGGCGCAGCACCGGATACGCGGCCTGGTCGGCCACGCGCAAGAGCAGCGGCGGTGCGAGCGGGGCGGGGGCGGAAAGCGTGGACATGGCAGGGTTCCTGTCAGAAGCGCACGCGCACGGCGGCGTCGATGCGGGTGCCGAGACCGACCATCCGGTACTCGGACTGGCTGTCGGAGAAAGCGTGGGTGAGCGCGACATCGACGCTCACGCGTTGGTTCACGTCGGCGACGACCTGCGCGATCGCGAGCAGACCCTTGTCCTGCGGCGAATAGACGCCGCGCAGCGAATACTCGACACGGCCGACCTTCTTGCCGAGCCGCGCGAACAGGTAGTCGCGCAGGCTGCCGTCGACGCTCACGAAGTTGGCCGTGCCGCCGAGGCCGGCCAGCGCGGCGCCGGGCGCGACCGGCAGCAGCGCGTTGTTCGCCTGCGCCGCGCCGATCATCCGGCGCCACTGGCTCGCGTCGTAACGCGCTTCGTCGTGCGACCACTCGACGATCAGCGACAGGTTGCCGGGCAGCGCGCTCTGCATGCCGAGCGCGCTGCGCCACATGTATTGGCGATCGTTGCGGCGATCGACGGCGTCGTAGGCGGCCGCCGAATCGAGCGGCGTGCCGTTCGCGATGAAAGCGGGCAGCGGCCGCGTCGTGCCGCGTTCGAGCCACGCGCTCGCATAGACGGTGTTCGAGCGCGCGACGTCGACCGACAGCGTCGCGCCGGCGCCGCCGCGGCCCGCGTGACGGCCCGCGAGCAGCGCGGCCGAGCCGCCCGCCCAGTTGTAGGCGCCGCGCACGAGCTGCGTGGCGCCCTGCACATCGCGGTTGTCGACGTCGTTGCGCAGCGTGTGGTTCTCGCCGGCGATGAATTGCAGCGTGGTCTGCTCGCCGACCCATTTCGCTTCGACGAGCGGCGTGCCTTCGACGTCGCCGTAGCGATCGTAGATGTCGGCCGTCGCGGCCCGCTTCTGAAAGAAGCCGAGCGGGAAGAACGCCTGCGACGTGTCGAGCGTATCGATCCGCTTGCCGGCCGTCAGCGTGATGCCGTTGTCGAACGCGTAGCGCACGCCGGCTTCGTTGAAGCGGCTCGCTTGCGCGCCGAGCGAGTGGTTGCTGGCGACCACGCGCGCATTCACGAACAGGTTCTCGCCGTCGATGCGCGCGAGCAGCCCGGCTTCCTGCTGGTTGCGCGGCGAATCGCCGATCAGGCGGCCGAGCAGCGCGCGGCCGTCCATGCTGTCGACGGTGCGCGCGTAGCCGATGCCGTTGAGCGTGCCGAGCTGGTCCATCAGCGATTCTCCGTGCGCGAGCGTGCAGCCGAGCGCGAGCGGGATGGCAAGCGCGACACCGGGCCAGCCGCGGCGGGCGCGTTTGCGCGATGAATGGTGGCGGTCACGACGAGCGTCGGCATCGGCGTCGTACTCACTGGCCATCGGCGAGCGTGTCGGGATTGAACCAGCCCGACGGAATCTTGCGCGGCTGGCCGTCGAGGATGTCGACGACGCTCGCGCGCTGTTTCTCGACCTCGTTGCGATACGTGATCTTGCGGATCACCTTGCGGCCGTTCGCGTCGACCGGCGCGGAGAAATCGGCGCTGCGAAACAGCAGGCCGCTCGCCAGGAAGAACTGCGCGCGCACCGGCACGTCGGTATCGGGCGTGACCCACAGCTTGATCGTCGGGTAGACGTTGTCGGGATCGGTCGCGGTCAGGTCGAGCTCGGTGGCCGGCTTGCCGGCGATCGGCGTCGTGCCGGGCGCGGCCGTCGCGCGATAGCTGTCGGCCCAGTGCGTGCGCGTGATGTCGCTGATCACGACTTCGCCTTGCAGCCGCTGCATGCCGTTGATGCGCACCGCGCTGCGCGTGTTCGGCACGTAGAACCAGTGCCCGCGCGTCGTCGCGAGGTACTTCTGGCCGTCGTTCTCGCCGCTGCGCGTGAGCGCGAGCGTGTCGCCGTTGCCGCGCGTGTAGACGAGATAGCGCGTCGCGTCGCCGGACTGTCCGCCGACTTCGTTGGTGATCTGGATGTTCGTCTGCGTATCGGCGGCCGTGCTGCGATACGCGTCGGCGCGGGCGAGCATGGTCTGGGCCGTCGGCGCGTCGGCCGCCTGCGCGGCGAGCGGCGCGCACGCGCCTAGCGCGGCGAATGCGGCGAACGTGAGGCGAATACGATTCATGGGGCGAGTCCTTCGAGGATGTTGCGTTTCGCGAGCCCGAGCGTCGCGAGCAGCGCCGCGGCCACGCCGAGCACGACGAACGCGGTTTCGACGGCCGCCACGGCGACCGGCGACACGGTGAATTCGAGCAGGATCGGCTTCACGCGGCCGGGCGGCGCGGGCAGGTGGATCTGCGCGTGATTGAGTGCGACCATCGTCAGCAGCGCGAGCGCGATGCCGGCGGCCGCACCGAGCAGGCCGAGCAGCGCGGTTTCCTGGATCAGCACGCCGCGCACCGTGGCGGCCGGCACGCCGAGCGCGCGCAGCGTCGAGATCTCGCGGCGGCGCTCGACGATGCTCATCAAGATCCAGTTGCTCATCGACAGCAGGATCGTCAAGCAGAGAATCGCGCCGAACACCGAGAACTGGTTCTTGTACAGCGCGACGATCTGGTGATAGAGCGACACGAGCTGATCCCAGGTCTTCACGTCGAGCGTCGGCAGCGCGGCGCGCAGCGTCGCGGCGGCGGCCGGCGTGCCGGCGGTGTCCTTGAGGAATATCGCGATGCGCGACGCGCGGTCGGTGCGCAGCAGCGCCTGCGCGGCCGTGAACGTCACGTTGACGATCCGTTCGTCGACGTCCTTGTTGCCGGTGCTCATCACGCCGACGATCTGCGCGTCGGTCGCGTTGATGCCGCCGTGCGCGGTCGACGCCATCAGCTGCACGACCGAGCCGACGTGCACGCCGAGCTTGCGCGCGAGTTCGGCGCCCACGACGACTTCGGTGCCCGCGTTCGTCGGCGACAGATAGCGGCCCGACAGCACCGTGTGATAGTCGAAGAAGCCGGGCGGCTCGCGGTTCGGCTCGATGCCTTCGCCGACGAAGCCGTAGCTGAGATCGCCGTTCGACACGAGCCCGTCGAAGTCGATGCCGCGCGCGGTCGTCGCGACGCCGGGCAGCCTGGCAATCGCCTGCGTGGCGGCGGTCTGCTCGTCCGCCGTCAGCCCGTATTGCAGCGGCCGTTCGCCGATCAGGTCGAGGTAGCCGTGATGCAGCACCTGCACATGGCCGACGCCGCTGTCGATCGACCCTTCGCGGACCGCGTCGAAAGTCGCGATCACGTAGCCGAGCGCGAGGCTCGACGCGAACGCGGCGACGCCGATCATCGCCATCGTCAGCACGGTGCGGCGCCGGTTGCGCCAGAGGTTACGCCACGCAAACGTCGACCAGTTCACGATTCACTCCCGGTACGCCGTCGCGCATTTCGATGCGGCGCGGCAGGTGCGCGCACAGACGATCGTCGTGCGACGCAATCAGAAAGGCGGTGCCCAGCGTGCGGTTGGTCTCGAGGATCAGCTCGGCGACCGCGCGCGCGTTGGTGCTGTCGAGGCTCGCGGTCGGTTCGTCCGCGATCACGATGGCCGGCTCCTTGGCGAGCGCGCGGGCCAGCGCGACGCGCTGCTGCTCGCCGCCGGACAGCTCGCCGGGGCGGTGCCGCTCGCGCGCGGCGAGCCCCACCGCGTCGAGCATCGCGCGGGCGCGTTCGCGCCGCGTGCGCGGCGTGCCCCATGCGAAGCAGCCGAGCTCGACGTTCTCGAGCGCCGACATCACCGGAATCAGGTTGAATTGCTGGAACACGAAGCCGATGCGTTCGCGGCGAATCCGTTCGAGCGTGTCCGGCGCGTCGTCGATGCGGCGGCCTTCGAGCCAGCGTTCTCCGCTCGTCGGCACGTCGAGAAAGCCGGCGAGGTTGAGCAGCGTGCTTTTGCCGCTGCCCGACGGCCCGACGAGCGCGACGACGTCGCGCTGCCCGATCGAGATCGTCGCGCCGCGCACCGCGACGACGCGGCCCGCGCCTTCGTATGTGCGCGTGACGTCGCGCAGTTCGAGCACCGGGGCGAGGGACGAGATCGTCATGCGAACGCTCCCTGGACTGCCTCGACGGCGGCCGACGCGGGAATCACGGGCAGCGCGCCGTTCGCATAGAGATCGCGACACTTCAGGCGTTGCAGCTTGCCGCTCGTCGTGCGCGGCAGCGACCCGGGCTCGACGAAACACAGATCCTGCGCGGCGAAGCCGATGCGCGACGCGAGCAGTTGCTGGCACTCGGTGCGCGTTTGCGGCGTCGCGTCGACGGGCCGCGCCTCGATCGCGACGACCAGCCGCTCGGTGCCGGTTTCGGGA
Source organism: Burkholderia sp. BCC0097 (assembly GCF_902832985.1). NCBI lineage: Bacteria > Pseudomonadati > Pseudomonadota > Betaproteobacteria > Burkholderiales > Burkholderiaceae > Burkholderia > Burkholderia sp. BCC0097. The sequence continues at coordinate 233,854 of NZ_CADFDM010000002.1, forward strand.
TCGGGCAGGCCGAACGCGATGCAGGTGCTCTTGCGCAGCGCGCTGTGCGACGCCAGCGCTTCCTCGATCTCGTGCGGGAAATAGTTGCTGCCGCGGATGATGATGACTTCCTTCTTGCGGCCGAGGATATGCAGCTGGCCGTCCGCGACGTAGCCGATGTCGCCGGTGCGGAACCAGCCGTCGGCCGTCAGCGGCGCGGCGATCGTGCCGTCGTCGGGGTTCAGGTAGCCGAGCATCACCGACGTGCCGCGGATCGCGACTTCTCCGACCGCGCGGTTGGCCAGCGCGTGGTCGCCGTCGTCGAGGATGCGAAACGCCATCCCGTCGATCGGTGTGCCCATCGCGAGCACCGTTTCGGTCTCCGTGTCCTGGCCGTCGTTCGCGGCGGCCGGCTGCGCGTCGCGGCGCTCGATCAGCGCGCGGCGGTCGAGCGTATCGGCGATCACGTACGGCGCGCCGTCGACCGCGCCTTCGTGCCACGCGCGATGCATCGATACGGCGAGCGTCGATTCGGCCATCCCGTAGCACGGTTGCAGCGCCGACGCCGCCAGGCCGTACGGCGCGAACGTCGCGGCGAAATCGCGCAGCGTCGCGTCGTCGACGCGTTCACCGCCGATGAAGATGTTGCGGCACGCGGACAGATCGACACCATCCATCGCGGCGGCATTGAAGCGGCGCACGCAGTAGCGCAGCGCGAAGGTCGGCACCGACGTCGTCGTCGCGCGCGCCGATGCGATGCGCTTCAGCCAGCCGAGCGGATTCCGGATGAAGCTGTTGGGCTGCATCATCAGCAGCGGCGCGCGGTAATGCAGGTTCGACAGCAGCGTGAGCAGCCCCATGTCGTGATAGAGCGGCAGCCACGACGCGGTGCCGTCGCCGGCCGCGATGTCGAAGCGCACCGACCCGCCGATGCCGAGCACGTTCGCGATCACGTTCTCGTGGCTGAGCACCGCGGCCTTTGGATGCGACGTCGAACCCGACGTGAGCTGCACATGATGCGGATCGCGGCCGCTCTTCGAACTGATCAGTGCGCGCGCGCCGGCGTCCGCCGCGCTCGACAACGTCGCGAGATCGACCACGCGCGTGGCGGCCGCGGGAAACGCATCGTCGCGCCAGGCCGAGGCTTGCGCGTTCGCGGCGACCACGAGGCGCGGCCGGTACAGCTCGCACGCGACGTCCGCCACCTGCCGCCCGGCCGCCGCACGCCGTGCGGGAACGGGCACGGTGCAAGGCAGCGCACCGGTCATCACGCAGGCCATCATCGCGACCGCGTGCTCGACCGATGCGGGCAGCGCGAGCATCACCAGATCGTTCTCGCGTACCCCGAGCTCGCGCAGCGCGCCGGCCTGGCGAAACACCTCGCCCGCGAAGTGCCGGTACGTGATGCCCGCTTCGTGGCCCGTGTCGTCGACGAACGTCATGCGATGCATGGCGCCCGCGACGTCCTCGAGCGATTCGATCAGGCGATGAATGGTGGATGCGTACTTCGTCACGAAGGGTTCTCCCCTTGAGGAACACGGCCGCTCGCGCCACGGTGCCGGCGGCGCCGTTCGTCGAGTGAGGTGGATTCTTGCCGGATCGATTCGCCGCGACAAACGGAATCTATGCACGCTATGCATGAGCGCAGCGCATCCACTCGAGAACGGTTCCTAGGTGACTGGTCGGTCTCATTCGACCGGTCGTCTAGTTCACGATGTGGTGAGCTCATGCGCGTGCGTCATGCAATGCGTTCGGAAAATTCGTTTGTCCGAAACATCGACTCACAGAAGAATTGCATCCCGGCAGCGCGCCAGCGCCGCCGCGTCATCGTGCCGGGCAGGGCCCGGCTCAAGGAGAGCGTCTTGTCCGTCACCTCATCGCTTGTCGCCCGATCGAAACCGGTTGCAGACATGAAGAGCCGCCCGAGCGGCGTGGTCTTCTCGCTGAAGCTGGCGGTCTACGTCGCGCTCATCGCGCACGGGATGATGTTCGCGCTGTCGGCGCTCGTGATCCTGAAGATCGTCGGTATTCTGCTGATCGGTGCGATGTATGCGCACGGCGTCGAGCTGCAGCACCAGGCGCTGCATTACCAGGGGTTCCGCAGCAAGCGCCTGAACATGGTGTTCGGCGTGCTGCTCGGCATGCCGATGCTCGTGTCGTTCCATGCGTACCAGGACAGCCACCTGCGTCATCACCGGCTGCTCGGCACGCCGGAGAACAAGGAATTCTTCGACTACGGCGACCAGTACGGCGCGAGCCCCGTCGTCAATGTCGGGCTGTGGGCCTGGCGGCTGTCGATGGCCGCGCACTATATCCAGTTCGCGAAGAACGTCGCGAAGCTCGTCGTGCCGGGCGCGCGCTTCGGCGACAACGCGCTCGTGTCGCGCGCGATCCGCCGCGACTATCTGCTGATGGCCGCGGCGATCGCGCTGCTGGCCGCGCTGTCGTTCGCCTTGCACACGTGGTGCGTCGTCTGGGTGTGGGTCGTGCCGCTCGTGTTCGTCGCGGCGCCCGTGCATGCGCTGGTCGAAATGCCGGAGCACTATCGCTGCGACCTGACGAGTACCGACCCGTTCCGCAACACGCGGACGATCGAGAGCAACGCATTCATGACGTGGTTCACGAACGGCAACAACTATCACGTCGAGCATCACATGATGCCGAGCCTGCCGATCGAGCGGTTGCACGATCTGCACGGTGCGATCGCGCCGCGCATCCGCTATTACCACCGCACGTATCGGCAGTTCTACTACGCGTTGCTGCGCGGCCGGCTGTCGCCGCGCTCGGTGGACGACGATCGGGACGATCGCGAGCCCGATGCCGAAGCGGCTGCGCCGGCGTCCACGCAATCGGCGTGAGCGCCAGTGCCGAACGCCTTGCCACGACGGTGACGACGATGCTCTATCCGGAACTTTTCAGGTCGCTCGAAGCGGTCCGCTGGGACATGGAGAAGGACATCCCGTGGAACCGGTTCGACGCCGCGCTGCTCACCGACGAGCAGGCCGAGACGATCAGGATGAACGCGATCACCGAATGGTCGGCGCTGCCCGCGACGGAGATGTTCCTGCGCGACAACCGGCACGACAGCGACTTTTCCGCGTTCATGAGCGTGTGGTTCTTCGAGGAGCAGAAACACGCGCTCGTGCTGATGGAATACCTGCGCCGCTTCAGGCCCGAACTGGTGCCGACCGAAGCGGAGCTGCACGCGGTGCGCTTCGAGTTCGATCCCGCGCCGCCGCTCGAGACGCTGATGCTGCACTTCTGCGGCGAGATCCGTTTGAACCACTGGTACCGCTGCGCGGCCGACTGGCACACCGAGCCCGTCATCAAGCAGATCTACGAAACGATCTCGCGCGATGAAGCGCGTCATGGCGGCGCGTACCTGCGCTATATGAAGAAAGCGCTGAACGACTGCGGCGACGTCGCACGGGCCGCATTCGCGAAGATCGGCGTGCTGATGGCGTCGGCGCGCCGCACCGAGAAGCCGCTGCATCCCACGAACCTGCACGTGAACCAGGCGCTGTTCCCGCGCGACACCGTGCAGTCGCGCCTGCCGGACCCGACATGGCTCGAGCGCTGGCTCGACGAGCAGATCCGTTTCGACGGCGAATGGGAGAAGAAGGTCGTCGAGCGAATCCTGCACAACCTGTCGATCCTGTTCGAGCGCACGTTCGCGACCGCGCAGGAGCTGAACCGCTATCGCCGCGAAGTGACCGCGCGGGCGAATGGCGCGGCGGAGCCCTCGTAGCGGATCGACACATACGGCTGTCGCACGGCGGGAGCCGGATTTCGGTCGACTGGCGGACCCGATGCAAGCAGACCGGCGCTGCCGGCCGGCGGATTATTCATTTCCGGAAATAATCGGCTCATCCATTTCTTGTAACCGCATGGCAAGATCGAATTTCATCCGTTTAGTAAATTTTAATAAACACCGGTTTGCGGATTTAAATGACATTTTGTATGTCTGTTGCCGACTGTTTGTTTTTCGCAATCCGGGAAATGCGATGAAAAGTCGGCTGGTTGAAATTGAATTGTAGGCATTGGACGCTGCAGCTGCCAGGACGGCGAAATCGACTTGACGACGTCTAACTTTGCCGACAATCGCCTGTTTTTACGAGAATTTATCAACCATTTTGGTGCGCTCGATTCGTTCGCATATTAATTTACAAAATCACTACTCGATAATGTTGATGTAAGCATATTGATGCGATGAAAATCGATAGATAAATACGAGTGTCACGATTGAAAATAAGAATGATATGCATCCATGCTTCAATATAAAATCGTTTCCGAATCCAAATAGGAGAAGCGATACAGGGAGACGAGCGGCAACTTGCCTGTCGATGGGTGCAACTTTGAGGCGGCGGTATGGCTAATGTGAGATTGGCAAAGCGATTGAGAAGTTTGCCTTCGCTGGATTTCCTGAGAGGCTTCGAATGCGCGGCGCGCCATTTGAGTTTCACGCGTGCGGGGCAGGAGCTCAACGTCACGCAATCGGCCGTGAGTCGCCAGGTCAAGGCGCTCGAAGAGCAGCTCCGGATCGAGCTCTTTCACCGGCATATTCGTTCGCTGACGCTGACCGACAAGGGGCGTGAGTTGTACGACGCGATCTCGTTTGCGTTGTCCGACCTGGAATCGGTGGTCGGCAAGCTGTCGTCGAGTGTGGGCCAGCGTTCCATCTCGTTGTCGACCACCGTCTCGTTCGCGGCGCTGTGGCTGATTCCGCGCCTCGGTTCGTTCCGCGCCAGCTATCCGGACATCGACGTGCGCGTGTCGGCCACGAGCGAAATTGAAGATCTTAAACGCAAACGTTTGCACCTGGCCGTGCGCTACGCGGGCCCGTATACGTCGACCGACGATACCGACGTGCTGTTTCGCGAGCGTGTGGTGGCGGTGTGCAGCCCGAGCCTGATGACGGCGGCGGGCGACGCCGCGTCGATGCAGCCGGCCGACCTCGACAAGCACGTGCTGCTGCATCTCGACGACCCGCGCGGCGAATGGCCGTGGCACGGCTGGAGCCATCTGCTGAAGGCGCTCGGCGTGCCGCGGCTGCGGCCGGCCGGGGCGCTGCACTTCAGCCAGTACGATCAACTGGTCCAGGCCGCCGTCGACGGGCACGGCATCGCGATCGGCAGGCGGCCGCTGGTCGACGGGCTGCTGAAGCAGGGGCGGCTCGTCGAGCTGTTCCCCCATTGCACCGTTGCATCGGGCAGCTACGTGCTCGTACAGAACCCCGATGCGTGCAACGAATTCGATATCGCGGTGCTGACCAACTGGTTGCTCGAACAAGCCTGCCAGCCGCTCGCGTCGGAGCAGGATACGGCCGGCAGCAACGTGCTGCCGATGTATCGCGTCGGATAGCGCGGCGCGGGCGACATGGCGCGCCCGCCGTCGGACACCGTGAAGATGGCGAGCGTGATCGGCTGCGCGCATGCGCTGGTGCCCGACGCCGGCCATCTCTCGAACCTGGAGAATCCCGCGTTCGTCACGCGCAGGCTGCTCGACTGGTTCGACGCGCAGCAACTGCCGTCGAAATGACGGTCACGCGAACGGCGACGCCCGCGCGGGCCGCGCGGACGTCGCATCGACCTGAGTCACGCACGCTCGCTGACCGGCGTGAACTTCCGGGCGCGCACACGCGCTTCGTCGGCACTGCCGCGCACGAGGTTCAATGCTTCCGCGCGGCTCGCCACGCACGGCCCGGAGCCGGGCAGCGGCTGACGCGCGGTCTCGCGCAGCGCGAGCACCGACACGATGCCGATGAACGACGCGCCCATCAGGTAGTAGGCGGGCATCATCAGGTCGCCGGTGCGATCGACCAGCCACGCGGTGACGAGCGGCGTCGTGCCGCCGAACAGCGACACCGACACGTTGAAGCCGATCGCGAGCGCGCCGTAGCGAATCCGCGTCGGGAACAGCGCGGGCAGCGCCGACGGCATCACGCCCGTGAACGTCGACAGCAGGACGCCGTAAATCAGCATCCCGCCGAAGATCGGCAGCGTGCCGCCGGTGCGGATCAGCATCAGCGCCGGCACCGACAGCGCCAGCAGCCCCACGCAGCCGGCCATCATCACCGGCTTGCGGCCGACCTTGTCCGACAGGTGCCCGGCGTACAGCGTCATCGGCATCATCAGCACCATCACGAGCAGCACCATGAAGAGCCCGTGCGATTCGCGCACGTGCAGCGTCGCCGACAGGTAGCTCGGCAGGTACGACAGCGCCATGTAGTCGGTCACGTTGAAGATCAGCACGAGGCCGACGCATTGCAGCAGCGGCTTCCACTGTTCGACGAGCAGCGTCGCGAAGCGCTGTTTCGGCCGCGCGCGTTCGTCCGCTTCGCGCGCTTCGGCTTCCTTCTTGAAGGCCGGCGTTTCCTCGAGCTTGAGCCGCACGTAAAGGCCGACGAGGCCGAGCGGGCCGGCGATGAAGAACGGCACGCGCCAGCCCCACGACAGCAGTGCTTCCTGCGACAGCGTGGCCGTCAGCAGCGCGACCGTGGCCGCGCCGAGCGTATAGCCGATCAGCGTGCCGAACTCGAGGAAGCTGCCCATGAAGCCGCGACGCCTGTCGGTCGCGAATTCGGCGATGAAGGTGGCGGCGCCGCCGTATTCGCCGCCGGTCGAGAAGCCCTGCACGAGGCGGGCGACGAGCAGCAGGATCGGGGCCATGATGCCGATCGACGCATAGCTCGGAATCAGGCCGATCGCGAAGGTGCCGACGGCCATCATGATCATCGTGGCGGCCAGCACGCGCTGGCGGCCGATGCGATCGCCGAGCGGGCCGAACACCATGCCGCCGAGCGGGCGCACGAGGAACGCAGCCGCGAACGTGCCGAAGGTGGCCAGCAACTGCGCGGACGGGCTGCTCGACGGGAAGAACACCTTGCCGAGCGTGACGGCGATATAGCTGTAGACGCCAAAGTCGAACCATTCCATCGCGTTGCCGAACGCCATCGCGCCGACCGCGCGCTTGAGGACGGCCGGGTCGACGATCGTGATGTCATCCAGCTTGATGGACTGGCGCGAAGACCGGGTTTTCGCGGGGCGCGCTTGCGACGGGCTCAATGATCTCTCCTGGAGTTGCCTCGGCGGCGCGGCCGGCGGGAATGCGGCGGGGGCACGCGGGCCGACCGACGGCGAAGGCGGATGTCTCGGGGATGCCTCGATGCCGGTGGCGTGACGCGCGCGGCGGACGACACCGGGCAGGTGTGTTGTGCGAACCAGTTTAGAGAAACGGGCGGGAGCGGCTATCGGTCATGCGCCCGGAACCCGGTGGTAAACGACACGCGGGGAGCGGTGCCGGTCGCGCGTGGCCTCGGGAAGGGAACGCGCGACGTGGGCGGTCATCTCGCCATGCGCCGGCGCGCGGATACCAGCAACGCGACGAATGCCGCTTCGTCCGCGCGCAGGCCGCGCGGCGTACGCCGGACCGCCAGCGCGGCGAGCGTGCCCGCCTCGAACGCGTCGAGCACGGCCGGATGGATGTAGCAGCGCCGGCACACGGCCGGCGTGTTGCGCAGCAGCTCGGCCACCGCGCGCACGGTCTCGACGATCTGCTTGCGGGCATGCGTGACGCCGCGATGCTCGATGCGCCGCAGCAACCCGAGCGCGTGCACGCTGCCGGCCCAGGTCCGGTAATCCTTTGCGGTGAAATCGGCGCCGCCGGCCTCGCGCAGGTAGTCGTTCACGTCGGACGACCCGACCGGATGGCGCACGCCGTCGTCGTCCACATACTGGAACAGCTCGTGCCCGGGCAGCTCCGCGCAGCGCCGCACGATCCGCGCGACCCGCGCGTCGTCGACCGTCACGTCGTGCTCGATCCCGCTCTTGCCGGCGAAGCGCAGCCGCACCTGGCCGGGCTGGATCTTCAAATGGCGCTTGCGCAGCGTCGTCAGCCCGTACGAGCCGTTTTCACGCGCGTATTCCGCGTTGCCGATCCGCGCGAGCGTCGTGTCGAGCAAGCGGACGATCGTCGCGACGACCTTGTCGCGCGGCATGCCCGGCAACGCCAGATCGCGCGTCACGCGCGCGCGGATGCGCGGCAGCGCCCGCGCGAACGCCGCCATCCGCGCGTACTTGTTCGCATCGCGCGTTTCCCGCCACTGCGGGTGATAGCGATACTGCTTGCGGCCGCGCGCGTCGCGGCCCGTCGCCTGCAAGTGGCCGAGCGGGTCGGCGCAGATCCACACGTCGGTGTAGGCAGGTGGAATCGCCAGCGCGTCGATGCGGGCGATTTCCGCGGCATCGCGAATCCGCGTGCCGTCCTGCGCGTAATACGCGAAGCCGTTGCGCAGGCGGCGGCGCGTGTAGCCGGGCTGGCGGTCGTCGACGTGGCGCAGCGCCGCGGCCGCGCTCGAAGCGGGCTGCTTCATGCGCTCGTGTGCCGGGTGACGGCGATGGCGACGGCGACGGCGACGGATGGCGACCCGTGCTCCTGGGCTGCGGTCATGTATTTGCTCCCTTGTTCGTAATGGGCCCGGACGGCGCCCTGCAGCACGGCATGAGCGGTCGTCGCGGAACGGGAGCAAGAATCGTGCGCCGGCTGGCAGTACGACGCGATGGCAGAGCGGCCAGGAAATGCCGTTCGCGGCGACGACGAAACGTCATCGGCCGGCCGCGGGCTCGAGACACCTCGACATCCCCTGGCCGAGCTTCTCCAGCAGAAACTCGGCGACGGCCGTTACCGCGGGCGGCAGCGGCGGGCGGCTCGTATAGACGAGCTGCAGCCCGAGCCCGGCGCCGGAGCGTTGGTAGGCCGGCAGCACGCGCGCCAGCTTGCCGTCGTCGATCGCCGCCGCGGCGAGCACCTGCGGCACCAGCGCGATGCCGAGGCCGGCGAGGCAGGCCTGCATGACCACGCGCATGTCGTTGACCGAGAAACGGCTGTCGATCGAAATCTCCTGCGTGCCGCGCGGCCCCTGCAGGCGCCACATGCTGCGTCCCTGGCGGCTGGACACCGTCAGGCAATCGTGGTCGGCCAGCTCGCGCGGCGTGCGCGGCGTGCCGCGTCGTTCGAGATAAGCGGGGCTGGCGGCGAGGATCATCGTGCCCGGCGCGATCCGGCGCACGCGGAAGCTGCCGCCGGTCTCGATGCCGATCCGCAGTGCGAGGTCGATGCGCTCGGCGATCAGGTCGGACGGCGTGTCGTCGAGCAGGAAGTCGATGCTGATTCGCGGATAGCGCGCGTAGAACTCGGCCAGCCATTCCAGCTTGATCACTTCGAACAGGCCGGCCATCGCCGCCACGCGCACGGTTCCGGCCGGTTCCTGCCCGTCCGCGTGTTGCCGCTCGATCTCGAAGATCCGGTCGAGTGCCGGCGCGTAGCGCTCGAACAGCGCCAGGCCCTCGGTGCTCGGCGCAAGCTTGCGGGTCGAGCGATGCAGCAGGCGCGTGCCGATGTGCCCTTCGAACTGGTCGATGCGCCGGCTCAGCGTATTGGCCGGCATGCGCAGGCGTCGTGCCGCCTCCGAAAAGCTGCCGGCGCGGACGACCTGGACGAACAGCGCGAGATCATTCAGATCCAGCATGGGATTACTCCAGAAATGGATTAATCAAATCCTGTTTATCCATCTAGTGTAAAGCTGAATCGATCTCCATACTGGTCTCACGCTACCGGCGAATCCATCCGTCTCAAGGAGAATCTGCATGAAACTGCTGCACATCGATTCAAGCATCCTCGGCCAGGGCTCGGTCAGCCGCGAACTGTCGGCGGAAATCGTCGCCCACTTCCGCGCCCGCGATCCCGGCCTCACGGTCACGCGCCTCGACCTCGCCGCCACGCCGATCGGCCATCTGGCCGCCGAACACCTTGCCGCCGCGCAAGGCGCGCCGGTCGACGACGCGCTGAAGGCGGACGTCGACGCCGGCCAGCACGCGCTCGACACGTTCCTCGCCGCGGATATCGTGGTGGTCGGCGCGCCGATGTACAACTTCGGCATCCCGTCGCAACTGAAGGCGTGGATCGACCGCATCCTGGTGGCCGGCAAGACCTTCCGCTACGACGAGAACGGGCCGGCAGGCCTGTGTGGCGGCAAGAAACTGGTCATCGCATCGTCGCGCGGCGGCGTGTTCAGCGCGGGGTCGCCGGTGGCGTCGCTCGATCATCAGGAAACCTATCTGAGAGACGCATTCGCGTTCATCGGCATCACCGACATCACGTTCATTCGTGCCGAAGGCGTCGCGATGGGGCCGGACAAGCGCACGGGCGCCATTGCATCGGCGAAGGAAGCGGCGGCGGCCCTCGCGGCCTGACGCAATACGCCGGCTACCGGCCACGGGAGAACCCATGTTGAATACCCTCGATTCCGTTCCCTCGACCACCGTCGCCGGCCGTCATGTCGTGTTCCGCACGCGCGGTCACGCGCACGGGCCGGTCGTCCGCATGGTCAGCCCGTCCGACGTCGGCGAGATGATCAAGCCGTTCGTGTTCCTCGACCTGATCGATACGCGGGCGCCGCTCGGCAAGCCGGCCTTCGGCTGGCATCCGCATTCGGGCATCGCCACGCTGACGCTCATGATCGACGGGCACGGCACCTACGTGGAATCGACGGGCCACGAAGGCCCGATGGGGGCCGGCGACATCGAATGGATGAGCGCGGGGCGCGGCGTCTGGCATACGGGTTCCGTGGTGCCGCCGGTCAAGGCGTTCCAGCTGTGGGTGGCGTTGCCGCCGGGGCGCGAGCTGGCGCCGGCGTTCAGTCAGCACCTGTCGATCGACGACATCCCGACGGACGGGCCGGCCCGCGTGCTGCTCGGCCGCCACGGCGACGCGGTCAGCCCGGTCGATGCGCCGGCGGGCATCAACTACGTCGTCGTGCAGTTGAAGGCGGGCGAGCGCTGGACCTGCCGGCCGCCGCAGGGCCACCGGGTCGGCTGGACCGCCGTGATGGACGGCCGCCTGCGCACGCCGGACCCGGCCGGGCGGGGCGAACTGGTCGTGTTCGACTCGTCCGACGCGCCGATCGAATTCGAGGCCGTGACCGACGCGCGCTTCGTGGTCGGTACCGCGATTCCGCATCCGCACGATCTTCATCTGGGCGCCTATTCGGTGCATACGAGCGCCGCCGCGCTGGCGGAAGGCGAGCGCGAAATCGTACGTGTCGGCCGTGAACTGCGCGCCAAGGGCGTGATGCGCTGATGCTTTCGTCTCCGTCGATATCCGTCCTCGGGTCAAGGCGGCCGGCGCGCCGAGACGCCGCGCCCGCGGGGTCTTGCGCTTAGGTGTTTATACGTATGCCGATTTCGGCATCGGCCCAATCCAATATTTCATTGGAAGGTTATCGGACTTGTTTCTAGACTGATGCGGGGCATGTATACCGCGCCGGCCGCACACGCCGGCCGGTGCAGCCCGATCCGCGCCAGCGCCACGCAGAAACACAACAGCGCCGCGGCACACAACGACATCATCGGAGACGGACCATGACATTCATCAGGAAGCTGGCGGCCGGCGCGATCGTCGCCGCGGCGACGGTGCTGGCAGGCGGCGCGCACGCGCAGCAAAAGCCGATCACGCTCGGGTTCTCGCAGGTCGGCGCGGAAAGCGCATGGCGCACCGCGAACACCGTATCGGTGAAGAGCGCGGCGAAGGAGGCCGGCATCAACCTGAAATTCTCGGACGCCCAGCAGAAACAGGAGAACCAGATTCGCGCGATCCGCTCGTTCATCGCGCAGAAGGTCGACGTGATCGCGTTCTCGCCGGTCGTCGAATCGGGCTGGGAGCCGGTGCTCACAGAAGCGAAGGCCGCGCATATCCCGGTGATCCTGACCGATCGCGGCGTCGACGTGAAGGACCCGTCGCTGTACGTGACGATGATCGGCTCCGACTTCCTCGAGGAAGGGCGGCGCGCCGGCCACTGGCTCGAAGAGCGCTACAAGAACGACGCGGGCCCGATCAACATCGTCGAGCTGCAGGGCACGGTCGGCTCCGCGCCGGCCAACGACCGCCGCGCGGGCCTGCTCGAAGTGATCAAGAACAATCCGAAATTCAAGGTGATCGCGTCGCAGAGCGGCGACTTCACGCTCGCCGGCGGCAAGCAGGTGATGGAAGCGTTCGCGAAGACCTACGGCAAGCAGATCAACGTCGTCTATGCGCACAACGACGACATGGCGCTCGGCGCGATCCAGGCGATGGAAGAAGCCGGCATCAAGCCCGGCAAGGACGTGAGCGTCGTATCCTTCGATGCGACGAAGGGCGGCTTCCAGGCGATGGTCGCCGGCAAGATCAACGTCGACGTCGAATGCAGCCCGCTGCTCGGCCCGCAGCTGATGACCGCGGTGAAGGACGTCGTCGCCGGCAAGCAGTTGCCCAAGCGCATCGTGACCAACGAGACGGTGTTTCCGATGAGCGTCGCGGCGCAGGTGTTGCCGACCCGCAAGTACTGACCTGTCCGCCCGGGCGGCGGCCTCGCGGCCGCCGTCCGGCGGCGTTTCGAGGGAGGCTGCATGCAGAGTCCGCCGGTGGTTGAGATGATCGGCATCGACAAGTCGTTTCCGGGCGTCAGCGCGCTGCAGCGCGTGGACTTCCGGTTGTTTCCGGGCGAGATCCACGCGCTGATGGGCCAGAACGGCGCGGGCAAGTCGACGCTGATCAACGTGCTCACCGGCGTGCACGCGCACGATGCGGGCGAGATTCGCGTCGGCGGCGCGCCGGTGAATTTCACCGCGCCGCGCGAGGCCGAGGCGGCCGGGATCCAGACGCTCTACCAGGAAGTGAACCTGTGCGCGAACCTGTCGGTCGCGGAGAACATCTTCGCGGGCCGGCAGCCGATGCGGCGCGGCGCGATCGACTGGAAGACGATCCATGCGCGCTCGCGCGACGCGCTCGCCGAACTCGATCTGGCGCTCGACGTCACGCGTTCGCTCGATTCGTATCCGATCGCGGTGCAGCAGATGGTGGCGATCGCGCGGGCGGTGTCGGTCGACGCGCGCGTGCTGATTCTCGACGAACCGACCTCGAGCCTCGACGACGGCGAGGTCGCGCGCCTGTTCGACGTGCTGCGCCGGCTGAAGGCGTCGGGCATCGCGATCCTGTTCGTCACGCATTTTCTCGAGCAGACCTATGCGGTGTCCGACCGCATCACCGTGATGCGCAACGGCGAGCGCGAAGGCGAATACCTCGCGCGCGACCTGCCGGTCGACGTGCTGGTCGCGAAGATGACCGGCCGCGAACGCATGTCCGAGACGCTGCAGGCGGGCGCCGCGGCGGTCGAGCATGACACCGCGACCACCGCGCCGTTCCTGTCGATGCAGCAGGTCGGCCGGCGCGGGATGATGAGCGCGCTCGATCTCGACGTGCGCCCCGGCGAGATCGTGGGGCTGGCCGGGCTGCTCGGCTCGGGCCGCACCGAAACCGCGCAACTGGCGTTCGCCGCCGCGCGCCCGGATACCGGCGCGATCGAGATCGACGGCGCGCGCAAGCGGCTCGCGTCGCCGCACGACGCGGTGCGCAGCGGCATCGCGTACTGCCCGGAAGACCGCAAGAAGGAGGGCATCGTCGCCGCGCTGTCGATCCGCGAGAACATCGTGCTCGCGCTGCAGGCGCGGCGCGGCTGGTGGCGGCTGATCGGGCGGGCGCGCCAGCGCGAGATCGCCGACACGTACATCGCCCGGCTCGGCATCAAGGCGCGCGACGCGGAGCAGCCGATCGGGCTGCTGTCGGGCGGCAACCAGCAGAAGGTGCTGCTCGCGCGCTGGCTCGCGACGGACCCGAAGCTGCTGATTCTCGACGAGCCGACGCGCGGCATCGACGTCGCCGCGAAGTTCGACATCATGGAGCGCGTGCTCGCGCTGTGCGCGCAGGGGCTCGCGATCCTGTTCATCTCGTCGGAGATCAGCGAGGTCGTGCGCGTGAGCCATCGGATCGCGGTGCTGCGCGACCGCCGCAAGGTCGCGGAGCTGAGCGGCGCCGATGCGTCCGAGGAGCAGGTTTACCGGTTGATCGCGGGAGGCCAGTCATGACGTGGCTACGCACGCTGTTTCGTCATTCGCTCGCGTGGCCGGTGCTGACGCTCGCGCTGCTGTTCGCGCTGGATGTCGCGTATCGTCCCGGCTTCCTGTCGATCGTGCTGCTCGACGGCCACCTGTTCGGCGCGCCGATCGACATCCTGAATCGCGCGGCGCCGCTCGTGATCGTGTCGCTCGGGATGACGCTCGTGATCGCGACGCGCGGGATCGACATCTCGGTCGGCGCGATCGTCGCGATCGCCGGCGCGGCGGCCGCGACCGTGCTCGAGGCGGACCCGTCGCAAGTCGGCGCGGCGCTGGCCGCCGCGCTCGGCGTCGGGCTGCTGGCCGGTGCGTGGAACGGGCTGCTGGTCGCCTTCGTCGGGATGCAGCCGATCATCGCGACGCTGATCCTGATGGTGGCCGGCCGCGGCGTCGCGCAATTGCTGACGGGCGGCCAGATCATCCCGATCGGCGCACCCGGCTACCTCGCGCTCGGCGGCGGCTATCTCGCGACCGTGCCGTGCGCGGTGTGGATCGCGCTCGCGACGATCGGCGCGAGCGCGCTGCTGGTGAACCGCACGGCGCTCGGGCTGTTCATTCGCGCGATCGGCGTGAACCCGGTCGCGACGCGGCTCGTCGGGCTGCGCTCGGGTGCGATCGTGTTCGGCGTGTATCTGTGCTCGGGCGTGATGTCGGCGCTCGCGGGCATCCTCGCGAGCTCGAACGTGCGCAGCGCCGACGGCAACAACGCGGGGCTGCTGCTCGAACTCGACGCGATCCTCGCGGTCACGCTCGGCGGCACGTCGCTGCTCGGCGGCCGCTTCAGCCTCGCGGGCTCGGTGCTCGGTGCGCTGATCATCCAGACGCTCACCTACACGACCTATTCGATCGGCGTGCCACCGGAGGCGACGCTCGTCGTCAAGGCGGTCGTCGTGATCGCCGTGACGCTGATCCAGTCGGATGCGGCGCGTGCGCTGCTGGTGCGGCACGCGTCGCGGCTGCTGCCTTCCGCGCGATCGCGCGCCACCACCACCGGAGCGACGCCGCGATGAACCGTTTCCTTGGCCGCCTCGCCGATCCGCGCACGCTGCCGATCGTCGTGACGATCGTGCTGTTCGTCGCGCTGTTCGGCTTCGGGTCCGTGATGTACACGGGCTTTTTCTCGATGCAGGTGCTCACAGGGCTGCTCGTCGACAACGCGTTCCTGCTGATCGTCGCGATCGGGATGACGTTCGTGATCGTATCGGGCGGCATCGACTTGTCGGTTGGCTCGGTCGTTGCGCTGACGACGATCTTCTGCGCGGTCGGCGCCGAACGGCTGCACTGGCCCGTGTGGGTGATCGTGCCGCTGGTGCTCGCGTTCGGCGCGCTGTACGGCGCGGCGATGGGCGCGCTGATCCACTACTTCAAGTTGCAGCCGTTCATCGTCACGCTCGCCGGGATGTTTCTCGCGCGCGGCGCGTGCTTCCTGATCACGACGCAGTCGATCACGATCAACGCGCCGGCGTTTCATGCGATTGCGGGCATCAGCGTGCCGCTCGGCGGCGGCATGCTGAGCGCCGGTGCGCTGATCGCGCTCGCGACGCTGGCCGTCGCGATCTACGTCGCGCATTTCACGCGCTTCGGCCGCAACGTCTATGCGGTCGGCGGCAACGAACGCTCGGCGCTGCTGATGGGCTTGCCGGTCGCGCGCACGAAGATCGGCGTCTACGCGTTGAGCGGCTTCTGTTCGGCGCTCGGCGGCGTGGTGTTCACGTTGTACGTGCTGTCGGGCTATGGACTGCAGGCGCAGGGGATGGAACTCGACGCGATCGCCGCGACCGTGATCGGCGGCACGCTGCTGACGGGTGGTGTGGGCTACGTGATCGGTTCGGTGTTCGGGGTCGGCATCCTCGGCACGATCCAGGTGCTGATCACGTTCGACGGCACGCTGAGTTCGTGGTGGACGCGGATCGTGATCGGCGCGCTGCTGTGCGTGTTCTGCGTGCTGCAGCGGGTGATCGAGCGGCATGCGACGCGGCGGCGTACCGGCGGCACCGGGCTCGGCGCGCGGCGGCCGACGCAATCCGCCGCGCCCGCGCGGCCGGCGCCGCCCGAAGAGGACATCGGGCTGGTATCGACGATGCGGCGGTCGTAGTGCGACCGTCCACCCTTGTGAGAGGAGAACGGCATGAAGCGCGATGACGTGACAGCGGGCGTGGCCGATGCGCTGGCCGTCGAGCATGGCCGTCGGCCGCTGCTCGATCTCGGCGACGCGCGCGACTGCCGGATCGTGGCCGATGCGCTGCGGGTGCTGCTGCGCGAGCGCTCGGAAGCGCTGGCCTTCGCGATGCGCGTGGCTGACGAGCACGGCCGCCCGCGCCCGGATGCCGGCGAATTCGGCCTGACCGACATCATTCGGTTGGCCCGCGTGGTCGAGCGGGCCGATCGGCGGCGCGAGCGCATCGCGATGGAATGACACGCGCGGCCGCATGCCGGCCGCGCGTGGGACCGCGCCGTCAGGCCGGCCCGGTCGCGTCCGCCTCGGTGTCGAAGGGCGTATCCGCGACGCGCGTGCGTTTCAGCGCGCCGGCCAGTTTTTCGATCGCGTGCAGGTCCAGCGCATCGAGGTGCTCGCGCATTTCCTGCACGAACGGCGCATGGCCCGGCTCGTCCACGTACTGGCCGAGCCATTCCTCGATATCGGTCAGCCGGCCTTCGCCGGCGAGCGCGATCAGCTCGGCGAGCGCGTCGGCGGGCGGGCTGTGCATCGCCGGCGCCGCGTGTGCCGGCTCCGCTTCGTCGGCGGGATGAAACTGCCGGACGAGCCCCGACGCCGGTGCGAGCGCATGGCCGAGCGCCGGTGCGACGACCGCGAACGAGAACGACGTGCCGACGCCCGGCTGGCTCGCGACGGCCAGCTCGCCGCCCATCGCGGTGACGATGCGCTGCGCGATGAACAGGCCGAGCCCGGTGCCGCCGTTCACCGCCTGCACCTGCTGGTACGCGCGGAAGATGTCGGTGGTCGCGGTGATGTCGATGCCGATGCCCGTATCGGCCACCTCGAACAGCAGGCGCCACGCGTCGCCTTCGCGCGACGCGTGAATCGACAGCGTGACCGTGCCGTTGCGCGTGAATTTCGATGCATTGGACAGCAGGTTCAGCAATACCTGTTGCAGCCGGATGCCGTCGATCAGCACCGTGCGCGGCAGCGCCGTGACCGGCCGGTAGACGAACCGGTTGTCCTGCTGCGCGCACAGCGCGACCGCGTAGTGGCCGATGTCGTCCAGCAGCCCGGGCAGGTCGGTACGGTCGGGCGCGACGCCGAGCGGCTGGAGTTCGGCCTTCGTGAACGCGAGCAATTCGTCGATCAGCGCGAGCTGATAGCGGATGCTGCGGTCGATCGACCGGATCAGCCGCGCCTGGCCGCGCGTCGCGCCTTCCAGCAGCAGCTTCGCATAGCCGTTGATCGTCGACAGCGGCGCGCGCAGGTCGTGGCTGACATAGCCGAGCGTCTCGATCTTCTGCTGCATGTGCGTTTTCGACTGCTGCAACGCGTCGTTGAGCGCCACCGTGCGCCGCGCGACCTCATCGCGCAGCCGGTCCTGTTCGGTGAGCTGCCAGTGTTCGAGCCGCTTGCGTGCCTCGGTGCGCTGCCGGCCCACGTGGTGAATCCACGCGGCCAGCACCAGCAGGTGCGTCGCGAGCCCGATGATCGCGATGACCGGGTTCGGAAAGACGTCGGACCGGATCCACGACAGCACGGGAGGTAGCGCATCGCGGCCGTCGAGCATGCGGATCAGCATGTTGAACGTCGCGAACGCGACCGCGATCAGCATCACGCGGGCGGTCGGCGTGCGCCGGATCACGAGCAGCAGCGCCAGGCTGATGTTGACGAGCCCGAGCACGGTGTTCAGCCACAGGCAGAACCGGGCGAAGCTCGCCAGATCGCCGAACGCCGCGCCGGCGATGCCCACGCATTCGAGCGCGAGAAACACCACGTACACCGCGCGCATCGGCATCCTGGCCTTCTCGCGGTGCGCGACCATCAGGATGAAGACGATGAAGCACGCGACCGACAGGTACACGAAGATCGTTTCGCCGCGCGTCGACCATTCGCGCGCGCCGGGCGACAGCGCCATCGCGAGATAGCCGCGGTACGCCGCTTCGAAGAGCGCGGTGTTCAGGGTCAGCGCGGCCAGCACGTGGAACACGCCGCTGCGCGAGAAAAAGCCGATCAGCAGCGCGCACCAGACGAGGGCGAGCAGCCCGCCGAAGAACCCGAAGTTCCACATCGACGCGTGCAATTCCTGCGCGATCCATGCGTCTCGGGTGAACGCGACCGGCGCAAGGCGCATCTCCTTGCGCGACGTGATGCGGATCAGCACGGGCAACTGTTCGCCCGCGCGCAGCGTGACGTCGAGGGTCGGGTAGCGCGCCGGCGCGTCGTGCGCGTCGCCGCGATCGGTCGGGAAGCTGCGATCGAGCGTCCACTGGCCGTGCCGGCCGACATAGAAGTCGGCCCGATCGACGCGCGCATCGCGAATCGCGAGCACCAGCGGGTGCGTCTCGCTGTCCCGGTTGATCAGCGTCGCGCGGACCCACCACGCCGAGCGCGAGAACGTCACGTTGAACGCGGTGCGGGCCGGGGTGGCTGCATGACGCGACGGATCGGCGAGTCGCGCGGCGACCTCGTCGGCCGTTAGCGTCGTGCCGGCATCCTCGAAAACCGATACCGCTTCGAGTTGCGCGGGACTCGGCGCCGTTGCGGCACGGGCCGTCGCGCACGTGACGGCCAGCGCCGCCAGCAGCAGGAGCAACACGCGACATCCCGCCGTCCATGCCGCGTCGTGCCTACGCATCGCCGTGGTGCCCCCCCGGCGCGGCCGGCGCGTCGACCGCGTGGCGCTGGCGCCGCCAGTCGGACGGCGTGATGCCGAAGCGTTCGCGGAATGCCGTCGCGAAATTGCCGGGCGTGGAAAAGCCGATTTCCTCGGCGATGTCGCCGATGCCCATCGACGTTTCCGACAGGAAGTGCATCGCCGCGCGCAGCCGCGTGTCGCGCAGGTATTCGAATACGGTCTGGCCGAGATGATCGCGGAACACGCGCGACAGCCGCTTTTCGTGCGTGCCGACCTGCTTCGCGAGATCCTCGAGCGCCGGCGGATGGCGCAGGTCGCGCAGCAGTACCTCGCTCGCCGCGCGCACGAGGGCGGCATCGGGGTTGTCGGGCAAATCGGGCAGGTGTGCGAACGGCTGGCTGCGCCGCGTGCGCTTCAGGTGATTGCGGATTCGCGCGATGACTTCCGCCGGTTCGAACGGTTTGACGATGTAGTCGATCGCACCCGTTTCGAGCCCCGCGATGCGATCCTCGAGATCGCCGGCGGCCGTCAGGATGATCACCGGAATGGATTGCGTCGACGGCGTCGACGCCAGCAGCCGGCTCGCGGCGAAACCGTCCATGCGCGGCATGCGGACGTCCATCAGGATCAGGTCGGGCGCGATGGCCTGCGCGCGGTGATAGGCCTGCAGCCCGTCGAACGCGACGCTGATCCGGCACCGCGCGGTGCGCAGGATTTCGGTCAGGAGCCGCAGGTCGTTCGGGCGGTCGTCGACGATCAGAATATGGGCGCCAGCGAGATCCGGCGTGGTGCGTGGCGACGCCGAACTGGGCAAGCGGGATGACATGGTTGCGAACGCGTTGGAAGGGAGGGGGCCTGTCAGGTCGGCGGCATCGCAATCTGTACGATTGTTGCGAAAAATTATATGTCGACAACAGCGTCGATTGTGAGGATTCCGTGCGGCGCGTGTGGGCTTGTCGCATGGGCATGGCGGACGCGCGGCGGGATTGTCGGTGCTTCGGAAAATTGTGCCGAATCCATTAATAAAATTCCGGTCTTTATTTCCGGTCGAGCGGATTTTTAAATTTGAATGGCCCGGATGATGAATTCGTGATCGAGGTGTCGAAATCTCGATGGTGCGGTGTAAATGAAATTCGCTGATTCATTGCCGGGCCAATTAAGTTTACATCGATGCCGGTTGACTATTTCTATTTCTACAAAATCGAGATTCCTGCAAATGTGTATGAATGTAACTGCCGTCCGCTCTGGAAAAGGATTTTTCCGCTGCGGAAAAGGTTTGTTTGGACGAATGCCTGCAAACTAGCCCCGGCGCGGCTGGAATCGGTTCTTTTGCCGCCGCCGGTTGCCGCCAAAATTGCTGTTGCCGTCGCTTTCATGGCAGCCGATATTCAATGTCACATTGAATGATGTCATTCCCGGATCATGGGATGGCAGTAACAAAAGGATAACGGGCACGAGGGTAATGCAATCGTCATAATTCGCGAAGAGGTTCGATATACAAGATGAAGCGCGAAATGACGGGATGGGGCTGAGGGCAAGGCATCGAGCGAGAAGAAATCGTCACGTCAATTCGATCGATTAATTCGATGCCGGGGCCGTGCGGTGAGAGGCCGGTTTTTTCCGGATTTCCGGAAAAAACCGGTCGCGCGCCGGACGGAAAGGGGTGAGCGACTTTGCGTGGGCAGCCGGGCCGTTTGATCGATCCGGGCGCCGCGCGCGGCGCTCTATCGAATCAGGCGGATACGAAAAATATGAATACGACAAGCATGGCAGGTCAGGGCCTCGGGTCGATCGATCCGGCGCCGGCCGTCAGCGTCAGCGATGCGGCGGCGCATGCTTCACATCCGGGGACCACATGGCGCCTTTCGCCGCCTGAATGAAACATGACGGGCCGCCCGTGATGCGGGCCGGCGTCCGTTCGTCCAGCGTCCGAGCGACGCTTTTCCAATGAGATTCGACGTCGCCCTTCGGCGGGAGCGATGGCGTGCGCGCGTGCGGATTCGCGTCGCGTCGTGCGCCGTGCCGCCGCCGGGCCGGCGATGTCGACTTCCGTGAATCGATAACCGGCTTTTCGCCGTCGCGCATCGTGCCGAGCGGGCCGGCGCGGCGGTCGGTCGTGCACTCGCGATGTGGGTCGAGCATGCCGGGCAACGCTGTTCGTAGTGTTTATTAGTAATGCGAAGTGAGAGGCGGGCGGCGCGAGGCAGGCGAAAACGGAGCGGGTCCGCGCTTCGCCTGACGCCGCGTTCGCTGTTGCGTCATCCAGCACACGAAAACCGAGGGAACACAAGATGAACAAGTCGTTCAAGTCGATCTGGAACGAAGCACTGGGAGCCTGGGTTGCGGCTTCGGAGCTTGACCGCGCACGCGGCAAGCGTGTTGCGTCGTCGACGCGCGCGCCGTCCTGCGCCGCGCACGGAGAAGCCGCGACGCACGCGGGCATGCCGTCGGCGCCTTCGGTGTTGAGACTGGCCGTGCTGACGGCGACCGCTTGTCTCGGGTTGTTCCATGCGAGTGCGCATGCGCAGTACGCGCAGGATGGCGGTACCGCGTCGGGTGGCACGACGGCGATTTCGATCGGCCTCGGTTCGACTGCCGCGCAACAGAATTCCACCGCGGTCGGCAACCTGTCGACGGCGCAGGGCGTGTCGGCCACGGCGCTGGGCCCGGGCGCGCATGCGATGGCGGATGCTTCGACGGCCGTCGGCATCAACTCGCAGGCGACCGGCGTCAACAGTTCGGCGCTCGGCGTGCAGGCGATCGGTTCCGGCGCCTACTCGGTCGCGATCGGCAACCTGTCGAGCGCGACCCAAAGCGGCGCGGTGGCGATGGGCAGCGGCGCGGCGGCGACCGGCGTTTCCGCGGTGGGGTTGGGCAACAATGCGCTGGCGTCCGGTCAATACGCGGCGGCGGTGGGGCTCGGCGCCAGTGCGGCGGGCGCGCAGAGCGTCTCGCTCGGCTATGCGTCGCATGCCACCAACACGGGCTCCGTCGCGCTCGGCAACCAGTCGACCAGTTCGGGCGCGGCCGGCGTGGCCGTCGGCAGCGGTGCGCTGACGACCGGAAATTCCGGCGTGGCGATGGGCGTGAACAGCGGTGCGAAGGGCACCGCGTCGATCGCGATCGGCTGGGGCGGCACCGCGGGCGTACCCGGGTCGGGCACGCAGTCGCTCGGCACGAGTTCGATCGCGATGGGCTCGAACACGAATGCCGGCGCCGATCAGGCGCTGGCGTTCGGCCTGAACGCCAACGCGTCGGGCGTCAGTTCGATCGCGACGGGCGTGCAGTCGACCGCGACCCAGCAGTTCGCGACCGCGCTCGGCAATCTGGCGCTGGCGACCGGTGTGTCCGCCAGCGCGCTGGGGTCCGGAGCGACGGCGTCGGCCACGAATGCGACGGCAGTCGGCATCAACAGCGTCGCGGCGGCGGCCTCGACCGTGGCGATCGGCGATTCCAACTCGGTTGCCGCGGCGGCGGGTGCGGGCTCGATCGCCGGCGGCAACAACTCGAAGGTGCTGGGCGGCATCGGCGCCGTCGCGCTCGGCCTGGGCCAGACGGTGAGCGGCAACGGCGCGGTCGCGATCGGCGATCCGAGCACCGCGATCGGCACCGGCGCGGTCACGATGGGGTCGAACAATACCGCGAACGGCGACGGTGCGGTAGCGATCGGCAACAGCAACAACGCGCAGGGCACGGGTTCCCTGGCGCTCGGCAATACGTCGACGGCAGCGGCGGCGGGGGCGGTCGCGTTCGGCGCGTCGGCCGTGGCCAACAACGCAAACGATGTCGCGCTCGGCTCGGGATCGACGACGGCCGCACCGAATCCGACGGCCAGCGCGGTCATCGGCGGCGTCACGTACAGCTTCAACGGCGTCAACCCGGCGAGCGTCGTCAGCGTCGGCACCACGGGCAGCGAGCGCCAGATCACGAATGTCGCGGCCGGGCGGATCAGTTCGTCGAGTACGGACGCGATCAACGGGTCGCAACTCGCCGCGACGAACACGGCACTCGATTCATTGTCTACGTCGACGGCATCGAGCATCACATCGTTGTCGACCGGGGTTTCATCGCTGTCGACCGGTCTGAGTTCGACCAATAGCGCGGTGACGTCGTTGTCGACTTCGACGTCGACCGGGATCAGTTCGCTGTCGACGGGGTTGAGCTCGACCAATAGCGCGGTGACATCGCTATCCACGTCGACGTCGACCGGCATCGGCTCGTTGTCAACCGGCCTGAGTTCGACCGACAGCACGGTGACGTCGCTGTCGACGTCCACATCGACGGGCCTGTCGTCGGCCAATAGTTCGATCGCGTCGTTGTCCACGTCGACGTCGACGGGCATCGGTTCGTTGTCTACCGGGCTGAGTTCGACCGACAGCACGGTGACGTCGCTGTCGACGTCCACATCGACGGGGCTGTCGTCGGTCAATAGTTCGATCACGTCGCTGTCCACCTCGACGTCGACGGGTATCGGTTCGCTGTCCACCGGCCTGAGCTCGACCAACAGTGCGGTGACGTCGCTGTCCACGTCCACGTCGACCGGCATCGGCTCGCTGTCCACCGGCCTCAGTTCGACCAATAGCTCGGTGACGTCGCTGTCCACGTCGACGTCGACGGTCGTCGGCTCGTTGTCCACGGGCTTGAGTTCGACCAACAGCTCGGTGACGTCGTTGTCCACGTCGACCTCGACGGGCATCAGCTCGCTGTCGACCGGCCTGAGTTCGACCAACAGCTCGGTGACGTCGCTGTCCACGTCGACGTCGACGGGCATCAGCTCGCTGTCCACCGGCCTGAGCTCGACCACCAGCTCGGTGACGTCGCTGTCCACGTCGACGTCGACGGTCGTCGGCTCGTTGTCCACCGGCCTGAGTTCGACCAACAGCAACCTGACCTCGCTGTCCACGTCGACCTCGACGGTCGTCGGCTCGCTGTCCACCGGCTTGAGTTCGACCAACAGCTCGATCACGTCGCTGTCCACGTCGACGTCGACGATCGTCGGTTCGTTGTCCACCGGCCTGAGTTCGACCAACAGCAGCCTGACGTCGCTGTCGACCGCCACGTCGACCGGGATCGGTTCGCTGTCGACGGGCCTGAGCTCGATCGCGAACAACAACACGAACCTCGGCAACAGCACGGCCGGCGCGATCGGCGGCGGCGCCACCTACGATCCGACCACCGGCACGATCTCGGCGCCGTCGTACGTGACATACAACAGCGACGGCTCCACGACGATCAACAACAACGTCGGCTCCGCGATCGACAACATCAACGCGAACGGCATCAAGTACTTCCACGCGAACTCGACCGCGCCGGACAGCCAGGCGCTCGGCCTGGACAGCGTCGCGATCGGCCCGAACGCGATCTCGCGTGTGGACGGCAGCATCGCGCTCGGCTCGGGTTCGGTGGCCGATCGCGCCGTGGTGCCGTCGTCGGGCATCCTCCGCAACGGTACCGCGTCGATCCCGTTCAACACGACGGATCAGACGCTGCTCGGCGCGGTCTCGGTAGGTGACGCGACGAACAAGACGTACCGCCAGATCACCAACGTCGCGGACGGCACCGGCCAGCAGGATGCGGTGACGGTGCGCCAGCTGACCGGCGCGCTGCAGTCGTTCGCGGTCACGGGCCAGAAGTACTTCCACGCGAATTCGACAGCGGCCGATTCGCTCGCGGTCGGCGCGGAATCGGTCGCCGTCGGGCCGACGACGGTCGTCAACGGCGACAACGGCGTGGGCATCGGCAACGGCGCGATCGTCGACCAGACCGCGCCGGGCGGGATCGCGATCGGTCAGGCGGCGAGTTCCGCGCAAGCCGACGCGATCGCGCTGGGCAGCGGCGCGACGGCGACCGGCGCGCAGTCGGTCGCGCAAGGCGCCAACGCGGTGGCGGTCAGCGTGGGCAGCGTCGCGCTCGGCTCGGGCGCGCGCAGCACGGCGACCGATGCGCTCGCGCTCGGCGCCGGTGCGTCGGCGACGTTCGCGAACAGCGTCGCGCTGGGAGCAGGCTCGCTGACCACGGTCGGTGCGCTGACGAACTACGTCGCGTACGGGTTGAGCAGCCCGCAGTCGTCGGCTGGCGAAATCAACATCGGCAATCGCCAGATCACCGGCCTTGCGGCCGGCAAGAACGGCACCGACGCGGTGAACGTGTCGCAGCTCGATTCGGTCGCGAACCAGTTGACGACGTTGATCGACCAGCGCACGGCCAACCTCGGCGGGCAGTACACGACGAACCCGAACGGCTCGAACGTGCCGCCGGGCGCGAGCGGGTCGAATTCGTCGGCGGGCGGTTCGGGGGCGGTCGCATCGGGCGCGAACAGCACGGCGGTCGGCAACAATGCGCTCGCATCGGGCAACGGCTCTTCCGCGATCGGCGTGGGCGCGACGGCAGCGGGCAACAACTCGACCGCGATCGGCACGGGCAGCAACGACGGCGGGCGCTCGAACGTGGTCGCGGTCGGCTCGGCGGATTCGGCGCGCCAGGTCGTGAACGTCGCGGCCGGCACGCAGGGTACCGATGCCGTGAACGTGAACCAGTTGAACGCGGTCTCGAACCAGTTCACGCAGTCGCTGAACACGGTCAACAACCAGCTCACGCAGATGCAGCAGCAGATCCAGCAGACCGATTCGATGGCCCGCGAGGGGATCGCCGCGACCGCCGCGATGGCGTCGATTCCGCACATGGACCGCGATTCGAACTTCGCGATGGGGGTCGGCACGGCGACGTTCCAGGGCCAGAAGGCCATGGCGGTCGGCGTGCAGGCGCGCGTCACGGAGAACCTGAAGGCGACGCTGAACGGCGGTTTCGCCGGCAGCCAGCGCGTCGTCGGCGCGGGCATGCTGTATCAGTGGAAGTGATCGTGCGCAGCGGTTCGTTCCGGCCCGCGTGGCCGGAGCGGACCGCGCCGAACGCCAACGTGCGTGGAGGCGTCGCGACATCGCGCCGCACGCGCCGTGCTCATCGCATTCTCGGAGTCATCAAGTGAAAAACATCCATCTTGTTCTGCTGGCGTCCGTCGTTTCCCTCGCGGCCTGTTCGAGTGCGTCGGGGCCGACGTACAACGCGTACGAGCTGCAGTCGCGAAACGGCATCCGGACGTTCCAGGTCGATTGCCACGGCATCCTGTCGACCGCGAAGACCTGCATGAAGGTCGCGACGCGCATGTGCGGCAACGAGCCCGTGCGCCTGGTCGACACCACCACGCCGTACCGCGACGGCGCCGATCCGCATTCGATCGTGTTCCAGTGCGGTGCGGCCCCCGCGCCGGCCGCCGCGGCCGTTGCGCCGGCGCCCGCGCCGGCCGAGAAGGTGAGCCTGACCGGCGATGCGTATTTCGCGACCGACTCGGCCGTGCTGACGCCTGCGGCCACCGCCGCGCTCGACACGCTGCTGAACCAGCAGGCCGACCGGCATTTCGCACGCGTGGAAGTGGACGGCTATACCGACGCGACCGGCTCGGATGCCCATAATCAGGCGCTGTCGAAGCGCCGGGCGGATGCGGTCGCCGGGTATTTGCGCGAGCACGGGCTGAAGGCGGATTCGTTCGCCGCGGCCGGTCACGGGGAAGCGAATCCGGCGGCATCGAACGATACCGCCGAAGGGCGCGCGCGCAATCGTCGCGTGGAAATCTCGCTGCAGAAGTAGGACGCCGCGGCCAGGTTGCCGCAAGCGTGACCGTCGAAGCCAGGCGGCTCGCTTGCGGCAATGCGTGCTCGACGTGGACAACGGCCGCGGGCAAGGCTCGTTGCGGCGTGCGCATGCGGTGTCCGTCGCAGCGGCGGCGCCGCCGAACGGCGACTGGCGTCCGGCACGCGGATCGCCATCCGTACCGGCCGTGGATGGTGCTCAGTGTCGGATCATGCAGACGGCCACGATCTCGTACCCGGGGTCGGCATTCGCGCTCGCGGCTTGCTCCGCTTCGTCATACGAACCAAAGGAGGCGGCATCCTCGATGGCCGGCGCCATGCCGATATCGCCGTCCTCGGCGGTGCAGAGGAACTGCTCGCCGGTCTTCACGACATAGATGGACATCATGATTCCCTCCAGGGTTTGCAGGGGGAAATTTCAGTCTAGCAGGCCGGAAGCGGGGCGGCGGTCCGCTTTCGGCACGCGCGACCGGGCGGTTTTACGACCGTCGACCCGGACCGGCCTGCATGCGGCGGCAGCGGAAAGCCGTGCACAATACCCGCATGCGCTCCCTCGACCTCGAATGCCTCGTCACCGTCACCATGCCCTTCGGTAAGTACAAGGACCGGCTCCTTGCCGACCTGCCGGGCAACTACCTCAACTGGCTGGCCCGCGAAGGGTTTCCGCGCGGCGAACTCGGCCGACAACTCGCGCTGATGCACGAAATCGATCACAACGGCCTGAGAGGCTTGCTGGACCCGCTGCGCAAGCGCGGCTAGTGCAGGGCGGCGCGTCACTGAAGCCGCGCGCTGTTTCGACCGCGCATCGCAGGCGCGCGATTTCCGGAGAGCCGATGCCGACGGGGAATCCGCGGCCGCCTGCCCATGAAGCCCGCAGGGTCGTCATGGAAAACTGTATGAATATACAGTATAGTACCCGTCGAACTCGAGCCGCACAGGTCCAACCCTTGCGGCACGTGCGCCGCGCCTGCGGGCATCCGCCGCAGCGTTCCGGCACCGTGAATTCCCGCTAACTCATTCAGACGGGCAGGCAAATTGTCATCCAGCAATCTGATCCGCATTCGCG
The DNA here is from genome assembly GCF_902832985.1 of Burkholderia sp. BCC0097. NCBI lineage: Bacteria > Pseudomonadati > Pseudomonadota > Betaproteobacteria > Burkholderiales > Burkholderiaceae > Burkholderia > Burkholderia sp. BCC0097. Next base: position 261,329 of record NZ_CADFDM010000002.1, read on the forward strand.
GAGCACGTCAGCACAACCTCAAGAATCTCGATCTCGACCTGCGCACCGGTGAAATGACGGTCGTGACCGGCCCGTCGGGCTCCGGCAAGTCGAGTCTCGTGTTCGACACGCTGTACGCGGAAGGCCAGCGGCGCTACGTCGAAACCTTCAGCGCGTACGCGCGGCAGTTCCTCGACCGGATGGACCGCCCGCAGGTCGAGCGTGTCGACGGCGTGCCGCCCGCGATCGCGATCGACCAGACCAACCCGGTTCGCAGCTCGCGCTCAACCGTCGGCACGATGACCGAGCTGAACGACCACCTGAAGCTGCTGTACGCGCGCGCGGCCGAGCTGTTCGACCGCAAGACCGCGCGGCAGGTGCGGCACGACACGCCGGAGACGATCTACGCGGAGCTCGTCGCGCGCACGCAGGCGGACGATCCGCGCGTCGTCGTCACGTTCCCGGTCGAATTGCCGGAAGCGGTGTCCGACGAGGAAATCGCGCAATGGCTGTCGGCGAGCGGCTACACGCGCGTGCAGGCGCAGCGCGAGGTCGCGTCGCCCACCGGGCCGCGCAAGATGCTCGACGTGGTGGCCGACCGCTTTCGCGTGCAGCAGGCCGACAAGGTGCGGGTGGTCGAGGCGATCGAGGCGTCGCTGAAGCGCGGCGGCGGTCGCGTGAACGTGTACGTGCTGGCCGCGGACGCGGAAAACGCAACGGCCGAGCCGTCGATCTGGCGCTTCTCCACCGGGCTCCACGATCCCGACAGCGACCTGCGCTACGCGGAGCCGCAGGCGGCGCTGTTCTCGTTCAACTCGGCGTACGGCGCGTGCGAGACCTGCCGCGGCTTCGGCCGCGTGATCGGCGTCGATCTCGGCCTCGTGATTCCCGACGCGCGCAAGACGCTGCGCGGCGGTGCGATCAAGCCGATGCAGACGCCTGCGTGGAAAGAGTGCCAGGACGACTTGATGCGCTACGCGGCGAAGGCCGGCATCCGGCGCGACGTGGCGTGGTCCGAGCTGACGGACGCCGAGCGCGACTGGGTCGTCAACGGTTCGCCGGACTGGAACGGCAAGTGGCAGAGCCAGTGGTACGGCGTGAAGCGCTTCTTCGGCTATCTCGAATCGAAAGCGTACAAGATGCACATCCGCGTGCTGCTGTCGAAATACCGCAGCTACACGCCGTGCGACGTGTGCGGCGGCGCGCGCCTGAAGACGGAATCGCTGCAATGGCGGCTCGGCTCGAAAGAGAATGCCGACGCCGTGCTCGCGCCGGCCGACCGCTTCATGCCGCGCGGCGTCGACTGGAGCCGCGCGCAGCTCGAAGCGCTGCCGGGCCTGACCGTGCACGACCTGATGCTGCTGCCGATCGAGCGCATCCGGCGCTTCTTCGACGACATCGTGCTGCCGAGCGCGCTGCTCGACGACGCATTGAAGCTGCTGCTCGCCGAGGTGCGCACGCGCCTGAAATACCTGTGCGACGTCGGGCTCGGCTACCTGACGCTCGATCGGCAAAGCCGCACGCTGTCGGGCGGCGAGGTGCAGCGGATCAACCTGACGACGGCACTCGGCACGTCGCTCACGAAAACCCTGTTCGTACTCGACGAACCGAGCATCGGGCTGCATCCGCGCGATCTCACGCGGATCGTCGAGGCGATGCAGCGGCTGCGCGACGCGGGCAACACGCTGGTCGTGGTCGAGCACGATCCGTCGGTGATGCTCGCGGCCGATCGATTGATCGACATGGGCCCCGGCCCGGGCGAACGTGGCGGCACGATCGTGTACGACGGCACGCCCGGCGACATCCGTTCGGCGCATACGCTGACGGGCGAGTATCTCGGCGGCCGCAAGCAGGTCGCGCATGCGTCGAACTGGGCGCGCCGCGCGGTCGACGCGAACACGCCGCGCATCGTGCTCGAAGGCGCGACCGAGCACAACCTGCGCGACGTCACGGTCGAGATTCCGCTGCAGCGGCTCGTGTGCGTGACGGGCGTATCCGGCTCCGGCAAATCCACGCTGCTGCAGGACGTGCTGTATCCGGCAATGGCGCGGCACCACGGCAAGGCGACCGAATCGCCGGGCGCCTTCCGCAGCCTTACGGGCGCCGACCAGGTCGGCGATGTCGTGTTCGTCGACCAGTCGCCGATCGGCAAGACCACGCGCTCGAACCCGGCGAGCTACGTCGGCGCGTTCGACGAAATCCGCAAGCTGTTCGCGAAGGCACCCCTCGCGCTGCAACGCGGCTACGGCGCCGGCACGTTCAGCTTCAACTCGGGCGACGGGCGTTGCCCGACCTGCGGCGGCTCGGGCTTCGAACACATCGAAATGCAGTTCCTGAGCGACGTCTACCTGCGCTGCCCGGACTGCGACGGCAGCCGCTACCGCGCCGAGATTCTCGAAGTGCGCATCGAGCGCGACGGCCGCGCGCTGAACATCGCCGACGTGCTCGATCTCACCGTCAGCGAGGCGGCCGCGTTCTTCGCGACCGATGCGGAGGTGCTGCGCGTGCTGCAGCCGATCGTCGACGTCGGCCTCGAATACGTGAAGCTCGGCCAGCCGGTGCCGACGCTGTCGGGCGGCGAAGCGCAGCGCCTGAAGCTCGCCGGCTTCCTCGCCGAATCCGCGGCGGCGGCCAACGGGCGCCGGGTCGCGACGGAAGAGGCGCGCATCGCCCGCGCGAAGCTGTTCATGTTCGACGAGCCGACCACCGGGCTGCACTTCGACGACATCGCGAAGCTGATGCAGGCTTTCGGCAAGCTGCTCGCGGCCGGCCATTCGCTGATCGTGATCGAGCACAATCTCGACGTGATCCGCGCGGCCGACTGGCTGATCGATCTCGGCCCGGAAGGCGGCGATGGCGGCGGCCTGGTGCTGTGCGCGGGCACGCCCGACGACGTGAAGGCCTGCGCCGAATCGCATACCGGCGTGGCGCTGCTGCAGTACGACCGCGAGATGGATGGCGCGGCCGCGGCTGCCGACGAAGGCGTGCCGCTGCAGGCCGCGCTGAACGCGGCGCGCGCGCGCCGTGCGATCGAAGGCGAGGACGTCGTGCGGATCGTCAACGCGCGCGAGCACAACCTGAAGTCGCTCGACGTCGACATCCCGCACGGCAAGTTCAACGTGATCACCGGCGTGTCGGGTTCCGGCAAGTCGACGCTCGCGTTCGACATCCTGTTCCACGAAGGCCAGCGCCGCTACCTCGAATCGCTGAACGCGTATGCGCGCTCGATCGTGCAGCCGGCCGGCCGCCCCGAGGTCGACGCGGTGTACGGCATTCCGCCGACCGTCGCGATCGAGCAGCGGCTGTCGCGCGGCGGGCGCAAGAGCACGGTCGCGACCACGTCCGAGGTGTGGCACTTCCTGCGGCTGCTGTATGTGAAGCTCGGCCTGCAGCATTGCATCCACGACGGCACGCCGGTCACGTCGCAATCCGTCGAATCGATCGCCGCGCAACTGCTGCGCGATCATCGCGGCGAACACGTCGGGCTGCTCGCGCCGCTCGTCGTCAATCGCAAGGGCGTCTATACGGATCTCGCGAAGTGGGCGAAGGCGCGCGGCAGCACGCATCTGCGCGTCGACGGCGAGTTCGTCACGGTCGATCCGTGGCCGAAGCTCGACCGCTTCCGTGAACACACGATCGAATTGCCGGTGGCCGATATCGTCGTGTCGCCGGACAACGAAGCCGAGTTGCGGCGCAGGCTCGACGAAACGCTCGAGCTCGGCAAGGGCGTGATGCACCTGCTCGCGCCGCTCGACGGGCTGCACCACGCGATGCAGAACGATCATTCGACCGCGCGCGTCGGCGAGGTCAAGGTGTTGTCGGTCAAGCGTGCGTGCCCGGTGTGCGGCACGAGCTATCCGGAACTCGACCCGCGGATGTTCTCGTACAACAGCAAGCACGGCTGGTGCACGACCTGTGTCGGCACCGGCGTCACGCTCACGCGCGAGCAGCGCGCCGCGTACGACGACACGGTGCTCGCCGGCGACGATCGCGGCCGCGAACAGACGCTGCCGTCGGACGAGCAGGAGCCGGAAGGCGTCGGCAATGAGCCGTGCCCGGATTGCCACGGCACGCGGCTGAACCCGTCCGCACGCGCGGTCACGTTCGACGCGCATCCGATCGTCGAGGTCGCGCAGTGGACGGTGTCGGACACGCGCCGCTGGATCGACGCGCTGGAACTCACCGGGCGCGACGCGCAGATCGCGCGCGACATCGTCAGCGAGATCGGCAGCCGCCTCGCGTTTCTCGAGGAAGTCGGGCTCGGCTACCTGAGCCTCGACCGCGCGGCGCCGAGCCTGTCGGGCGGCGAAGCGCAGCGCATCCGGCTGGCCGCGCAGCTCGGTAGCAACCTGCAGGGCGTGTGCTACGTGCTCGACGAGCCGACGATCGGCCTGCATCCGCGCGACAACCAGATCCTGCTCGACGCATTGCGCAAGCTCGGCGACAAGGGCAATACGCTGGTCGTCGTCGAGCATGACGAGGACACGATCCGCCGCGCGGATCACATCATCGACGTCGGCCCGGGCGCCGGCAAGCGCGGCGGCACGCTGGTCGCGCAAGGCGCGGTCGCCGATCTCGCCGCGCAGGCCGATTCGGTGACGGGGCGTCTGCTCGCGCAGCCGATGACGCACCCGTTGCAGCCGCGCCGCAGCGTGAGCCTGCCGGGCAAGAAGGGCGGTGAGGCCGTACCGGAAGCCTGGCTGACCGTGCATGGCGCGCGGCTGCACAACCTGCGCGACGTCACGGTCGGCATTCCGCTCGCGCGGCTCGTCGCGGTCACGGGCGTCAGCGGGTCGGGCAAATCGACGCTCGCGCGCGACGTGCTGATGACCAACCTGCTGGATGCGGTCGGCCGCTCGGTGCTGTCGTCGCCGGCCACGCGGCGTGCGCGCAAGGCCGCGCAGCAGGACGCGCCGGCCACCAACCGTCGTTCGAGCGTGCTCGCGCGCAGCGCACCGCGGCCGTCGCTGAACGTCACGCATGCGTGGCAGGGCTGCGAGTCGCTGAGCGGCTGGGAGCAGATCGATCGTGTGCTCGAAGTCGACCAGACGCCGATCGGCAAGACGCCGCGTTCGTGCCCGGCCACCTATATCGGCGTGTGGGACACGATCCGCAAGCTGTTCGCCGATACGCTCGAAGCGCGCGCACGCGGCTATACGGCGTCGCGTTTCTCGTTCAATACCGGCGACGGGCGCTGCCCGGCCTGCGAAGGGCAAGGCGTGCGCACGATCGGCATGAGCTTCCTGCCCGACGTGAAGGTGCCGTGCGACGTGTGCCACGGGCAGCGCTTCAATCCGGAAACGCTCGCCGTCACGTGGCGCGGCCGGAACATCGGCGACGTGCTGACGATGGAGATCGACGAGGCGGTCGAGTTCTTCGCGCCGATCTCGAACATCGCGCATCCGCTGCAGCTGATGAAGGACGTCGGGCTCGGCTACCTGACGCTCGGTCAGCCGTCGCCGACGTTGTCCGGCGGCGAAGCGCAGCGCATCAAGCTCGTCACCGAGCTGACGAAGGTGCGCGACGACATCACGCGGCGCGGCCAGAAGGCGCCGCATACGCTGTACGTGCTCGACGAGCCGACGGTCGGCCTGCATATGGCCGATGTCGCGAAGCTGATTCGCGTGCTGCACCGATTAGTGGATGCCGGGCATAGCGTCGTCGTGATCGAGCACGACCTCGACGTGATCGCGGAAGCCGACTGGGTCATCGATCTCGGGCCGGAAGGCGGCGTGGGTGGCGGCACGATCGTCGCGGCGGCGCCGCCGGAAGCGCTCGCGAAGGTGAGCGCGAGCCATACCGGGCAGGCGCTGAAGCCGGTGCTGGCCCGAACGGCCAGCGAAGACGCCGAAGCGGAGCAGCAGGGCGCGGCGCGGGTCGGCTGAACGCGTTGTATCCGGCGAGCGGCCCCGGTGCCTGGTGAGGCATCGGGGCCGTTCTCGTTTCGTCATTCATGTCGACGATGTCGACGCGCTCAATTCGCGTTGACGCCGATCGCCTCGATGATGGTCTCCAGTTGCGGGCTCATCGGCAGGTTCAGACTCAAGCCGGACGGAAGCGGGCGCAGGAACCAGCGCTTGTACTGACGCGCGATCTCGCCGTCGGCCGCCAACTCCTGGAACGTGCTTTTCACGATCTGCGCGAGTTGCGGATCGTCCTTGCGGAACATGATGCCGTACGGGTCGTACGATAGAAAATCGCCCACCACGTCGTACTGGCCGCCCTTGCTCGCATTCTCGGCGATCAGGCCGTACAGCAGCACGTCGTCCGTCGCGAACGCGTCGGCGCCGCCGTTCGCGACGAGCGCGAAGCCTTGCGCATGGTCCGGCACCACCTGTAGCTGGACCCCGAGCCGGAACTTGTCATTCAGGTCGCGCAGCGCCTTCTCGTTGGTCGTGCCGGCCGTCACCGCGACTTTCTTGCCCGCGAGATCGCGGAACGAGCGGATCGGCGCGCCGCGTTTCACCATCACCTTCGTGCCGGCCACGAAGAAGATCGGCGAGAACGCCACGCGTTTCTGGCGCTCGAGGTTGCTGGTCGTGGAGCCGCATTCCAGATCGACCTTGCCGCTGACCACCGCATCGATGCGGTTGTCGGACGTGACCGGCACCCAACGGATCGTCAGGCTCTGGTTGATCGCATCCTCGATCGACGCCACGAGCGCCTTGCACAGCTCGATCGAATAGCCGATCGGCTGGTTGCGCGCGTTCAGGTACGAGAACGGGATCGACGCGTCGCGATAGCCGAGCGCGATCGTGCCGCTGCCGCGCACCTTCGCGAGCGTGCCGGTCAGTTGGGCCGGCGCGAACGGCTCGCCGCGCGGCGGTGTCGACGGCGCATCTTCCGCGCGTGCGGCTGCGCCCGTGGCAAGCAGGCCCGCGAGCGCGAGCGCGCGCCAGAATCGCTGCATCTTCATCGCCGGGCCTCCGTCAGACTTCCGTCGGATGTGCGATCGTCGCTTCCTGTTCCGCTTCGATGCGCGCCGCGTTGGCTTCGGCTTCCGCTTCCGGCAGGAGCTGGCCTTCCCATTTCGCGACCACCGCGCTCGCGATCGAGTTGCCCACCGCATTGGTGGCCGAGCGACCCATGTCGAGGAACGTGTCGACGCCGAGAATCAGCAGCAGCCCGGCCTCCGGCAGCCCGAACTGGTGCAGCGTGGCCGCGATCACGACGAGCGACGCACGCGGCACGCCGGCCATCCCCTTCGACGTGAGCATCAGCACCAGCAGCATCGTGATTTGCGTGCCGAGCGACAGGTGCATGTTGTACGCCTGCGCGATGAACAGCGACGCGAACGTGCAGTACATCATCGAGCCGTCGAGGTTGAACGAATAGCCCATCGGCATCACGAAGCTCGAGATCTTGCGCTTCACGCCGAAGCGGTCGAGCGCGTCGAGGATCTTCGGGTACGCGGCTTCGGAGCTGGCCGTCGCGAACGACAGCATGAACGCTTCCTTGATCAGCACCAGCAACTTGAACACCCGCGGCCCGAGGAACACCAGCCCCGCACACACGAGCAACGCCCAGAGCAGGAACAGACTGAGGTAGAAGTCACCCATGAACACCGCGAACTTCAGCAGTACCGATAGCCCGTTGACCGCGACGGTCGCGGCCATCGCGGCCATCACCGCGAGCGGCGCGAGCTTCATCACGTAGCCGGTGATCTTCAGCATCACGTGCGACAGCTGGTCGATCGCGGCGATGAGGATCTTGCCACGCTCGCCGAGCGCGGCGAGCGCGACGCCGAAGAACATCGAGAACACGACGATCTGCAGGATTTCGTTGTTGCTCATCGCCTCGGCGAACGACCGCGGCACCATGTGGCCTACGAAATCCTTCAGCGTGAACTTGGATGTCGCGAGGTTCGCGGAGGCGCCGATGTCCGGCAGCGGCAGGCCGAGATTGTCGCCGGGCCGCAGCAGGTTCGCCATCAGCAGCCCGAGCAGCAGAGAGACCAGCGACGCGGTGATGAACCACGTGATCGATTTCGCGAACACGCGCCCGACCGAGGCCGCGTCGCCCATGTGTGCGATGCCGACGACCAGCGTGGAGAAGACGAGCGGCCCGATCACCATCTTGATCAGGCGCAGGAACACGTCGGAGACGAGCGAGATGTATCCGGCGACTTCGGCGGCGGCCTTCTTGTCCGGAAAGCTCGTATAGACCATGTAGCCGATCGCGATGCCTGCCGCCATCGCGACCAGGATCCAGAGGGCTGCAGCATTCTTTTTTCGCATCGTAAGCCTCCCATGCAGCGGTTTCGCAATCGGGGATGGAAGGACGATACAGGACCAGAATCGCGATGAACAGTGCAACCGGGTTCGGGTTTGCGCTAGCGCCGGGTCGCGGCCGATCGGGCGACGGCGGCTGCGCCGGTGGCGCTTCGTGCCCGAACCCGGCGCAACCTGCCGCCGGTTTGTGCGGAGCAGCACGTCGCCTGTTCGGCGGTTGCAGCGTCATGCGCCGCGGTCCTGCGCCAATCGACCGGCGATGTTGCGGTGCCGGGGTGCGGCACTAGTCATGCGCCCGGGGATCCAGCAGGCTCGTGCTGAAATCGCACGCCTGCGCCGCGAGCCTGACGATCTCGGCGGTCAGCGACTGCGCGCGTTCGGCGCGATGCAGCGCGACGTAGCGAACCGGCGGCAGCGCCGGCTGCGTGCGCACGATCTCCAGCGCGTCGCACGCGACGAGGTGTGCCACGCACGCCTTCGGCAGATAGCTGATGCCGAGGCCCGACAGCGTCAGACCGATCTGCGCGAGCAGGCTGTTGCTCGAGAGCACGCGCTGGATCGCGACGCCGTGTTCCTGCAGAAAGCGTGTGTACAGGTGCCCGGTGCCCGACAGGTTCCCCTGCAGGATCAGCGGAAACCGCGCGATGTCCTGCAACCCTAGGGCGGCGCGGGATGCCGGCATGAATCCGGCCGCGCACATCCACGCGTTGTCGACCTCGCCGACCACCGTCGCCGTAAACGCGTCCGTCGCATGAATCTGCGGGACCACGATCAGGTCGATCGTATCGGCCGCGAGCCGGTCGCGCAGCGTCGCGGTCAGGTCCACCTCCGCTTCCACGTGCACGCGCGGATACGCGGCCTGGATCGCCGCGATCAGGCGCGGCAGCCACGTCAGCGCGGTCAGCTCGGTCACGCCGATCCGGACATGCCGCACCAGCGCTTCCTTCGAACTCATCCGCTCGACCACGCGGTCGCGCTGTTCGAGCAATGTCTTCGCATGGTCGAACAGCTCGGCGCCCTTGTCGGTGAGCCGCGCGCTGCGATGCGCGCGATCGAACACGGTCAGGTCGAACGCGCGTTCGAGTTCCTGGATCCGCTTCGAGACGGCCGACTGTGTCGTGTTCAGGCGCGTCGCGGCTGCGTCGAACGAGCCGAGCTGCACGATCCAGTACACCGCTTCCATCTGCTTGAACGTCAGCATCGCGGGTCACTCGATAGATGAATAAAAGCGATATGTTCTCATGTCAAAAAATCGCTTTTTTTACATATTTAGGCTGTTTAAGGTGCTCCCGTTGCGTCGCCTGGCGAGTGCGTTCATCAGAAAGCGCGCCGCATCGCACCCAGCGTTCAATCGAACCCCCATTTCATGGAGATTGCATGGACACCGTCATCGATTCCCCGCCCGTCTCAGTCGCGGCCCGCAAGCCGCGCGTCGGGCTCGCATGGCAGATCGTCATCGGCCTCGTCATCGGCATCGCGACCGGGCTCGTGCTGAACCGGTTTCCGCAACTGCGCGACACGGCCGTGTCCGGGTTGCTGCAGCCGGCCGGCGACATCTTCATCAAGCTGGTGCGAATGATCGTCGTGCCGATCGTGTTCACGAGCATGGTGATCGGCATCGCCGGCGTGGGCGACGGCAAGTCGCTCGGCCGCCTCGGCATCAAGACGCTGTTCTATTTCGAGGTGATCACGACGATCGCGATCGTGCTCGGGCTCGTGATCGGCAACGTGCTGCAGCCGGGCGTCGGCACCGACATGTCGCAACTCGGGCACACCGACATTTCCCGTTACCAGCAGACCACGCAACAGGTGCAGCAGGCGCACCACGGGCTGATGGCGCTGGTGCTCGGCATCATCCCGGACAACATCGTCGCGTCGATGGCGAAGGGCGACCTGCTGCCGGTGATCTTTTTCTCGCTGCTGTTCGGGCTCGGGCTGCAGTCGGTGCCGGAAGAACATCGCAAGCCGGTGCTCGCGATGCTCAAGGGCATCGCCGATGCGATGTTCAAGGTGACGAACATGGTGATGCGCTATGCGCCGGTCGGCGTGTGCGCGCTGATCGCGGTGACCGTTTCCAGCTTCGGCTTCGGCTCGCTGCTGCCGCTGCTGAAACTCGTCGCCGTTACTTACTTCGCGATCCTGCTGTTCGCGATCGCCGTGCTCGGCGTGACCGCGCGACTGTTCGGGTTCCGCATCCTGACGCTACTGCGCGTGATCAAGGACGAGCTGATCATCGCGTTCTCGACCTGCAGCTCGGCGACCGTGCTGCCGCAGTTGATGAAAAAGATGGAGGACTACGGCGTGCCGAAGAGCATCACGACGTTCGTCGTGCCGACCGGCTACACGTTCAATCTCGACGGCGCGTCGATCTATCTCGGCATCGGCACGCTGTTCGTCGCGCAGCTCTATGGCGTGCATCTCGGCTGGCAGCAGCAGGTGCTGCTGACGCTGACCATGGTCGTCACGTCGAAGGGCGCGGCCGGCGTGCCGGGCTTCATGTTCGTGATCATGCTCGCGACGCTCGCGAGCGCCGGGTTGCCGCTCGAAGGGCTCGCGTTCATCGCTGGCGTCGACCGGATCATGGACATGGGCCGCACCGCGCTGAACGTGGTCGGCAACGCGCTCGCGCCGCTCGTCATCGCGAAATGGGAAGGCCGGTACGACGCGGAGAAGGGCCGCGCGTACGTCGAATCGCTGCGCGGCTGAACGCCGACATGCACGTATCGCACAACAATCCGAAGCAAACAGGAGCATCGAAGATGAGCAGTCCCCGTGGCGCACTTTTTCCCGACGCGTTGATGCAGCAGATCAAGTCGCGCTTTCATCACGTCGATCGCGACGTCGACGGCCGCGAGCGGCTGTTCTTCGACAACGCGGGCGGGTCGTTCCGGTTGAAGGCCGCGGTCGACGCGTATGCGCGGATCGATGCGCTGCCCGATTGCCCGGAGCGCATTCATGCACGCGCGCTCGATCTGCAGGCGATCCAGTCGCGCGGCGAGGACGACGTGCGCACGATCCTGAACGCGCAGGGCGGCACCGTGTATGCGTCGCTGACCGCGTCGGGCGCGATGTTCGACATGGTGCGCGCGATCATGGAGAACGTGCCGGGCACCAACGTGGTGACGACCGTGCTCGAGCATCCGTCGTCCTACGATGCGATGACGGTTTACGCGGAACGGACCGGCAAGACGCTGCGCATCGCGCCGAGCAATCCGGAGACCGGCGGCGTGGACGTCGACGCGATCGTGGCGCTGGTCGACGCGGACACCGCGCTGCTCAGCGTGATGGCGGCGTCGAACATCTCCGGCGCGAAATTCGACATCGAGACGATCGTCGCGCGGGCGAGAGAGAAGAAACCCGATCTGTTCATCGTCGTCGACGCGGTCCAGCATGCGCCGCACGGGATCATCGATTTGCAGCGCACGCCGGTCGACGGGATCAACTTCGCGCCGTACAAGTTCTTCGGATGCCGCGGCTCGGGCATGTCGTGGCTGTCGCCGCGCGCGGCGGCGTTGCCGCATCACCGGCTCGCGGCGAAGGAGAACGGCGTATGGGAACTCGGCAGCCCGGCGCCCGCACAGTTCGCGGTCGTGTCGGCGATCGTCGATTACGTGACGTGGATCGGCCGGTATTTCATCGATTCGGACGACCGGCGCACGCTGTTCGTCGAGGGCATGCACCGGATCGAGCTGCATGAACGCGCGCTGCTGGCCGCGTTGCTCGACGGCTTGCGCGCGATCGACGGCGTCGACGTGTATTGGGATCATGACGACCTGACGCAGCGCGACCTGATCGTCGGGATCGGCTTCGCGCATCTCGAACCGACGCAGGCGGTGCGGGAATACGAGGAGCGTGGCGTGATCGTCTATGAGCGCGTCGCATCGAGCCTGTATTCGGGCCGAATGCTGAAATCGCTCGGGCTTGGCGGCGCGGTGCGGATCTCGCCGCTCCATTGTCATGCGCCGGACGATATCGCGCGGTTCGTCGCGATCACCGAAGCGCTCGCGGCGCAGCGCTGATTGACGGCACGACCCGGAGCATCCGGGCCGTGTCGCATTGGGCGCGGTTGTCGATCAGCCTGCCGGCGCGACCGATGCACCCGTGATGCCGTGCCGGCGCAGCGAATCGGCGACGAAGCCCGACGCCTTCATGTCCTCGACGAATGCGGCCAGTGCGGCGGCGGCCGCGTCGCCGCGGCTCTTCGGCACGCCCATCGCCTGCCGGATCACCATGAAGCGCTCGTCGAGCAGGCGCAGGCCCTGCGTTTTCGCGGCATCGGTTTCGAGCTGCTGCTTCACGCCGGCCGCCACTTCCAGCTTTTGCTCGACGAACGTCGGCACGACGGCCTGCGACGTCGGCGCACGCACGATCTGCGCGGCTTTCAGTTCGCGGGTGAGGAACAGGTCGTACGCGCTGCCCTTGCCGACGGCCACGCGGTTATGCGGCTGGTCGACGTCCGCGTTGGTACGGATCGGCGACGCATCCGGCACGAGATAGAAGCCTTCGATCAGCACGTACGGCGCGGTGAACGCGACCGTTTCGCCGCGCAGCGGATCGACCGCGAAGAAGCCGAAATCGGCGCGCTCGTCGCTCAGCGCCTGCACCGATTTGCCGGCGGCGTCGAATACGACGAGTTCCAGATCGGCCGACAGGCGCTCGGCGAAGGCACGGGCGAGGTCGATCGATACGCCGAACGGCTCGCCCGTTGCCGGGTCGCGGTTCGCGAGGATCGGGTTGCCGAGGTTGATCGATGCGCGGACCTTGCCGGTGGGCGTGAAGGCGGAGACGACAGCAGGAGCGATGGGCATGGGCGGACTCGCGGGAGGCGTAGGGTTGGTCGGGTGACGGGATGCGCGACGGCGCGCCGATGTCGAGCTTATCACCCGGACGTTGGGTGGAGCGTGTCGCCCGGCGTGCCGGTGCGATCGGGCCGGGCGCACCGTGGCGACGGGGCGGCGCGCGATAGAGCGGGAGACGCTGCGCCAGCGTCGATGGCGCAGTGCATCGACGATCGGCGACAGGGCCGGCGACGCCTCCGTACTTTGCTTTTTCGTGAGAACCGCGCGCGATCTGTCGTGCGCACGGCTGTTTCCGGCAGCCCGTCGCGGGGGAACGAAGCACCGATAGCAAGACGCCCGTGATGTGGGAAAGCGCGTCGTTCACGGGCGTACGGAGGCTACCGCTGCGCCACCGCGCTCGTTTCCCGCCAGCCGCCGCCCAGCACCTTGTACAGCGTGATGAGATTGGACTGCTTGGCGAGCATGTCCGTGACCAGTTGCTGTTGTGCGGCGTAGAGCGTGCGCTGCGCGTCGAGCAGGGTCAGGAAGCTGTCGGTGCCGCTGCGGTAGCGTGCCTGCGCGAGGTCGTAGTACTGCTGCGCGGAGTTGACGTAGTCGCGGTCCGCGGCTACCTGGGTGACGTACGTCGTGCGTCCCGCGAGTGCATTCGACACTTCCTTGAACGCCGTCTGGATGGCCTTTTCATAGTTGGCGATGTCGATGTCCTTCTCGACTTTCGCCACGTCCAGCGTGGCGCGGTTGTAGCCGAAATCGAAGAGAGGCACCGAGAGGGTCGGCGCAAACGTCCACGCCCCCGTGCCGGCCTTGAACAGGCTCGAGAGGCTGCCGCTCGTGGTGCCCGCGGAAGCCGTCAGCTCGATCTTCGGAAAGAACGCGGCGCGCGCCGCGCCGATGTTGGCGTTGGCGGCCTTCAGCGTGTGCTCGGCTTCGACGATGTCGGGCCGGCGCGCGAGCAGATCCGACGGCACGCCTTCGCCGATGTCCGCAAACGTGTTCTCGCTTTCCATCAGTGAAGGGCCCTGCGGCAGATCGTCGGGCAGCGGCGCACCGATTTCGGCCACCAGGTTGTTGCGGTCCTGCGCGACCGCACGCGTGTACGAGGCGAGACTCGACCGCGCGCTCGCCAGTGAATTTTCGGCCTGGCGCACGTCCTGCAGCGACGCGCTGCCCATTTTCATCATGTTCACCGTGAGGTCGTAGGTGTGCTGGTCCGCATCCACGGTGTTCTGCGTGATCTGCAACGACGTCTCGTCGGAGAGCAGTTGCAGATAGTCGGTGGCGACGGTCGCGATCAGGCTGATCTGCGTGCTGGTGCGCGCGGCGTCCGTGGCGAGGTACTGCTCCAGTGCCTGACGCTTGAGGCTGCGCAGGCGGCCGAAGAAGTCGATTTCCCATGATGTGAGGCCCACGCTCGCGCTGCTCGAACTGTATGCGCTCGTGGAGCCGGCCACGCGTTCGCGCGTGACCGAGCCGGATGCGTTGATGGCCGGTCCGACGTTGGCGCGCGCAATGCGGTACTGCGCTTCGTACTGCGCGACGTTGAGCGCGGCCACGCGCATGTCGCGGTTGTTCGCGAGCGCGAGTTCGATCAGCTTTTGCAGTCGCGGATCCTTGAAGAAGTCGCGCCAGCCGAGGTCGGCTCCCGGCGGTGCCGCAGCCGTGCTCTGCGCGGCCTTCGGCTGCGCCAGCGGGGGCACGGTGGACCAGGTGTTGTCGACCGGTGCGGCCGGCCTTTGGTACGTCGGGTCCAGCGTGCAGCCTGCCAGCACGCCCGCGCAAACAAGGGCGATCAGTGTGCGTTTCATGCGTTGCCCTCGTTGATGTCGGCGGAGTCCGTGGTGTGGCCGTGTTCGTTGAACAGCCTGCGCACCACGACGAAGAAGACCGGTACGAAGAAGATGGCGAGCACCGTGGCCGCGATCATGCCGCCCGTCACGCCCGTGCCGATGGCGTGGCGTGCGCCGGCGCCGGCACCCGTACTGATGACGAGCGGCAGCACGCCGAACACGAACGCGAGCGAAGTCATGAGAATGGGGCGCAGCCGCATGTGGGCGGCTTCGAGTACGGCGTCCACGAGGCTGTGCCCCTGCGCCTGCAGATCCTTCGCGAACTCGACGATCAGGATGGCGTTCTTCGTGGACAGACCGACAGTGGCCAGCAATCCCACCTTGAAATAGATGTCGTTCGAGAGCCCGCGCCCATGAGCGGCGAGTAACGCGCCCAGCACACCGAGCGGCACGACGAGCAGCACCGCAAGCGGAATCGACCAGCTTTCGTAGAGGCCCGCAAGGCACAGGAACACGACGACGAGCGAGATCGCATAGAGCACCGTGGCTTGCGAGCCGGCCTGCTTCTCCTGATACGACTGCCCCGTCCATTCCACGGCGAAGCCGGGCGGCAGTTTGCGCGCAAGCTGTTCGACTGCCGTCATCGCCTCGCCGGTGCTCACGCCGGGCCGCGTGGCGGCCGACATGCCCGCGGCGAGCTGCCGGTTGTAGCGCTCGATCTGTGGCGGCCCGAACGTCCAGTGGCTCTTTGCGAACGACGAGAAGGGCACCATCGTGGCGTCGTAGCCTGTCGTGCTCGTGGTGGTGCTCGAAGACGATAAGGATGACGAACTCGACGAACTGCCGCTTGCCTTCACATACCAGTCGCCAAGGTCGGCAGGCATCATGCGATACGGCGCGTCCGACTGCACGTAGACTTTCTGCACGCGCCCCGTGTCGATGTAGTTGTTCACGTAGGACGAACCGAACGCGGTCTGCAGCGTGTCGTTGACGTCGGAGATGGCAAGCCCCAGCGCGTTGGCTTTTTCGCGGTCGATGTCCACCTGCAGCTGCGGGGTGTCTTCAAGGCCGGACGGGCGCACCATCGCGAGCGTCGGTTCCTTCGACGCCATGCCGAGAAACTGGTTGCGCACCGCGAGCAGCTTGTCGTGGCCTGCGCCGCCGCGGTCTTCTATCTCGAAGTCGAGGCCGCTTTGCGTACCCAGTTCCTGAATGGCGGGCGGATTCAGCACGAAGATCCGCGCGTCGCGATTGCCGGCGAAATGCTGGTTGGCGCGCGCGATGATGGCCGACGCGCTGTCGCGCGAACCGCGCAGGCTCCAGTCCTTGAGCGTCACGAACGCGATGGCGTTGTTCTGCCCCTGGCCGTTGAAGCTGAAGCCGTTGATGGCGATGACCTGCTTGACGCCAGGCTCGTCTTTCAGCACGTACTGCTCCACGGCCTCCACCGTCTTCAGCGTGCGCGAGGCCGGCGTGCCCGCGGGCGCGCTGATCGACACGATGAAGTAGCCCTGGTCTTCGTCAGGCAGGAACGAGGAGGGCAACGTGACGTAGAGCAACGCCACGACGCCGGCGATCGCGCCGTAGAGAAGCATGTAACGCGCGGGTCGCGCGACCACGCGAGCGAGCGAGGAACTGTAGCCCGCATTGCTCTTGGCGAACCACCGGTTGAACCAGCCGAAGAAGCCGCGCTTTTCGTGGTGCTCCACGTCGGCGCGCTTGAGCAGCGTGGCGCACAGCGCCGGCGTGAGCGTAAGCGCGAGCATGACCGACAGCAGCATCGCCGAGACGATGGTGATGGAGAACTGCCGGTAGATCGCGCCCGTGGAGCCCGCGAAGAACGCCATCGGAATGAAGACGGCGGTGAGCACGGTGGTCACGCCGACCAGGGCGCCGGTAATCTGTCCCATCGCCTTGTGCGTGGCTTCCTTCGGGCCGAGCTTCTCCTCGCTCATGATGCGCTCGACGTTTTCCACCACCACGATGGCGTCGTCCACGAGCAGGCCGATGGCGAGCACCATCGCGAACATCGATAGTACGTTGATCGAAAAACCGATCATCGACATCACACCGAACGTGCCGAGCAGCGCAACGGGCACCACGATGGTCGGAATCAGCGTGGCGCGCACGTTCTGCAGGAACAGGTACATCACGAGGAAGACCAGTACGACTGCTTCGAACAGCGTCTTCACGACCTCTTCGATCGAGATGCGAACGAACGGCGTGGTGTCGTACGGATAACTGATCGCGACGTCCTTCGGCAATTGCAGCTGGATCTCGGCGAGCTTCGCGCGCACGGCGTTGGCTGCGTCCAGCGCGTTGGCGCCGGTGGCGAGCTTGATGGCGAGCGCGGATGCCGGCTTGCCGTTCAGACGCGACGAGGTGTCGTAGCTGTCGCCGCCCACCTCCACGCGCGCCACGTCCTTCAGCAGCACGCGCGAGCCGTCGCTGTTCACGCGCAGCAGGATACTGGCGAACTGGTCGGCGGTCGTCAGCAGACTCGACGAGCGGATGGTCGCGTTGATGGCCTGCGAATCCGTTGCCGGCGAGCCGCCGACCTGCCCCGTGGAAAGCTCGACGTTCTGGTTCGTGATGGCCGTGGTCACGTCGGAGGGCGTGAGTCCGAAGCTGTGCAGCTTCACCGGGTTGAGCCAGATGCGCATGGCGTGCTGCGCGCCGAACAGCGTTACGTCGCCCACGCCGTTCAACTGCGCGAGCGGATCTTCGATCCGGGTCGCGATGATGTTGCCGAGATCCACCGAATTCCAGGTGCCGCCCGGCGACGAGAGCGCGACGATCATGAGGAAGCTCGTCGACGCCTTCGCTACCTGCACACCTTGCTCCTGCACCGTTTGGGGCAGGGTAGGCGTGGCCTGCGTCACCTTGTTCTGCACCTGTACCTGCGCGATGTCGGGATTCGTTCCGGGATTGAACGTCAGCGTGATGGTGGCCTGTCCGGCGGAACTGCTCGTGGACGACATGTACAGCACGTTGTCGATGCCGCTCAGCTTCTGCTCGATCACCTGGGTCACGGTTGCAGCGACGGTGTCGGCGGAGGCGCCGGGGTAAGTGGCCGTCACCTGCACCGAGGGCGGCGCGATGGTGGGGTACTGCGCGACGGGAAGACTCGTGACCGCCGCCGCGCCCACCAGCATGATGACGATGGCCATGACCCACGCGAGAATGGGACGCTTGATGAAGAACTCTGCCATGCCGTTCTCCGCCTAGCGTTGTGCCGACACGGTCGAGGCCGTGTCTGTCGCGGGTGGTGCAGATGCCGCGCTCGCCTGCGTCTGCGGCGTATCGGCCGCCACCTTGACCGGCGCGCCCACATGCATGCTCTGCAGGCCGCTCACGATCACGCGGTCGCCGGTGTGCAGGCCTGAGGTCACGATCCATTGGTCTCGGAATGCGTTGTCGGCCGTGACTTGCACTTGCCGCGCGTTGCCGGCCGCATCCACGAGGTAGACGCTCGCCTTGCCGTCTGACGCGCGCGTCACGGCCATCTGCGGCACGAGTATCGCGTGGTCGTTCTCGCCTTCTTCCAGGCGGGCGCGCACGAACATGCCGGGCAGCAATTCGCGTTCGGGGTTCGGGAACGTGCTGCGCAGCGTGACCGAACCCGTGGTGGCGTCCACCGTGACGCCGGAGAACTGCAGCGCGCCTGGGTGGGCGTATTCGGTGCCGTCTTCCATCACGAGCGTGACGGCGGCGCTGTCGCTGCCCGTCTTCTTCAGGCGCCCGGAAGCGAAGGCCTTGCGAAGCCTCAGCCATTCCGTGCTGGGGCGCGTGACGTCGAGGTACATCCGGTCGAACGCCTGGATGGTGGCGAGCGCGGTGGTCTGGTTCGAGGTGACGAGCGCGCCTTCCGTCACGGTCGATGCGCCGATGCGTCCGGAGATGGGCGCACGCACGCGCGTGTATTCGAGGTTCACGCGCGCGGATTCGAGCGCTGCCTCGTCGGCCGTGACGTTCGCGGCGTCTTCGCGAACCGCGGCGACGGCATCGTCGTAGTCCTGCTTGCTCACGGCGTTGATCTTCACGAGTTCGGTGAAGCGGTCCGCTTTCGT
Organism: Burkholderia sp. BCC0097; assembly: GCF_902832985.1. Lineage (NCBI taxonomy): Bacteria > Pseudomonadati > Pseudomonadota > Betaproteobacteria > Burkholderiales > Burkholderiaceae > Burkholderia > Burkholderia sp. BCC0097. The sequence goes on from NZ_CADFDM010000002.1 coordinate 280,195, forward strand.
CTTCGCCGAAGCCAGCGTGGCGCGGGCGTTTTCCAGCGTGCCGCGCGCCTGGTCGTAGGCAGCCTGGTAGGTGGCCGGATCGATCTGGTAGAGCACCTGGCCCGCCTTCACGTCGCCGCCTTCCACGAACAGGCGCTTGCGGATGATGCCGCTCACCTGCGGTCGCACGTCGGAGACCTTCTGCGAGGAAAGGCGGCCGGAGAGTTCGGTGGTTTCGACGATGCGCTGCGGTGCGAGCGAGAGCACGCCCACCTGTGCGGTCTGCGCGGCGAAGCCGCCGGGCGGTGCGCCGGTTTGCCTGTTGCAGCCGGCGGTTCCGACTATCGCAAGTATCGAGAGTGCGGCAAATAGCTGGCGCGGCCTGCACGTCATGGGGCGGCGCGCGGGGTTCGGGAGAATGGGCGTCTTCATTTTTGACCTGTTTGGACATCGCGATGTCGCGCGATGCGAGAACGGGACGGCACCGGACGCTTCAGGGGTACCTCGGCGGTACCGGTGCTGGACAAGGCGTAACGCTACCGACGGCGCATTTTTTTGTGCTTACGGAAACTTACTGTCCAGTGAAGTGCCCCGACAGGGAAAAGAGAATCGGGCTTTCGGTGTACGTAATACCCGCGCGGCCCGGCCCTTGTGCCGGTTCCGTTAGCGATCGCAAATCACAGTAATATTCCGAAAGCCAGTCAGGTCGTATCCGGGCTACCATCATTGCGTCCTCACGCCGCCCTGAATACCTGAAATGCACCCACCTTCCATCCCCGACTCCGCGCCGCAAGTCCTGCTGGTCGACGACGATGCGGAACTGCGCGACCTGCTGCGCAGGTTCTTCCAGCAGCGCGGCATCGAGTTCTCCGTTCTGCACGACGCAACGAATCTCGCGCGGCGGCTGGAGCGCGAACGGCCGGCCATCGTCGTGCTGGACCTCATGATGCCGGGCGTGGATGGCCTCACCGCGCTCAAGCAACTGCGCGCGAGCGGCGACACGATTCCCGTCATCATGCTGACCGCGCGCGCCGAAGGCATTGACCGCGTGCTCGGGCTCGAACTCGGGGCAGACGACTATCTGGGCAAGCCGTTCATGCCACAGGAACTGCTCGCGCGCATCCAGGCAGTGCTGCGCCGCCAAGGGCCACCGAGAACCACGGCGGTGCGGGAGAAGCCCACCCCGTGCCGGTTCGGCCGCTTCGAACTGGATTTCTCGACGCGCACGCTGCTGTGCGAAGGCACGCCCGTGAAGCTCACTGGCGGCGAATACGCGCTGCTCGAGGTGCTGGCCTCGCACCCCATGGAAACGCTTTCGCGTACGCGGCTCATCGAATTGCTCCACGGTCCGGACGCAGAAGTGACCGAGCGCGGGATCGACGTGCCGGTATGGCGCCTGCGCCGCCTGATCGAGGACGACCCGTCCAATCCCCGACGGCTGCAAACCGTGCGCGGGATCGGCTACATGTTCATTCCCGACCACCCGGCCGATGAAGAATCCGCTTGATACGATGTTCGGCCGGCTCGTCATCACCACGGTGGGCCTGCTGGTGCTGGTTCATCTTACGTCGCTGCTGTTGATCGAGCGAACGCGCGCGAGCCTCGCCGCCTTCCATATTTCGCGCGTCGTGGAGGTTGCCGCCAGCATGGGCGGGCAGGGCAGCGACAGCGAGCGGTCCGGGGCGGACATCCTCGGTATTTCGTTCGTGGATCTGAAGCAATTACCGGCCGCCGACGCGCAGCGCTTTCGAGACGACACGAACGGGCCCATCGAACGACAATTGCGGCACGTGCTGCCGCCGGGCACTCACGTGGCAATGGACGACGACGGCACGCTGCGCGTGCTCCGCGCGGGCAGCACGCGTGGCATCGTGCTGCCGCGAGCCGAGGTGCCGCTGAGCCGTTTCACCGGGGCGCTGGCGTTGACGCTGATGTTCGCTATCGGGGTTGCCGTCGTGCTTGCCTGGCAATTGAATCGCCCCATCCGCGATCTTGCCGCAGCCGCGCGCGAATATCGCACCGGCCACCACCTGAACATCGTGCACAAGCGCGGGCCGCGCGAGTTGCGCGAGCTGATCGGCGATTTTAACGACATGACCGGCGAGCTGGCCGTGGCCGAGCGAGAGCGCGCCGTGATGCTGGCAAGTATCGCGCACGACCTGCGCACACCGATCACACGCATGCAGGTGCGGGCAGACCTGCTGAGCGATCGTGGCGATCGCGAGGGTTTTCTGCGCGATACCGAGTCCATGTCGCGTGTCATCACGCAGTTTCTCGACTTTGCGCGCGAGATTCCCGAAGGTTCGCCGCAGATCAGCGTGGACACGCATTGCCGTCGCGATTACACCGACGCGCTGAGTCCGAGCGGCGACGCGCACCGAGATGCGCTCGTCACGCTCGATCTTCACGCGGGGCCCGACTTCATGCTACCCGCGGTCGATATCGACCGCACGCTCTCGAATCTCGTCGAAAATGCGCTGACCTACGGCGAGCCGCCCGTGGAGATCGCCACGCGAGCGCGTGGCGAGCACTACGAACTCGTGGTGCGAGACCACGGGCCCGGCGTATCCGAGCCTGATCTGGATCGCGTGCTGCGTCCGTTTGTCCGGCTCGATCCCGCTCGCGGCGGCACCTCGCACAGCGGCCTTGGCCTGGCCATCGTTCACCGCCTCGTTCGCCATCACGGCGGCACGCTGCAAATTTCCAACGCGGCAGACGGCGGGCTTGTCATAGCGATGAGGTTTCCGAAGCGCAGCGCCGCGCAATGAAGCCCGCACGCGGTGACGAGACCCGTTTGCGCGCGCCGCCAAGGTCGGCAACGCGACACAAATAGCCACGCTTGCCAACGTAACGTGCCCGAAAGTATTCCGAGACCGACCCTGCCGCCGCCAAGCTCAGTTCGTCGATGCTCTCATCGGCCACCTGCGGCCAGCTAAACGACGGCCTGCGAATTGACATCGTTGCTTCGCAGAAACAGAACCTAGTACATTTTTCGGGGCGGCAGCAGGCGCTTTGCTCGCAAGCGCTGCCGGGCAACGGCGCTGGCCTTTTTCCGCTTGCGCTCCGTCGTGGGCTTCTCGTAGCCGGTGCGAGCGCGCAACTCGCGAATCAGCCCGGTTTTCTCGATGTCACGCCGGAATCGCCGAAGGGCGACATCGATCGGTTCGTTGAGCTTCAGCGTAATTGTCGTCATGTAGATCCTGTTGAAAACGGTTGAACGAAAAGCTAGCCGAGCCGCGTCATGACGGCGCTTGCTATCTCGTCGGATTCGAATTCCGAATATCCTGCTCCGATCGATAGCGCACGTACCGCCATGAACATGTGCAGTTCCGGTTGATGGCACATCGCTGAATCGGCGATTCTGGCGGGTACGACGGTGTCGATCCGGGTGACTTCATGTCGTCTGATCAAGCCGAGCAGTTCGTCGATGATCATTTCGTCCTCCAAAATACCGAAAAATTGCGTTGCGCCGGCGAGCATGCTTCAGCGCGCGCTCGAAAAGAACCCCTGATTGCCGTGATTGTCGTCGATGATGTTCTCGGCATAGCGCACGGACGCACGACGGGCGTCACCGGCATTGTCGAACGGGGAGGTGTCGTGCAATTGGAAAGTCTGGCTCTGCGTCAGCGTATCGGTGGTGCCGCGCAGGCAGATCTTGACTGCCGCGTCGAACCCGGCGTCGTAGTTATGCGGGGAGCCCTGCGGCGCCGCCACGTGAGGGTAAATCAATGGGTAAATCTCGAATCCACGATAGACGTGCATGCTCATGACGAACTCCTGGCGTTCGGCCACGACGAGTCGCATGGGCGAACACATCCGGCCAGTATTCCCGTCGAGGGGCGGGCCGATGGGTGAAGGGGACAACGTTGCAGCGCGAGGGAGGGGCGATGCAGCAAGCGGGCGGGTGGAGGGGCGAACGCTCAAAGAACGGCTGATCGCTCGGATGAACCCATCATACGCGCATCGTTTGCCGAGCGGTCGATTTATTCCGGGTTGGTGCAAGCACGCACCGGCACACGGTGCGACAGGCGGGTGGTCGGATCGCTGGCGCCGCGCCGGCGAGGACGTCAGAGGGTCGTCAGCAATTGCAACTGACGTTCGGTCTCGTTTCCCGCGACCAGCGAGAAGAACCCCGTCTCGCGACGTTCGACTACCGTGAGCCCTTCGCTGTCGGAGAAGCCGTTCCACGCGCTGTCGTCGACATGTGCGATCGCTCCGCGCGTTCGCGCGAATGCCAGCAGTAGCGGGCTCGCCTGACGGCGGAGCACCTGACGATCCGAATTCAGCACGTAGGGCGGCCAGCCCGCACGAAGGACCAGATAGTAAGGAATGGAGCCGGGGTCGATTGTCATTGGAGCGGTTTCGTGGGCGGGCCTGCGTTTGCCGTCCAGTTGCATTCGGAACGGTGTCGGGGAAAGCGTGCGATGGATCGACGGGAGTTCGCCGTGGCGTGCTTTCAGTGTATGCGTTGAACCGCTCGATTCGCAGAATATCGTAACGATCTGCTGCGGCGTCCGTCACGTGCATGATGACGGCATGATGCGCGGGCTCCGATGTCGTCGCGCGCGACTTCGGCGCTCACGTGATACCGGGCGTTCTGTCCATTTCCCCGATATATCGATCCGGATGGCGCTGGAGTTTTGACTGTCGTCATTGCTGTGTTCCTGCTCCACGCATCGAGTGGAGCTGTCTACCGCCAAAAGTTGTAGCGATCTCTACTGAATTGCAGTGTTCGTGACGACCCACTATGCTGCCGTCATGAATCCCGTCCCGACTTCCTGGCTCCTGTTGATCGTCAGTCTGCCGACCTCCGGTGCGACAACCCGCATGCGCATCTGGCGTACCGTCAAGGCGCTCGGCTGTGGTGCGCTGCGGGACGGCGCCTACCTGTTGCCGGCGCATGCCGAGCAGGCAGCGCAGTTGCGTGAGCTCGCCGACGAGGCCCGCAACGGCGAGGGGCAGGCGTGGTTGCTGGATGTCCGTGCGGACGATCCTGCCGACGAAGACGCGTACAAACGGCTGTTCGATCGCACGGGCGACTACGCGGCGTGGCTTGCCGAGCTTTCGGAGGCCCGCCAGACACTGCCGGGTCTGGCGGCAGCCGATCTCAATCGCCTGCAACGCCGCCACGCCCGCACGTACGAGGCCATTCGAAGCATCGATTTCTTTCCCGGCGAAACCTCGCTGCGCGCGCAGGCGCAATGGCGGGATTTCACCGCCGCGATCGAAGCGTTGCGCTCTCCCGGCGAGCCGCATGCCGCTCAACGCGGCATCCCGCGTCGCGACCCTGCGCAATATCAGGGCAGGCTGTGGGCGACGCGCCGTCACCTGTGGGTGGATCGCGTCGCCAGCGCGTGGCTGATTCGGCGTTTCATCGATCCGCATGCGCGCTTCGTGTGGCTGGACAACCTCGCCGATTGTCCGGTTGACGCGCTGGGCTTCGATTTCGACGGCGCCCCGTTCACGCATGTGGGCGATCGCGTGTCGTTCGAGGTCCTGATCGCGAGCTTTGGACTCGACGACAACGCGGGCCTCGTCCGGTTGGGCGCCATGGTGCATGCGCTGGACGTGGGCGGCGCCACCGTGCCGGAAGCAGGCGGATTCGAGGCCATTCTCGCGGGTGCCCGCAAGCGTGTTGCCGACGACGATGCGCTCCTGATGGAGATCGGCGCCGTACTCGATTCGTTGTACGTGCATTTCCGTGGCAATCGAAACCCCTGACCTTTCTGCGCGCCTCGACATGAATACACATCGCGACCGCCCGGCCTATACGCTGTGGCAACTGACCCGGTACTTCGCGTGGCTCGGCGCGACCGGTTTCGGCGGGCCCGTCGCGCTCGCCGGCTACATGCATCGGGATCTCGTGGACACGCGCGGATGGATCGCGGACGCGGACTACAAGGAGGGCCTCGCGCTCGCGCAGCTCGCCCCCGGCCCGCTTGCCGCGCAACTGGCGATCTATCTCGGCTACGTGCACTACCGGATCGTCGGCGCCACGCTGGTCGGGATCGCGTTCGTACTGCCTTCGTTTCTGATGGTGGTGCTGCTCGGCTATGCGTACACGCGATTCGGCGGCCTGACGTGGATGCAATCGGTGTTCTACGGCGTCGGCGCGGCGGTGATCGGCATCATCGCGATCAGCGCGCGCAAGCTGACCGCGAAAAGCATCGGTCACGACAAGCTGCTGTGGGCGATCTATCTCGCGCTGGTTGCCGTGACGGTGATCACCGAATCGGAAGCGGCGTGGCTGTTTCTCGCGGCGGGCCTGGTCGTCTGGTTCACGCGTGCGCCGCCCGGGTGGTTGCGCCAGCGGCGCGTCGATGCGGCCGTGGCGTTGCCCGTCTCCGCCACCGGGGCATGGCTCGGTATCGTCGACTGGCCGCAGTTCGCGCAACTCGCCGCGTTCTTTGCGAAGGCCGGCGCCTTCGTGTTCGGCTCGGGGCTCGCGATCGTGCCGTTCCTCTATGGCGGCGTGGTCACCGAGCACCATTGGCTCAACGAGAAGCAGTTCGTCGATGCGGTGGCCGTCGCGATGATCACGCCGGGCCCGGTCGTCATCACGGTGGGCTTCATCGGCTATCTGGTGGCGGGGCTGCCGGGCGCATGCGTGGCGGCGGCCGGCACGTTCCTGCCGTGCTACCTGTTCACCGTGTTGCCGGCGCCGTACTTCAAGAAGTACGGCAGGCTGCCGGCGATCCTGGCATTCGTCGACGGCGTGACGGCCGCGGCCGTCGGCGCGATCACGGGGTCGGTGATCGTGCTGGCCCGACGTTCGATCGTCGATGTGCCCACCGCCTTGATGGCGCTCGCGGCGATCGTGCTGCTGGTCAGGTTCAAGAAGCTGTCGGAGCCGGTGGTCGTGGGCGGGGCCGCCGCGATCGGCCTGATCGTGTACCCGCTGCTGCATCACTGACCGTGGAGGCCGCCATGCAATGGATTACGCGACAACGCCCGAAAATCGACCGGGTTGCCTGCCCCTGGCTCATTGCCCGTTTTATCGATGAGACGCCCGAATTTCTGTACGTCCCGCCGGGCGACGTGCTGCGGATCGCCAACGAGACCGGTGCGATTCCGTACGACATTCCGGGCGTGGAATTGACGCACGTCGGCGAGCAATGCAGTTTCGATGCGTTTCTCGACAAGTATGGTCTGGCCGACGATCGGGCGCTGCAGCACATGGCCCGTATCATTCGCGGCGCGGATACGTCGCGGCTCGATCTGACGCCGCAATCCAGCGGGCTTTATGCGATTTCGCTCGGACTGTCGGACATGTTTTCCGACGATCACGACATGCTCGAGCATGGTCTGGTGATGTACGACGCGCTGTATGCGTGGTGCCGGCATTGCCAGGCCGAAGGCCATGCGTGGCCGCCGAGGATGGCGGAGTGACGACGCGGAGAACGGGGAATTCGTCGAACCGTCCGGCATAGACTTGCGCGTCACTGACGAATAGTGGGGCGCAGTGTGCTCGTGATACCTGGCGGCGCCGGGGTTGCTGGCTGTAACAGTCAGTTTCGGCAGGGCACTGCCGTTCGTGACGGCAATCTGGCAAGATGCGTCGACTGACTGGAGACAGGGTGCCCCATGCACATCGCGATCGTAACCTTCCAGGGCTTCAACGAGCTCGACTCCCTCATTGCGCTCGGCGTGCTCAATCGAATCAGGAAGCCCGGCTGGCGTGTCACCCTTGCGTGCCCGGAGCCTTCCGTCACGTCGATGAACGGCGTAACCGTGCACGCGCAATCGACGTTGGCGGACGCCTGCACGGCCGATGCCGTCATCATCGGCAGCGGTATTCAAACGCGGGACGTCGTCAACGACGCGGCGCTGATGGCGCAGCTCAGGTTCGACCCTGCCCGGCAGTTGATCGGCGCGCAATGTTCGGGCACGTTGATTCTGGCGAAGCTCGGGTTGCTCGGCACGATCCCGGCCTGCACCGATCTCACGACCAAACCCTGGGTGATCGAGGCTGGCGTCGAGGTCCTGAATCAACCGTTCTTCGCTCAAGGTAACGTCGCCACGGCGGGTGGCTGCCTTGCTTCGCCGTATCTGGCCGCGTGGCTCATCGCGCGTCTCGAAGGGGAGGACGCCGCGCGCGGCGCGCTGCACTATGTCGCGCCGGTCGGGGAGAAGGACGAGTATGTTTCCCGCGCGCTGACGAACATCAAGCCCTACTTGCGGTAGCTCGACAGGATGCGGCGAGCCTCCATCGCAATGAGCCGGCGGCGGCGAGTCGCTAAGCCGCCGTTGCGTTTCTCACCCGGGCCGTCTCTCGCGCGGATTCACGCTGGTCGGGCTGGATAGAGCATGTCCCGCTGTTAACCCGGCCCGTCGCTCGCTGCCGCGAGCAGCGGCACGACCAGATCGCTGATCGGCGTCGGAATGCCGTGCGTTCGTCCGTATCGCTGCACGACGCCATTCCGGCAGTCCCATTCGAGCGGGCGGTTGCCCTGCCGGTCGGCCAGAATCGACGTACCCAAATCCGGCGGAAAGCCATGGAATCCGTCGATGATCTCCTGCGGCACTTCATCGCCGAGCGTCGCGCCTTCCGCACGCGCGACCTCGAGACATTCCTTCAGGTAGGCGAGCGACAGTTCGGTGATGTCGCTTCGCGAGAACATGCCGGCGCGACGACCGGTCAGCGCCATGAGCCCGGCCACGGCGTTCTGCAGCAGCTTGCGCCATGCGAGCGAGATGAAATCCTCCGCCACCTCGGGCGCGCAGCGCGTGCCGCGCAAGGCCGACACCACCACGTTGCTCGCCGGCGTATCGGGCAGGGTGAGGCGAGGCTTGGCCCGCAGCCACACCGACGCGCCGGATTCGCGTTGCGCCGGAAACCAGACGACCGACGGCACGATCGCGGCGCCCGCCGCATACGGTGCGAAGGCGGCTTTTTGCTCGACGCCGTTTTGCAGCACGCAGATGACGGTATTCGCATCGCATAGCGCGGCAACCCACGGTGCCGCGCTCGCCGTCTGCGTCGACTTGACCGCGACGAACACGAGATCGACCGTTTCCTTGACTGCTTGCGGGTCGGTCAGGACCGGCCCGGGCACGACGATCTCGCCGCCATCGAAGCGCAATTTCAATTCCGCGTGCGCGGAGCGGCCGCAGATCACCGGCGTGCGGCCGGCTTCGTGAAGGGCCGCGCCGACGGTCGTGCCGATTGCGCCCGGACCGACGAGCGCGACGGACGGGTAGCCGGATTTCGTCATGGTGTTTCTCCTGTCGAGTCATCCGCCAGATGCGGGCGCAGTGCGAGGGCGAGCGGAAAGATCGCGAGGGCGGTCAACGCGGTCGCATAGGTGGCGCCGTGCACACCGATCCGGTCGCCCAGGAAACCGTAGAGAACGGGCGATAGCGCGCCCGATGCGATCGTCCCGGTATAGAAAATCGCGAATGCGCGCTCGGTGCGCTCGGGTGCGGACAGCTCGGGGACGGTTCCGTACAGCACCGACGAAGTGCCGTTGAGCATCATACCCAGAATCGGCAGCAGCACCATGGTCGGCGCCAACGGGAGATACATCACCGCGATGATGGACGCCGCTGTCCCGCCCTCCGTGAGCAGCACCGTCCTCACCATGCCCATGCGCGCACCGAGCCAGCCGCACATGAACTTGCCGGCCGCACCGCCAATGAAAACGAGTGCGAGGGCCGTTCCCAGCAGTTGAGGCGAGACACCCTTTGCCTTCAGCAGAAAAGGCAGAAACGTAAGCAGTCCCATGCGTACGGCCGTATCGAGCACGCCGATGGAGAAGAGCGCGGAGAATCCGCTTTTTGCCGTGCCGCCGCGTTGAGCGGACGCATGCTCTTTCGCCGTCGTATTCGCCGCACCGCGCGGCACGGCGGGAAACCAGAGCGCGATGGCGGCGGCCACGATGCAGCCCAGTCCGGCGACGATCCATAGCGCATGACGCCACGGCATCAGGGTCACGAGCAGCGAAATGGCGGCCGGCAGCGCCGATTTCCCGAGATCGCCGGAAAAGTTGTAGATGCTCAGCGGGCCTCTCGCGTCGCGCCCATAGAAGCGGGAGACGGCGCCCGAAGCGATCGGATGCTGCGTGCTGGAGCCGCCGCCCGAAATTGCCAGCGCGATGCCCAGCCCGAGCAGGCCGCCCGACATGCCCGCGAGCGCATAGCCGAGCGCGGCGAGCAGCGTACCGAGTGCGAGCGTCGCGCGGCTGCCCAGACGTTGCGCGAGACGCCCGGCGGACAACTGCAGCGTCGCCATCGTGCCGGCATAGACGCCGCGCAGGATGGCCAGGGCCGCAAAGTCGAGCCCGAATTCCGACTGCCACACGGGCAGCAACGCGTAGATCATGTCCGTATAACCATCGTGCATGGCGTGTGCAGTGCACGATAGCCACAGCACGCGCCGTCGGGGTGGCGCGGTTTCCCGCATGATGGGAGGGGAAAAAACCGGCAGGCGCATCGTCATTCGCTCCGAGCGAGCGGTGAATGGAAGCCGCTCGTGGTATCGCTTTCAGCCTCGATGTGTCGATTTTAGGGCTGAGGGGACCGCCATTTCAATTGAGCTAAAATCGCGTCAATGGAGAGAAAAAGTCACGTCATGAGCGAAAGCCGGGATGTTGCGAAGCACCGGGGCGAGTTGCCCCCGCTCAATGCGCTGCGCGCGTTCGATGCGGTCGCGCGGCACGGCAGCTTCGCGGGCGCCGCGGCCGAACTGCATGTCACTCACTGGGCCGTCGGAAAGCAGATCAGGTTGCTGGAGGACTGGTTCGGCCTGCCGTTGTTCGACCGTCGTCCGCGCGGTGTCGCGTTGACCGACGAAGGGGCGGCGTTGCTGAACGACGTCAGCCACGCGTTCGAGCGTCTCGGTACCGCGGTTGTGCGGCTGCGCCACAACACGTTCACGCACCGGATCTCAGGCGTCGTGCGGGTGAACGTGCCGATGAGCTTTGCGTTTTGCTGGCTGCTGCCGCGGCTCGCCGATTTCCATTCGCGGTACCCCGACATCGACGTCAGGGTATCGACGACATCGCGCAAGCTGCGCTATGTCGCCGACGCTTTCGATATCGGTGTCCGCTCCGGTCCCGAGCAAGGCGCGGGCGTCGTGTCGCGTCCGTTGATGCCCGACCTGCGCGTGCCGGCCTGCAATCCTGCGTTGCTGCGCCAGCAGCCGATCCAGAGCGTGGCCGACCTGCGCCATCACACGCTGCTGCATTCGGCCACGACGCGCTCCGCCTGGTCGCACTGGTTGAAGGAAGCGGGCGCGTCCGATCTGCGGGCCGCGCGCCATGTCGAATTCGATCACGTGAATCTTCAGCTTGGCGCGGCCATCGAAGGGCTCGGCGTCGCGCTGGCATCGCTGCCGCTGATCGGGCGCGATCTCGCCGAGGGGCGCCTCGTGTGTCCCATCGCATCGCCCGTATGGCGCGCTGACGACTACATGCTGGTGACGAACGCCGATCGTGCCGACGATGCCGCGGTGTCCGCGTTCGAGGAATGGATGGAAGGGATGGCGAGCCGGGAGAGCGGCACGACGCCGGAGTAGTGGGGCCACTACCCCGGCTTGCGAGTGGACGATCAGAAGCCGTGGAACATGCCGATGTTGACCTGAACCTGGTTGCCGCCCGACGAGGTGTTGCCGAAGTCGGCAGCCGAAGCCTGCGCGCCCTTGGCATGCACGTAGGCACCCATCGCGTACAGCGCGGTACTCTTCGACAGCGAGTACGTCGCACCCAGCGACACCTGGTTGATCGATGCCATCGTGCGGCCTTCGGCTGCTTGCGTGGGGGTGGCCGCGGAACCGTATACGTACGTGTAACCCGTTGCCAGCGACAGCGCCGGCGTGACCCGGTACTGCAGCAGCGCACCCAGCACGTTGAAGTGGATCGACGGCTGGCCGTCGTTACCCTTGTACTGGGCGTTCGAGTAGCGCAAGCCGGCCGTGTACGGCCCCACCTCGTATTGCGCGGCGATTTGCGCGATGCCCGCGCTCTTGAACGCATTGCCGCCGTTGTAGCCCGAACTCGGATAGCCCAGCGCGCCACCGAAGCTCGGTTGCGCCGTCGCGTTCGTCCATCCGTTCTCGCCCTGGTTGGCCGCACGGAAGTAGCCGCCGGCGACCGTCAGGCCGCCTTGAGCGTAGGTCGCGGCCGCCGACCACGATTGACCCGACCCCGTTGCACCGGCCACGCCGCCGAACGAGTACGCGGCTTCGGCCTGGAAGCCGTGGATGATCGGCGAGATGTACTTCACGGCGTTGTTCTGGTTCGTCGTGTTGTCGTTGTTGTCGACGTCGCCCGGCGTCGAGAACGTCGACGCGGAAATGGCGTCGCCCGTCAGGACCTGAACCATTTCCGTCACGGCATCGAGCTGGCGCCCCATGCGCAACGCGCCGTACTGACTGGATGCGAGGCCCACGTAGGCCTGACGGTTGAACAGCGAACGTGTGGTACCGATCGGCCCTTGGCCGCCGATGCCGCCTGTCGCGATGTTGAAACCATTCTCGATCTTGAATACCGCCTGGAGGCCGCCACCGAGGTCCTCTTGCCCTCGGAGGCCCCACTTGTTCGAGCCCGCCGCGCCGCCATCGAGGCCGAACCTGCTGTGGCCGTTGATGTTCGACGTATAGCCGATGCCCGCATCGAGCATGCCATACAGGGTGACCGACGACTGTGCCATTGCTGCCGAGGATGCTGCGAAGGCGGCAACAGCGATAACGCTGATGTTGATCTTCTTGTTTTTCATCTGCATTTCACTGTCAGGAGTGGTTTCGGGAAGGGGTGAAACGGCTTTTGTCGTATTCGAATGCAGGTGACGGCGCGCGGCCTGCGCGTCGCCTCGGTCGCGAGGGCCGGCGTCATATTCGCCACATCGGCATGCCGGCTTCACTCATTTCGTGATCCTTACAATTTTGTATGGGGAACGTCGTACTGCTTGTACTGCTCGATCTGTCCTGCACCCCCTGCGTGGCCGCACTTTGCAGGTGCAAAAACCATATCAGGAACATAAATTCCCGTCAAAATTTGTTTGGTATAAGTTAATCTCGTTTGATGGACGCGTGCCTTACGGGGTTTCCCCTATAAGAACCAGCAAGTAGGCGATGTGTTATCGAAGTCCGCGGCATCACGCTGATGCGCTCGACGTCGGCAAGCGAATTCAGGTTGGGTCGTGTGGGGACGATAATCGACTGCAAGGGACAGCCATCGAGAGCAACAATCCGGCAGTACCGGTGGTGACCGTTCATTTTGATTTCGGATTGCGATAATCGAAATGAAGGGCGCGATTGTTGAATGCGTGTCCGTATAAGCCGTAAGCGCTTTCCGCATGTGATACGGCGGCGGACAGTTCCGAGCAGATCGGCTCTGAATATCTCGCGGCTATTGCTTCAACGACTGTTTCCGGATGGGACGAGAGGCGAGGGCCCGCAATTCTTCTCGGGGAAAAAGGCGCCGCAAGCGATCTCGATCTTCGCGCGGGCGAACCGGCTCAGGCGGGCGCCGGTTGAACGGGGGGTTTCGGGCCGACAGCCAACTGCGTGACATCGGCCCCGGAATTGCGTTCGAACGAACGTCAGTCGTGGACGAAACTCAGCATTCGATCGGGCGCTGCATTAAATAGAATTTCATGTCGTCGCGGCCATGCAGCGAAATCGGAATCGGATCGCGATTGAAGCCGAGCATTTCATAGAACTGGTAGGCCGACTCGCGTGCCGTGCACCAGAGCAGCGTGCCACGCTGTTCGCACACATGGCGAATGGACAGATTGACCAGCAGGCGGCCGAACCCCAGGCCGCGGACCGACGGATGGACGGCCATGCCGCGCAGGCGCCAGGCTTGCGCATTCGGCACGCCGGATTGTCCTTCTTTACACACGGATGCCACGGCGACAATAGTGTCGTGGTCGCGAACGGCAAAATGCAGGGTGGTTGGCGCGTGATCTCCGTGTAAAGCGCTTCCCTCTTCATCTCCCGCCATCAGGATCGCGGCCCTGAGGGGATAGGTTTCTTCCGCACGGACGGCACAGATGGTAAAGCGCACATCTTGTGAAGTCATATAATTATCGGCTCTCTTCGTGACGCAGATTTTCTTCCAGTTTTCTTTCGGTATACCCACTCGCAAAATTAGCAGTTGCCGTGCGTTACCAGTAAGGGTAATTTCCTATCCGTCACCTCTTTTACAATCATACGCTAACTGCGATCACAGATGACGTCGAAAGTCTCGACAGATGCAGAGCTTGCCTACGAGGAGATCCGAGCGAGGATCTTTGACGGCCGCTTTGCGCCCGGGCAGAAAGTATCCCACCGGGGCTTGTCCGACGAACTCGGCTTCGGCCAAATGCCCGTGCGCAGCGCATTGCATTTGCTCGAATCCGAAGGGTTGGTCGTCGTCATCGAAAAGAGTGGCACCTATGTTGCGTCGCCGACTACCAGCGATCTCCGCGAAATTTTCGAAATGCGGCTGGCCCTGGAGAGTACCGCGGCGTTTCTGGCTGCGAGGTCGGGCGTGACGGCAGGCCTTCGCGAGGCTGCAGCAAAAATGCAGGAACTGCTTGACCGGGACGTCGCGGACATCATGCTCGAGCAACGTATCGGTTGGGTATTTCATCAGGAGTTGTTCGCCGCCGCACGGAACGTGCGTATCTCCTCGGCGTATGGTCTATTGCGAGCCCAGACCCTGGCCCTGAACGAACTTCCGCGTGGCGACGCCGAAACCGTTCGGCGCGGCACGATCGAGCACCTGCACATCTTTCACGCAATCGAAGCGAACGACGGCGAGCTGGCGCGTCGGCATATGTGGAATCACATCGTTGACGGCACGCCGGCACGGATCAAACTGCTAAAGGCACGGCATGAACATGAAAAATAAAGGGCTTTCCCTCCCGATGCAAATGCTTGGCGGGCTTGTCATGGGCGCCGCTTGCGGCGTGTTTGCTCCAGGCTTTGCCGCGAAGCTGGGCTTCCTGAGCGCGATGTTCGGCCACGCGATCAAGATGGTCGTCATGCCGCTGATTTTCCTGTCGGTCACGGTCGGGGTCTTTCGTGCGGGCCGGCTTCGCGAGCGGCTCGGCAAGGTCGCACTGTCGAGTATCGGCTTCTTCGTGTTGATGACGGGTCTGGCCGCCTCGCTCGGCCTGCTGCTCAACTTTGCATTTCGACCGGGTCTCGGGGCGAGCATGGTTCAGTCCGGATCGATGCCCGCCGCGCTTGCGTCCAGTATCGACTGGACGAAATTTCTCGTCGACCTGATCCCCGCCAACATCGTCGCTGCGCTCGCCGCGGGGAATTCGCTCCCCGTGCTGGTTTTCGGGGTGATTTTCGGGGCGGCCCTGGCGGCCGCGCCGGAGCGTGCCGAGCCCGCGATTGCCGTTTTCGAGGCGCTGCTGTCGGGACTGTTCAAGATGGTCCAGTGGGTGATCGCATGGTCGCCGCTCGCGATCTTTGCCGCGATCGCGCAGCTGTTGTCGGCCAAGGGGTTCACCGGCGCGCACTCGCTTGTCGAGCTTCTGGGCGTCGCCTATCTCGGCATGGCGATTCTGGCGGTCGTCCTCACCCTCGTCATTCGCATCGCCGGTCAGTCGCCGCTGGCCGTTCTCAGGAAGGTGAAGGAGCCGCTGATCCTGGGTTTCACGACGCGTTCGTCCGAAATTACCTACCCGTTGCACCTGAAGAAGCTGGTTGAACTGGGCGTGCCTTACGGCGTGGCGTCCACGATCCTGCCGCTGGCCTATATTTTCAATCGCGACGGCGCGGTACTTTACACGGCCCTTGCGGTCGGCTATCTGGCCGATGCCTATCATCTCGCCTGGTCCTGGCCGCTGGTGATCACGATCCTGATCCTGACGATCATCACCATCGACGGCGCGGCCAATGTGCCCTCCGGGGCGATCGTCGCCATCACCATCGTTCTCACGTCGATCGGGTTGCCGGCCGATGCGGTGCTGCTGCTGCTGGGCGTCGACGCCTTTTTCGACATGGGGCGAACCGCCCTCAACGTCTACGGGAGCACGGCCGCCGCTGCAGTCGCGGTGAGGCTGTCCGGTTCGGACAGTATCGCCGCGGAAACCGTACCCCGGCAGGCAAGCGTGTAAGGGCTTCGGAAGCGACGGGCGGTGTGCGTTTCAATGTCGCCCCGCCCATTATCAGGCGCTGGCGTACGTCTATTCGAACCTTGAGGCAGGGCGGGAAAAGCAGGATGGGATGAACGTGCGTTCTTATCAAGTTTCAGTTGGTGGAACGACGTATTTTTTGCCGGAGAAACATGATGATTGGTTCAGAGTCCGCAGCTTTTTTCATGCTGCGCCTAGGCACACCGCATCCTTCGTGGGCATTCACTGACGACAGCAACATGCTCGGCATCGGCGATTGCGACGGCGTGATGAGTGCCATGTTCGAACTGGATCGCAACCAGGTCGCGCGGATCAGAAGATTGGGTCAGTCGGTGGAGCGAATCAGGTGTACGTGCGAACGCGCTGGCCGGGAACTGCACTTTTATCTCCATGGCAGGCAGGTATCCCAAGGCGTGTGGGTCGGCGTCGCGTCGGCCGATCCCGACTATCTTCCGACCGACGAGATGATCGCAACATGGGAAGCGCCGAAGCCCGACGATACCTTCAGGTCGACGGGCGCGGGCGCAGACCTGATCGCATCGCTTAGCCTGGTCTAAACTGCGATCACAGATTGTCGGGCGTACGCCGTTCAATGCATGTGGTTCTGGCACACACCAACCTCGGATCGCCAGAACCGTTTTGCTGGCCAGGGCATCGGCCAGCGCTTTTTATTCATTGAGCCGATTGCATCGGCTCGCTTGCGTCACGCTCACTGATCGGGGGCGTGACGTGCTGCACCCAAGTCCCCGTCGAAACCCGGCTGGCGCCGCAGCGCCACGCCGGGTGCGCGCTCCTGCACGAATCCCGCCGGCCAATGACAACGACACTGACCTTCCTCCCCGTCACGCCGGCCGACGCCGACGCCCTCGTCGCGATCCGCATCGCCGCGATGCGCGACAGCCTCGAGCGCATCGGCCGTTTCGATCCGCAGCGTGCGCGCGACCGGTTTCTCGCGTCGTTCGACCCGGCGCTATGCCGTTTCATCGAAGCCGGCCATGCGCGTGCGGGTTTCTATACGCTCCGCCCGATGGCGGATCACTGGTTGCTCGACCACCTGTATATCGTGCCCGCGCATCAGGGCAAGGGTATCGGCGCCGCCGTGCTGCGCGAGATCCTTGCTGCCGCCGACGAACGACGGATGCCCGTTCGCGTCGGCGCATTGCGCGGCAGCGACTCGAACCGCTTCTACGAACGGCACGGCTTCGTGCGAACCGATGAAGCGGAATGGGACATCTACTATCGGCGCGAACCGGGCACGGCGGCGACGTAGCGTTCGCGTGACGCATTCCGGTTGAAATCGACACGCACGTATTAGCGTTTTCACCCATGTGGAAAACGCGGAGTCGGCCGATGTTGCAGAGAGGGCGTAAATAATTGATCCGAGGCCGATTATGACGACATCTGCAACAAACGGCGTGAATGCCGTGCCGCCCGAAACATCCGACGCCGCAGCCGCATCCGTCGAAGTGCCCCGCGTCCCGTCGATCCTGCTGGTCGACGACGAACCGAACGTGCTGTCGGCGCTGCGCCGCGTGTTCCGGCCCGCCGGCTACGACATCGTGACCGCCGACAGCGGCGAGACCGCGCTCGAGATCCTGGCGTCGACCGACATCGACCTGATCGTGTCAGACATGCGGATGCCGCACATGAGCGGCGCGGAATTTCTGGCGCGCGCGCGGGCGCTGTACCCGGACACGATGCGCATTTTGCTGACCGGCTATGCGGAGATCGCGTCGGTCGTGCAGGCCGTCAACGAAGGCGGCGTGTATCGCTACCTGAACAAGCCGTGGGACGATCACGACCTGCTGCTGACCGTCGATCAGGCGCTGGAACAGCGCCGTCTGCGTCGCGAAGCGGCCCGGCTGGCGGCGCTGACGGAGGCGCAGAACGAAGCGTTGCGCCGTTTCAATACGGACCTCGAAACGCAGGTGCGCGCGCGTACCGAGGAACTCGGCCAGACGGTGATGTTTCTCGAAGCGGCGCAAAGCGACCTGAAAAGCAGTTTCACGGCGATGGTTCAGGTGTGCGCGAGCATGATCGAACTGCGCTGCGGGGCCGCGAGCGGGCATGCGATGCGGGTGGGCGAGATCGCGCGCCGGCTCGCGCTGGCGTCGGGGATGAGCGAACTGCATGCGCAGGACGTCTACTTCGCGGGGTTGTTGCACGGCATCGGCAAGCTGTCGCTGCCGGACGAATTGCTGCACAAGCCGCTCGCGCGGATGACGACGGACGAGCACCGCGTGTTTCAGGAGCATCCGTTGCGTGCGCAGATGGTGCTGACGCCGGTCGCCCAGTTGCACAAGGTCGCGTCGATCGTGCTGCACCAGTACGAGCGCTTCAACGGCCGCGGCACGCCGGACGGGCTGGTCGGCGATGCGATTCCGGTCGGGTCGCGGATCGTCGCGATCGCGCGCGATTTCGAAGGGTTGCGCCACGGCGAAATCGGTGCGCCGCATTCGATCGAACAGGCGATCGACGTGTTGCGCTCGCAGGCGAGCGTGCGTTACGACCCGCAACTGGTCGCCGGCTTCATCGAGTTGATGCGGGACCCGGCGAGCCTCGGCATCGCGGCGTCCGTCGCGGAAATCCGCTCGGCGCAACTGCGCGAAGGGATGGAGCTCGCCGACGATCTGCGCACGCATCGCGGCGTGTTGCTGATGACGAAAGGCAGCGTGATGTCCGCGCATCAGATCGAACTCGTGCGTCGCTTCGAAACGCGGGAGGGCACGCCGTTCGACATTCTCGTGCTGGCCGGCCCGGCCGCGCAGGCGCACGCACCCAACGCAGGCGCGCCGCCGGCCTGACATCGAACGTCGGCAAGATGGCCGCGGGACGGGCGCCTGCCCCTACCGCGGCGATGCACTCAACCCGTTGCGGGCGCCCGATCATGCATGGCATCTACAACCTTCCGCTCGTCGTGCTGTCGCTCGCGATCGCGACGCTGGCGTCGTATACGACGCTCGACCTCGCCGCGTTCATCTCGCTGCTCGACGATCCGAAGCTCAAGCGCGCGTGGCTGGGCGGTGGCGCGGCGGCGATGGGCACCGGAATCTGGTCGATGCATTTCGTCGGCATGCTCGCGTTTTCGTTGCCGGTGCCGCTCGGCTATGCGTGGCAGGAAACGGGGGCGTCGCTGGCGATCGCGGTGCTCGTATCGTATTTCGCGCTGAACGTCGTCACGCGCGCACGGCTGGGCTGGCGGCGACTGGGCATGGGCGGCGTGCTGATGGGCGGCGGGATCGCCGGCATGCACTACACGGGGATGGCCGCGATGCACATGCAGCCCGGCATTCGCTACGATGCCGCGCTGTTCGCCGCGTCGATCGGCATCGCGGTGATCGCATCGACGGCCGCGTTGTGGATCGCACAGGCGTTGCGCATGCAGCAGGCGCGCCACGCGACCGCGCAACGTATCGGCGCGGCCGTCATCATGGGCATCGCGATTACCGGCATGCACTACACGGCGATGGCGGCCGCGCATTTCGCGCCGGATGCGCGGTGCGGCGCCGCGAACGGCGTCGACGCGCCGTGGCTGGCGACCACCGTCGCGTTGTTTACGATGGCGACGCTGGTCGTCACGCTGCTGGTGTGCCGCTTCGATGCGCGCACGACTTTCCTGCGCGGGATGACCGACACGCTCGAACGGCTCGTGCGGGTGCGAACCGGCGAACTCGAACGCGCGCTGTACAGCTACGAGCAAACGACGCAGATGCTGCAACGCACGCGCGAGAACATGGCGGCCGAGATCGACGAACGCAAGGCCGCGCACGCGCTGCTCGAACAGGAGAAGGACGAGCAGCGACGCTTGCTGCATGCGCTCGCGGAAACCCACGAGCAGTTGCTGCAGTCGGAAAAACTCGCGTCGATCGGCCAGCTCGCGGCCGGCGTCGCGCACGAGATCAACAATCCGATCGGCTTCGTCAGCGCGAACCTCAATACGTTGAAGACATGGGTGCGCAGCCTGCTCGACGTGATCGCCGCGCATGAAGCCGCGCTGCCGCAGCTCGATCCGGCCACCCGCGATGCGTTGACGGCCGCGCACCGCGCGGCGGATCTCGACTACGTCCGCGACGAGATCGCGATGCTGATCGACGAGTCGATCGACGGCGCGCTGCGCGTGCGGCGCATCGTGCAGGATCTGCGCGATTTTTCCCGCCCGGCCAGCGACGAATGGAGCGTGGTCGATCTGCATGCGGGCCTCGAGAGCACGCTCAACGTCGTCCACAACGAGCTCAAGTACAAGGCCGACATCGTGCGCGATTACGGCGATGTCCCGCACGTCGAATGCCTGCCGTCGCAATTGAATCAGGTCTTCATGAACCTGCTGGTCAACGCGGCGCAGGCGATTCCGGAGCGCGGCGTGATCACGATCAGCACGTCGAGCGACGGCGATCAGGTGTCGATCGCGATCAGCGATACCGGTGCCGGCATGACGCCCGACGTCGTCCGGCGGATCTTCGATCCGTTCTTCACCACGAAACCGGTCGGGCAGGGCACGGGGCTCGGGCTGTCGGTATCGCACGGCATCGTCGAGCGTCATCGCGGCGCGATCGACGTGACCAGCGAGCCGGGGCGCGGCACGACCTTCCGGATACGGTTGCCGGTTCGGCGTGCCGGCGAGCGCGCGAACGCGGCAGCGCTGGAGCAGCGGGTTTGACGTCATGACGGCGGCCGCTACGAGCGTCATGCGTCACGCCAGGCGCTTGCGGCGCTGACGACGAAAGAAATGCCAGAACATCGCGGTCGCGTCCGGCCCCTTGGCGGAATGGAACGGCTCGCTCGGATCTCCCCCGCTCCACGCATGCGGCAGCCGGCGGACGATGCATACCCTGACGACCAGTCGCCCACCCTTCAGATAATCGACGTAGTCCGCATCGTCCTGCGCGTAGCTGCGTTGCTCGCCGACGCGGATCGCACCGTGTTCGTCGACGAGCCGGTTGAGCCGCGCGAACGCGATGCCGAGCTGCGTCGCGTTCCGGTCGGTCACGACCGTATCGAGCGCGCCGTGGATGACGAGGGCCGGCATGCCGGGATAGGACGCGGCGTCGGCGCACGCGTCGAGCGCGGCGACCGGATCGTCGCGGAGCCCGCGACGCATCAGGCTCATCGCGGCCATCGTCGACGACGGCGGCGCGATGGCCGGGCCGGAGTGCAGGCCGACCGCCGCGAAACGGTCGGGATACCGTAGCGCCAGCGCCGCGGCGAGCCCGGCGCCGGCGGACAGGCCGGCCACGTAGATCCGGTCGCGATCGAAGCCGTGGCGCCGCACGATGGCGTCGACCAGCGACGCGACGGCCGCGGCTTCGGACTCGGTCGCGTCGCCATGCCAGTGCCAGCAGCGGTGCGCATGGGTCGTCTTGGCCTGTTCGGGAAACAGCACGGCGAACCCCGCTCGCTCGGCCAGACGGCAGATGCGCGTGCCCGCGGCGAACGATTCGGCGGTCTGCTTGCAGCCGTGCAGCATGACGACCGCCGGCATGCCCGCTGTCTTGGCGGGTGCGGCGGGAAGATACAGCGCGTACGCAAGATGGTTCACGAGCCGGCCGGCGCTCGGGCCGGCGGAATGAAACGAGCGCAGCCAGGTGCCGGGCGGTTGGGCCGACGGCGCACGTGCGGCGGGCGCGGTGCCCGGCCGTTTGGCGGCAGGGGCGGCGGCCGGCTTGATGGTGCGTTGAGCGACCTTCTTGGCGGCTTTTTGGGCAGCCGGTCGCGGCTTGCCGGCCCGCTTCTTCGGCCGCGCACCGGTCGCGATGGAAAACAGTTCGAGATGCCGCAGCCAGAGGCTGGATTTTTTCCTGGGCATGTTCAGTTTCGTGCCGGCGGCCGGCCGTGGCGGGAAGAGGCGGCCGACTCCACCGTCGGATGGAAGTCGAACGGGCGCGAAGCAAGGTTCGTGCTGCCGGTGCCGCGGCAACCGAAAGGCGGCGTCCGGCGGAACGGGGTGACGCGCATCGATTATCGGCGATGCTGGCCGCCCGACGTGACGGGCGTGCGAATCGAAGCCTGATTCGGCCCTGGAAAGGACCATGGTGCATCCGGAATCGTTCGGCCGGCCGGGCCTTGGCCGCCGGACATTCGTCGCCCGCGCAGCCGGAAATGACGACGGCGGCGATCGAATCGTCGGATCACGCCGTTATTCAGTGATATCGTGCGGTTCGACAGAAGCGTCCAACGTTCATTCCGTTGTGAGGGGCGATATGCGTCTTGCTGATTTCATCGTACGGAACATGGAAACGATCCTGGTGCACTGGGAAGCGTTTGCCGCCACGTTGTTACCGGCCGCGAGGCACATGAACTCGCAGGGGCTGCGCGACCACGCGCGCGAGATCCTGATCGCCGTCGCCAGGGACATCGTGACGCCGCAAACGCGGGAAGCGCAACACGAAAAATCGCTGGGGCGCGCCCCCGAGCCGGCGAACGCCGGCGAGACGGCCGCCCAGACGCATGCCGTTCTGCGCGCCCGGCGGGGCTTCAACATCAACCAGCTGGCAGCCGAGTATCGGGCGCTGCGTGCCAGTGTGCTGCGGCTGTGGATCGACGCGTGCCAGCCGGGGGCGCCTGACATGGACGACATGATTCGCTTCAACGAAGCGATCGATCAAGCGCTGGCCGAATCAGTCTCTTTTTTTACCGACCAGGTCGAACAGGCTCGCAACCTGCTCCTCGGCATGCTGAGCCACGACATGCGCACGCCGCTGCAGACCATCCAGCTCACGGCGTCGTATCTTGCCGCCCTCAATGCAGGTGAGGCCGTATCGGAGGCCGCCGCGCGGCTGATTCGAAGCGGTGGCCGCATGCAGGGCCTTCTCGACGATCTCTGCGATTTCAATCGGACCCAGCTCGGGCTGGGCATCAACGTCGTTCCCCGCAATATCGATCTCGCACATGTGCTCGACAATGTGGTGGACGAGTTGCGAGCCGGTCATCCGGATCGTGAAATTACCGTCGATATGCGCGGCGATCTCCGGGGCGAATGGGACGACCAGCGAATGCAGCAGTTGCTGAGCAACCTGGTGAGCAATGCCGTCAAGTATGGCGCGCGCGATACACCGGTGCGGGTGGTGGCCACGACGACCGGCGCCGAGGTGGTCGTCGAGGTCAGCAACGGCGGGCCGGAGATCGATCCGCGCACGCTCGACCGCATTTTCGATCCGCTCGAGCGCGGGGAAGAGCCTCAGGGAAGGACGGGGGACGATGCCGGCCTGGGGCTCGGCCTGTTCATCGCGAGGGAAATCGCCAGGGCGCATCGCGGCCGGATCGAGGCGCGGTCCGATCAGACGGAAACCGTGTTTGCGGTGCGGCTGCCGAGAGGCGTATGAAGCGGGAAGCACGGGTCCGGGGATGATTCGCCGTCGGGCTTGCGGGCGGCGGTGGCGAGAGGCCGCTACCGGCCACGAACGGCCGTTCGACACAGCTTTTTAGATCGTCGGCAATCGGTGCGGATAAGGGCGTAGCCTTTAGCGGTTACCGTCGATCAGATCGTTCAGCAGCGCATCGAACGCGGCCTGTGCGTCTTCAAGTTCCTGCAGGGCGGCATCAAAGGTTTGCAGCGCGAACGGCGAAGGCTCGCCGCTGCCTTGCGGCGGAAATTGCTTCTGCATCGAGGCGAACGTACTCTGCACGCGCAGCGTGGCGGCCACCATGCGCTCCATCGCCTGGGTTTCTTCGGCTCGGGCCTGTTCCGGATTCATTCCTCTCTCCTTGGATGGTTTTCTTGAAGACCAGATCGTACACGCTGTGTCCGTTCTTGCCGCCCTTGGCAGAACGACTCCATTGAAGATTCCAACGGCACGCTGCGGGAGAAGCGATTTAATCGGGAATGATTCCGCAGTCGCGCCGAGGCCAAGATACTCATCGAGCGAGGCTATACAATCCCGCCGCAGGTCACAACGATTGGCCGCTTTGGATAAACCTGAAGGGCTGTTCAGGGTCGGCTGTTGGCGCCCATGTCGGGCAGCAGTCGGCCTAGACAGTCGTAGGCAATCGCTCTCAAGCAGCCATTCGAACGTCGACCGTACCTTGCCAAGGGACACACGCGTGCCAATCGTATCCGTCGCGGCACGCCACGCCCTGAACGCGAAGGCGCGAATATGGGCGCGTCCGATCGTCTTGGGACACGCACACCGGACACCGGTCGATGCCGTGGCGCTTGACCCGGAATGCGACTCGGTCGCCGCTCGCCGCTCGCCGCTACCGATAAACGGGCCGTGGCTGCGCTGGCGGGGCGACAACTAAATTGACGCGAGCAGAATCATGCGCCTGGCTAACTGTGCGTCACGCCACGAGCAGACAAACGGCAGCATGTACCTTAGACTCTTGCCGCAATGACCATTGAGTGGCCGGAGGCTTCGTCAACGAGAGCATCCGAGTCAGGGACGACATCGCCTTTGTCCATTTGATCAGCATCCGAGCGAGTCCCGAAAGGTTGGGCAACCGCATGTAAGCGTTGCTGCGGCAAAGCCGCTCGGCCGTCGCGGTGAAGCCTGTGAACGATAGAAGTATCTAAGGACGCTGTATGGCGACCAAGCTGTCATTTGAAGTTCTCGAAGTTTTGGATGCAATTGACCGGACCGGTACATTCGCCGAGGCGGCCGAGTTGTTGCATAGAGTTCCGTCCACGCTCACTTACCTTGTGCAAAAGCTGGAAAGCGACATGGACGTCGAGCTGTTCGATCGCAGCGGCAGACGGACGAGACTCACGGAAGCGGGTCGTGCTGTCGTGGAAGATGGGCGTCGACTTTTAGACGCGGCTCGACGCCTGGAGGCCAAAGCAAAAGGCATTCGAGACAGTTGGGAATCGGAGCTTCGACTATGCGTCGATGCAATCTTGCCAATCCAGTCCTTATGGCCGTATGTCCATGCCTTCTACGACCTGGAGATGAATACCCAGCTAAGTCTTTCCACCGAGGTGCTTGGGGGCGTGTGGGATGCCCTGGTTACGCGGCGTGCCGATCTCGCGATAGGGGCGTTCGGCGAGCCGCCGCATGCCGCCAATATTGCGGCCCGGCCAATCGGAACCCTCCGGCACGTTTTTGTCGTGGCTCCGGACCATCCACTCGCCCGCATCCCCGAGCCGTTGGAGAGCGAAACGATCGCAAGATATCGAGGTGTTGTCATCAGTGACACTTCTCGCGAACTGCAACGGCAATCTGTGGCCACCCGTGACGGACAGCCACTGGTCATCGTGCCGACGCTCGCAGCCAAACTGCAAGCACTGTGTGAAGGTATCGCTGTCGGGATGCTGCCTGATTTCGTAGCGAAAGAACCGATACACGAAGGCAGGCTGGTCGCGCGTCGCATTGTGGGTGTGCGCGAGTTCACGAATGGCTACCTCGCTTGGCGCGAGGACAAGGTAGGGAACGCTTTAAACTGGTGGATTGCGCAACTAGACAGCGCCGATCTGCTTGAACGGCTCTTGACGCCGCGTCAAGAGAGTAAAGGGCAGCCCGGGACGGCCACTTGCGCAGTCCGTTACTAAAGCGCGGAGTAACAGCCCATCAGTGCTAATGTCCGAGGATCTTCGCCGGTGCATGCAGTTGGACATCCGAAGATCAGCTTGGCACTGAACCTTGCCGTTGAGTTGCCGAGGCATCCAATGGCTGCACCGGGTCGAACTGCGACGGCCGCACATTGCAGAGCATTGGCCGGCCATGTTCGGCCAGAACCGGTCGGTCGGCAACAGAGGATAGGCTGTCGACGATCTTCAGCCACGTGACTCGTTTTGGTCCTTGAGATCACGTCGGGGCCTCCGAGACATGTGGATCGGTTCACAAATCAAAATTAATGTGCCAATATGGCCCGCATGGAACTCCGTAACGTCCCGAACCAATCTCGTCATCATCACGGTCGTCACTCGATGCGCCGTGGTTCGTTACGTCCATAGCAGGACATCCGGGATTGCAGTTTCCCCTTCCTGTACAAACGACCAAGGCGCCTACGGCGCCTTTTTTATTTTTTACCCCGAGGAGACTCTCATGACCATGATTCGCGGAACACGTTTCATCGTTGGCGAGGAAGCTGCACAAATTCGCGCTCTGGAAACCCAATTCCGGAGCTATCTTCATTAACGCTGGAGCAGAGGAGGCGATTGTCCCGGCGTTGTGGTCGCAAGATACATTCATTCAAAAAGCCGGGGGTAGCGAGATCATCGGCCAGATGTGGGCCTTTCCCGATAAGAAGGGACGCGCTTGCTGCCTGATTCCTGAGGCAACGGCGCTGTTCCAGGAGCGGTGCAGCGAGCTGCTGGGCCGACAACGGGAGCGGATGTTGTTTTATATCGCTCGATGCTACCGCTATGAACGACCTCAAGCCGGTCGCTACCGCGAATTCTCCCAACTAGGATTTGAGTATCTATGCCCCAACCCGGAATCCGCCCTCAAACGCAGTCGGGAGGTGGCGCTCGGCTTTTTTGATTCACTCGGCCTCCGCT
Source organism: Burkholderia sp. BCC0097 (assembly GCF_902832985.1). NCBI lineage: Bacteria > Pseudomonadati > Pseudomonadota > Betaproteobacteria > Burkholderiales > Burkholderiaceae > Burkholderia > Burkholderia sp. BCC0097. The sequence continues at coordinate 306,677 of NZ_CADFDM010000002.1, forward strand.
ATGAAATCGACGATTCGGCCCGCAGAGGCCTCAGCTACTATCTGAACGGTCGGGGCTTCGAAATACGCTGTACCGAACTCGGCGCACAACAGCAAGTCCTTGGTGGCGGTGCCTATCAGGAGGGCGCCGGTTTCGGCATCGGCGCTGAACGACTATTGTTAGCGCTGACCACCCAGGGACTTGCGTAGTGAAGTCCAATGCCGACGCGGCTTGCGGCCCGGGACAGTCGCAGGCTCCATATCGCTGCGTTGTCACGGAAAGCCATCTGTCGATGGGCGAATTTTGTCCGGCCTAAAATCTTCTCGATCGATGTACGGGCGGGTCAAAACCGACGGAGCGCTGAGTGACGGTCATCGCACAACTTTCCGATATTCATGTCCGGCCTCACGGCGTCCTGTATCAAGACGCCGTGGATTCCAATGCCATGTTTTCGGCGGCCGTCGATTCGCTGAACCGCATTCGACCTGAACCAGATCTCGTTGTCATCTCCGGCGACCTGACGGACGAGGGTACCGAAGGCGAGTATCGAAACCTTCGCGAACTGCTCGTCGAGTTGAGGCGACCGTTCGTGGTTCTGCCGGGTAATCACGACGACCGTGGCAATCTGCGAGCCGCGTTCCCGGATCACGCGTGGCTTCCGGACGAGGGCGCACTCTCGTTCGCGCTGGACGTGGGCGAACTACGCCTCGTGGCGTTGGACACCTCCGTTCCTGGGCTACATCACGGTGAACTGGGCGCCGAAACCCTGGCGTGGCTCGACGCTGAACTTGCCGAGCATCGCAATCGGACCGTGGTTATCGTCATGCACCATCCACCGTTCATGACCGGCATTCCTTATCTGGACATCTACGGGTTGCGAAATGCGGAGGCCTTTGACGCGGTTCTGGCGCGCCACGACAACGTAGATCGCATTCTTGCCGGACACGTCCACCGGTCGATGCAGACGCGTCTTGGGCGCGTCCCGGTACTTACCTGCCCGAGCACGACCACCCAGATTGCGCTGCGCGTTGAAGCGGACGCGCAGCCCGCTTCTTTTCTCGAACCCCCTGCATACATGCTGCATCGCTGGGCAGGTCGAGGTCAGCCAGCGGTCTCCCACTTGTGTTACGTGGGGCACTTCGAGGGCCCGTTCCCTTTCGCGTAAGCGCCCCGTCAACACACGGCGGTCGATGACGTACGAGGCATTGGCGCGGCATGGACGGGCAATGACCGCTTGTGACCTCGGAGCACGTGAGCGCATCAGAGTCGCCCACCGGCGCGGCGCATTGCCGCGCCGGTGGGCGCACTGCCCTCAATGCGCGTCGACGAGCCGCGGATCGATATACGCGTCGACGTCCTGCGACTGCTTGTACACCGCATTACGCACGTTGAACGCATTCGCGTTGCGCGTCGAGCCGTAGATCGAATCGAGGCCGTCGCCCTTGCGGAACGCACGCTTCGCGGCCGCCTCGTCGAGCAGGTGCGTGCCCTTCAGCAGCGGAAGATATTGCGCCGGCGCGAGACCGACACGCGCCGACATGATCTTGACCGCATCGGCCTGCGTTTTCGGATCGTTGATGTACGCGACGCAGCGATACCAGACCTTGATGACCTTCGCCCAGTCGGCGCGGCGCGCGGCGAGGCTCGCTGGCGCGACGGTGATCGCATCGTAGATCAGCCCCGGCGCATCCGCCGACGTGAAGATCGCCCGTGCGCCCGGCGCGCGCTTCAACGCCTCGCCGGCGTTCGGCTGCCAGGCGGCCACCGCGGCGATGTCGGCCGACGAACCGAGCACCTGCGGCAGCTCGTTGGTTTTCGCATTCACGAGCGTGACGTCGCCGTCCTTGAGCCCGTGCTTCTGCAGCGCGGTTTCGAGCAGCAGGTGGTCGACCAGGCCGAGCTCGACGCCGACCTTCTTGCCCTTCAGCGCCTCGACGGTGCGCAGCGGCGGCTTCGCGACGATCATGTCGTTGCCGGCCGAATAGTCGGTCAGCAGGATCATCACGTTCTTCGCGCCGGACGCGCCCGTTACCAGCGCATCGCCGTTGGTCGCCGCGACCGCATCGAGCTTGCCCGCGGAAAACGCGTCGAGCGACGCCGAATAATCGAACCATTCGAAGTCGACGTCGACGCCGGCCTCCTTGAACCAGCCCTTGTCGAGCGCGACCTGGAAGGCGACCCAGCCGGGCCAGTCGCTGTAGCCGATCTTCAGCGGTGCGGCAGCGTGCGCGGCAGGCGCGGCCCATAGCGCGGCGGCCGCCACGGCGGCGCCCAATGCATGACGGATGAAACGGAAGGACGGCAGGCGGCGGAACGCCGGGGCGGGACGGGTCATCGTTGTTCTCCAGGAGACCGGGATCGGGATCGTCGATACGGACCGTGCGCGAGCACATGGTCCGGCTGCGTGACCGGTTCCTGCGGATGCGGAACGGACGAGCGGCCACGGAGAGGCGCGACGGCCGTTGCCATCGCCAATCTCCCGGGCTTTTGTCCCGCCGTGTAGCACGCGTGCATCCGGTCTTGCGACCGGACGGACCCGCGCCGGGCTGCTCTCGGACCAGACGTTCGATGATGAACCGGAACCCTAGCACCCCTAAGATGCGACGCCGCCGCACCTCTCGGCGTCATGCCGAGCGAGAAGCGTGCCAACGGCGCGCGGCAAGGCGATTCAACGGCGGCGGGTGGCGCGCTGAAGTTCGATGAAGCGAGCGGCGAACAGGGCATGCAGTGCGCGCCGGAGCAGGTCGAGCTTGTTCATGAAGGATCGGATATGAGGTGACGGTGCATGAGTTCAGCAATGCCCATGCCATCACGCATCGGCCGGTGGGCGAGCACGCGATGCGCACTGCACCGGTGCGCGCTTGCGTGCGCATGGTGCGCCGCGCGCCCGCCGCGAGGGCAAGCGGATGCGTCGGTCATTCGGATGGCGTGCGGCATCGCGCCGCCGGGCCGCGTCGTGCGGTCATCGAGCGGCGGCTGGCACGCAACTCGCTTATTGGATGTCCGAGAGGTGCGAAGCAATTTGCATCATCTTCAGGATCGCTAGGGTTCCGGTCGTGCGGCGTGTGCCGCGCGATGCCTGGTCCGAGAGCAATCCGGTCTTGCCTTCGCCTCGACGAGAGGAAACGGCGAGGCTCCACGGAGGGATAAAAGCCCGGGAGGTCGCGATGTCGTTCAGTCGCCCTCTCACGCCTTTTATCCAACCGACCCCGGAGCCGCCATGTCGCCGAGCCCCCAAGCCATTCTTGCCCCGCCGCCGCACGTCGCGTGGGAAACGCTGATTCCCGCCGGAACCCACTGGTCCGGCATCCTGCGCCGCGGCCTCGCGCTGCGCATCGTCGACGTCGACGGCGGCGCGAACCTGTCCGCCGTCTTTCATCGCCAGGAAGACCTGCTCGAACGCTACAACATGGCCGATACGCTGAAGGCGCAGCACACCGCGCATCTGACGCGCGGCCATGCGCTGTATACGGACATGGGCCGCGTGATCGCGTCGATCACGGCCGACACGCTCGGCTGGCACGACCCGCTCGGGGGCGTCGGCGATGCGCGGCTGTTCGCGCACAAGTACGGCGCGTCGTCGTATCAGGCCGATCGCAACGCGATGATCCGCAACGGCCGCGACAGCCTCGTGCTCGAGCTCGCAAAATACGGCCTGTCGGCGCGCGACCTCGCCGCGAACGTCAACTTCTTTAGCAAGCTGGACACGCGCGACGACGGCGCGCTCGATTTCGTCGCCGGCCATTCGCCGGCCGGCAGCGCGTTCGACCTGCGCTTCGAGATGAATACGCTCGCGGCGTTCTCGACCGCGCCGCATCCGCTCGATCCGCGCCCGGACTATGCGCCGAAAGCCGTGAAGCTGATCGCGTACCGCGCGTATCCAGCCGAGGGCGCGGCGCCCGACGACGACCCGTGCCGGCGCGCGTGCGAAGAGAACACGCGCGGCTTCGCCAACACCGACCGTCTGTTCGCATGAGGAGCGAGACCATGCCGATCATCGAAAGCCGACTCGACCCGCGCGACGCGATCCACGACATCACGCTGAACGCGGGCGACCCGTGGCTGCACGACCTGAAGCGCGGGCAGACCTTCCGCATTCTCGACCTCGAAGGCAACCAGGCCGTCGACACGTTGTTCTACAGTACCGACGATCCCGAGGAACGCTACAGCGCGCAGGACACGATCCGCGCGCAGCGCAACCTGTACCTGAGCGCGGGCAGCGTGCTCATGTCGAGCCGCGGCAACCCGATGGCGACGATCGTCGCCGACACGTGCGGCCGTCACGACACGCTCGGCGGCGCGTGCGCGGCCGAGAGCAATACGGTGCGCTATGCGCTCGACAAGCGCTACATGCACAACTGCCGCGACAGCTTCCTCAACGCGATCGCGCACTGCACGTGCGGCGCCGGCGCGCGGCTCACCAAGCGCGACCTGGTCGGCAACGTCAACTTCTTCATGAACGTGCCCGTCACGCCGCTCGGCGGGCTCACGTTCGAGGACGGCATCTCGGCGCCCGGCAAGTACGTCGAGATGCGTGCGGAGATGGACGTCACGGTGCTGATCTCGAACTGTCCGCAACTCAATAACCCGTGCAACGGCTACAACCCGACGCCCGTGCGCCTCATGATCTGGGAGGCGGAATGAACGGCCCCCACGCTTACTTGCTTTGCATGGGGCCGGAGTACGCGCCGAAGCGCTACGCCGGGCCGACATGTTCGCCGCGGGAGGCAACATGAGATTCGCCAAAATCCTCGTCGCGAATCGCGGCGAAATTGCGTGCCGCGTGATCCGCACGCTGAAGCGCCTCGGCATCGCGTCGGTCGCGATCTATTCGGATGCCGACCGCGACGCGCGCCACGTGGCGCTCGCCGACGAAGCCGTGCGGGTCGGGCCCGCCCCGGCGGCCGACAGCTATCTGAACGTCGCGGCGATCCTCGCCGCCGCGCGCGAGACCGGCGCGCAGGCCGTGCACCCCGGCTACGGCTTCCTGTCCGAGCACGCGGGCTTCGCCGACGCGTGCGAAGCGGCGGGCCTGCGCTTCATCGGGCCGCGCGGCGATCACATGCGCGCGTTCGGCCTCAAGCACACCGCGCGCGAACTCGCGGCCGCGCACGGCGTCGCGCTGCTGCCCGGCACGGGGCTGCTCGACGACGTCGCGACGGCGCTCGCCGAAGCCGACGCGATCGGCTATCCGGTGATGCTGAAAAGCACCGCGGGCGGCGGCGGCATCGGCATGTCGCTGTGCCGCGATGCGGCGCAGCTCGGTGCGGCGTTCGAATCCGTCGTGCGGCTCGGCGCCGCGAACTTCGCGCATGCGGGCGTCTATCTCGAGAAGTTCGTCGAACATGCGCGGCACATCGAAGTGCAGATCTTCGGCGACGGCCGCGGCGGCGCGATCGCGCTCGGCGAACGCGATTGCTCGGTGCAGCGGCGCAACCAGAAGGTGATCGAGGAAACGCCCGCGCCCGACCTGAGCGCCGCCGAGCGCGACGCGCTGCACGCAAGCGCGGTGCGGCTCGCGCGCGCGGTGGGCTACGCGTCGGCCGGCACGGTCGAATTCGTGTTCGACGCGAGCACGCGGCAATTCTATTTCCTCGAGGTGAACACGCGGCTGCAGGTCGAGCATTGCGTGACCGAGGCCGTGACGGGCGTCGATCTCGTGGAATGGATGATCCTGCAGGCCGAAGGCGACCTGCCGCCGCTCGACACACTCGCCGTCGCACCGCGCGGCGCGAGCATCCAGGTGCGGCTCTATGCGGAGGATCCGAACAAGCAGTTCCAGCCGAGCGCCGGGCTGCTCACGCACGTCGCGTTTCCGGAGAACGTGCGGGTCGACGGCTGGATCGAGGCAGGCACGGAGATCAGCGCGCATTACGATCCGCTGCTCGCGAAGCTGATCGTGCGCGGCGACACGCGGCGCGACGCGCTGGCGGCGCTGCGGGCCGCGCTCGACCAGACCGGGCTGTACGGGATCGAGACCAACCTCGACTACCTGCGTGCGGTCGTCGGCTCCGACACGTTCGCGCGCGGCGCGCCGACGACCGCCTTCCTGTCGCGCTTCGCGTTCGCGCCGCACACGATCGACGTGCTCGACGGCGGCGTGCAGACCACCGTGCAGCAGGCGCCCGGGCGGGTCGGCTACTGGAGCGTCGGCGTGCCGCCGTCGGGGCCGATGGACGATCGCGCGTTCGATCTCGCGAACGCGCTGCTCGGCAACGCGCGCGACGCGGCCGGGCTGGAATTCACGATGGTCGGCGCGACGCTGCGCTTCAATACCGCGACGCTGTTCGTGCTCGGCGGTGCGCCGCTCGCCGCCACGCTCGACGGCGAAGCGGTGCCGTTCTGGCAGGTCGTGCGGGCCCGACCGGGCGCGGTATTGAAACTGGGCGGCGTGACCGGCGCGGGCGTGCGCGCGTGTCTCGCCGTCAAGGGCGGGCTGCAGGTGCCCGACTATCTCGGCAGCAAGGCGACCTTCACGCTCGGCCAGTTCGGCGGCCATGCCGGCCGCGCGCTGCGCAAGGGCGACGTGCTGCATCTGCACGCGGACGCCGGGCGCGGCGACGCAGGTGCGACGCTGGCCGCGGCCGACATTCCCGCGCTGACGCATGCATGGACGCTCGGCGTGCTCGACGGTCCGCATGGCGCGCCGGATTTCTTCACGCCGGACGACATCGCGATGCTCTACGGCACGCAGTGGACCGTCCATTACAACTCCAGCCGCACCGGCGTGCGGCTGATCGGTCCGAAGCCGCAATGGGCGCGTGCGGACGGCGGCGAGGCGGGGCTGCATCCGTCGAACATCCACGACAACGCGTATGCGATCGGCGCCGTCGATTTCACCGGCGACATGCCGGTGATTCTCGGGCCGGACGGGCCGAGCCTCGGCGGCTTCGTGTGTCCGGTGACGGTCGTGCGCGACGAGCTGTGGAAGCTCGGGCAGTTGCGGCCGGGCGATACCGTGCAGTTCGTGCGTGAGGGCGTGTCGGCCGGGATAGCGACTGCGGCGGCTGTGGAAGCGACACGTGACGTTGCCGCTGCCGCATCCGGCTCATCCGGCTCATCCAACGATTGCGTGCTGCATCGCGACCCGTCGGCCGGCGGCGGCATCGGCGTCGTCTACCGGCGCTCGGGCGACCGCAACGTGCTGGTCGAATATGGGCCGCTCGTGCTCGACCTGAACCTGCGCTTTCGCGTGCATGCACTGATGGGCTGGCTCGACGCGCACCGGTTGCCCGGCATGCTCGACCTGACGCCGGGCATCCGCTCGCTCCAGGTGCAGTTCGACGCGCGGACGCTGCCGCTCGACGCGCTGCTCGCGCATCTGCAGGCCGCCGAGCGCGAACTCGCGGACGTGGCGGACCTGCGTGTGCCGAACCGCATCGTGCATCTGCCGCTGTCGTGGGACGACCCGTCGACGCGCGTCGCGATCGAGCGCTACATGCAGTCGGTGCGGCCGGATGCGCCGTGGTGCCCGAGCAATATCGAGTTCATCCGGCGCATCAACGGCCTGGCGAGCATCGACGACGTGAAGCGCATCGTGTTCGACGCGCGCTATCTGGTGATGGGCCTCGGCGACGTCTACCTCGGCGCGCCCGTCGCGACGCCGCTCGATCCCCGCCACCGGCTCGTGACGACGAAATACAACCCCGCGCGCACCTGGACGCCGGAGAACGCGGTCGGCATCGGCGGCGCGTATCTGTGCGTGTACGGCATGGAAGGGCCGGGCGGCTATCAGTTCGTCGGCCGGACCGTGCAGATGTGGAATCGCCACCGCACCACGCGCGAATTCGAGGCCGGCAAGCCGTGGCTGCTGCGCTTCTTCGACGAGATCCGCTTCTACGAAGTCAGCGAAGCCGAGTTGACTGCGCTGCGCGCGGATTTCATCGCGGGCCGCGCGACGCTGAAGATCGAGGAATCCGTGTTCGATCTGCGCGAATACAACCGCTTCCTGAGCGACGAGGCGGAGTCGATTGCCGCGTTCAAGGCGACGCAGCAGGCCGCGTTCGACGCGGAGCGCGAGCGCTGGCGCGCGGCGGGCCACGCGGAATACGTCGGCGACGCGGAGCCGGGCGACGCGCAAGCGGACCGGGCAGCGGGTGCGCTCGACGACACGCAGCGGGCGATTGCCGCCGACGTGTCGGGCAGCGTATGGAAGGTGCTGGTGGAAGCCGGCGAGCGCGTGACCGAAGGGCAGATCGTCGCGATCGTCGAGTCGATGAAGATGGAGGTGGCGGTGACGGCAACGGAAGACGGCACGATCGAGACGATCGATTGCGCACCGGGCGCGGCGGTGGTGGCCGGCCAGCGGCTGATGGTGATGAAGGCGGGCGCCGCCGAGGAGGTCGCATGAGCACGACGGAACGCCCGGTTTTGCCCGGGTTGCACTCGATTGCCGCGCTGCGGGCACGCTACGCGGCGGGCAGCCTGACGCCGCATGCGCTCGTCGACGCGATCGCCGCGCATTTCGACGCGGGCGATCCGCACCATGCGTGGATCAGGCCGCTGACGCGCGACGAGATGATGCCGTATGCCGACGCGCTGGCCGGACGCGACATCGCATCGTTGCCGCTGTACGGCGTGCCGTTCGCGATCAAGGACAACATCGACCTCGCGGGCATCCCGACGACGGCCGGCTGCCCGGCCTACGCGTACACGCCGGCCCGCAGCGCGCCCGTCGTCGAGCGATTGATCGCGGCCGGCGCGATTCCCGTCGGCAAGACCAACCTCGACCAGTTCGCGACGGGCCTCTCGGGGCAGCGCTCGCCTTACGGCGCGTGCCGCAATGCGCTCGATCCGCGCTACGCGTCGGGCGGGTCGAGTTCCGGGTCGGCGGTGGCCGTCGCGCTCGGCGTCGCGACGTTCTCGCTCGGCACCGACACGGCAGGCTCCGGGCGCGTGCCGGCCGCCTTCCACGGGCTCATCGGGCTCAAGCCGACACGGGGCGTGCTGAGCACGCTCGGCGTGGTGCCGGCCTGCCGGTCGCTCGATTGCGTGTCGGTGTTCGCGCGTTCGGCGGACGACGCGCGCACCGTGTTCGCCGCCGCGCACGGCGTGACGGACGGCGATCCGTACGGGCGCGCCTGGCAGCCGCTGCTGGGCGCGGACGGGTTGCGCGCGCAGCCGGCGCGGCCGCTCGCGCAATTGCGCTTCGGCACGCCGCGTGCCGATCAGCTCGAATTCTTCGGCGATGCATCGTATCGCGCGGCTTGGGGCGCGGCGCTCGAACGCTTGCGCGCGACCGGCGCGCGGGTCGTCGAGATCGATTTCGAACCGTTCCTGGCCGCCGCACGGCTGCTGTACGACGGCCCGTGGGTCGCCGAGCGGCTGGCCGCGATCGGCGCGTTCGCCGCGCGCGAGCCCGACGCGCTGCATCCGGTGATCCGCGAAATCGTCGGCGGGGCGTCGCGCTTCAGCGCCGCCGATGCGTTCGCCGCGTTCGACCGGCTCGCGGCGCTGCGCGTCGATGCGGCTCGCGCGTGGGACGGCCTCGATGCGATCGTGATGCCGACCTCGGCGACGACCGCGACCGTCGATGCGCTCGAAGCCGATCCGATCGCGATCAATTCGCGCTTCGGCTACTACACGAACTTCGTGAACCTGCTCGACCTGTCGGCGATCGCGGTGCCTGCGGGTACTTGCGCAACCGGGCCGCATGCGGGCTTGCCGTTCGGGATCACGTTCGTCGGGCGTGCGCACGACGATGCGCGGCTGCTGGATCTCGCACAGGCGTGGGGCGATGGCGTTGTCGCCGTCGACGACGTTCGGCCGCCCGCGGCCGCGATGTCGGCGCGTGCCGCCGCCGCGGGGGGCGTGCGCGTGGCCGTCGTCGGCGCGCATCTGCGCGGCGAACCGTTGAACGGGCAGCTCACGCAGCGCGGCGCGCGCTTCGTCGCCGCGACCACCACCGCGCCGGCCTATCGCCTCTACGCGCTGTCCGCGGAAGCAAGCGGCGGTGTCGCCAAACCGGGGCTCGTGCGTGTGCCGAACGATGGCGCGCCGATCGCGGTCGAGGTCTGGGAGATGCCGGTCGACGCCTACGGCAGCTTCGTCGCGGGTATCGCGGCGCCGCTCGGCATCGGCACGCTGACGCTCGCCGACGGTTCGCGCGTGCAGGGCTTCCTGTGCGAGAGCGTGGCCCTCGACGATGCGCAGGACATCACGCGGTTCGGCGGCTGGCGGGCATACCGCGCGCAGGCGGCCAGCGGCACGCTGCAATGAACGCACGGTCGCGCGATGCCGCGGTATCCGCGCGACCGGCACCTGAAACGATACGGAGATTCCGATGACAACGACCCGTAAAACGACCGGCTGGCTTGCCGTGCGCCGCGAGCTGACGACGCGCGGCAAATGGACGCTCGGGCTGGCCTCCTTCCTGCTGCCGTTCGCCGTCTGGTGCCTGATCAGCTATGTGCCGTTCGTCTGGCATCCGCAGATGCGCATCACGAATCCGGGCAGCGTCGACTATTTCCAGACCGGGATGCAGATCGACCGCGACGTGTTCGACGACGAGCTCGCGCATGCGCGGGCCGCGCACGCGGCGGTGCCCGAGGGCGAGCGCGCGAATCCGGTCTACCTGCCGGCGCCGCACCAGGTCTTGCGCGCGTTCTACACGGCGTTCACGACACCGCCCGCGTCGCGCGACGGCGTGTGGCTGCACGAAAGCCTGTGGCACAGCATCCGCATCATCTTCTGGGGCTTCGTGATTTCGTCCGCGATCGGCGTGCCGCTCGGCATCGTCTGCGGCACCTTCAGTGCGCTCGCGCGGCTGCAGGAGCCGTTCCTGGAGTTCTTCCGCTACCTGCCGGCGCCGGCGTTCGGCGCGCTGATGGTCGCGATTCTCGGCATCTATGACGCGCCGAAGATCGCGATCATCGTGATCGGTACGCTGTTCCAGCAGGTGCTGATCATCGCGAACACCACGCGCAAGCTCGAATACGGGCTGTTCGAAGCCGCGATGACGCTCGGCACGAAGAAGCTGAAGCTGCTCACGCACGTCGTGATTCCGGGCGTGCTGCCGGATCTGTATCGCGATCAGCGCATCCTGCTCGGGTGGGCGTGGACTTACCTGATCGTCGCCGAGCTGGTCGGCACGAGCTCGGGTATCACGTGGTACATCAGCCAGCAGGCGCGCTATCAGCATTTCGACAACGTATATGCGGCGATCCTGATGATCGGGATCATCGGCCTCGGCACCGACATCGTGCTCGGGCTGCTCGGCCGCCGGCTCTTTCCGTGGGACCGCACGCTGAAAGCGTGAGCGCCGCCCGTACGTCCCCATCGACCGATTTCCGCAGAGGGCATCATGCAGAACCCGCAAGCCGTTCCCGATTACCTGATTCAATCCGACGCGGTGCGCGAGCGCTTCGCGCGGCTGAAGGCCCGCGACGTGATACTCGACGTGCGACACGTCGGCAAGCGTTTCACGACGCCGCAGGGCGAGTGCGTCGCGCTCGACGACATCAGTTTCCGCACGCACCGGCGCGAGTTCGTGTGCGTGATCGGCCCGTCCGGCTGCGGCAAGTCGACGTTGATCCGTATTCTCGCCGGGCTCGACGCGCAGACGAGCGGCGACGTGCTGCTGGACGGCAAGCCGGTCGATGGGCCGGGCGCCGATCGCGGAATGGTGTTCCAGGGCTATACGCTGTTTCCGTGGCTCACGGTGAAGAAGAACGTGATGTTCGGTCTGCGCATGAACGGCAGCAGCAGCGGCGTGGCCGAGCGCGAGGCGCTGCAGTGGCTCGATCTCGTCGGGCTGACGCGTTTCGCCGACGTGTATCCACACCAGTTGTCGGGCGGCATGAAGCAGCGCGTGGCGATCGCCCGCGCGCTCGCGAACCGTCCGCGCATCCTGCTGATGGACGAGCCGTTCGGCGCGCTGGACGCCCAGACGCGGGCAAGGATGCAGACACACCTGCTCGATATCTGGCGCAACATCGACGTGACGATCCTGTTCATCACGCACGACCTCGACGAGGCGATCTTTCTGGCCGACCGGATTCTGGTGCTGAAGGCGAATCCGGGCGGGGTGCAGGAGCTGATCGAGGTGCCGGTGCCGCGGCCGCGCGATTATTCGCAGGTCAATACGCCCGAGTTCGTCGCGACGAAGGCGCGGCTCGAAGCGCTGATTCATCCGCGGGAGGCCGCGAGCGCCGAGGACGACGGCATCAAGCCGCACATGATCCGGATGACGGACGTGGCTGATAACGTCGAATAGCGTCGAATAGCGTCGAGCCGATTCATTCCGTTACGCCGCGATCCATGTCGTACCGGCCCCTGCTGCTCGAGTTGACGACTTCACCGACAGCCGCACCAAAATAATGTCGTCAACTTGATTACACCCGGATTAATTTTGTCCATTCGTAGTGGACCTCGACTTCCCACGGTAAGCTGATGCATTCCTGATCGATTCTTCGGCTTGCGAGAGAAAGCGATGAAGGTAACCATTGCGTACATCGAGGAACCTCCGTTTGGGTGGACCGAAGCGGATGGCACCGCCACAGGTGCCGATCTCGAGCTCGCGGCGACGATCCTTCGGCAGATAGGCGTCACCCGGATCGAGTATTGCCCGACGACGTTCAGCGAGTTGCTGCCCGGCGTCGCATCGGGTCACTGGGACATGAACGTGCCGCTCTTCGTGACACCGCAGCGGGCCCATACCGTCGCGTTCAGCGTGCCGGTGTGGGGAATCGAGGACGGTTTCCTGGTACGGCCCGGCAACCCGAAGGCACTCAGGCGTTATGCGTCGATCGCCGAACGTCCCGATGCGCGCCTCGGCATCATTGCCGGACAGGTACAGCATGATTCCGCGATGGCGGCAGGCGTGAGCCGGCGGCAAATCGTCGTCTTCGAACAGCAAGCCGACGCGATCGCGGCCGTTCTGTCCGGCGTGATCGACGCCTATGCGAGCACCGCTTTGGGGAATCGAATCGTGGCGGGCCGGATAGGCAGCGCGATGATCGAGGCCGTCGCGCACGAGCCGGATGGCAACGGCAGCCAGCGGACGCCTCCGCTGGGTGCGTTTTCATTCAACCGGGAAAACCGGGATCTCCTGGCGGCGTTCAATCGGCAACTGCGCGCGTACGTCGGTTCGCCGGACCATCGCGCTCGCATGGCGAGATTCGGGTTGACGGCTCGCGAGATCGATCCAGCCGTCTCGCCGACAGGATAGGTCGCCGTTCGGCTGTGAACGGCAACCGTCCATTCGACTCGGCGAAATGGCTGAAAGCCGACGTCGATCAATCGAACCTGACCAGGTCCTTGAAGATCAGGCGCCCCCAGTTTTTTCCGCGCGCGTGTACCAGCCATCCGCCTTCCGACAGCCCGCCAAGCTGGATCGGCGCGAAACCGAGTTGTTCCGCAAGCGTACCCACTTCCGCCGCGGCCTCGTCATCGTCGCTCGCCAGAAACACGACTCGCCTGCCGCCGTGGACGGCCGGGTCCTGGCCAAGAACGCCAGCGGCCAGATGGTTGAAGCCTTTCACCAGTCTGGCGCCGGTGAACGCTTTCGCGACGAAGGCAGAGGACGGGAGACCATCCAGTTCGCCCAGCGGGGCCTGCGTGTTCATCGCGTCGATGACGGTCTTTCCGTTCCAGTCGGCCAGCGCTTTGGCGACCGCCGGGTGCGATTCGAAACGAACCGCCAGAAAGATGACGTCCGCCTTGACGGCCTCCGCCAAGGTGGTGGGAATGATCGTCGGTCCGATCGCGGCCGCGTCGGCCGTAAAGCTTTGCGGATCGCGCGTGGTTGCAACGGCCACTTCGATGCCGTTGCGGGCGAATGCCCGGGCAAGCGCATGGCCGATCTTGCCGAATCCGATGATTGCGTAACGCATGGGTTTCTCCTTCGTGTCCCGGTGTGCTCAGAGCTTGTAGCCGCCGCTCGCCTCGATCGTCTGGCCGGTCACCCAATGACCGTCATCCGAAGCCAGAAACGCGGCGACGGCGGCGATTTCCGAAGGCTCGCCGAATCGACCCAGTGCGATTTGCGCCTCCGCTGCCTTGACGAGGTCGGGATTCTCGCGAAAGGCGGCGTTCGCATCCGTTCGCGTGAAGCCCGGTGCGACGGCGTTCGCGGTGATGCCACGCGGCCCCAGCTCGATGGCGAGCGTATGGGTCAGCGTGTTGATCGCCGCTTTCGCCATCGAGTAGACGGGCGCCGCCGTGACGGGCTTCGTGGCGGCAGCGGATGAAATGTTGACTATGCATCCGCCATCGGCGAGGCGATCCAGCGCGGCCTGGATGATGAAGAAGGGCGCGCGGGCATAAACGGCCATAAGCGTGTCCCAGCTTTCCGGCGTCGCATCCTTGAAGCCGAGCCAGCCGGAATTGCCGGCGTTGTTGACCAGAATGTCGAGGGTCTTGCTGCCGTTGCGCCGGGTGAGCTCGTCGTCGAGTGTTTCGAACAACGCCGGGACGCTCGCCGGGTCGACGAGATCCGCATGGATCGCAAACGCGGTGCCGCCCGCTTTCTCGATCGCAGCGATCGCCTCGTCCGCGCCGGATTTGCTGGCGTTGTAGGTCAGTGCGACGGTCGCGCCGTCCCTGGCAAGACGTTCGGCGATCGCGCGGCCAATGCCGCGTGACGCGCCGGTCACGAGCGCGGTCTTGCCTTTCAGAGATTGAGTCATTGGGTCGTTCTCCTCAGAGTTGTGCCAGGCCGCCGTCGACAGCGACCTCGCTGGCGGTCATGAAGCTGCTGTCCGACGACGCAAGAAAGGCGGCCACCGCCCCGATCTCCGCGGGATCGGCCATCCGCTGCAGCGGCGTCAGCGCCCCGTAGGCCTTCTGGCCTGCTTCGCCGAGCGCTTCCTTGGCCAGTTCGGTCGCCGTCGCGCCGGGCGACAGCACGTTGACCCGGATGCCGGTGCCCTTCAGGTCTTCCGCCCAGGTCCGCGCGAGGTTGCGCACCGCGGCCTTGCTCGCGCTGTAGGCCGTGAAGCCGGGCGCGCCGGTGGTGCCGGCGCTCGACCCGGTCAGGATGATCGAGCCGCCCGCGCCCATTAGCGGCAGCGCCTTCTGGACCGTGAAGATCGTTCCCTTCACATTGGTGTCGAACGTGTCGTCGATGTGCGCGGCGGTGATCTGGCCGAGCGGAAGCGGGCTACCCGTCCCGGCGTTGGCGAAGACGATGTCGAGCGTTCCGCGCTGGGCTTTCACCGCCGCGTAGAGCCGGTCGAGGTCGGCGGGGTCGGAGACCGAGCCCTTCACCGCGCGGGCATGCGGCCCCAGGTCGGCCACCGCCGCGTCGAGCGCTTCTTGCCGCCGGCCGAAGAGGAAGACGAACGCGCCTTCGTCGATGAAGCGCCTTGCCGCGGCGCGGCCGATGCCGGTTGCGCCGCCGGTGATCACGGCGGTCTTGCCATTCAGTCTGTTCATGTCGTGCGTCCTTCGAAACAAGAGCGGGAAACCCGATTCTGGCGCGCTTGATTCATGAAGCCAATTGACTGAATATCTATAAATAACATCTACTTTTTAGATAGATCTATGCTCGACAACGTCACCATCAATCAACTTCGGGCATTCGTTGCCGTGTGTGACCAGGGAAGCTTTTCCGGAGCGGCAAGGGAACTGAGGCGCGCGCAGTCGGCGATCAGTCACGCGATCAGCGCGCTCGAAAGCGCCTTCGACGTGATGCTGTTCGAGCGCAACACGCGCAAGGCGACGCTCACCGCCGCCGGCCGCAGCCTGCTGCCCGATGCGCGCGGGGTGATCTCACGCACCGAGGAAATGAAGATGCGTGCGGTTGCGATCGCCGAAACTGGCGTCCCACAGGTGTCGATTGCCGTGGACACCTATTTTTCGCGCACGCACCTGATCGAATGCCTGCGCACGCTGCAGGCGG
This sequence comes from Burkholderia sp. BCC0097, assembly GCF_902832985.1. Classification (NCBI taxonomy): domain Bacteria; kingdom Pseudomonadati; phylum Pseudomonadota; class Betaproteobacteria; order Burkholderiales; family Burkholderiaceae; genus Burkholderia; species Burkholderia sp. BCC0097. Next base: position 322,497 of record NZ_CADFDM010000002.1, read on the forward strand.
AATTTCCAACGGTTGCGATCAGTCTGCGCATGACGACCATGCAGGGCGGCGAGCGTCTGGTGCTCCAGGGCACGTGCGCATTGGCGGTGACGATCACGGACGTGCCCGAGCTGAGCCCGGGCACCATCGAACGGCATCATTTATTCGATGCGCAAATGGTGACCGTATGTGGGCCGGCGCATCCGCTGGCCGCCATGGCGAAGCCGATCCCGCGGGAGGAATTCGGCCGGCACATCCAGCTCGTCGTCACCGACAATCAGCCCGATGCGGAAAAGACTCAGCAAGGGGTCGCCAGTGAGCGCCAGTGGTGGGTAAACGATCTCGGCGCGAAGCACGACCTGCTCAGGGGGAGCCTGTGCTGGGGGCACATGCCGCGCCATATGGTCGACGCGGACCTCGCGAAGGGCACGCTCGTCGAGCTCCAGCGGCGCGCGTGGCACATGCGGCCCCTCACGTTCATGGTCTCGCAGCGGCGCGGATACGCGTTTTCCGGATGCGAGACGCGGCTGGTCGAACTCCTTGGCCAGTGTCCTTCGCAAAGGGTGCGAAGAGGGAAGTCGACGTAACCTGCGGCCGCGTTCGGGAATGGCGGCGATCGCTCATGGGGCGGTCGCGGTCTGATGGAGAAAGGCAAGGGCATCCGGGGGCAGCGTCGTCATCGGGCACGAGAGTGCTTGATTCGACCGCTCACCGAAACGTCACTTTGGCCATCGCCAGACGGGATTGCCCAGATGTTCGGCGAAGTAGTCGGACAACGCCGTTACCTTCGCGGGTCGCGCCCGCGCCGACGGCGTAACGAAATAGAGCCCGCCCGTCGTCAGCGACCAGTCGGGGAGAATGGCTTCGAGACGGCCATCGGCCAGATATTCGCCCGCGATGAACTCCGGCAGCTCGGCGATCGCAAGACCATCGAGCAGCGTCGGCAACAGCGCATCGGCGTTGGTGACGCATAGCGGGCCCGTGCGAGCTTCGTGAACGGCATCGAATTGTTCGTCGATGGCGGCCAGCAGCAGATCTGAACGGGGGCGATTGGCGCGACGGGAGGCATGCGGTCGCGTCGATCGTCTTTAGTGCCGGCAGGAGCTCCGCCGACCGTGCTCGGCTGCGAAGCGACGGTTTGATCGCCCAGCGGTTGCCGGCCGGAAGCAGCCGGCAGTTCCATCTCCGAACCTGACGGCCAGACGACTGCTCCACTCGGAAATCCGACGGTAGGTCCCTTTCCGGACCTCGGCCTTGGCAATCAATCGCCGATAAAAAGAAATGGCCGGCTCAGCATTCAGACCGGCCATTTGCTATTCGACGCTGAAAACGGAGAGGGTAGGTCAGCACGACCGTACCCAAGGGATGCTCATGGACCTGCGACCGGAGGTGTTCGCGCTGTCGCGAGTTGTCCTGTAGTTCATTGGGATACATTTGTGATCACAAATGTGATTATTTTCGAGATATCATCGATAAACACCCAATGTTGTGATCACATCATGAGTGACATGCGATGAACGACGCTTTGAGCGACTTCCTGACCCGGCACCGCATCCGTGAGGTGGAGTGTGTCATCCCCGACATGACGGGCATCGCGCGCGGCAAGATCCTGCCGCGCGATCTCTTCATGGCGTCGGGCGAGATGCGCATCCCCAAGAGCGTGCTGCTCAACACCGTGAACGGGCAACAGCCCGACAACAGCCCCTTCGTCGGCGATACCGACCCCGACATGGTCTGCAAGCCCGACGCCGCCACCGTGCGCATCGTGCCTTGGGCCGCCGAACCGGTGGCCGTGGTCATCCACGACTGCCTGGAATGGGACGGCCAGCCGGTGCAACTGTCGCCACGCGCGGTACTCCGCCGCGTGCTGGCGCTGTACGAAGCACGCGGTTGGCAGCCCGTCGTGGCGCCCGAGATGGAGTTCTATCTGGTCGCGCGCAATCAGAACCCGCACGAGCCGCTGCAGCCGCCGCTGGGGCGCACTGGAAAGCCCGAGGTGGGGCGGCAGAGCTACTCCATCGACGCGGTGAACGACTTCGATCCCTTCTTCATGGAGCTCTCCGCTTTCTGCGACCAGCACCAGCTGGGCGTGGAAACGCTGATCCACGAGGCTGGCCCGGGGCAGATGGAGATCAACTTCAGCCACGGCGAACCGCTCGACCTGGCCGACCGCGTTTTCCTGTTCAAGCGCACGGTGCGCGAGACGGCGCTGCGCCACGGCGTGTTTGCCACGTTCATGGCCAAACCCATGGAGGGCGAACCCGGCAGCGCGATGCACATCCATCAGAGCATCAACGACGGCGAAGGCCGCAACATCTTCAGCAATACCGACGGCACAGCCAGCGAACACTTCCACCACTTCATCGGCGGACTGCAAACCTATATCCCGCAGGTGATGCCCATGCTGGCGCCCTACGTCAATTCATACCGGCGGCTGGCGCCCTACATGTCGGCACCCATCAATGTGCGCTGGGGCCAGGACAACCGCACCTGCGGTATCCGCGTCCCCAAGTCGGGCCCCGGCGCCCGCCGCGTCGAAAACCGCGTGCCCGGCGTCGACGCCAATCCCTATCTGGCGATGGCCGCCACGCTGGCCTGCGGCTACATCGGCATGCGCGACCGGCTGCACCCCAGCGAGCCCACCGAAGGCAGCGCCTGGAACGTCGCCCACGAACTGCCGCGCCATCTCGAAAACGCCATCGAGGCCATGCGCGCCTGCGATGCGATGAAGGAGGTCCTGGGCGAAACCTTCGTCGACGCCTTCTGCGCGGTGAAGGAACTGGAGTTTTCCACCTACAACCGGGTGATCAGTTCGTGGGAACGAGAGCACCTGTTACTGCTGGTTTGAGGAGTCCGTCATGAACCGCACCCTTCCACATACCGGCATCGAGCACGAACGCGTACAGGCCTTGCTCGCACGTGAACGCGCCGAGTACGCGCAACGCAACCCGAAGTCGCAAGTGATGTCCGCACGCACCGCGCCGCAACTGATGTTCGGCGTGCCGCTGCACTGGATGAACGACTGGTCCACGCCTTTCGCGCTGCACGTGGCCCAGGCCCAGGGCGCACAACTCACCGACGTGGACGGCCACACGCTGGCCGATTTCTGCTTGGGCGACACCGGCGCCATGTTCGGCCATTCGCCCGCCGTCGTGAGCGACGCACTGGCGACCCAGGCACGGCACGGCCTGACGACCATGCTGCCCAACGAGGATGCATCCGTCGTGGGTGAATTGCTGGCTCGGCATTTCGGTCTGCCGAAATGGCAGTTCGCGATGACGGCCAGCGACGCCAACCGTTTCTTGCTGCGCTGGGTACGTGCCGCCACCGGGCGGCGTACCTTGCTGGTGTTCAACGGCTGCTACCACGGCACGGTCGATGACGTCTTCGTCGACCTGGTGGACGGCCAACCCACGCAACGCGCCAGCCTGCTGGGCCAGGTGCACGATCTCACCACCACCACGCGCGTGGTGGAATTCAACGACCTGGCCGCGCTGGAAGCCGCATTGGCTCCGGGCGACGTCGCCTGCGTTCTGGCCGAGCCGGTGATGACCAACATCGGCATGGTGCTGCCCGAACCGGGCTACTGGGCGCGGGCGCAAGACCTCATCCGCCGCCACGGCAGCCTGCTGGTCCTGGACGAGACCCACACGCTCAGCAGCGGCCCCGGCGGCTATGCGCGCGCTCACGGCCTGCAGCCCGATGCCGTGGTGGTGGGCAAGGCACTGGGCGGCGGCATGCCGTGCGCAGCCTATGGTTTCAGCGCGGCGCTGGCCGAGCGCGCCGAGGCCGCCAAGCGCACGGCGCCGCCGGGCCACTCGGGCATCGGCACCACGCTGACCGCCAACCTGCTGGCCATGGCGGCGATGCGCGCCACGCTCACGCACCTGATGACGCCCGAGGTCTTCGCCCCGATGCACGCGCTGGCCGAGCAACTGGCCGCCGGGCTGCGCACGATCATCGCCCGCCACAGCCTGCCCTGGTGCGTCACCCAGGTGGGTGCCCGGGTGGAGTTCCAGTTCTGCCCGCAGCCGCCGCGCAATGGCAGCCAGGCCGAGGCGGTGATGGATGCCGAGCTGGAGCACGCGCTGCATCTGGCGTTGCTGAACCGCGGCGTATTGATTACGCCTTTTCACAATATGATGCTCGTCTGCCCTGACACGACCCGGATGCACGTGCAGCGCCTGCTCGCCGCATTCGACACCGTGCTGGCTTCGCTCACCGCCGCTACCGATTCATGAGTCACGACATCGAACCCACCACCACTCAGCAAGACACGATCTATGCGACGTTGCGGCAATGGGTCACCGTAGGCCGCTTCCTTCCCGGCGAGCGCTTGAAGATCCGCAACGTGGCAGCCGAGATGGGGGTGGGTCAGATGCCGGTGCGTGCCGCGCTGCAGCGTCTGGCTGCCGAAGGTGCGCTGGTGAACGTGCCCAACGCCGGAACGATCGTCCCCAGGCTGACGGTGCCCGAGTTCGACGATCTGCTGCAAATGCGCATGCTGCTCGAAGGCGAGGCCGCCGAGCGCGGCTGCCTGAGGCTGGAGCCGGCCGAACTCGCCACGCTGCGCAAGCTTTGCCAGCGCATGGCGAAGGCGTTGAAGCACCCCGCGGATCAGCCGGCTCGCGCCAGGAAGTCCGCGGGAGGCAAACAAGCGCTGAAGCAGCCCGCCGTTTCGTTGAAGGCCGGCCAGGCCACCGATTACCTCGCCGCCAACGAAGACTTCCATGTCCTGCTCTACAAGGCGGCCGGCTCGCCGTTGCTGTTCGAGCTGATCGATACGCTGTGGCTGAAGGCCGGCCCGATCTCGAACCGCCTCTTCGACACGTCCGAAGCCTCCGCCGTGTTGAACGACGCCCACGAAGACCTGATGGATGCGCTGGACAGGCGGGATGCCGCCGCGGCGCGACGTGCAGTGGAGCGCGACATCTTCGTGGCGGGACAGTTTTTGCGGTCGACACTAAAACGCGATTGATCGCGGGTGTGAGGGCCGGCCTGGTCGGCGCATAGGGCGTCTTATGGGAGAGACCGCGATACGCTGTTCGGCGAGCGTTCGCGGATGTGCGGTTCATCGTCCTCTTTGTCCGACCCGTTGTCGGTGGAGCATCGCGTCGACGGACGTTTTCTGCCGCGAACGTATCTTCACACCGCCGCGGATTGTCCTTGCGGCCCGGCGAGGTGCGCAAGCCCGAGGCTCTCCAGTGTCTGCGCCTGAATCGCTGCTGCTTGAGCGTTGAGGGCGTCGGCGCCGAATGACTGACCCACGACCCAACGTGCGGGACGCGTGCCCGGTGCCCGCTCGACGAGCTGCACGATGGCTTCTGCGACGTCGTGCGGGTCCGGCGCGTGGTCGCTCGCGAACAACGCCATCAACGTCTCCACCATCTTGTCCGGAATCGCACCGGCTTCACCGTAGCCGGGCATGCGAGCGGCGTCAGCGGGCCGCTGCGCGCTGGCGAAGATATTCGTCGGATAGTTGCTGGGTTGAACGAGAACGACGTCGATGCCCAACGTCGACAATTCGTAGCGGTAGCTGTCGGTCAACGCTTCGATCGCGAACTTCGATGCACCGTACAGACCGAAGAACGGAAACGTCACGCGGCCGAGTATCGAGCCGATGTTCACGATCAGGCCTTCACCCTGCTTTCTGAAGGTCGGCAATACCGCTCTCGACATGCGCTGGATGCCGAATACGTTCACGTCGAAGAGTGCCTGTACCTGCTTCGTCGTGAACGCCTCGGAAACGCCGGCCGAACCGATACCAGCGTTATTGATCAGGACATCGAGGCGCCCGGCATGTTCCAGCACGGAAGCGACGCCGCGCTCGACGGACGCATCGTCCGTCACGTCGAGTTCGACGACCTGCACGTCGCTCGCCCGGAGCGCATCGGCCTGTGGCCGGTTGCGGCCGGCGACGTCACGCATCGACGCGAATACCCGGTGCCCGGCACGTGAGAGCGTTTCTGCGGTGTCGCGGCCGAAGCCGCTGCTGGCGCCGGTGATCAGAATGGTTCTGGACATGTTGAGTGTTTCCCAGCCAATGAGGTTAGAGGACCGCAACCGCATCCGTACGTGCGGCTCCGATGCGGTTGAGGTGAAACGTGCGACGTAATCGAAAACCGAGGCAGCTAATGTCTTCACCGTGTTGCCATGCAGTCTAGGCTTTGCCCCGAAACCCGGCTATAGTCGTAAATGACATTAATAGCGATGTTTACGACATGAGATTGACGATCCTGGCCCTCGAGGGTCTGTTCGACACCGGGCTGACGGTACTGCTGGATACCTTCGCGATGGCCAACGAACTGGCTGCAGCCCAAGGCTTTGCCGCGCCGCCCTTCGACGTGACGGTGGTTGGCGTGCGCAAACGCATCCGCACCGCACATGGACTGTCGATGCTGGTGGAACCGGCAAGCGGCGTGCGTCGCCCGGACTGGGTGGCCGTGCCCGCGCCCGGTATCAGAGAGCCGGAGCGCCTGATCGAGACGCTGCAGCGTCGAGACGTGTGCGATGCGATGGCGCACCTTCGTGCGTGGCATGCCGACGGCGTCGGCGTCGCCGCCGCTTGTATCGGTACGTTCTTGCTGGCCGAAGCCGGGCTGCTGGATCGCCGCGAGGCGACGACCACCTGGTCGCTGTCGCCTTTTTTCCGTCAACGTTATCCGGCAGTCGATCTGAATGATTCGCGCATGGTCGTCGCCGCGGATCGCGTGGTCACGGCAGGGTCGGCCATGGGCCATCTCGACCTTGCGCTGTGGTTGCTGCGTCAGGCCAGTCCCGAACTGGCCACGCTCGTGGCCCGCTTCATGCTGATCGACAAGCGTTCGTCGCAGGCCGAATACGTCATTCCGGATTACCTTGCACACGCCGATCCATTGATCGCGCGATTCGAGCGCTGGGCCCGCGAGCATCTTTCCCTCGGTTTCTCGCTTCAGACAGCGGCAGCCGCACTAGCCGTCGGACCGCGCACGTTGCAACGCCGTACCGAGGCGGTACTCGGGAAGTCGCCCTTGGCGTTCTTCCAGGATCTGCGAATCGAACGGGCGCAGACCCTCGTGTCGATGGGATACGACCTGGAGACGATCGCGAGCGAGGTGGGCTACGCGGATTCGGCGACGTTGCGGGCCTTGTTGCGTCGCAGGCTCGGCCGAGGCGTGCGGGAATTGCGTGCCGACAATCGGTAGCGTCCTCGGTACGGCTGGCACTGCTTCGCCGACGGCGAGCGACCCGGCTCGAACGCCGTCGCTGCGTCGGCAGCGGTGCTGTCGTGCGCTGCGAATGCCGGAACAAGGTTCCGTGGGCTCCGCCGGAACGGCACTAGCGCGCGCCGCCGCCCCCATGAATGCCCGTCAGTTCGACCATGAAGTCCAGGAATACGCGGGTCTTGGCCGGCACGTGATGCCGGGACGGGTAGTACGCGTATAGCGGATACCGCTCGTCGGCCCATTCGGGAAAGAGGTTGATCAACCGGCCGTCGGCGATCAGCGGCTCGGCACCGAGCAGCAGCATCTGCGCAATGCCGGAACCGGCGAGGCACGCGTTGAGCAGTGCGCCCGGATCGTTGACCGTGAGGCGTCCGCGAGTGTCGACCACGATGCGTTTGCGCTTGCGATGGAATTCCCACGCGAACGGCTTGCCGGTCTCCGGATTGCGAAATTCCAGGCAGCGGTGGTGCCGGTCTTCGAGGTCCTCGGGTTTGGCCGGCCGTCCCCGGCGCGCGATGTACGAGGGCGCCGCGACCGTCACGACGCCGGTATCGAGCAGCTTTCTCGCGATCAGGCTGGATGCCCGCGGTTCGCCGAAGCGCACGGCGAGGTCGAAGCCGTCCATCACGAGGTCGCCCAGGCTGTCTCGCGCGATGAGCTCGATTTCGAGTTCGGGATGCGCATCCATGAACGCATCGAGTCGTGGCCCGAGAATGGCGCGGTAGACGACCGGATCCAGATTGATGCGCAGCTTGCCGCGCACCGCGGAGGCGCCGCCCGCGGCCGCCGTGGCGGCTTCCTCCAGCCCGGCGAGATGGGGCATGACCTGCTCGTAAAAGCGGCGGCCCTCTTCGGTCAGCGACACCGATCGCGTCGTTCGGTTGAACAGCCGGATGTTCAGCCTCTTTTCCAGCCGCGCGATCGCGCGACTGACGCCCGGCGGCGTCATGCCGATGACGTCGGCGGCCGCCGAAAACGTCCCGGCATCGACGACGGCGGCGAACACGCTGATGCTGCCTGACAGCTTCTCGCTACTGGATCTCATGGTGGTTCGACTGAATACGGGTGGCGGATCGCGCACGACCCACTGAAGGCCGACACGCCGACGCCGCACAGCGTAGCCATGCCGGGCGTCCGTGTCGATCATGCCGAATTGATGACGCATTGTCACTTATCTGATGCCATCCATGTCGTTTTGTTTTGGTTGGCGTTTGTCCAGAATGCGACCCACGTATTCACACATGGAGAACGAGCAATGTATGCAATCACAGGAATTACCGGTAAGGTCGGCGGCGCACTGGCCCGTGAACTGCTGGCCTCGGGTCGGCCCGTGCGCGCGGTCGTGCGCGACGCGACGCGGGCAGCGGCATGGGCGGCAAGCGGGTGCGAGATCGCGACGGCTTTCATGGAAGACCCGGCGTCGCTTGCCGACGCATTCGCCGGCGCGACGGGCGTTTTCATCCTGCTGCCGCCGGTGTTCGATCCGGCGCCCGGGTTTCCCGAAGCGCGGAAGGTGATCGAGGCCGTATCCGCCGCGCTGCTGAAGGCGCGCCCCGACAGGGTCGTATGTCTGTCGACGATCGGCGCGCAGGCCGACGAGCCCAATCTGCTCACGCAACTCGCGCTGATGGAGCAGGCGCTGCGCGAGATGCCGATGCCGGTGACGTTCCTGCGGCCCGGCTGGTTCATGGAGAACGCCGCGTGGGATGTCGCGTCCGCGCGCGACGAGGGCGTCGTCGCCAGTTACCTTCAGCCGCTCGACAAGCCCGTGCCGATGGTCGCCACGGCGGACGTCGGCCGCGTGGCGGCGGAACTGCTGCAGCAGACGTGGAGCGGGGGGCGTGTCGTCGAGCTCGAGGGCCCGTACCGGGTGAGCCCCAACGATCTCGCGCTGGCCTTCGCTCGCGTGTTGGGCCGGCAGGTGCGCGCGGAAGTCGTCGACAGGCGAACGTGGGAAGCGCTGTTTCGCGCGCAGGGCATGAAGCATCCGCTCCCCCGCATGCGCATGCTCGACGGCTTCAACGAAGGCTGGATCAATTTCGAGAGCAATCCTGAAGAAATCCTGCACGGCCACGTTGCACTGGACACGGTTCTGGGCGAGCTCGTGTCGCGTACGGTCTGATTGAATGCGGTGGGCGGCGCGTGACGCGTTGCGCTACGCCCGCCCATGCATCGGATTTTCCGGTCGGACGGATAGCGGCGTTCATGTCGCAGGGGTGTCGTAAATGTCGCTATTAATGTCATTTATGACTATGGCGAGCGACCTCGTCCCGAGTCTAGACTGCGAAGCATTTCCGGCATCCGCAGATCTCTCCTGCGGCTCAGTCCGATAGAGGCCAATCCGATGACATTTTCGCCAGAACTTCACCTGCTGACGCTGACCGCGATCGCGACGCTGCTGATGTGGATTCCTTACATGCTGGCCAGAATCATGACGCGTGGCCTGATGGCGGCCTTGAGCAATCCCGATCCGTCCCATCCGCCCGATCCGCCGTGGGCGGAACGCGCACGGCGTGCGCATGCGAACGCGATCGAGAATCTGGCCGTGTTCGCCCCGCTCGTATTGATGTGCGCAATGACGGGTGCGAGCAGCCCGGCGACGGTGTTCTCGGCGAGGCTCTATCTGGGAGCCCGGCTGGTTCACTACGTCGTCTACGCCGCCGGCATTCCGGTTGTTCGCACGATCGCTTTCCTGACCGGCTTCGCGGCGACGCTCACGTTCGCTGTCGCGCTGCTCGGTCACGCGACATGACGGCTACCCGCCTGGTCTTGCCCATTCGCTCACTTCAGAGGTCAACATGAAATCGACGCCCGGCAGCATCCTCGACACGATCGGCAACACGTCGCTCGTCCCGTTACGACACGTTGTCCCGAAGAATGGCGCGCGCTTGTTCGTCAAGCTCGAAAGTCAGAATCCGACCGGCAGCATGAAAGACCGGATCGCGCTTGCGATGATCGAAGCGCCCGAGCGCGATGGGCGCCTGAAGCCCGGCGGCGCGGTGGTCGAGTACACCGGCGGCAGCACGGGCGTGTCGCTCGCGCTGGTGTGCGCCGTCAAGCGGCATCCGCTGCATCTGGTCTCATCGGATGCGTTCTCGAAGGAGAAGCTCGATCACATGCGCCTGCTTGGCGCGAAGCTGACGCTCGTCCCGAGCGACAACGGCAAGCAAACCGAGAAGTTGACGAAGGACATGATTCGCGAAGCGCATCGGATTGCCGGCGAGACGGGCGCATACATCACCGCGCAGATGGAAAACACCGATCAGCTCGACGCCTATACGAAGATGGCCGACGAGATCTGGGAGCAGACCGGCGGCCGACTCGACGGTTTCGTCCAGAGCGTCGGCACGGCTGCGTCGCTGCGCGGGATTTCGCGGCGCTTGCGCGAACACGACGCACGTATCCGGATCGCCGGTGTCGAGCCGGCTGAATCGGCGGTGCTGTCGGGTGGGCCGACCGGCGCGCACAAGATCGACGGAATCGGCGCGGGCTATGTCGTGCCGCTTTGGCGCGACGGCATCGCCGACGAACTGGAGCGCGTCTCGACGGAAGACGCGAGAGCCATGGCGTTCCGACTGGCCGCGGAGGAGGGGCTGTTCTGCGGGACTTCGACCGGCGCCAACGTAACCGGCGCATTGCGACTCGCCGAACGGCTCGGCCCGGACGCCACGATCGTGACGATCATGTGCGACACGGGCATGAAGTATCTGAAGTCGTTCGCGCAAACGATGGGTTGATGGCCGGGAAGGGCGGGCTTCCTCGTTTGTGGCCGACACCCCTCGAGGTGACTCAGGCCATGGATGGATCCGTCACGCCTGGGGCGCCGGTCTCGACATATCCGGCAAACTGGCGCAGAAAGCGTGCATCGGCGTCGCACGTGATGCTGATGTCGTACCACCGCTTGCTGGCCGCGAGGGGCCACGGAACCTGTATCGTTCGTCCGGCTTGCACGGTCATGGACTGCGCGGCGACCCCGTAGCGATTGTCCGTGATCGAGAACGTCACGACGGATTTTCCGCTATTGATCAGGTTGATCTCCAGGTCGCCCTGGGTGACTTCGTAGCAGACCGTCGCTTCCTGTGCACTCGCATTCGAGCCGGAAGAGCTGAAGCGCCGTACGAAGCCGTTGGGGGCGACCACCGTGATGTCGTATGCGGCAGAAGCGGCCCCCGCGGCGGAAAAGCGCCACGTGTCGGACAGCCTGGTTTGCGCATCCACCGTATAGCGCCTGACGGATGTGGGCGAAATACCGGAATGGACGGAAAACCCGGCCGCGACGCTTCCGCTGTTCACGAACGTCAGCATCAGGTTGCCGGACTCGGGGTGTTCTGCGGCATTGACGAACAGCTCGTACGGCAGCGCCCGCGCGTTTCGGCTGCCGCGCTCCTGCTGCGTTGGCACCTGGATGGTCGGGGCGGTGGGTGCCGGTAGCGTGCTTTGTGCGGCTGCCGCCGCACTCAATCCTGCAACCGGGGGGACGGTAACGGCGCTCGTGTCGGGATGCGTAAAGTCGAAAGCCGAAGTGAGATCGCCGCATACCGCGCGGCGCCATGCGCTGATGTTCGGCTCGATCACGCCGAAACGTTTCTCGAGAAATTTGATGATCGACGTATGGTCGAACACCTCCGAGCATGTCCATGCGCCCCTGGACCACGGTGATACGACGAACATCGGCACCCGAGCGCCGAGCCCCACGGGCCCCGCGGGGTTCGTTGCGCTGCCCGAATAGAATTCACGCGCGGTCGGCACATTCGACAGGCCGTCTTGAGCAGAGGCCGGCGGCGACGGGGGAACGACATGATCGAAGAATCCGTCGTTTTCGTCGTACGTGATGAACAGCGCCGTCTTGCTCCATGTATCCGGATTGGAGGTCAGCGCGTCCAGCACGGCGGCGATGTAGGTCGCCCCGTCGGCTGGCGAGCGAGCCGGGTGCTCCGAACACATGTACGGCGGCAAAAGCCAGGATACCTGGGGCAATGTGCCGGACTTCACGTCTCGGGTGAAGTCCGCCAGCGTTCGCTTCGTCGTGCCGTTTGCGACGAGTGCCGGGTCCGCATTCGCCGACGTGTAGGCCTGGAAGAAATTCAGTACGTTGTACGGATTCGGAAAATCGACATTCGTGGATCCCGCGGGGTTCGGGGTGAGCGTCGTCTTGAACGGCTCGGTGCCGTCCGAACCTTGATAGACATGCCAGCTGATACCGGCCTTTTGCAGTCTCTCCGGGTATGTCGTCCACGTGAAGATATTCGCCGGCGTGTTGTCGATCAGCGGTCCGCCGCCGGTGCCGGCCACGTCGATCATGCCTGTCATCAGATGGAGGCGATTCGTGTTGGTCGGCCCCATGCAGGACGAGAAATAGGCATCGCATACCGTAAACGCATCGGCAAGCGCGTAATGGAACGGGATATCGTTCCGCGAAAAGTGGCCCATCGTGAGCGCGCCCTTCGCCGGAATCCAGTTGTCCCAGCGACCATTGTTCCAGGCGCTGTGCCCATCGGGCCAGCCGTGCGGAAGCGAGCTGATCGTTTGCGCTTTCGTGGTGTTGGTGTCGAGATGGAAGGGGCTCGCATACGCGCCCTTGCCATCCGGTTGATTCCAGATCGAGCTTCGATTGTCGACGGGAAACGTCGAGCGATCGTTGAATCCGCGCACTCCGGCATGCTGGCCGAGGTAGTGGTCGAAAGAGCGATTTTCCTGCATGAGGATGACGACATGCTCGACGTCGGCGATCGTTCCGGTTTTCGACGCAGCCGGAATCGCGAGCGCACGTTGAATGCTGGCCGGCAACAGCGACACTGCCGTTGTCGCACCCAGCACGGCTGCAGTTTGCTTGATGAAATTTCTGCGGTTAACGGTCATGGCGTGCTTCGTACGATGGGTCAGTTGCCGCAATGAAAAATCTTCTTGGCGACCGGCGTGGAATCGATATGGCTGTCGTCGCCGCCACATCCCGAAAGAATCGCGCTTGCGAGCAACAAAAAAAGACAGGTGACCGCTCGAGTTTTTTTCATCCTTATTCCTTGTCCGACTTCGATGCGTCGTGGTCGGAAACGAAGCTGAAATCGCGTTCCCGCTGGCTACGTTTGCGTGAACGCGAAAGATGACGCTGCCGGGTTTAGGGGAAAGCCGGTTTCCGCTTGTCCGTTTTCGGTGTCAGGCAGTGAGCGGCTCGACGCAAAGCGCAAGACCGTGCAAGGGCGCAAAGCTGGCCCCGCACGCACGAGTGTCATGTGCGTCATCGATTCGAATCCGTGTCGGAGTGTGGGCCGGAGCGATGGCGCGATGCTTGGGCGTGCGCATTCGAACATCGGCGGATGACGGGATGGAGACAGAAAAATTCCTTTTTCATTTCAATATATTTCGTTTTGCTTTCCGTGTTGTCGTCTGCCTTCCATGCCCGTCCGCTAGCAGTGAACACGGATGCCGCTGACGGGTAAGCCGGTCGGAGCGCCGGCGGCAAAGGATTCGAGCGACGTTCCCGGTGTTTCCGCACGCGATGCGTTCGTGCAATACGCGCCCGAGCGGTGTAATGAGGGTAGTCGCTGGTGACGAGTGCGCCGGGTGCCTGCAGCGATGATTGGGTTGTGTTGTCAACGATGCGGCTGTCCTCGCCGTCGGGGTTTCCGGGGGGGGGCGCGTCGCTCCATCGCATAAGCGGAATAGTCCGGAATGGTTAGCGTAACTAATGGATGAAGATGGCGGAATATGCGAACTTCAACGACAATCCGGACAAAGGAAATTTTCATTGACCCGCGAAGGTGATCCGATCATGGCATGTTCGTCGAACTCCGGCATCGCCGAGCCTTCCAGTGTTCACCGGTTAGTGATCGTCGAGGGCATCATGGGATCCGGCAAGTCGGCGACCATGCGGTTTATTACGAAGCACTTGCAAGAAGCAGGGAGGCTGGCGCTACCTGTTCACGAAAGGGCCGACCCGCACCCGGTTCGCGCGACGGATGAACTCGAGCACTGGTTTGAGCCATGGAAGGACGCCACGCCAGAGGAACTCGCAGACCGCGCTCTGGCGAAATGGACCGCTTTCGTCGAGTACACGGCATCAAAAGCCGAGATTCCTGTTTTGGACGGTCAACTTTTTCATGGGGATCTGACTCATCTGCTCCTCATGGAAGCCGATATCGCGCTGATCGCGGGCTACGTCCGCGAGCTTGCGGCAGTCATCGCTCCGTTGAATCCGTTCGTGCTCTATCTTTGGCAGGAAGATGTAGAGGCAGCTGTCAGAAAGGTTTGCGCAGAACGCGGAGGCGAATGGATCGACTATCAAGTCGACTGGAAACTCGCGGCGCCGTACTGCCGTCGCAGGGGTTACGCGGGACTGGACGGTCTGATCGCGCTTTACCGGGATTACCGCAACCTTACCGATGATCTGTTTCGGGAACTGCCGTTAGCGAAGCTCGCCATTGAAAATTCCGGATGCGACTGGCCTGTTTATGAGAAGCATATTTTGCGCGAGTTGGGGTTGCCGACGGAATGAAGCGAAAAAAGTTAGCGCGTGGAGAGAGAGGCGGTCAGGTCAAAGCGCTCGTGGCAAATATCCGCAATCAGGCACTGCCGCGCGTTACGCCTCCGTCATCACCATGCCGAATCCATCCATTCCTACATGCAGGTCGCTATGAAAATTGCCGGACGCCTTTTCTGGATTTGCCTTGCACTCTCGATACCTGACGTCCGTGCCGAACAATTCAGGTCGGACCTGCACGAATCTGTCTCGACAGTCGACGTGAGCGTGAAGGATTTTTACGGGGCGGAACAGACCGGCAAAGTCGCGATCACGCAATTCCGTCCGGATGGCGATGGCCCGTTCCCGATCCTGATTCTCAATCATGGTCGCAGCCCGACGGATCGCGGCACGCCACCGCGTTTTCGCTTCACCCGGCAAGTTGCCTTTTTCGTGAAACGAGGATTTGCCGTGTTCGAGCCTACGCGCATCGGCTACGGTCAGCTCGGTACGCAATTCGATCCGGAATATAGCGGTAAATGCGGTCAGAAAGACTACGCACCGATGATCGAGGCGGCTCGCGCGGAGGAGCTTGCGGTCCTTGACTATTCGAGGCGGCAGCCCTATGTCGACCCGCATCGGATCGTCATTGTCGGGCAATCGGTAGGCGGCTTCGTCACGACGGCCATGGCGGCCGACAATCCGGACGGCGTGATCGCGGCGATCAACTTTGCTGGCGGTTCCGGCGGTGATCCGGTCGCGCATCCCGGCGTGCCATGTCACGGCGAGCGTCTGGAAGCCATGTATTCGCGATTCGGAAAAACGGCGCGTGTCCCGATGCTGTGGATCTATACCGAAAACGATCAGTACTTTGCGCCGACGTATAGCAGCGCGTGGCACGACGCATTCGTTCGCGCGGGTGGCAGCGCCGACTATCGGCTGCTTCCTCCGTTCGAGAAAAACGGGCACATGCTGTTCGCGCACGGTATCGACCTGTGGGAGCCCGTGGTATCGGAGTTTCTCGAGCGCCAGGGATTCCCGGTTCGATGACAAGCAGGATGAATGTGGAGATATTCGCAAGAGGCACAGCAGTAGCCGCCACCCGCGACGGATGTAAACGGTCACTCAATCGATCCAGGTGGCCGGCGAGAATCCGGGGCGAGGCGTCGCTTCATTTTGGCCAGGAACGGGCGTTCAGACGTATCGATCGTACGTCCACTTATGAAAAGTCATGACTGTCCGCATGATGCTCCAGCTTCAATCAATGTATGAAGTCTGGTCGGCGCTGTTGTGAGGAAATTATTTTGGTGTCTGATATATTCGGTTGGTATAAATTTCAGGAACGCATCATGAAACTTCGGACCGTATATTTGAAAGTGAGCGACATGGAGACGTCCGCTTCTTTCTGGGAAAGGATCCTCGGATATGAACCGATTAAGCGATCCGGCAAGTGGACTGAGTTCATGATCGGCACAAACAGGCTCGGTCTGTTGTTAAACGATTTTGGAGATGAAATAAAAAGCAGTAGCGCCGTCCCCGTCTTTGAGTTCGAAGAAAATGCACTTCACGAATTCGTGAAACGAGCAACAGAAATCGGTGCCGTCATCGTGATGGACGGGCTGAAGATCGAATCGATGAAAAGCATTGTATTGAGCAGCCCGGACGGACACGAATTCGAACTTTGCATGTGCCGCAGCTAACCAACGGCTTTACGGTTCGTGGAACGCCCTTACGAACCACTGCTTGGCAGCGATGAAGGCCCGTTGCAAAAAGCAACGACCGTCCCTTGCGGTCGGAAGCCACAGCGGCCGGCGGAATTCAGCCGGCAAGCGGATAGACCTCGCCTTCATCGCCGCGGATGACGGCAGAAAGCGCCACGGCCAGTTGCATGGCCGCGGCCATCGTTGGATCGACTGCGGAGGGGTGCCGAGGCGCGTTGAAACTTGCACGGCCCCGATTCCAGCTAAAGGTCTTGATCCATTCGCCATCGACAAGGACCGCGACGTCGCCAGGTCGTCCCGGAATCGAAATCCATTCGCCCGTCACTGGATTCACCGACGTGACCGGGCGCTCGTCTTCTTTTAAAGAAGCTTGCCCGCGGATGGCAGCCCGCCATTCATCCAGCGAGATGGACGGATCACGTTCGATGTGCAGTTGATAAGCCATGGCGGAAACCGGAGCGGCAGTGGGAGGATTACGCTAACACGAATGACGGGTTCGAAAAGAACGGGGCGATCGCACTGACCGCCGTGCCGTCGTCGCACGCCGCAACTCATCGAACATCCACCGCCCGTGCCGGAACCGTTGCCGCGACCAAAGTCGCGCCCCCCATTCTAGGCAACCACGCAAACGCGATCGTAACCAGCGTGACGCCGACGACGAGCATCGGCACCACCATCGGCCATGCGCCGGACTGATAGCGCGGATCGGTGAAAACCGCCGCCGTCTGCCCCACGCTGAAAGCGAAGAACATCATGATGAAGCCGGACCAGGACACTGCGCGGCCGGCAAGATGAGGCAGACCGCTGACCGCGCCTGCCTGCCCGCATGGCTGATGGATTCCGTGCCCGAGACAATACACGCCGTGCCCGACGAGCAGCGGCCAGATGCTGCCGGGAAGCAGCGCGCAGCCCAATGCCTGGATCACCGCGCCCGACAGGCTCAACGTCGCGCCTTGCCGCACCGTTCGCAGCATGCTTTGACGTCGCAGCAAGTGCCGGCAACCAACGGTACTGAGGACATAGACAAGCGTACCGCTCGCCGGTATCCAGCCGTACCGCTGGGGCGAGATGCCGAGCTGCCGAATGTAAATCGTGGGAGAAAGCAACAGAAAGCAGAACATGCCGGTGTACGTCGACGCGGCCAGCAGCGTCCATACCCTGAACGGGGCATTGCCGAATATCTCGCGCACGTCCCCGGTCGAGTTCCGGCCCGGCGCGATTCCGGCGGCGCTTTCCTCGAAGCCGTACCAGCACATGACGAGCAAGCCGAACGCATACAGGCTCATCCCCGCGAGTACCCATCGCCAGCCCGCGTGTTGCGTGACATACGCGCCGAGAATCGGGGCAAGGAACGCCATCATCCCCATTCCCATGAAACCGCGTGCCATCACGTACGGGCCGTCGCCGGCCGAATACCGGTCGCGCACCGTCGCACGCGCGCATACCAGGATCGCGGCCATCGCAAAGCCCTGCATCGCACGCGCGGCCACCAGCATCGCGGCGCTCGACGCGAGCGCCGCCGCCAGTGCGCTCAGCGCATAGAGCGCCAGGCCGGTCAGCAACACGGGACGACGACCGATGCGGTCGGAAAGACCGCCCATCGGCAATTGTCCGACACCGAATATCAATGCGAAAACCGTGAGACTGATGCTGGCGGAGCCCAGCGTCGCGGCGATTTCAGGCAGGGCCGGCAAGTAACTGTCGGTCGCCACCGGCTGGGCCGCCAGCAGCAGCGGCAACATGAGCGCGAAGTTCAGGCGAGCAGGGCGCGTGGTGTCCGGCATGACGGTGTTCGGCACGGTATCGGGCGTGGACGGAGGACGGCGGTAATGCAAGGTGGCTCGGCGAAGCTCGTTCGTATGGACGCGCCCGCCGAGTCTACCGGATCACGCTCGCCGACACTGTCGCGAGCGATGCCTTGGCGCATCGGGATCGCCTGCATGCCGATCCCCATCGCGTGTTCAGTCGAACGGCACGGCCAACCGGTCGATCACGGCGCTGGTCGCGGGCCGTACGCCGCGCCACCATGCGAACGCCTCGGCCGCCTGCTCGACCAGCATGCCGACACCATCCGCGATCCCGTGCACGCCCGCGTTTTTCGCGAGCCGGAGAAACGGCGTGAGCCGCTTGCCATAGGCGAGTTCGTAGGCGGTTCCCTTCGGACTGAACACGCTCGGCGGGACAGGCGGCAGATCGCCGGTCAAACTGGCCGACGTCGCGTTGACGACCAGGTCGAAACGTCCCATCCGCGCGAGGTCCGCGTAGCTGCCGGCAACCAGAGGGCCGCGTCCGGCGACCTGCGCGGCCAGCGCGCGCGCCTTGTCGACGTCGCGATTCGCGATCACGAGTTCCGCCGGGCCGGCTTCGAGAAACGGCAACAGCGCGCCGCGCGCCGCGCCGCCCGCCCCGAGCACCAGCACGCGCTTGCCGGCCATCGGCAGATTGAGGTTCGCCTCGATATCGCGAACCAGCCCGATGCCGTCGAAGTTGTCCGCCAGGATGCGGCCGCCGTCGAACTTGAGCGCGTTGGCCGCGCCCGCGAGCTGCGCCCGCTCGCTGCGTTCGTCGGACATCGCGAATGCGTCGAGCTTGAACGGCGCGGTGACGTTGATGCCCTTGCCGCCGCCATCGAAAAATGCCCGCACCGCGGCAGCAAAAGCGCCTGCCGGCTCGAGCGGGCCCTCGATCGCCGTATAGCGGAGGTCCTGCTGCGTCTCTTGCGCGAAGAGGCCGTGAATCAGCGGGGACTTCGTATGCCCGATCGGATTGCCGATCACCGCGTATTGGTCGGTCATCATTGGCTCACTTTTGAATAGAGGACGCCGTCGGCCTGCATCGCGTCGATTTCGGCCGCATCGAACCCGAGGGACCGCGCGATTTCCGCGTTGTGCTGCCCGAGATCGGGCGCGACCTCGCGAATCGTCGTATCGCAATCGGAAAACCGGAACGGCAGGTTGGGCAGGCGCAGCGTCCCGTAGCGTGGATGCTGTTGCTCGACGACCATGCCTCTGGCCTGGATCTGCGGATCGTTCAACACCTCGTCGATGCGCTGCACCTTCGCGCACGGCACGTCGATGCCGTCCAGCAGGTCCAGTACCGACGCGACGGAACGCGCGGCCACCCATGGCTCGACCACCGACAGGATCTCCGCGCGATGCGCATTGCGCCCGGTGCTGTCGTGAAACCGGGTGTCCGCACCGAAGCCAGCGGGGCCGCCGTGCGCTTCGATCAGTTGTGCAAAGCGCTTCCACGCGTCGTCGACCTGCGCGGCGATCACGAGATCGCCGTCCGCGGCACGGAACACGCCATAGAGCGTCGACGTCGGCATGTCGTGCCCGGTCTGCTCGGGCAGCACGCCCTTCAGCGTGTAGCACTGCACCGCGTATTCGTGCATCGACACCAGCGTGTCGTACAGCGCCATGTCGACGTGTTGCCCGCGGCCGCTCTTCACGCGCCCCAGCAGCGCGGCGTTGATCGCCGCGACCGCATGAATGCCGGTGTACATGTCACCGAGCGAAATACGCAGCAGCGGCGGGCGCTCGCCCGGCGTGCCGACCATCTGCATGATTCCGCTCTTCGCTTCGGCGATCAGCCCGAAGCCTGCGCGATGCGCATCGGGACCGGTGTGACCGTACGCCGAAATCGAGCAGTAGACGAGGCCCGGATTGCGCGCCGACAGTTCTTCATAGCCGAGCCCGAGCTTGTCCAGCGCGCCCGGCCGATAGTTCTCGATGAAGACGTCGGCGGAGTCGCACAGCCGCTGCATGAACGCCTTGCCGCGCGCGTCCTTCATGTTCACGCTCACGCCGCGCTTGCCCATGTTGAGCTGCAGGAAGTAGCCGCTTTGCTGGTCGTCGAGCACGGTCGCGTGCTGACGTCCGGCGTCGCCGGCGCCGGGGCGTTCGACCTTGATGACTTCGGCGCCGAGCGCCGCGAGACAGCGGCCGACATACGGGCCGGCGAGGAAATGGCTGTAGTCGACGACGCGAATGCCTTCGAGGGGACGTGCCTGCATCACAGTGCCTCCGGGCGCCGCGGCACCATCAGGCGATGTTCGCCGCGTTGAACGACCTCACCGTCCTGATTGATCAGTTCCGACGGCAGCACGACGATGCCCCAGTCCGGGCGGCTCTTGCTGGCCCGCATCGAACCAACGCGGAACGTCACGTGCAGCACGTCGCCGACCTTGATCGGAAGCAGAAAATCCCAGGTCCAGCCGAGCGACATGCCCGGCAGGAAGCGATAGTCGCTCTGGGTCTTCAGGCCGTCGGCCACGGACAGGCCGAACAGCCCGTGCGCGACGAGGCAGCCGAAATGGCTGGCGTTCGCGTATTCCTCGTCCACATGAACGGGCGTGTGGTCGCCGGTGAGGTCCGCATACGCGAGAATGCGTTCCTTGGTCACGACGTAGGTCGGGCTCGTGCAGGTGTCACCCTCGCGGGCGTCGTCCCAGTATTTCTCGACGATCGTCATGGTCATGCCTCCGCGCGCGGGTTGATCGCCAGCGCCTGTGCGACGCAGGAAGCCGGCCGGGCCTGAATCAGTTCGACGGCAAGCCCGTCGGGCAGGCGAATCCAGTTGCGCCCCTGCGGCATCTCCGTCACGTCGAATCGCTGCGCCGCGGCGAGCGCCGCTTCCAGGTCTTCGCACATCACGCCGAGATGCGCGAGCCGGCCTTCCGGGCCGTCGTGTTCCGGCGCGTGGATGAACTGCATGCCGCCGAGCGTCCAGTACTGCCGCGGCGCGTCGAGCGGGCCGTCCACTTCGCGCAGCGTCATGCCGAGCACGTCCTCGAAGAAACGGATGTGCCAGCGGATGTCCTTCACCCAGATCGCGACGTGTTCGAGATAGGCTTTCGTGGCGCTCATGCGGCGGCCTCCTCGCGTTGGCGATCGGCCATCGCGCGCTCCAGCCCCTTGATGCAGGCGACGAGCGTGGCATTGACCGGGGTCGGCACGCCGTAGCGCTGCCCGGCGCGCACGACCGAACCGTTGATGAAGTCGATCTCGGTGATCGAGCCTTTCTCCAGGCTTTGCAGCATCGACGTCTTGAAGGCGGCGGGCAGCCCCTCGGCGGCAAGGGTCCAGGCCTGTTCGGGATCGGTCATCGACAGCTTGACGCCGGCCGCCTGCGCCGCCGCGATCGCTTCGGCGACCGCCGCGAGCGACGTCGACTTCAGCAGCGGCTCATCGTAGAGCTGTCCGTAGGTGAGGCCGGTGAGGCCGGTCAGCGCGCCCGTCGCGACATTCACCAGCAGCTTGTCCCACATCGTGCCGACAATGTTGTCGCTGATCGTCGTGGCGAGGCCGGCGGTATCGAACGCGGCGGCGATCGCCTGCACGCGCGGCGTGATGCGGCCGTCGAGCTCGCCGATGTAGGTGCTTTTGCCGATCACGCCGGATTCGATATGACCCGGCCCGCGCAGCACGCCGCCGACGTAGGTCTTGCCCGCGAGGACGCGCTCGCGGCCGACTGCGTCGCTCAGGATCTCCTCGTGGCCGAGGCCGTTCTGCAGCGACAGCACGACGCTGTCGGGCCCGACTAGCGACAGGGCGCCGCGGATCGCGGCGTCGGTGTGGAACGATTTGACCAGCACCACGACCACGTCGGCCACGCCGACTTCGGCCGCTTGCGTCGTCGCGTGCACGCGTACCTGCCGGGTGCCGCGGGCGTCGTCGACCCGCAGGCCGTCGCGACGCATCGCATCGACGTGTGCGGGCGAGCGGTCGATCAACCAGGTTTCGTGACCGCCTTCGGTGAGGGTGGCGCCGATCGCACAACCCAGTGCGCCGGCTCCCAGAATCGCGATTTTCAATGGTGTCTCCTTGACGTATGGCCTCACGATAGGAGCCGCCGCTCATGCCGACAATGCAATGAGTACAATGACGTCATTGCCATGGACAATAATGTGACAATGCCCGCCGATCTGCCGGACCTGAAGCTGCTTCAGCTATTCGATCTCCTGTACGACGTGCGCAGCGTCACGCGCGTCGCCGAGCAGCTCGGCCAGAGCCAGCCGACCGTCAGCATCTGGCTCGGGCATTTGCGGGAACACCTGCACGATCCGCTGTTCATTCGCACGCCCGGCGGCATGGCGCCGACCCCTCAGGCCGACGCGCTGATCGGGCCCTGCCGGGAAATTCTCGAATCGCTGCGGCGCTTCACTGCGTGGGAGATCGCGTTCGATCCCGCAACGGCCCAGCGACGGTTTCGCATCTGCATGACCGACGCGAGCCACGTCACGCTGCTGCCGCGGCTGCTGGCCCATGTCCGGGCGCAGGCGCCGGGCGTCCGGCTGGAAGCGGCACGGATCGACGGCAATACGGAGCGGGCGCTCGAATCCGGCGAAGCCGATCTCGCGATCGGCTACGTGCCGTGGCTGGGCGGCGGCATTTATCAGCAGAAGCTGTATGACCAGGACTGGATTTGTCTGGTGAATCGGCATCACCCGCGGATTCGCGGCCGGCTTGGGGCCAAGCAGTACCGGTCGGAAGGGCATGTCGCCATCACGGCGGGAACCGGCGCGCAACTGCTCGAACAGGCGCTGCGGCAGGCGCGCATCGAGCGAGACGTGGTGCTGGAATTGCCGGGCTTTCTGGGGCTGGGGGCGATCGTTCAGACGACCGACCTGATTACGACGCTACCGCGTCATATCGGCGAGACGCTGGCCCAGGCCGGCGATCTGGCGGTTCACGCATGTCCGATCCCGGTCGAAGGCTTCGCGGTTCGGCAGCATTGGCACGCGCGCTATCACCACGAGGCCGGCAACCGGTGGCTGCGCGGCGTCGTAATTCGACTGTTCGGTGCTTCGCATTGACCTGCGGCTTGGGCGTTTGCGATGGCGGCCGGAGCGTTCGCGATTGCGGTACGTCGACTTCCGGTCTGGCCGAGCTTGCAATCTGGTTACCGATAGACGATCTGCGCGGCGAGGTCATGCTTGATCGACCTGGCCATGCTTCGGAATTCGCGGTATTCGCCCGGCCGCATGCCAGTTTTCCACGCGTTCACGTTGCCCGGTTACCGCTGCGCAGTTCGAGCAAACGTAGTCGAGAGAATTCGCGGCACGTCGTGCGTTCGCGGATACCAAACCGGTGCGGCATCACGGCAACGGGCAATTTCCCCGGAATGTGCGGAAGGCACGACGCATGACGGGAACATTGGGCCGGATCACCCCTCGGAAGCACCCCATCCTTGGCTGCTGACATCTGCCAGTGCGTCGAACACGGCCGGCGAGCGTTCCAGGCGCGCGACCGTGCGGGCGCCTTCGAGCGCGGCGACCAACGCGGCCGCGGCCGAGGATGCGCGCGCGGCAGCGAAACCGCACCCCCTGAAATGCGCCGCAATCACCTCGGTCGAATCGGCAAACCCCCGCGCCACCCGCTTGGTCAGCTCGGCGTCGAGCGCGGGCAGTTCGTTTGCCAGGTTTTGCATGAGACACCCGTACTGGAAATCCGTGGCGACCATTTCGGCCGCAAATGCGCTGAAGATCTGGCGAACAAAATTCAGCGCATGACCGGTCGTATCAGCCGAGATGTTCCGCAAGACGGCAATTCGATGGGAGACGTAATTGTCGATTGCTTCCTCGGCGAGTTGAGCCTTGCCGCGAGGAAAGTGAAAGTAGAACGACCCTTTGGGCGCGCCGCTTTCTTCCAGGATCTGGGTCAGTCCGGTCGCCGTGTAGCCCTGGATGCGAAACAGCCGTTCGGCCGTGGCAATCGCGCGAGCGCGCGCGTCAGTCTTGCGTGTCATGCCGGAAAAGTACCACGTTCCGCTTGACCGGTCTATGGCGATCGCTATACTATGGTGATCACCATATTTTGGAGTTCGACGATGCCCCTCGACAAGCGCAAGCCATCGGCGCCGCGACGAACCGTCCTGGCGATGGGCGCCGCCGGCCTGGTTGCCGCCTTGCTTCGTCCTGCCCGCGCAACCCCGACAGGAGAAGGTGATTTGGCCACGCCGACATACGGTGCAGGGACGCTTCCGAAAGGAGTGCGCTCGCGCATGATCCACGGGGTGAACGGCCTCGATGTCCATATTCTCGAGGCCGGTCATGACAGCGCCGGCCGGCCGCTCGCGTTGCTTTTGCACGGTTTTCCGGATCTGGCCTACGGCTGGCGGCATCTCATGCCCATTCTGGCCGACGCGGGATACCACGTCGTGGCACCCGACCAGCGCGGTTATGGACGCACCACCGGTTGGGCGAACGACTATGACGCCCCGCTCGGGCCCTTCAGCCTCCTGAATATGGCGCGCGATGCCCTCGGCCTGGTGTCAGCGTTGGGGTATCGGCATACGTCGATGCTGGTTGGGCACGACCTCGGCTCGCCCGTGGCGGCGTATTGCGCGCTGGCGCGACCGGACGTCTTTCCGTCAGTGGTGCTGATGAGTGCGCCGTTCCCCGGTCCGCCGGCGCTACCATTCGACACGGCACGAAGTGAGCCATCGTCAGCTCAACCGAACAGTGAAAGTCGAAAGTTGGCGGCGGCGCTTGCCGCGCTCGATCCACCGAGAGCGTATTACCAGCAATACCTGTGCACACGGAACGCCAACCGGGACATGTGGCACCCGCCCCAGGGTCTATCAGCGTTTCTGCGTGCATTTTTCCACGTGAAGAGCGCCGACTGGCCGGGCAACAAGCCGCATCCGCTGAAGGCGCTCACGGCTTCGGAACTGGCGCAAATGCCCACGTACTACGTGATGGATCTCGGCAAGACGATGCCCGAAACCGTCGCGCCATTCCAGCCGTCCGCCGCCGAAATCCTTGGCTGCACATGGCTTACCGACGCGGAACTGGGCGTGTACGTGGCGGAGTATGGCCGCACCGGGTTTCAAGGCGCGCTTCAGGCTTATCGTGTCTTGTCCGATCCCGACCTGAACGCCGAGTTGCGCCTGTTTTCGGGCAGAACGATCGACGTTCCGTCGCTCTTCATTGGCGGCAAGCGCGATTGGGGCACCTATTCGGCGCCGGGCGCGCTCGATCTGATGAGAACGAAGGCGGCGACGAGCATACGCGGCATCGAGCTGATCGACGGCGCAGGTCACTGGATCCAGCAGGAGCAACCGCGCAAACTCGGCGAGCTGCTGCTTGCCTTCGCGAAGGCGTGAAGCGGGGCGGTGTTGGTCCAGTCGTGACGACAGCGTCCGGCTTCGCCGCCCGCGGTCGGGGAGCCGCGTCCCGATGCTGAAGGGCGTCTCGATGTCGGCGAGTCGAGCTGGATGTCACACAGTTACAAGATAGTCGTTGACGCGACAGGCGCCTGCCGTTAGTGTATGCACCGAAGTCCAAGAAGTCCGATTGCTGTTCATCAATTGCTGCTGCTCCTCGGCGGTATTCGTTGTCCTCTCCCTCCTTGACGCTTCACGCGCTCTTCATCAGAGCAATTCTCCGTATTTTTTCTCAAGGAATCTTCATGGATACCGGTATCGTCAAGTGGTTCAACGACAGCAAAGGCTTTGGCTTCATTACTCCGGACAAGGGCGGCGACGACCTGTTCGCTCACTTCTCCGAAATTCGTGCCGACGGCTTCAAGACGCTGGCTGAAAATCAAAAAGTGAGCTTCGAAACGAAGCAAGGCCCGAAGGGTCTGCAAGCGGCCAACATCAAGCCGCTGTAAAGTTTGGAGGGCCCGGCCTCCGACGACGGACGCCGGGTCGCAGCGACATCCCAACGGAGCTTCACCTCCCCAAGTTGGCGCGATCGCCTTGAGCTGCATCGAGTGATTCAGCTAGCCGAGCGCCACACGTCTCGTTGCACTTCATTCCCCTCCGGCCGCAACGCCTTATTTTCGCTTTCCGACTGCGTCAGATTCAGTCCGCAATGGCTTTGAATCGGTGTGCCCATGCGCATTTCGCACGGCACGCGCGCACTCGAACATCATTAAAATTAAAATGCATAACAAACGAATTCAACAATACAACGGCTATGCCGTCCAACCCTCGGCGCATCGCTTGCCCGACGGTAGCTTTTCATCCAACCTCCTGCTCGAACGCGCCGATAGCATGCACAACGAAGGCCGCTATCAGTTCTATTCGCTCGATTACTTCACGAGCGAGGCACAAGCGCTCGCGCATTCGGCACGCTGGGCGCGCAACTGGGTCGATTCGCGCGGCTAACGGCAACGCCCTGCGGGCGGCGGAGGCGGCGCGATCCGATTCGAGCTCCGTCGCTTCGGCGCCATTCCGTCGCGGGCCGGTGCGGACGAACGACCACGGTGGCTGAGGACGGAAACGCACATCAGGTCGAAATCGCGAGGTGTCGATGGAATACGACGCCTTTCGCGATCGGCGGCAACCGCCTCACGTCCGACAGGCCGTTTCGGCGCCGAACCGGTCGACCACGAATTCAGTAAAGCTGCGAAGCTTCGGCGATTGCTGCCTCTCCTGAAGATAAAGCAGATTCATCTCCCGTTCGGGGCCGGCGAAGTCCGGCATGATCTCGACGAGGCGCTTCTCGCGAATGTCGTCGCGTATCAAGATGGAAGGAAGCATCGCGATGCCCAGCCCTCTCAATGCCGCCCGGCGCAACGCGTCCGCATTATCAATTTTCAGTCTGCCGTCCACGGACAGGCTCATCGGCCCATCCGGCCCTTCCAGCGTCCATTGAGTTTGCGCCGCATGCCATTCCGATCGGGGCGGATACGCATACGTCAGGCAATGATGCTCGCCTAGCGCGTGCGGCGTAGCCGGCGCGCCATGTTCGTGAACGTAAGCGGGCGACGCACACAGCACCAGTCGATATGGCGCCAGCGGACGCGCCACCACATCGGGATTGGCGAGCGTGCCGATGCGAATGGCCGCCTCGAAGCCTTCGTCGAACAGATCGGCGAGCGAGTCGGTTGCGACGATATCGAGCTTGATCTCCGGGTAGCGCCGGTAATAGTCCGCGAGCGCGGGAATCAGGCACTCGGTCGTAAACACGACAGGCGCGGTCACGCGCAAACGCCCTCGTGGCTGCTTGAGGTGAGCGAGCGCGAGCTGTTCCGTGTCGTCGACCAGACCGAGGATTTCGACGCATCGCTCGTAGTAAGCGTGGCCGAACGCGCTGACCTTCTGCTTGCGGGTCGTGCGGTGAACGAGCACCGCGCCCAGCCGGCTCTCCAGCGCCTGAAGGTAGTTGCCGACCATGGTCGGCGACAGATCGGCCGCCTGCGCGGCCGCCGTCAGGCTACCCGTTTCCACGATACGGACGAATACGGCCATCGCCTTGAGGAGGTCCATTGCGCAATCGTACTGGATTCTGTTTCAAGGTGATGCGCGTTTATCGGCCACCGGTTTGGAAATACAGTGCGATAGACGAGCGAAAGGAGAGCAGATATGCCGTATGAACTCACGACGTTGTCGTGTCCGCTTCTGGACCAGGACAGGGTGTCCCGCCATGCGCATCGCTGGGTATCGGATGCCGGCGCGCAAGGGCGGCTGCTTGGCGCATGGCGCACGGAAATCGGTGAGCTATCGCGGATTGTCGTGCTGCGTGGCTTCGAGACGATGGATGAATTGCAGCATGAACGCGATCGGGCATTGCGCGCCGCGCGACCTTTCGGCATTGAAAGCGCGTCCGTTCGATTGGCCATGGAAAGCCATGCACTTTTTCCTTTTCTACCCGACATCGAACCGGGTGCATTCGGCGGCTTTTACGAGATTCGTCGTTACTGGCTGAGAGCCGGCGGTATCGCGCCGACCATGGCCGCGTGGGAACGTGCGGTGGGCCCGGCCAAGGCCTATACGTCGCATCTCGTCTGCAACATGTACGCGCTCGATGGGCCGCCGCGCATCACGCACATCTGGGGATTCTCGAGTCTGGAAGAACGCATGGCGTTGAGAAAGCGGCACTACGCCGAGGGTCTGTGGCCGCCGGCAGGCGGGCCGGAACAGATCGAAAGGGCGACGTCGACGATCGGCTTGCCGGAGACGTGGTCGCCGTTGCGTTGAATGCACCGTTCGCGCTGGATGTCACGTATTTTCCGCTCGGGTGATCGGGGCTTGTGTCAACAGGACCTAGCCGCGCGTGATCGACCTGGCAAACTCGATGAACTGCTCGACGCAGTTCGACGAGAACGGTTCGGACCACGTAACGACCAATTCAAGAACGTGCGGCCTCGCCAGCGGCACGTAAGCGACGCCCGAGCGTTGCAACGTCGACGTGAAGCCGGGCACGATGGCGACGCCGCGTTCCGCGGCCACCAGCGACACCAGCGTCGTGATCTGCGACGCGGTCGGCCCTGTCCGCGGCGTAACGCCCTCTTGCGCGCACAGATCCTCGAGCGCGGCGTTCAGCGCGGAACCGTAACCCGCGGGAAACGTGACGAAGTCCTCCTTGACCAGTTCACGGAACTCGATCGTCGCCTTGTCCGCGTATTTGCTCCGGGCGGGAACCGCGGCGACGAGCGACTCCCGCGACACGACGAGGGACCGGATGCGCTCCCCGGGTGCCTTCGCCGCTGACCAGCCGAATCCGACGTCCATCGTGCCGTCGGCGATCTGCTGGCGCTGAGTGGCGGTCGATACTTCCCGAAACGCCAGCTCGACTTCCGGCATGCTGCGGCTCGCATTGCGGATGATGTCCGAAAACGCGTCGAACATCGGAATGGAACTCGCATAGCCGATCACGACGCGACCGACCATACCTTGCGCCATCTTGCGCGCCGTTGCCTCCGCCTCGTCGACTGCATGAATGACGCTCCTCGCGTGTTCGAGGAACAGCGCGCCTGCCGGCGTGAGCTGTACCGCACGTGTCGATCGTTCGAACAGCCGGATACCGAGGTCGGCTTCCAGCGCGGCGATATGGCGCGTCAACGGCGGCTGGGCGATACGCAAACGCAACGCCGCGCGTCCGAAGTGCAATTCTTCGGCGACGGTCACGAAATAGCGGAGGCGGCGTAGGTCGAGCATTCTTGTCGTTTCGGTATCAATGGCCACGAAATCAGTATTGGCACGCGTGTCGTCCACTCGTCAGACTGTCACCCACACCAGAGAGGGCGTCACCAGTGGGCAACAGAACCATCCGATTCGCATTTTTCCTGTGCGGCTTCGCGGCTTTTCTCACTCTCTATTCGACGCAGGGCATCCTGCACGAACTCGCCGCGGCCTTCAACGTGAGCGCGGAACGAGCAGGCCAGGGCATCAGCGCCACCACGTTGGCGGTTGCCATTATCGCGCCGTTCGTCGGTGCGCTGGCTGCCCGCTTCGATCGCCGAACGGTGATTTCGTGGGCTGCCGTGGCGTGTGCGCTTCCCGTCGTGTGGTCGGCACACGCGGCGAGCTTCTCATCGTTCCTCGCCGCCCGCTTTGCGGCGGGCATGCTGATGCCGTTCATCTTCGCGATCTCGATCGCCTGCATCGGCGAGATCTTCAGCCACGACGCGGCGACGGAGGTCAGCGCACTCTTCGTCGCCGGCACGACACTCGGCGGCTTCGCCGGACGCTTCGTGACCAACGTGCTGACGTCCGGGTTCGGCTGGCGTCACGCGCTCGATTTCATCGCGGTCCTGTGTCTCGCAACGGGCCTCGCGATCCACGCGTGCCTGCCGTCGTCCGGTGTCGCGCGTCCGGAAGGCGAGGGAGCGTCGACACCGCGCTGGAAGCTCCTGACGCGCGGCCCGCTGCTGGCCTCGTTTCTGGTCGGCGCATGCGTGCTCGCCTCGCAGGTCGCGACGTTCACCTTCGTCGGACTGCGGCTGGCCCGCGCGCCATTTGGCTTCAATACGGTCGAGATCGGCGCGATCTATGCGGTGTTTCTCGTCGCGGTCGTCGTCACGCCGCTCGCGGGCCGCGTCGCGGCGAAACGCGGCCCGCGCGATCTCGCGCTCGCGGCGACCGGGCTCGCGATGGTCGGTGCATTGGTGACCTTGTCGGGCAGTGTCGTCGCGATCCTGACCGGTCTCGCGCTCAGTTCAACCGCGGTGTTCGTCGAGCAGGCGTCGGCCAATGTGTTCATCTCGCGCGCGGCACCGGGTGCAAGATCGACGGCGATCGGCGTCTACCTGTCCTTCTATTACTTTGGCGGCAGTCTCGGCTCGGTCCTGCCCGTTCCCGCATGGAATCGGTGGGGCTGGGTGGGCTGCGTCGCATTCGTCGTCGTAGCGCAGGCGATCGCAGGCGTGCTCGTGTTTTTCTTCTGGCGCGGGGCGCCTCCCGCCGGCGCAAGCAAACCACGCTCACCTGAAGTCAGGCTGACTCGGTAGTCGACTTCGATTCACGGCGCTCAGCCGCCGCTCCTGCGCCGTTCGCCGCACCGTGCGCTGCCGGCAACGCAACCCGCACATAAAGAAACGCACGCCGCTCGCGATCGGGCAGCACTTGCGGCCCGTAGCTGATCCTGACCGCCCCGTCGTCGATCTCCCCGCCCCGCGCGAAACGCCACGCGCCGGGATCGCTGTCGAGCAGGAATTCGGCGCGCGCATACGCGTGCGGCTCGAACAGCGCTGGGATCGTCACAGTCCTTCCGTCGAGCTTGTCGAGCAACGCTTCGACCACGTTGAAGCCGTAGCCGTCGCGCACGATGTCGCAGATGAAGCTGCCCGCGATGCGCGGATTCAGTTCGATCACGTGCGGCACGCCGTCATGCACGATGCAGTCGAGATGCACGGGCCCCCACGTGAGCCCGGCGGCGGCCGTCGCACGCGTGCCGACGTCGATCAGCGCGCGCAGCGTGTCGGCGTCGAGATCGAGTTCCGACGTATACCCGCGCTCGAGAAAACCCGCGCCATGTCGCTTCAGCTTGCGCAGCGCGCCGACGTAGCGGCCGTCGAAATACTCGACGCAATATTCGCTGCCCGCCAGGAATTCCTCGATGACGACGCGTTCGGTCGCAAGCTCGGGTGCGTCGGCTTGCGCGGCGGCGCCGAGCGTGTCGAGCTGCGCGCGCACGGCGGCGATGTCCTCGCAGCGGCGCACGCCGTCGCTCGCGGAGCCTTCCGACGGCTTGACGACGACCGGGAAGCGCAACGGGGCAGCAGCCGCCGCGAGCGCAGCCGGCGCGGCCAGCGTACCCGCGACGAACTGCGCGGCCGGGATGCCGTGCTCGGCGAACAGCGCCTTCTGGTTCGACTTCGACACCGCATACGCGACATGCCGCGCATCGGGGCCGGCCAACCCGAGCGCGTCGGCGACCCATGCCGCGGTGCGCGCATAGGTATCGTGCGCGGTCGTCACGCGCAGCGTGTCGAGTTCGTCCGGAAAGCGCGCGCGCAGCCAGCCGGCGAGCTGGCCGGCGTCGGGCGCGAGGTTGACCGTCTCGACGCCGTCGGGAAACACGCCGTCGAGACGATGCCCGGGCGCGGTGATGACGGTCACGGTCGCCTGGCGTGCGAGGGCGGCGCGTACCAGCGCGATGCTGCTGCCGGTGGCGCGTGCGCCGATCACGATGAGTCGCTTCATGAGGAATCCTTGATCGAGGGCGGAAGAGGGAAACCGGCTAGCGTGCGCGCCGGCGCAGACGCTGCGCCTCGAGGCGCGGCAGCAGATGCTGGACGACGCGCGGCAGCGTATAGATCGGCAACTGCGCGCACGCGAACACGAGCGCCATGGTCGGTGTCGCGGCCAGCCCGAGCGCGGCCCACATCAACCCGACATTGCGATTGGCGACGATCAGCGCGACGTTCAGGCGTGTGCGGACGTCGCCGGGCGTGAGCCCGTACGCGACGATCTGAAAACCCGCGTTGACGACGAATGCGAGGGCGATCGCGGCCAACGCGCGGTGCGGTGCGTCGATGATCGACTGCTGCATGCCGGCCATCGTGCCGAGCGCGAATATGAGCAGCGCGACGACGACGATGGCGTCGATCGGCGTCGCATGGCGTGCGAGCCGTGCGCCCGCAAAGCGCCGCACGAGCAGCGCGACGCCCTCGGCGCTGCCGATCAGCAGCGCGAGCCGCAGCGCGAGGCTCGTCGGCGAGATCGACACCGCCGCGTCGTGGCTGAACCAGGCGGTCAGCAGCGGCGCGGTCAGCGGCACGAACACCATCGACGCGAGGGTCGCGACGAGCGCGACACTGGCGTCGAGCGACAGCATCCGCGCGATCGTCGACGTGCCGCTCGACGGCGGCGCGCAGTAGGCGATCACCAGTGCCACGACCCAGTCGTACGGCAGGCCGGCGAGCCGCGCGGCGACGCCGAGCGCGACCGGGCACGCGATCATCGTCATCGCGGGCAGCAGCAGCGACACCGCGGGCCGTCGCGCGACCGCGCGCACGGCGCTCGGCTCGACGCGCAGCAGCGTGCCGAGCACGAACACGAACACGGTAACGGGCATCAGCGGCCGCGCGAGCGCCGCGAGCGGCGGCACCAGCAGCCCGAGGCCGACGCCGCATGCGAGCACGGTCGGGCCGCGCCGCACCAGCGCGGCGATCAATGCGCGCACGGACGAACCTCGGGCGGGCGGCGAACGGGCGTGAAGCCGGAGCAGGCAGCGGATGGCATGCGGATTCCTCGGAACATGCCCTAGGCTAATCCGGATGATGGGCGAAGTAAAATGATATAAACTGAATCGGTAACAAGAGAAATCGATATGAACATCCCTCTGCTCGAAACTTTCCGGGCCGTCGTGCAGGAAGGCAGCGCGTTGCGTGCGGCCGAACGGCTCGGCTGCACGCAATCGAACGTCACGGCGCGGCTGCGTCAGCTCGAGGAGTCGCTGGACGCGCCGCTGTTCGACCGGCACGGCAAGCGGCTGGTGCTGAACGATGCCGGGCGCCGGCTGATTCCGTATTGCGACCGCATTCTGCGCCTCGTCGACGAGGCGACGCAGGTGGTGCGCGAAACGCCGGTTGCGCGCAGCTTCCGGCTCGGCTCGATGGAAAGCACGGCCGCCACGCGGCTGCCGGCGCTGGCCGCCGCGCTGAAGGAACGCGATCCGGCGCTCGGCCTCGCGGTGCAGATCGGCAGCGAGCCGGATCTGGCCGAGGCGCTGCTGCGCGGCCGGATCGATGCGGCGCTGACCGCACGGGCAGTGGTTCGGCCCGGGTTGCGTTACGAGCCCGCATTCGCGGAAGACATGGTGCTGGTGAGCGCGGCGACCGTCACGCGCCGGCAGCTGCTGGCCGACAACGCGGTGCGCTTGCTCGCGTTTCACGATGGCTGCCCATATCGCGCGGTCGCGGAGCATTGGCTGAAGGCGCGCGGCATCGCGATCGAATCGGTGTCGTCGTTCGGCACGTTCGGCGCGATCCTCGGCTGCGTGGCGGCCGGGATGGGCGTCGCGATCCTGCCGAAGCGGATCACGACCGAACACGTGGCGCGCAAGGAACTGCGCACGCATGCGTTCGACGATCTCGACAGCGTGACCACTTACCTCGTCACGCCCGACGAAGCGCCTGCCTTGCCCGAACTCGACGCGTTGCGCGCGGTGCTCGGCCGGCAGGCGGGGGCGTTGCTCGCGCGCTGATACACGCATGACGCGGCTCTAGGCCGGCGCAACCGCGCCTTCGTCCGCGAAGAAATCGGCCTCGATCTCGCGAATCCGCCGGCAATCCTCGAGCAGGCGCTCGAAGGTCGGACTGTACAGGCCGACCGTGCCGAGCGCGGTTTGCAGGTCGGTGGTCACGCGCAGCGTGTCGCCGACCTTGATCCACTGCTTGAGCCCGACGAACGACGGCAGCGCCCGGATCGCCTGCCACGTGAAATCCTGCCGCAGTACGCCGTTGCGCGACGACAGCAGCAGCACGTGCCCGCAGTACCCGCGAAAATCCGTCGGCGCGGCGACGTCGCCGAACAGCCTCTCCGGATGCAGCACCGCTTCGACGGCGGCCGACACGTGATTCTCGCCGCTGACCGCACTCGTGAGCCGCGGATCGAGGCTGCCGTGCAGCCGGGCGTTCAGCTCGACGATCGTCGGACCGTCGGCCGTATCGAACAGCTCCAGGTGGGTCGGCCCGAAACGCACGTCGAGCGCGTCGAGCACATCGGCCGCGTAGTCGAGCAGCGGGGCGTAGCGCGGGTCGGCATGGTTCAGCACCAGCATCTTGTCGAGCCGCGGCGCATGCGTGCGGTCGCGATGCACTTCCCACAGGCTGACCACGCGGTGCCGGCCTTCGAACGATACCGAATCGACGATGTACTCCTGCCCCTCGGAATAGCTCTGGATCACGATGTCGTCGTTCGGCTGGTTGTACAGCGAACGGGTGGCCAGCACGTCGCGCGCGGCGGCCTCGACCTGCTCGAGCGTCCGGCAGATCTTCACGCCGGCCACGCCCGCGCTGCGCGCCGGCTTCACGACGAGCGGCAGCGTGCCGTGCGCGCGCGCCCAATCGAGTGCCTCATCGACCGACGTGCTGTGAAAGTGCGCCGGCGCGCGCAGCCCGGCCTGGCGAATGCGTTCGTTCATCGCGAACTTGTCGCGTCGCGCGGCGGAGCTCGAGAGCGGGTTGCGAGACGGCACGTCGAGCCGCTCGGCCAGCGTGTCGGCCAGCTCCAGCGCCGCGTCGAGGCCGTGCAGCACCGCGCCGATCCGCAGATCGCTCAACTGCGCGAGTGTCGCGTCGATGTCGCCGCGATGCTGGACCTGGCGGATATAGTCGGACGGCACGAACTGGTTCCGGTAGATTTCCGGCAGATCGGGGTCGCTGATCACATGCGCGCAACGGATGCCGTATGCGCGAAACGCGGGGGCCAGGTAAGCGGCGGTCGACGCGCCGTCGACGATCAGGACGGTATCGATGAAGCGATGCTGCATGGATTCCTCGCTCGGATGGGGATCGGTTGAAGGATGTCGGGCGACGGCTCGCTCAGGCCTGCGTGCCGGTACCGGATGCGTCGCGGGGCCAGCGTACGGCCAGCACGACACTGATCGCGACGAGCACGGCCGCGATGGCAAACGCACGCGCCGCACCGGCCGTGATTGCCGCGCCCTGGCCGGCGACCAGCGCGCCGAGTGCCGCGACGCCGATCGCGGCGCCCACCTGGCGCGCGGTATTGAGGATTGCGGACGCGGTGCCCGAGCGGCCGGCTTCGACGCTGCCGAGCATCGTGGACGTCAGCGCGGGAATCGCGATGCCGCCGCCGATCGCCATTGCCGCGAGCCCGGGCGCCAGCAGCAGGTACGGCGTGTGCGCGGCGAGCGTCTGCCATAGCCACAGGTAGCCGGCGAGCGAGACGGCGAGGCCGACGATGACGGTCGCGCGGAAGCCGTAGCGCACCGCGAGCCGCGCGCTTGCAATGTTGGCGAGCATGATGATCGTGAGCGGCGCGAGCGCGAGCCCCGATTCGGTCGCCGTGAAGCCGCGCGCGTTCTGGAAATAGACGCTGAGCGAGAAGATCAGCCCGTAGAACGCCGCATTCGTGACCGCGCCGATCGCTAGCACGCCCGGCACGCGGGGGACCTGGAACAACGCGAGCTGCAGCATCGGCGCGGCCACGCGCCGTTCGATCGCGACGAACAACGCGCCGAGTACGGCCGACGCGATCAGCGCGCCGGCCGCATACGGGTCACCCAACCCATGCGCGCCGGCCCGGATGATCCCGCCCGTCAGCAGCCCGAGCACGAGCACCGCGACGAACTGGCCGGCCGGATCGAACAGCCGCGTGCGCGCGGCGGCCGAATCCCGCACGTGGCGCAGCGTGAGCCACAGCCCGAGCGCGCAGATCGGCAGGTTGATGAAGAAGATCGCTCGCCAGCCGAGCGAATCGATCAGCAGGCCGCCGAGCGTCGGCCCGGCCGCGCTGATCGCGCCGCCCGTCGCGCTCCACCACGCGACGGCTTTCACGCGGGCGGCGGCATCGTTGGCGCAGGCATGCGTGATGAGCGCGAGCGACGTGGGCAGGATCATCGCGGCGCCGACGCCTTGCGCGACCCGCGCGGCGACCAGCGCGGCCAGCGACGGCGCGAGCGCGCAGCCGAGCGATGCGAGCAGGAACAGCGCAAGGCCGTACGCGAACAGCCGGCGGCTGCCGAAGCGATCGGCCAGCGTGCCGGACGTCAGCAGCAGCGCGGCGAACGACAGCGTGTACGCATCGACGATCCACTGCAGCCCGTGGATGCTCGATCCGAACGCGTGGCCGAGGCTCGGAATCGCGACGTTGAGGACGGTCACGTCGAGCTGGACGATCGCGAAGCCGAGGCTCGCGGCCGCGACGGTCGGGAAGATCGCGCGCAGCGACGTGCGGGGCGAATCAGGGGCGGTGGTCGGCACGCGGTCGACGCGGTCGAGCGTCGGGGCACGGTCGCTCATCGCGGCTCCCGGGGCGTGCTGCAAGTATGCGGCGGCAGGCGGTATCGATTCATCGGGCGGGTTTCCGTATGGCGGATGAAGGAAGCCGGCTGCCCGTCGGGCGCTGGCCGCATCGTCGAATCCGACAGAAAACTAGCATCGACCCGTTGGCGAATACAAATAATAAGCAGCGATTTTTTAACAAGTATTCGTGTTAAGGGATGGCGCAAGGGACGTGAACCGGTTCCGCGCGGATTGCTGAACTTATATCGATAATTTTTGTTTGCAATCGAATTAATATCATTTCGCAATGCAATGACGGTCTCCTAGTCTTGTCGAGCGCTTCGCCCCGAGGACGGCGGAGCGCGGCGGTGTGCCACGCCGCTCTTCGAACCAGATCTTTATACGAGAGACCTATGACCTATCTCGCAGATGCACGCATCGCTTTGACGGCAGCGGAATCCGCTCACATTCGCCAGGCGCTCGGTGCGCTGGCTTACGACCCGGCCGGCGGCGCAGGCTATATCAGCGCAGTCCGCAAGCTGGCCTACAACGCGTTTCCCGACCGGATCGTCGACGCATTCGATCGTGCCAAGGCGCCGACCGCGGACGCGCACGGCTCGATCGAGATCGACAACCTGCCGATCGACGACGACGTAAAGGGCAGCCCGCGGTTCGAGGAAACCGGCCGCTCGTTCAAGGCCGGCGTGCTGAGCGAGAACGTGCTGGTCGCGTTGAGCACGCTGGCCGGCGAACCCTACTCGATCGCACACGAGGGCCGCGAACTGGTGAACAACCTGACGCCGCACAAGGCGACCGCGCGCGACTACACGGGCCTCGGCTCGGAGGTCGAGCTCGACTTTCATATCGAGAACGCCGCGCAGGCGCACATGCCGGAAGGCGACACGTCACCGTTCGCGCTGCTGCTGCTCGGCGTGCGCAGCGAGGCCGGCGGCGGCCCGTACACGCGGCTCGCCGATGCGCGCCGCGCGCTGCAACTGCTGTCGCCGGACGATATCGCGCAACTCTACGGCGAGCACTACATCATCCGTGTGCCGTACCGGTGGCGCGGCGCGGCGCCCACGCCGCGCGACAACACCGACCTGAGCGCCGTGCTGTCGGGGCCGCTCGATGCGCCGCGCGTGACGGTCGCGTTCTATCCGGACATGGTGCTGGCGGTCAACACGCGCGCGCAAGAGGCGCTGGCCAACCTGTATCGCGCGGTGCGCGAGGTGTCGTTCGGCGTGCAGGTATCGCCGGGCAAGCTGGTGCTGATCAACAATCACTTCACGCTGCATTCGCGCGACCGCTTCGATCCGCAGTACGACGAGAACGACCGCGCGTTACGCTGGGTGCAGCGCGTGTTCGTCGCGCGCAGCCTGTGGAATTTCCGCGCGTTCACGCCGCTGCAGGCGCGTGTGTTCGACCCGAAGGCGCTGTATGCAGGCGAGTCGGCGCAGGCGAGGCAGCCGTCGCCCGTCGTGCAACCGGCGCCGCGACGTGCGGCCGCGGTCGAACTCGAAGCGACGCCTGCGTGATCGATCCGGCTGGGTAGCGACCGGCGCCGGCCGTTGCCGACCCGCTGCCCGCCCTCGCTCCAAGCATCCTCGAATAAAAACAGGATTCCACAACACATGAGCAGAACCGCCTTTGCCGTTACACGCATTGCCCGCTTGCTGGCCGCCACGCTGATCGCCGGGAGCGCCGTCGCCGCGCATGCCGCATCGTTCGACCTGAGCCCCGAGCAGCCGGCCCGGCAGCGGGCCACCGTGAACCCGGCCGTCGAGCAGGCGCTGCCGGCCGGCTTCCGGTTCGCCGAAGCGAACACGCTGACGATCGGCATCGCGCCGAACCTGCCGCCGCTCAGCACCTATGCGACCGACGCACGCACGGTGGTCGGCTTCGATCCCGATTTCGCGCAACTGATCGCGGACAGCGTCGGCCGCAAGCTGAAGCTCGTGCCGCTCGCGTGGGCCGACTGGCCGCTTGCGCTGCAGTCCGGCAAGGTCGATGCGGTGATCTCGAACGTGACGGTGACCGAGCAGCGCAAGGAGAAGTTCGATTTCTCGACTTACCGGAAGGACCAGCTCGGCTTCTACGTGAAGACCGGCAGCAAGCTGGCTGAGATCCGCGAGCCGAAGGACGTCGCTGGGCTGCGCGTCGTGACCGATTCGGGCACGAACCAGGAAAAGATCCTGCTCGAATGGAACCGGCAGAACGTCGCGCGCGGCCTCGCGCCGGTCGAGATCCAGTATTACGCGGATGCGGCCGAGCGCTGGGTCGCGCTGCAGTCGGGCCGGGTCGACACGATCTTCAGCGTGAATTCGATGCTCGCGTACCAGGCGTCGCTGCGCGGCGATGCGAAACTGATCGGCACCGTCAGCGGCGGCTGGCCGCGCACCGCGGATATCGCGATCACGACCCGCAAGGGCAGCGGCCTCGCCGATCCGCTGACGCTCGCGATCAATGCGCTGATCGCGAACGGCAGCTACCGGAAGGCGCTCGATCACTGGCAACTGGATGCCGAGGCGATCGATCGTTCGCAGACCAATCCGCCGGGGCTGCCGCGCACCTGACGACGGCGCATGACGAGACGCGAGCGAGCGGCCGCTGTTTGGCTGCAGCGTGAACTGGCGGTGCGATCCGGCTACGGTTTGACGCCGGGCGGTTTCGTGGCCGGCCGGCCGCCCGCGATCTCGATCGTCGTCTCCCAGCGGAAGTAGCCCGATACCGCACCGTCGCGATCGAGCACGGCGAAATCGGCCGTGCACGTGGTGGTGCCCGGAGCCAGCACCTCGCTGTGCCAGAAATGGTCTTTCATCGGCCGACACGACGGATGCAGCAGGTTATCGCCGTCCGGCACCGGCGTGGCGGCGTCGCGGATTTCCGCTTCGATCGGCGCGACGATGCCCGCATCCTTCAGCGCGAACCGGATGAACAGCACGGTGACCTCCGCACGCAGCGCGAGCGCGGTTTCGCGCAGATGAAGCTGGTCGCCCGGCGACAGGCCGGCGAAGAGCCGGTTGTCGTTGTGGCCGACCTGCCCGGCGTCGCCGGGGCTCAACACGTAGATGTGCCGACCGTCGATCACGGTCGGCGCGTCGGCGTCCCGGCTCGCATCGGGGTAGGCCGACAGCAGCGTGACGGCGTCGACGATCGCGAGCGCATCGCAACGAACACCAGACATGAGCACCTCCTCCGCAACAAGGGAGCGGTGCGGGCAGCCGTCGGGCGGCCGCCCGCATGCCGCGATCAGTTATGGATCGAGATGAACGGGTCCCACGAGAAGCAACCCTGGCTCTGGCAATTGCGATCGATGATCTGGAACTGGAAGTGGTAGGTCACGCGGCCGACCTTCAGGCATTCCGACGACCAGTAGTAGTTCGCGACCTTCTGACACGTCGGCACTTCCGGCTTGCTGGTGTTCGGCACCGGGATCGACGCTTCCGCGACCCGCGGCGTCGGCGTCGAGATCAGGTCGTTGCCGACGTTGCCGATGAACTTGTAGAACACCACCTGGTTTTCGAAGCCCAGCGACAGGCTCGTTTCGCGCCAGCGAATCAGGTCGCCGACCTGCGCCTTCAGGTCGAGCTCGCCGCCCGCCTGCCCGGAAATGACGTTGTCCTGGTTGGTCACCATGTAGACGTAGCGCCAGTCGATCAGCGTCGGCGCCGCCGGATTCTTGCTGGGATTCGGATATTTTTTGAGAATGGTTTCGGTATCGAACGAAACGAGCACATCGGTAACGCGTGACATAGAAGCTCCCGTTTTAAGTAATGGGACTTATCGTTGCGCGAATTGCTTCGTGCGGCCGCCATCGCCTTGTGCTGCAAGGCTTTTAGCCGGTATCGACACATTCAGCAGCGACGGCGAATGCAGATTATCCCGTTTGGTTAAACGTGGAAGCTGTAAAGGTAAACAGGTCGATAAAATGATTTATCGAGTTAATTTTAAAATCGGAATCAATCGATTGGATGCGTGACATGAATATCACGACATTGAATCTGTTAATTGATTGATCGATGATGGGCGGGGACGGAAGAAGGGGCGCTTACCGGTAGGTCCAGAGCCGGTGCAGCACGAACGTCGTCGGCGGGATCAGCAGGGCGATCGCGACGACGCCCATTGCCCGCGACGCATCCAGCGCCTCGGCGGCGCGCGCGATGAGCATCGTTTCGACGAACCCGGCGAGCGTGACCGCGAGAAAGCGTATCGCGTTGCGGGTGCGCACCGTCGACGAGAAGCTCCACAGCGTATTCGCCAGGTACGAGAATGCGGTGGCGCAGAGGAATGCGAGCGCGTTCGCGGTCACCGGCGCCGCATCGAGGCGCGCGAACAGCGCCGTCGCGACCAGCACATGGATCGCGGTCGAGCAGAGCCCGGACACGCCGAAACGCACGAGCCGCGTGCGCTCGGCCTGGAGCAGCGTGCTCATGGCGGGCGCGGGTCAGCGCGCGCCGATGCGCGCCCGGACCGGTTGCGCGCGCCGGCGAGCCGGCTGTCGGCGTGCGTCGCGCGCGACCGGCAGTTCGATCACCTTGCCGTGCGCCTGGTAGCGGCGGCGGATCAGGTAGACGGGCCGTTGCTTCGATTCGTCGTAGATCCGCCCGACGTATTCGCCGACGACGCCGATTCCGATCAGCTCGATGCCGCCGATGAACAGCGTGACCGAGATCAGCGACGCGTAGCCGAGCACCGGGTTGCCGAACAGCAGCGTGCGCAGGATGATGAACGCGCCGTACACGAACGCGAGCGCCGCGATGCCGACGCCGATGTAGGTCCAGCTGCGCAGCGGCACGGTGCTGAAGCTGGTGATGCCTTCCAGCGCGAAATTCCACAGCTTCCAGCCGGAGAATTTCGAGTGCCCGGCGCTGCGCGGGTCGCGCTGGTATTCGACGATCACGGTCTTGTAGCCGACCCACGCGAACAGCCCTTTCATGAAGCGGTGCCGCTCGGGCAGGTTGCGCAGCGCGTTCACGACCTTGCGGTCCATCAACCGGAAATCGCCGACGTTCTCCGGCAGCTTCACGTCCGAGAGCACGTTGTGCACGCGGTAGTAGAGCGCGGCGGCGGTGCGCTTCGCGAACGAATCGCACGCACGGTTGCTGCGTTTCGCCGCGACCACCTCCGCGCCGTCGCGCCAGTGTTCGATCATCACCGGGATCAGGCTCGGCGGGTCTTGCAGGTCGGCGTCGAGCGGGATCACCGCATCGCCGGCGGCTTCGTCGAGGCCGGCCGTCAGCGCGGCCTCCTTGCCGAAGTTGCGGGTCAGGTCGATCACGCGCACGCGCCGCTCGGCGGCGCCGATCCGGACCAGGCGTTCCAGCGTGTCGTCGCGGCTGCCGTCGTTCACGCAGACGATCTCGAAGCGGATCGCGTCGATCGCGCTCAGCAACGGAATCACGACGTCGAAGAAGCGTTCGACGGCTTCGCCTTCGTTGTAGAACGGCACGACCAGCGAGACGAGCGGCGTGTAGATGGATTCCCGCATGATGATTCCCCTTGAGATGTCGTCTTACC
Organism: Burkholderia sp. BCC0097; assembly: GCF_902832985.1. Lineage (NCBI taxonomy): Bacteria > Pseudomonadati > Pseudomonadota > Betaproteobacteria > Burkholderiales > Burkholderiaceae > Burkholderia > Burkholderia sp. BCC0097. The sequence continues at coordinate 364,522 of NZ_CADFDM010000002.1, forward strand.
GGCCGGCGCCGAGCGTCGGGCGGCCGGTGCGGCGCATGCCGTGCGCCGGGCGGTGGTGTGCTCGGGCCGGATGGGCGAACCCGGTCTCGGTCGAGGTGTCGCCCGCGTCGGGCATCGACGGCACGTCGCGTCGTTCCTGCGCGATCCGGCTGACGAGCAGCGTGAGCGACGCGAGCGTCACGAGCGGCATGAACTGGAACGACAGGTACGGCACGACCGCGAGGCCCGCCAGCGGCATCGGCCACAGCAGCATCAGCCATTCGCGATCGAAGCGCCGCCAGCCGTGCGTCCACGCATAGCGCGCGTACCACGCGATCACGATGCCGTACCACGTCAGGTCGTAGTCGTACAGATAGGGGCTGACGAGCAGGCATGCGCATGCGAGGGTCGCGGCGCGCAGTGCGTACGAGCACGCGCCGCGCCACGCGTAGACGACCGCGATCGCGGCAACCGCCGCCGACAGCAGCTGAAGGCCGCGCGCGACGAGCGCGGGCCAGCCGGCCATCGTCGCGAGCGCGAACAAGGTTGGCATGCGAGCGAGCTTGGCGTGGCCGGTGCCGACGATCGTGTAGACGTGGGCGATCACGTGCGTGAATGCGACCCACGGGCCGATGCCGAACGCGAGCGTCGCGAGCAGGGCGCTGACGGCGATCGTCGCGGCCCATGCGGCCAGCGCGCGCCATTGGCCGGCACACAGCAGTGCGAGCGGGAACAGCACCGCGAGCTGAGGCTTCATCGTCAGCAAACCGAAGCAGATGCCGGCGCAGACGGGGCGGCGGTTCAGCGCGAGCAGGCCGACGGCGGCGAGCGTCGCGGTGAAGAGGCTGGTCTGTCCGACGATCACCGTGAGGAACGCGCCGGGGAACGCAAGTGTGCACAGCCACGCGGCATCGCGCTGCACGGTCGCGTGAATCGTTGCAGCGAACAGCGCATACGTGATGCCGAGCCACAGCACGAGTGCCAGCGTGTACGGCAGCCAGCCGAGCGGCAGCACGAGCAGCAGCATCGTCGGCGGATAGAGCCACGGCAGCGTGCCGTCCGCGAGATTCATCGTCGGGATCGCGACCTTCTCGACCGCGAACAGCGCGGGGAACTGCCACGCGTCGGCCGCATGCCCGTGCGCGGCGAGCCATGCTGCGCTCCAGATCGGCGAGAAGTCCTGCGACAGCGGGCCCAGCGCGCCGTGGCGCGCCAGGAACATGCGGGTCAGGTAGATGCTGACGAACAGCAGTTCGGCCAGCAGCACGGCGCCCGCGTAGACCCGCACGCGATCGCGATTGAGCCAGTGCGGGTAGCGGCGCGGGCCCGCGATCGGAAGTTCCGGATGCGTATCGATGGTCGGATGCGCGTGACGGGCGAGCGGAGGCGTTTTCATCGCGCGCCCCGAGAGGCGAGCGTCGCCCGGTGCACGACGATGAACAGCACCGCGAGCAGCACGATCGGCCCGACCTGCGGAAACCGCATCAGCCGGTTGAACATCTCGAAGATCGGCAGCAGCCACGCGAGCACGATGGTGCCCTGTTCGCCGGGCAGCCAGCCTTCATCGAGACAGTAGGCGATCAGGCAGAAGATCGCGACGCCGAGCCACGTCAGTTCGTAGCCCCATAGATACGGCGTTGTCAGCAGCGTGGCAACGGCCAGGGCCGCGCCGCGCAGCCGCATGTCGCGCGTGCGGCGCCAGACGTCGACCGCCGCGGCGATCGCGAGCACCGCGATGGCCGCTTGCGCGGCCAGCGCGACCGAGACCGGCATGCCCGCGAGCCGCAAGGCGGCGAACGGCGTCGGCGACGCGAGCCAGTACGACGGCAGCATGAAATGCTGGTCGCGTACGGTCGACATGGTGTGCGCCAAGCCACTCAGCACGGCGGGGCCGGTCAGCGCGATCCCGGCCGCGGCGAACAGCGTCGCGCTGACGGCCGCCGCCGTGAACGCGCGCCACGCCCGTGCCGCGATCAGCACGAACGGGAACACCACGGCGAGTTGTGGCTTGATCGCGAGCAGCCCGATCAGTAGGCCGGCCATGACCGGGCGCCTGTCGAGCAGGTGCAGCGCAAGCGCGGCGAGACCGGCGGTCAGGATGCTGTTCTGACCGAACAGCGCACTCAGGAATACCGCCGAATACGCGACCATGACGAGCAGTGCGGCGCGCGGATGCGGAAGATGCGTGCGCAATCCCGACAACCGCGAGACGGCGAACGCGTAGCATAAAAGACTGCCCGCGGAAAAAAGGAGGTATGCGGGCAGGAAAGGCACGAGGGCGGCCGGCGCGATGAACAGCAACATCGTCGGCGGATAGAGCCAGGGAAGCGACTGGTGCTGCAGATACGCGCCGAAGTGCGCGAGTTCGGCTTGCATGAATGCGACGGGGTCGTAGGCCGTCGCGGCATGGCCTTGCAACACCAGTTGTGCTGCGGTCCAGAAGACCGCGAAATCGGTACCCGGTCGGGCGGTGGCCTTCGATGTAAAGCCGTGCGTCACGACGCCCCAGGCAATCAGCAGGGCGACACAGAGCGTCAGCATGATGCAGCTGTACGGAATGATGCGGTCGGCTGTCAGCCATTGAGCACAGCGTATGGCGCGAGCGCGCGTTTCACCACGATTGGCTGTGTACATGATGCCCCGTCTGTCGTAGTGGCTGCGTGGTCTGTCGCAACCGTTTGATGTTGTCGTGCCTGCGGATCGAATCGCGTTGAATCGGCGTTGTCCGGTGAATCCATTGTTGAGGAAAAAATCGCGGGATGCAAACCAGGCACTGAAGGCCGGTATTTAAACCGTCGGCTGACGGGCTTGAAAACCGCATTTTCATGTATGAGAAATCCGTGCGATAGGTTTTCGTGTTTCCGGCTTGAAACATTCCGTAGTTTTCACCTGTGTTGCGGCCCGCCGAACCAGTGGCGCACGACCGGCGCGCTGCGTCCGGGAAAATCCCGACGAAAATTTTTCCGCCCTTTGTGCAGCGCGACGGCGGGGATTCCGGCAAGTCGCGCCAGCCGCCAAGGATCGTTCAAATTTGAAACATTCGGGGCATCGCACGCCGGAACCGGGAAAGCGGAGGTCGCCGCGAGCCTTGATACGCCGAGATTTCTCCCGAGATGGCCTGCTCTTTGCGTAAGCGTTGGCACGGCAGTCGGCGACGTGACGACCGGGCGGTTTTGAGAGCAGACACACGGAACCGGCTTCGGGTCGCCTGCGGAAAAAATGACCGAAGCGCGACGGGGAATACGTAGCGTCAGGTCGATGACCTGCGAAAACCGTCGCCGATTGACCAATCAGACCCGGAATCGTCTGGGCAATAAGAATTCGGCAGCACATGGGGAATAAAAATGAAAGACCACTGCACATCGCGGATCGCAAACCGCGTTAAAGACACATTGCAGATTTTCAGGGAGTTCGTCTCCCGTTCAACTGGATTCCATGCGTCGAACGGCCGTCGTGCCGTTCAGGTCGGTCGGCGGGCCCGGTTCATCCGGCTAGCCGCACCGTACACGCCCCTCTCGCGCTCCGTTTCGCCGATACCCGTTCGCACGGACAGGGATATGCATTCCCGCTCCCGCAGCTGAGCGTCGCGCTTCGAATTTTCGCGTAGTGCCGGTGGTGCCCGTCCCCGACGTCCTGAAAGACGAAGGGAAATCAATAGTAGTCCGAAAGGAGGTGCTCATGTACAGAATCATCGAAAAGATCGCGTGGATCGTTCAGGATCAGAGCGGCGTGACGGCCATCGAATACGGCCTGATCGCCGCACTGATCGCGGTCGCCATCGTCGTTGCGTTGACGACGATGGGTACGGATCTGCAGTCCGTGTACAGCATGGTTGCCGCGGATCTGGATTCAGCGGTAGCAAGCATGTGATGGACGGTACGACGAGCGGTGCTTCCGGATCGATCGTCGACACCACCGGGCATTAACCATTCTCCTCGACGTCTCGATGCCGGATCGATCGATCCAGCCGGTACGCGAGGGTTTTGAAAGTCACCACGAAAGGAGATCACCATGTCCAAGCTCATTCAACAAGCCGCCCGTTTCGTCCGCGACGAAGACGGTGTGACCGCCATCGAATACGGCCTGATCGCCGCACTGATCGCCGTCGGCATCATCACCGCGCTGTCGACGATCGGCAAGGATCTGGCAACCGTGTTCAATACGATCGCCGACGATCTGAACTCGGTCGTCTGATGCTTCTGCAAACGGACCGCGAGGATGGCTCGGCCGGTGCAGTGAGCGAGCCTTCCTCCGGTCCACCGGGCAACGTGGAGCCGGAGACCATCACGCAAGCCGATGCGTGCATCGTCTGTCGTCGGATCGGCGACGAGCAGGGCAAGACGTCTATCGAATCCGCATCGCTTGCGGCAATGGTTTTCTGATCCACCTATCTGACCGATGAGGTTCGCCATGTTGCCAGTTGCGCCGCCTTACCCGGTTCCGTTGTGCGTGACGCTGCTCGCGGTCGCCGCGGCCAGCACGGACATCGCGTCCCGTCGCATTCCGAACCGTCTCGTCGTGCTCGGCCTGGCCGGCGCGCTGGTTGCGCAGTGCCTGCTGCAGGGTGTACCGGCGGGCGTGCTCGGTTGGCTCGCCGGAGCGGCGACCGGCTTTGGCCTGCTGTTGCCGTTCTACCTGTTGCGCGGCATGGCGGCGGGCGACGTGAAGCTGATGCTCGCGATTGGCGCATGGGTCGGCGCGGAAATGACGTTTTACATCGTGCTGGCCACGTTCCTGGCCGGCGGGATCGGCGCCATCGCCTACGCGCTGCTGCGCGGGCGGATGCGCCAGATGTGGACGAACGTGCGCACGCTGATCGTGCGGCGTTCGCAGGCGGCGCGCGCCGAGGCCGACGACGGCCCCTTCGAGATCGCATCGGTCGGCACGCTGCCGTACGGCGTGGCGATCGCGGTCGGCACGCTGGGCACGCTGTTCGCGTCGTGCGCATAGCGCGGCGGACCCGCAACGAGAACGCAACGAGGACGCAACGATCATGAACACGAACCACACCGAACCGAGACGCGACGCGCAGGTGGCACGCCTGCCCGATCCGCCGCCGTCGCGGGAGGTCCATACGAAGCTGGGCGCGCAGCTGCCGCCGGCGCCGCGCTCGCTCGCGGAAACCGGGCTGAGCATGGCGTTCGTCGGCGGCCTCGTGCTGAAGTCGACGCTGGTGCTCGGCCGCCCGTCGTACGGCGATCTGGTCGAACGGCACTGCCTGTCGCTCGCGGTGCTCGACGAAGTCTTTGCGTTCCTGGTGCGCGAGCATCTCGTCGAGCTGACCCATCGCGGCGCGACGGATCTCGACGTGACGTTCCGCCTGACCGATGCGGGCCGCGTGCTCGCGCTCGAGGAACGGGAACGCAGCGGCTACAGCGGGCCCGCGCCGGTGACGCTCGACGCGTATCTCGCGAGCGTCGCCGCGCATTCGGTGCGCAAGCTGCACATCGGCCAGAGCGACGTGTGGGCGGCGTTCGAAGGCATCGTGATCGACACGGCGGTGCTCGATGCGGCGGCCGCCGCGCTGAACGCGGGCCGGCCGCTGCTGATCTACGGCCCGGCCGGCAGCGGCAAGACCTTTCTCGCCGAGCGGCTCGGCGCGCTGATGCACGGCCGCGTGCCGATCCCGTACGCGATCTGCGCGGCCGGCGAGGTGATCGAGGTCTACGACCCGCTCGTGCACGTCGACGTCGGGTCGCAGGCCGGCGGCCAGTCGGTCGATCGCCGCTGGCGCCTGTGCGAACGGCCGGTCGTGATGTCGGGCGGCGAGCTGACGCTCGACGAGCTCGACCTGCGTCGCGACGAAGCGGCGGGCTTCTACCAGGCGCCGCCGCACATGAAGGCGAACATGGGCATGTACGTCGTCGACGATCTCGGCCGCCAGCGCGTCGAGCCGCGCGACCTGCTCAACCGCTGGTTGCGGCCGCTCGATCGGGGCGTCGATTTCATGACGCTCGAATCCGGCAACCGCTTCGTGATGCCGTTCGACGTGTGGCCGGTGTTCTCGAGCAACCTGGCGCCGGAGCAGTTCTGCGACGACGCGTTCATGCGCCGCCTCGGCTCGAAGCTGCACGTCGGCGCGATGTCGATCGACGACTACCGCGCGGTGTACGACGCGGCCTGCGCATCGCTCGGGCTCGTGTCGGCGAGCGACGCATTCGACTTCCTGCTGCATCGGCTGCACCTGCCGACCGGCAAGGCGTTTCTCGCGTGCTTCCCGGCGGACCTGCTGCGCCTCGTGGCCGCCGGCGCGCGTTACCGCGGCGATCCGCCCGAGGTGACGCACGACGCGCTGTACGACGCGTGGGCGAGTTATTTCGGCGCGGCGCCTGAACGGGACGGCGGCCATCCGCCGCCCGTCGAGCGCGGAGGCCGCACGTTCATCACCGGTTGAGCCGTTTCTTTCACGATTCGTCGAGGAGCATTGCCATGAAAAACAGTCGAGCGCTCATGATGCTGGTCGTCGCGATGGTCGCGGGTCTCGCCGCGGTCGTGTTCGCGTCCCGCTGGCTGGTACAGACGTCCACGAGCTCGGTCACGTCCGTCGCGGTCGCGTCCACCGACCTGAACCTGGGCGAACCGCTCGGGCCGAACCAGATCCACATGGTCAGCTGGCCGGCCGGCAGCGTGCCGACCGGCGCCTTCACCGATACGAAAGCGCTCGAAGGGCGCGTCGTGCGCACCAGCCTCGCGCGCGGCGAGCCGGTGATCGAGTCGAAGCTCGCGCCGGTCGGCACGAAGGGCGGGCTGTCCGCGGTGATCGCCGACGGCAGCCGCGCGATCACGGTGCGCGTGAACGACGTGGTCGGCGTCGCGGGCTTCGCGCTGCCGGGCAACTACGTCGACGTGATCGTCAACACGCAGGAACAGCAGGGCAAGACCGACGGGCAGAGCATCTCGAAGATCGTGCTCGAGCACATCCTCGTGCTGGCCGTCGCGCAGCAGGTCAGCCGCGACGACACGGCGCCGAAGGTGGTCAACGCGGTGACGCTGGAAGTCACGCCCGACCAGGCCGAACGGCTCGACCTCGCACGCAGCGTCGGCACGCTGTCGCTCGTGCTGCGCAACCAGGTCGACCAGAAGACGCTGACCACCGGCGGTGCGACCAAGCTGACGCTGCTCGGCAAGGAACCCGTGCCGGAAGCTGCGCCGGCGCCCGTCCATGCGCGGCCGGTCCGCGTGCACGTCGCGTCGCACGCGGCGCCGGAAGTCCGGCGCGACTGCGTCGGCGTGCTGACGGGCGTGAAGGGCAGCGTCGAATGTTTCTGAAACGAATGCTTGTAGCCAGACCAACAAACCGGCCGCCGGCAACGCGCGGCGGCCTTGGAAGTCGATAACCGGCACGGCGCCGGTCTCTCGGGGGATCAGACGAAATGAAGATCAAACCGCAACGCACAGGTACCGGCCCGCTGCGCACACGCGTCGCACGGGGCACGATGATGGCCGCGATCCTCTGTTCGGGATGGCTGACCGTGTATGGCGCACTCGCGCAGGAAGGCATCGAGTCGGCGGTGCTGACCAAGGGCGGCGCCAGCGCGCCGGCCGCGGTCGGCAAGGGGCCGATGCAGATGACGATCAGCATGGCGCCGGTACCGGCCGCCGCGCCCGCCGCGTCGGCGGGGCCGCTGCGCGGGCCGAACTGCGTCGGCGCCGTGCGCGAATCGACCAGCGTCGCGGTGCCGCTCGGCAAGTCGCTGCTGGTGCCGATGCCGGAGCCGGTCCGCAATCGGACGATCGGCAATCCGGCCGTCGCGCAGGCGACGATGGTGTCGCCGCAAACGCTGTACATCCTCGGGCTTGCGGTCGGCACGACCAACATGATCGTGCAGGGCAGGAGCGGCGCATGCCGCGTGATCGACGTCGCGGTCGGCGCGGACGCCGGCGGCCTGCAGGCGTCGCTGCTGCAACTGATGCCGAACGAGCGCGACATCCATGTGTCGACCGCGGCCGGCACGATCGTGCTGGCCGGCACCGTGTCGAGCTCGCAGGCCGCGCAGCAGGCCGTGCAGATCGCCCATGCGTATGGCGACAGCGCGGGCGATGCAGGTGGCGGCAAGCAGGGCGGCGGCGTGCTCAACATGCTGAACGTCACGTCGCCGCAGCAGGTGATGCTCGAGGTGAAGGTGGCCGAGGTGTCGAAGACGCTGATCAACCAGATGGGCAGCGCGTTCAACATCCAGGGCGGCTTCGGTTCATGGAGCGGCGCGCTGGTCAGCAACCTGCTCGCGGGCGTCGCGAGCGGCGCCGTGTTCAACAAGGCGAACAACAAGCCGTTCAGCATCGCGGCCGACGCGCAGAACACCGACAACCTCGTCAAGATCCTCGCGGAGCCGAACCTCGTGACGATCAGCGGCCAGGAGGCGACGTTCCTCGCAGGCGGCAAGATCTTCATCCCGATCCCGCAGAGCGGCAGCAACGGCGTCTCGTCGATCACGCTGCAGGAAGAGGAATTCGGCGTCGCGCTGAAGTTCACGCCGACGGTGCTGGCCAACGGCCGGATCAGCCTGAAGGTCGCGCCGGAAGTGTCGGAACTGTCGCAGACGGGCGTCACGCTGAGCGCGTCCAACATCGGCGGCACGTCGATCCTGCCGCTGATCACGACGCGGCGCGCGTCGACGACGGTGCAGATGAGCGACGGCGAATCGTTCGCGATCGGCGGGCTGATCAAGGACAACGCGAGCGGCGCGCTGAAGGCGATCCCCGGCGTCGGCGAAGTGCCGGTGCTCGGCGCGCTGTTCCGCAGCACGTCGTTCCAGCAGGACCGCACCGAGCTGATCTTCCTGATCACGCCGCACCTGGTGAAGCCGCTGCAGACCGCGGACGTCGCGCTGCCGACCGACAGCTTCTCGAAGCCGAACGAAGTCGACGTCTTTGCGACCGGCAACATGGAAGGCCGTGGCGGCGTGCGCAAGGCAGGCGCGCAGCCGATGCAACCGGCGAACGGCGCAGCCGCTCCGCAGACGCCGGCCCAGGCGCCGGCACCTGCTCCGGCGCCGAAGTCGGAAGCACCGGCCGCGCTGCCCGCACCGCGCGCGCCGCAAGACGCGGACGTGCAACCGCCGGTGCCGGCCGAGCCGCCGAAGGCGCCGGCGCCGGTCGCGGCCGCCGCCCCGCAGTCCGACGCGGCCACCGCGGCGCGTGTCGCGCGCATCGAAGCCGCCGCCGCGCGCCTCGCGGCCGCCGGCCCTGAATCGTCGGCCCAGCCGGCGGCGCGACCGAAGCACCGGAGCGCGACGGCGCCGAAAGCGCAGATTGCGCGCGCCGGCGCGGAACCCCAGTCCACCGATCGTTGAAACCATCCAAGGGGAAGCTCATGAAATCCGCCTACCTCGTATTCGTGCGCCGCGCGGCGCTCGCCGCCCCGCTCGCGTTCGCGCTTGCCGGCTGCATGTCGTCGACCCCGGTGTGGGACAGCCGTTTCGGCGACTCGGTCCGCACCGTGATGCACGCCCAGATCATCGACCCGCATGCCGGCGAACGTCCGGTTTCGGCATCGGGGGTCGACGGCGGCGCCGCCGCGTCTGCGCTCGACAACTACGACAAGTCGTTCAAGCAGGTCCAGCCGCCCACCAATGCGTTCGTGATCGGCATCGGCAAGTCGACCCAGTAACGACGGCACGCTCAGGGAGAACGCCATGAACCGCGCAGCCCGCTATCCGAAAGTCACGCGTCGCAGCCTGCACCGCCAGCGCGGTGCCGTCGCGATCATCGTCGGTCTCGCACTGGCGGTGATGATCGGGTTCGTCGGGCTGGCGCTGGATCTCGGCAAGCTGTACGTCACGCGCAGCGAACTGCAGAACAGCGCCGATGCCTGCGCGCTGTCCGCCGCGCGCGATCTGACGTCGGCGATCAGCCTGTCGGTCGCCGAGGCCGACGGCATCGCCGCCGGCCATCTGAACTTCGTGTTTTTCCAGAAGACATCGGTACAGATGTCGACCAACGCGAACGTCACGTTCAGCGATTCGCTGACCAACCCGTTCCTGACCAAGAACGCGGTCACGACGCCGGCGAACATCAAGTACGTGCAGTGCACCGCGACGCTGAGCAACATCGCGCACTGGTTCATCGAGGTGCTGAACGTGATGCCGGGCACGCAGGTCGCGAATACGGCATCCGTGTCGGCGCGCGCGATCGCGACAGTCGGTGGCGGGCAGACGACCTGCGCGATTCCGGTATTCGTGTGCCGCGCGGCGGCAGGGGCGCCATACAAGGTCGGCGACTGGATCTCGTCGCCGTCGGGCTCGTCGACGACCTACGGGCCCGGTAATTTCGGTTGGGCGGCGCTCGACGGTTCGACGAACGAGACGACGCTCGCGAGCGAGCTGTCGGGCAACACCTGCAACATCACGAGTCCGCCCGACCTCGGCACCACGGGCTTGAAGTCGGCGTCGCTGCGCGCCTGGAATACGCGCTTCGGCATCTACACGAACGGCGCGAACGGTTCGAGTGGGCAGCCGGACTTTTCAGGCTATGCGTATGTCGGCCCGAACTACGGGCCGCCCGGAACGGCCGGCATCAAGGGTGACGCATACACGCAGTTCGTCGCCGACCGCGCGGCTTTCAAGCCGTACCAGGGCGACGGCGCGCCGCCGTCGGGCAGCGGGATCACCACGAACGGCACGGCGAGCGCGAGCAACTACCAGACCTACGGCGGCGACCGCCGCCTCGCGCTCGCGCCGGAAGGCGACTGTTCGACGCTGCAGGGCAGCAGCGCAAAGGTGCACATCACGCAATGGGATTGCGTGCTGATGCTCGATCCGTTGCCGTTCAGCCCGGGCAGCGGAAATGTCGTCGCGCATCTCGAGTACCTCGGCTCGTCGGTGTCCGGCAACAATCCGTGCGCCACGCATGGGATGCCCGGCAGCGGCAGCGCGTCGGGCACCCAGGTGCCGATGCTGGTTCAATAGCGGAGAGGCGATCATGAAAACGCTACCGATTCGCCGTTCTCGCACGCGCGGCGCCGTCGCCGTCGAGTTCGCGCTCGTGCTGATGCCGATGATCCTGCTGGCAACCGGCGTGGCCGAGTTCGGCCGTGCGATCTACCAGTACGAGACGCTGACCAAGGCGACGCGCGATGCGGCACGCTACCTGTCGGTCTGGCTACCGACCGACAGCGCGTACCCGATATCGCAGGCGCAGTGTCTCGTTGTCTACGGCAGCACGACCTGCGGCGCGTCCGGCACCGAACTGTTGCCGGGGCTCACGACGTCCATGGTGACCATCTGCGATGCTCAGCACACGACCGGCTGCAGCGATGCGTCCGACCCGTCGCAGTTCGCGAACGTGCCGACCTACGACGCGAACAACAACGCGGCGAGCGGAACGGCGTCGGGCGCCATCAACATCGTCGAAGTGAAGATCTCTGGTTACCAGTACCAGCCGATCCCGGCGTACCCGGCGCTGCCGTCGATCACCTTCGGCAACATCATCACCGTGATGAGGCAAGTGTCATGAACGGACACCCTTTCCCGCAGTCGTACCGGCGGGCCCAACGTGGCGCGGCGATGGTCGAGTTCGCGCTCGTCGCGATGATCCTGGTCATGCTGCTGATCGGCATCTTCGAGTTCGGTCGCGTGCTGTTCTACTGGAACACCGCGAGTGAGGCCGTGCGGCTCGGCGCACGCACGGCGGTGGTGTGCGACGTGAACGCCGCCGGCGTCGCGAAGCGCGTGACGGCGCTTCTGCCGCTGCTGTCGAACGCGAACGTTTCGGTTAACTACTCGCCGGCGAACTGCGACGTGAACAGTTGCTCGTTCGTGACGGTGAGCGTGACCAACGTCACCGTCAGGACGATGATCCCGTTCGTGAACGTCGCGCTGACGATGCCGCCGTTCACGACGACCCTGCCGCGCGAAAGCCTGAATTCCGCGACGGGCGGCTCCGCCTGCAACTAATCGAAAAGACGAGGCACACGACATGATCAACATCCTCGTAGCTTCCGACGATACCGCGCGTCTCACGCAGATCGCGCGTCTCGTGGCCGATTGCGGACGCTATCGCACGACGCGCGCTACCGGCCGCCCGTCGCAGATCGAGCATCGCACCGACGGGCTCGATGCGTTCGACATCCTGCTGATCGACGGCACGTCGCTCGATCCGTCCGAGCTATCGGCGATCGAGCGCATCTGCCGCGCGCATGCGGGCTTGACCTGCATCCTCGTGACGGCCGATGCATCGCCGCACGTGCTGCTCGATGCGATGCGCGCTGGCGCCCGCGACGTGCTGCAGTGGCCGCTCGATCTGCAGGCGCTCGGCAACGCGCTCGGGCGGGCGGCGGCGCAAAGCACGCGGCGCGATACCGACGACACGCGGATCGTGTCGTTCATGTCGTGCAAGGGCGGGGTCGGCACGAGTTTCGCGGCCGGCAACATCGCGTTCGAGATCGCCGAGGGCTTCAAGCGCCGCGTGCTGCTGATCGACCTGAACCAGCAGTTCGCCGACGCGGCATTTCTCGTCAGCGACGAAACGCCGCCGTCGACGCTGCCGCAGCTGTGCGCGCAGATCGAGCGGCTCGACGGCGCGTTTCTCGACGCGAGCGTTGCGCACGTGACGGAAAACTTTCACGTACTGGCGGGCGCCGGCGACCCGGTCAAGGCCGCCGAGATGCGCGAGGACGCGCTCGAATGGATTCTCGGCGTGGCCGCGCCGCGCTACGACTTCGTGATCTTCGACGTCGGCGTCGGCATCAACCCGCTGTCGATGGTCGCGCTCGATCGCAGCGACCAGATCCAGATCGTGCTGCAGCCCGCGATGCCGCACGTGCGCGCCGGCCGCCGGCTGCTGGAAATTCTCGTGTCGCTCGGCTACTCGACCGACCAGTTGCGGCTGATCGTGAACCGCACGACCCGCGCGAGCGAGCGGACCCGCGCCGCGCTCGAGGAAGTGCTCGGCCTGCACGCGGCCTGCACGATTCCCGACGACGCCGACACCGTGCTCGAAGCGATCAACCAGGGCCATCCGGTGTCGCGGCTCGCGCGCGGCTCGGCGGTCGTCCGGGCGCTGCAGGGCTGTGCGAAGCAACTCGTCGACGGCGAAGTGCGCGCGGGACGCGGCGCGACGCACAGCGAACCGTTGATGTCCCGGCTGTTCGGCCGCAAGGCCACGCCGAAGCTTAAGTCGATGTAATTCTTTCGGGGAACCATCATGTCATTGCGCGAACAGATGTCCTTGCACCGGGCCCAGCCGCTGGCGGCCAGCGACGCGGCCGGCCCGGCCCATTCGTCGGTGCGCGACGCATACCAGAAGCTGCGCCGCGACATTCACCTGGCCGTGCTCGAGCGCGTCGAGCTCGAGCGCCTGTCCCGGCTGCATCAGGATCAGATCCGCATGGAAATCGGCGCGCTGATCGCGCGCATCCTCGACGAGGAGCGGCTGCCGGCGAACGACATCGAGCGGCGCCAGCTCGCGATCGACGTGTACGACGAGATGTTCGGCTTCGGCCCGCTCGAAGCGCTGCTGCGCGACCCCGGCATTTCCGACATCCTCGTGAACACGTACCGGCAGGTCTACGTCGAACGCTGCGGCCAGCTGGAACTGACCGACGTGACGTTCTACGACGACGCGCACCTGATGAAGGTGATCGAGAAGATCGTGTCGCGCGTCGGGCGCCGCATCGACGAATCGAGCCCGATGGTCGACGCCCGGTTGCCGGACGGTTCGCGCGTGAACGCGATCATCCCGCCGTCCGCGATCGACGGGCCGCTGATGTCGATCCGGCGCTTCGCGGTCAACCCGCTGAAGATGGACGACCTGGTGCGCTACCACAGCCTGACGCCGCCGATGGCCGAGCTGCTCGACGCGCTGTCGCGCGCGAAGGTGAACGTGCTGGTGTCGGGCGGCACCGGCAGCGGCAAGACGACGCTGCTCAACATCCTGTCCGGCTTCATTCCGCGCAACGAGCGGATCGTCACGATCGAGGACGCCGCCGAGCTGCAACTGCAGCAGCCGCACGTGCTGCGGCTCGAGACGCGCCCGCCGAACATCGAGGGCAAGGGTGAAATCACGCAGCGCACGCTGGTGCGCAACGCGCTGCGGATGCGCCCGGACCGCATCATCCTCGGCGAAGTGCGCGGCGCCGAAGCGCTCGACATGCTCAACGCGATGAACACCGGCCACGAAGGCTCGCTCGCGACGATCCACGCGAACACGCCGCGCGACGCGCTGACGCGGCTTGAGAACATGGTCAGCGTGTCCGGCCTGACGCTGCCGCCGAAGACGATGCGCCAGCAGATCGCGTCGGCGATCTCGGTGGTCGTGCAGGCGGCGCGCCTCACGGACGGCAAGCGCAAGATCGTCAGCATCCAGGAACTGACCGGGATGGAAGGCGACATCATCAACATGCAGGAGATCTTCACGTTCAAGCGCACGGGCGTGGACCGCGACGGCTCGGTGCGCGGCCACTTCTGCGCGACCGGCGTGCGGCCGAAGTTCGCCGAGCGGCTGCAGGCGTTCGGCATCAACCTGCCGGATTCGCTGTACGACCCGTCCGTGCATTACGAGACGGACTGACGCCAGGACGACATGTGCTGCCGGGGAGGCCTCATGAATGCGATCTTTTACGGTTTTGTGATTCTCACCTTCGTCGCGGTCGTGCTGTCGATCGAAGGCTTTTATCAATGGTGGAGCGCCCGGCATGGCGCCGCCGCGCGCCGGATCGAAGCGCGCATTCGCGCGATGTCGGCCGGCGGCAACGTCCAGCAGGAGCGGCTGTCGATCCTGAAGAAGCGGATGCTCGACGAGTCGAAGCCATTCGATCGGCTGCTGCTGCGCGTGCCGCGCGTGCAGGCGCTCGATCTCATGATCCAGCAATCGGGTCTCGCATGGACGCTGCCGAAGCTGATCACGCTCAGCGCCATGTGCGCGGCAATCGCGTGGTTCACGCTAAGCTTCGCCACGTTGCCGCAACTCGCCGCGCTGCCGATCGCGCTGTTTGCCGCCTGCATACCGACGATGTACGTGCTGCGTGCACGCGCGCGCCGGATGCTCAAGCTGGAGCGCCAGCTGCCGGACATTTGCGACATGATCGCGCGCGCACTGCGCTCCGGTCATTCGTTCACGAGCACGCTCGGAATGGTCGGCGACGAGTTTCCCGAGCCGATGGGCGGCGAGTTCCGCGTCACGTTCGACGAAGTCAATTACGGCGTGTCGCTGCACGATGCGCTGACGAACCTGGCGACGCGCGTGCCGGTGCAGGACCTGCGCTACTTCGTGATCGCGGTACTGATCCAGCGAGACACGGGCGGCAACCTGGCTGAACTGCTCGACAGCATCGCCGGCCTGGTGCGCGAGCGTTTCAAGCTGTTCGACAAGGTGCGCGTGCTGTCGGCGGAGGGACGCCTGTCCGCATGGATTCTCGGGCTGCTGCCGTTCGGCACCGCCGGCGTGATGGCGTTGCTGAACCGCGAGTTCCTGTCGGTACTATGGGAGGATCCGGTCGGGATCAGGATGGTCGGCACGATGCTGGTGTCGATGGCCTTCGGTCTGCTCTGGATCCGCCGAATCGTCCGGATTCGTGTCTGACGCGCGAACCGACCAACGAACCATTGCGAGGCAGTCATGCAAAACCTGAGCGTGGTCCATGCCGTGATGCTGGGCGGCTTGTTCATCTTCGTGGCCGGCGGTGTGCTCGTCGCGATGTTGCTGTTCGCGCCGCGCAGCATCCAGCGCCGGCTCGAGCAGGCGGGTGGCGCGGGCAGTGCCGGTGCCGTCCCGGGCGACGTCGACGACATGGCGGCGCGCTGGGTCGCGAAGCTGGTCGAGCTGTCCACGCCGATCTCGAAGCTGTCGGTGCCGAAAGAGGGCTGGGAGAATTCACCTCTGCGTATCCGGCTCATGAATGCCGGCTGGCGCGACCCCAGCGCGGCCGCATTGTATTTCACCGCGAAGACGATGCTCGCGCTCGCACTACCGTGCGCGACGCTGCTGGTGCTGATCACCACCCGGCTCGGCAACCAGCGCGAGGTGCTGTCGGTCATCCTCGTGCTGCTCGCATGTATCGGCTACTACATACCGAACATCGCCTTGTCGCGGCGGGTCAAGGTGCGCCAGCAGAAGATCTTCGAGGATTTCCCGGATGCGCTCGACCTGCTGACCGTGTGCGTCGAAGCGGGGCTGGGGCTGGACGCGGCGCTGATGAAGGTGAGCGAAGAGTTGCGCTTCAGCAGCGACGTGGTCGCGAGCGAACTCGATCTGCTGCTGCTCGAGATGCGTTCCGGCTTCACGAAGGAAGCGGCGCTGCGCAATCTCGCGCTGCGTACCGGCGTGGAGGACATCGAATCGTTCTGCGCGATGCTGATCCAGGCCGATCGCTTCGGCACGAGCATTAGCGAATCGCTGCGCGTGCTGTCGGACATGCTGCGCACGCGGCGCCGGATGCGCGCGGAGGAACGCGCGGCGAAGATCGCGCTGAAACTGCTGTTTCCGCTGATCTTCTGCATCTTTCCCGCGCTGATGATGGTGCTGCTCGGGCCGGCGATGATTCACGTCTACCGCGTGCTGCTGCCGACCTTCGTCGGCATCTCGCACTGAGCGGCGGGGCGCGACGGCCTCACCTGCATCCATCACGATCTTGCGTGCCGACCTGACCCGCGCGGCGGCCGGCACGGCAACAGGCTTCATGGAGGCTCCCTCCCCAGGCGGCGCCGCGAGACAGGTCGACCATAGCGGCGTCAATGCATCCTGGACCCATGGTCGGTCATGGAACAAGCCGTAGTCCACCGCCTTTACGGCTGCCCCCTACTGCTAACCCGTTGAAGCGGCGGCGCCCCGTAGCGGGGCAGCCGGCGCGCCGCGCGTCACTGGAAGTGATGCACGTAGCGCAGCACCATCCGCGTGCCCTGCGGCCGGTTGCGCGCATAGGTTTCAAAGTACGCGTTGAACAGCAGGTGATCGTGCGGCGAGAAGCTGACCATCGCCCCCGGCCCGATCGCGAACACGGCTTCTCGCGTGCCCGGCACGTCCTGCCCGTTGGCCTTCATGTCGGTGGTCTGGCGCAGCCAGTAGCCGTTGAGCCCCAGCCGCAGTCCGGGCCGCACTTCGTACTCGGTCGCGAAGTTCACGTGGAGCGCCTGGCCGGCCTGCGTCGACGTCACGTCCGGGCCGAGTGCCGTGGCCGGCTGATGGTTGGTCGCGTTCCACAGATAGTGCAGCCGCCACGACACGGTCCATTTCGGCGTGAGCCACAGCGTCGCCGCCCAGTACGGATCGAACGACCAGAAATGGCTGCCGGGATTGATCGCGCGCGACGGGTCGTACGCGCCGGTCGGCACGATGAACTGGAATTCGACGCGCTGCGCGAAGCGCGGGCCCTGCGCGCCCATCATCGGCTCGAACTGGATGAACGGGCCGATCAGCAGATCGCCGAAACCGGCGCGCGCATTCAGCGCGACGTTGCCGATGCCGTCGTCGGTGCGCGCGGACGCAATCCAGGGCAGGATCACGTCGAGGCCCGGATGCATGCCCGCGAACGTCAGCGGCGACTGATAGACGAGCTGGCTCAATCCGGCGAACAGGTCGATGTCCTGCTTCGGCAACCCGACCTTGTTGCCCGCATTGTCGTTGACGCGGCCGGCCGTGTAGTACTGCAGGTACTGCGTGCCGTACCAGCCGGCGCCGGCCGGCGGCATCCCGTCGAGGAAACTGGTCATGCCGAGGTTGACCGCGGGCAGGTCGGCCGCGTGGGCCGGCGCGTGGCCGGCGAGGCCGGCGATCGCGAAGCCTGCGGCGACGAGCAGGCGAGAGCCGAGTTTCATGTTCACCACCTCCTTGAGTTGTATTTGCGTGTACTAATCAAATTTCGCGTGAAAGATCCGGATGATCGGCGATCGCGTGATACTGGCCGGCATGGAACACGAGCGGCGCCTTGCCGAATGCGTCGAACCGTTCGATCTC
This sequence comes from Burkholderia sp. BCC0097, assembly GCF_902832985.1. Taxonomy (NCBI): domain Bacteria; kingdom Pseudomonadati; phylum Pseudomonadota; class Betaproteobacteria; order Burkholderiales; family Burkholderiaceae; genus Burkholderia; species Burkholderia sp. BCC0097. The sequence goes on from NZ_CADFDM010000002.1 coordinate 382,390, forward strand.
GCCGATGAAGAGCAGGTGGTCGCCGCCTTCGTAGTGGCCGACGTTGCGGCACACGAAGCGCGCGCTCGCGCCGCCGAGGCACGGCACGCCGCCGCTCTCCGATGCCACGTGCGGCACGCCGTCGAACTTGTCGGTGCTGGGCGTCGCGAAGCGGCGCGACAGGTCGATCTGGTCGTGCGCGAGGATGTTGATCGCGAAGTGCGTGGCCGCGACGAAATCCGGGCGGCTCGGCGCGACCTTGCGAAGGCTCCACAACACGAGCGGCGGATCGAGCGACAGCGACGAGAACGAATTCGCGGTGAGGCCCACCTTGCGCCCGTCGGCCGCGCACGTGGTGATCACGGTGACGCCGGTCGGGAACTGCCCGAACGCGGCGCGCAACTGCATCGGGTCGAGGGCCGCGCGGTCGGTAACGGTCGTTTCCATGGCGTTACTCCGCGCGGACGCTGTGTTCGCGGATCAGCGCCGCGCACGCCGACGGCTCGAACCACCACGGCGCGAACCGGCGCGGATCGTCGAAGCCGTCGACGATCGTTTTCGCGAGCGACGGCGACTGGCCGGCCGCGCCGAGCAGTTCGAGAATGTGCGGCGGCGGCGGGGTGAGCAGCGAGTTGGTCCAGCGCACGACATGCTGCGCATAGGCCCAGTAGCCTTCGAAGGTCTGCTGCATCCAGTCTTCGCCGAACGGCGCGGCGCCGCGCGCGACGATCGCGTCGAAATACGCGTTCGCGCATTTCGCGGCGTTGTTCGAGCCCTGGCCGGTGATCGGATCGTTGACCACCACCGCATCGGCCATCCCGAACACTGTGCGGCCCGACGGCAGCCGGAAGAACGGCTTGCGCACGGTCGGCGCGAAACGCCCGGCCAGCGTGCCGTTCGGATCGGTGAGCGCGACGTCGCGGCAGCGTTCGAATTCCCACGGCACGTATTGCTGCAGGAACGACAGGCTGCGGTCCAGATGCTGCTCGGGCGTCTTTACATCGGCCCAGCAGTCGAGCGGGCCGCCCGGGATGCCTTCGAACACCATGATTTCGCATGGGCCCGTGGTGGTCAGCGCGGGAAACACGAAATACTCGCCGATGCCCGGCAGCAGGTTGAAGCGTACGCGCGAATACGGCTCGCTCGGCGTCATTCCTTTCACGTAGGTGAGAGCCAGCGCGCGCTGCGGGCGGTCGAACGGGCTGCGCGCATCGTCGCGGCCGAGCAGGCCGACGATCTCGCCCTTGCCGGCCGCGAGCAGCACGAGGTCGTGGCTGCGGGCGAGTTCCTCGAGTTCGGGCACGCCGATGTCGGCGATACGCACGTCCGCGCCGCGGCGGCGGACGCCGTCGAGCCAGTCGGCCATCTTCACGCGCTGGTCGACCGACTGCGCGTAGCGGGTCAGCCGCGACGACCAGTCGATCGCCTTGCGGCCGTGGCCGTCCGGGTGCGGCACCGCGATGCCGATGCCTTCGACGGCCGGGCACGCTTCCTCCCACGTATTCAGGCCGAGATCGCGCTCGATCTGCAACGACGTGTGGAACATGCACTGGCTCGACATGACCTTGCCCGTGCGGATCTGCTCCGCATCGCGGTTGGTCGCGAGCGTGACGTGGTAGCCCTGGTCGAGCAGGGCGAAGGCGAGTTGCAGGCCGGACTGGCCGGCGCCGACGATAGCGATGCGTCTCATGGGGATGTCCTCGGTTGGCCGTGTGACGGCCGGAATGGTTGCGTGAAGGGGTGACGCGACACGGTCACTCCGCAAGACGGGGAATCGCCGGCACCGCCTGTTCGGGGCCCATCGCGGCATAGCCGCCGTCCACCGCGTAGTCGGCGCCGGTCACGAAGCTCGCCGCGTCGCTGCACAGGAACGTGACGACCTGCGCGACTTCCGACGGATCGCCGACGCGTCGGAGCAGGTGGAACGGCGCGGCGACGCGATCGGTCTTCGCACGGTCGCCGTGCGTCATCTCGTCCATCACGCGCGACCAGGTCCAGCCCGGCGATACCGAGTTGACGCGGATGCGATCGGGCGCGAGATCCATCGCCATGCTGCGCGTGAGCTGGCGGATCGCGGCTTTCGAGGTCGGATACAGCCAGCGGCCGGTTTGCGCGCACTGCGCGGAGATCGAGCTGAAGTTCACGATCGCGCCGCCGCCGCGCCGGGCCATGTGCGGATGCACGGCCTTCGCGAGCATCGCGGCCGACACGACGTTGACGTCCATCGCGGCGAGCCAGTCGTTGCGGGTCGCATGGATGCCGTTGTCGACATAGCTGCACGCGAGGTTGACGAGCACGTCGATCGCGCCGAACCGCTCGACGATCGTCGCGACCGCGCGCTCGATCGCACGATCGTCGGTGATGTCGAGCGCGATGAACAGCGCCCGTTCGCCGAGCGATGCGGCCACGCGTGCGCCGTTGTCCGCATCGAGATCGAGGATCGCGACGCACGCACCGGCGCGGCTCAGGTCCTGCGCGACCGCGGCGCCGATCAGCGTGGCGCCGCCGGTGACGAGCGCGACTTTGCCAGCAAGGGCATTCATGGAGTGTCTCCGGGAATCGTGGGGTGAGGAAAGGGCGCGTCAGTGCGCACCCGTCGACGGCGCGCTGTCGTGCCAGCGGCGCATCAGGCCGTTCGACGGCACGGTTTCGTCGAGCAGCTTGCGGGCCGTGTCGACGCCCGCGACCGGCAGGCCGGCCGGGTCGAGCAGGCCGATCTGCACGAGCACGCTCGCCTGGTCCCAGTAGATGTGCTCGTGATAGAGCTTGTCGCCGCGAAACTTCACGATCGCGACGAGCGGAATCTCGACGCGCTTGCCGGTCGGCGCGACGCCCGGCAGCATCCAGTCGATCTCGGTGGTGTGCGTGAAGCGGAACAGCAGCTCGTCGACGATCTGGCTCGCGCCGATCGTGCGCGAGATCGGCGTGATCGTCGTGTCGGGCGGGTTCGCATGCACGAAGTGATGCGTGTAGAAGCGCTTCAGTTCGTCGTGACCGACGCCGCCCGTCAGCGTCGGAATATGGTTGACGTACGGCTCGGCGACCATCGTGGCCATCGTCGCGTCGACGTTGCGCGTGTCGAACTCGTGCTTCAGGTGCGTTTCCCACAGCGCGGACAGGTCGTAGCGCGGGCCGAGCGCGGCGCGGAACGCGGCGATCGCGCGCTGGTGGGCCATGACCGCGGCGGCCTTGTCGAAATGATCGCCGCCGGCGCGGGCGAATGCATGATCGACGCCGGGGTAGACGTAGACTTCGACGCCGTCGCGGCCCGACAGCGCAGCCGCGATGCGCTGCTGCGCGTCGGGCGGGCAGAAGCGGTCCAGCTCCGCGATCTGCAGCACGAGCCGCCCGTGCAGGTGCGCGGCTTCGTCGAGTGCGTGCTCGATGCCCACGCCGTAGTAACTGACCGCCGCGGCCACGCCCGGCAGCCGGCACGCGGCGAGATACGCGAGCTTGCCGCCGAGGCAGTAGCCGAGCACGCCGACCTCGCCCGTACACTCCGGCCGCTTGCGGAGCGCGTCCAGCGCGGCGCCGATGTCCTCGACGCCCTTGTTTTCGTCGTATTCGCGATAAAGGGCCATCGCGCGCTCGAAATCGGCCGCCGTATCACCGAGCTCGATGCCCGGGGCCTGGCGCCAGAACAGGTCCGGCACGAGCACCGTATAGCCTTCCTCGGCGTAATAGTCGGCCACGCCGCGCATCGTCGCGTTCGCGCCGAAGATCTCGTGACAGAGCACGATGCCCGGCCCGGTGCCGCCGGCCGGCGTGCTCAGGTATGCGCGAAACGCGCCGCCGTCCGGCGCTGGAATCTCGATGTGACTTCCGTTCATGGGTCCCTCCATGCGGTTGGTTTCGGTGACGGCCCAGTATTGGCGGCCGAAATGGGCGTTTCTATCCGCTTTCTTCGGCCGGTATCCGCGAATTCCGGAAACCTGCGGCAGCGGCTGCCGCGGGCTGGCGGGCCGGGGCCGAGTGCGGGTATGTGCGGATGCGGAAGGCCCGCACAGTTTTCTACGATGCGCGAACGGTCCGCTTCTTGCGTGGCTTGCGCGGGACTTGCGTGTTTCGTAGGACGGACTGTCCGGATACTCCGGGCGCTGTCCGGATCGTGCGACGGATTCCCCGATAGCGGGAATGCATGCACGGCGCGAGTGCGATCGAGCACGACGGGAGAACTTCGATGGCGCAATTTTCCGAAACCGGCTGGCTGGCCGATGCCGCCTGTTTCAATCACGACACGCTGCTGCTGCAGTCGAACGACGTCGACGAGGTGCGCGCACGCGTGGCGGACGTGTTCAAACCGCACCGGCTCACCCCGACCGGCGAATCGCGCGCGCTGCACAGCTGCATGCACCATGCGCGCTGGGGCAACCTGTCGTTGAACCTGCTCGATTACGGCGGCGGCGTCAGCATCGAGCCGGGGCCGCTCGAACATTTCTTTCTGCTGCAGATTCCGCTGCGCGGCGACGCCGAGATCGAGTGCGGCGCGACGCGCTTCGTGTCGTCGCCGGGCACCGCGTCGCTGCTTTCGCCGACACTGCCGTTGAAGATGCGTTGGGGCGATGCGTGCCCGCAGGTGATCCTGCGCATCGAGCGTGAAGTGATGGAGCGCCACGCGCAGCGGCATTTCGGCGACGACCGGCGTGCGAGCGTGGAATTCGAGCCGGAGTTCGACCTGTCGTCGCCGCAGGGCACCTGTCTCGCGCAGTTGCTGCCGGTGCTTGCCGGCGCGATCGCGACGGACGCGCATCCGCTGCGTCATCCGCTCGCGTTCGAGCAGCTCGAATCGACACTGCTGAACCTGCTGCTGTACGGTCACCCGAACAGCGCGCGCAACGGCACACGGTCCGCGCCGGCACCGCTCGCGCCGTTCTACGTGCGGCGCGTCGAGGAATACATTCGCGCGCATCTCGACGAGCCGCTGACGATCGAACGGCTCGCCGATCTCGCAGGCGTCAGCCCGAGCACGCTGTTCGCGGGCTTTCGCAATCGCCACGGGATCACGCCGATGGGCTTCGTGCGGCAGTTGCGGCTGCAACATGTGCGCGACGAACTGCTGGCCGACGACACGCCGGGGCTCGCGTCGGTCACCGATATCGCGCTGAAATGGGGTTTCGCGCACCTCGGACGCTTCGCGATCGAGTACAAGCGCGCGTTCGGCGAATCGCCGTCGGCCACGCTCAGGATGCGGCGCGTGCGGGGGTGAACGCGACGGCGGGCGCGATGTCCCGCCGTCGCGACGGTTCATGCGGCTGCGTTCGGCCCGGCGGGCGTGCCGGGCCAGCCGCTGGCCAGATCGTCTACGTCACACCGTGCCTTTCTTCAGATCGTCGATGCACGGGATGCCGGCGCGTCGTTTCGGCCGCAGGAATTTCGGCATCGACGGGGCCTGGCCGACGCCTGCCTGGCTCTGACCGGTCCTGGGCTTCAACGCGGCCGGCTTCGCCTTGCGCGGCATCCGGCAGCCACCGGCCGCCAGGTCGCCGTACGGATCGTCGTCGACGGCTGCCGCGGGGGCCGCCGGCATCGCGGGGGCGGTGGCCGCGACCAGCATCGGCGCGAACGGCAACGCATGCATCCGCTCGCCGGTCAGGACGAACGCACCGTTGGCCACCGCCGGTGCGATCGGCGGCACGCCGGCGTCGCTCAACCCGGTCGGATGCGCGTCCGACGGAACGAAGAAGACATCCACCGGCGGCGCTTCCTGCATGCGCACGGGCGGATAGTCGGCGAAACCGGCGTTGCGCACCGCGCCATGGTCGACGTCGATCGCGAAGCCCGGCTTCGTCGTCGCGAGGCCGAACAGCGCGCCGCCCTGGATCTGCGCTTCCGCGCCGGTCGGGTTGACGATGCGGCCCGCATACACGCCGGCCGTCACGCGATGCACGCGCGGTTGCTGCGCTTCGATCGAGACCTCCGTCACGTAAGCCACGACCGTCCCGGCCGATTCGTGCATGGCCGTGCCCCATGCGTGCCCGGCAGGCAGCGTGCGCGTGCCGTAGCCGGATTTGTCGACGGCGAGCGCGAGCGCCTGGCGATGGGGCGCGTGCTCGGGGCCGGCCAGCCGTGCCATCCGATACGCGACCGGGTCCTGTCGCGCCGCGTGCGCGAGTTCGTCGACCAGCGTCTCCATCACGAATGCCGTATGCGTGTGGCCGCCCGAGCGCCACGACTGGACCGGCACGTCCGCGTCCGTCTGATGGACGGAGACCTGCATCGGAAAGCCGTACGGGCTGTCGGCCACGCCTTCGGTCAGCGCGGGGTCGACGCCACCCTTGCGAATCGTCGTGCGCTCGAGCGGCGAACCCTTCAGCACCGACTGGCCGACGACGACGTGCTGCCAGTCGCGCACGGTGCCGTTGCTGTCCACGCCGATGTCGACACGATGCAGCACCATCGGGCGGTAATAGCCGCCGCGCAGATCGTCCTCGCGCGTCCAGATCGTCTTGACCGGGCCGAGGTTGCCGGCCGCCAGATAGGCGGCGGATACGCGCGCGGCTTCGACCACGTAGTCCGACGTCGGCGTCGAACGCCGGCCGTAGTCGCCGCCCGACGTCAACGTGAAGATCTGGACCTTGGCCGGCGCCACGCCGAGCGCCTTCGCGACCGCGGCGCGATCGGCCGTCTGCAGCGACGATCCGCCCCAGATCTTGATCCCGCACGCGCAGCTCGCCGGGCCGACGTCGACCGTGCAGCTGAGCGGCTCCATCGGCGCATGCGCGAGATACGGAAATTCGTATTCCTTCTGAATCCGGGTTGTCGGAGGCGGCGCACTGCCGCTCGATGCTGTCCGCACCACGGTGCCGGGCGAGGCCGCGAGCTGCTTGTAAGCGCGCATCTGTTCCGCGGACGACACGCTCGACCCGCTGTCTTTCCATGTGACCTGCAGCGCATCGCGCCCGAGTTTGGCCGGCCAGTACCCATCGGCGATGACGGCCACGCCGGTGCCGCCGCGGTCGACCGGGATCTCGACGACTTCCACCACGCCCTTGACCGCCCGGGCCGCGGCCGCGTTGTAGCTCGCGACCTGCCCGCCGAAGCGCGGCGGGCGCGCGACCACGGCCACCTTCATGTCCGGCAGGCGCCAGTCCATCCCGTACTTGAGCGTGCCGTCGAGCATCGCGCGCGCGTCGACGCGCGGTGTCGGCTTGCCGATGATGCGGAACTGGTCCGGCGACTTCAACGGCACCCGCTGCGGCACCGGCATCGCCATCGCGTCGGGCGCCAGTTCGCCGTAGGTCGCGCTGCGGTTGCCGGCCGTCACGACACCGTTCGCCGTGCGGCACGCGGCGGGATCGACGTTCCAGCGCCGCGCGGCCGCCGCGACGAGCATCGCGCGCGCGGACGCGCCGAGTTCGCGGTATTGCGCGAACGAGTGATTGACCGACGTCGCGCCGCCGGTCATCTGGATGCCTGTCACCGGGTCCTTGTACGGCTCGCCGGCCGGTGCGAGCACGGTGCGTACGTTGCGCCAGTCGGCATCCAGTTCGTCGGCCAGCGCCATCGGCAGCGCGGTGCTGACGCCCTGGCCGGATTCCGTCCGGTTGACGGCGATCGTCACCGTGTTGTCCGGTGCGATGATCAGGAATGCTTGAGGTGGCGAAGACTGAGGGGCCTTGCCGGCTTCGGCCGAGGCCCGGGTCGGCGCGATGCCCAGTGCAAGGCAGCCGCTCGCCGCGATCGTGAGCTTCAGAAAGCCGCGCCGGCCGAGCGTCGGAGAACCTGTTCCGGCGACCGGCGAAGCGTCGGGGTGGGGGGCGTCGGTGCTCGCCGGGCGCCCGGCAGTGCGAATACGCATGGTCAATGTCTCCCGGCAGGCTCAGGCAAGCGCGCTGGCCGCATCGTGAATCGCGGCGCGGATGCGCTGATAGGTTGCACAGCGGCACAGGTTGCCGGCCATCGCGCGATCGATGTCGGCGTCGGTCGGCGCCTTGTTGCCGCGCAGCAGGGCGGCCGCGCTCATCATCTGGCCGCTCTGGCAGTAGCCGCATTGCGCGACGTCGTGCCGGAGCCACGCGTCGAGGACGGCCTTGCCGAGCGCATCGTCGGCGAGATGTTCGGACGTCGTGATGTGCGCATTTCCGACCGCCGACAGCGCCAGCGTGCAGCTTCGGGCCGGCCGGCCGTCGACATGAACGGTGCAGGCGCCACAGTCGCCGGTGCCGCAGCCGAACTTGGTGCCGGTCAGCCCGAGATTGTCGCGCAGCACCCAGAGCACCGGCGTCGACGGATCGGCGTCGATCTCGGCCGGCCGGTTGTTGATATTCAACGTCACCATCGTGAAGTTCTCCCTTGGACACCTCGTTATCGCCCGCGAATCCGAAAGGCAATGCGGCGGATCTGAATCAATTAAAGCAGATCCGGTAAAAAGTCGGCATCCGGGAATTTGATTTTTTTGCCTTTCTTAATGATTGGCGAGATTTACTTAAAGAGAATCATTTTCATCTCTGGCGCAAATTAGTTAATCGTGGTGAAAGAATGTTGAGTTTTGCCAAAAAAATATCCGGCCCATGGAAAACGTTTGCGAGTCGAGCCTATATTTGACTCGCGATCACGCCTGGAGACACGAGAATCGGACGGCAGGTACTGACGAACGGGTAGGCGGGCAGCGGCGGTACGGTTATCCGACCGGGCAGGTCCGGCGTTTGATTGTCGGGCGGAAGGCTCTGTACATGCGGGATTTCGGCGGGGAGGCGGTGTTGGCCTGCAGGGACGGGCGGAGCTCGACTGTGCTCCTCGGGGCAGTGCTTCCGGCTATATGAAAACAACTGTTTCTAATTAGAGAAAAACTTACCGGGTGACGAAAGGGGCTTAAAAGTAAAATATGCCGATTCAATAATTCTCATCGATTCATTCTCATTGGTTTTTAATCAAGCCAACCACTTCGGATTGGTGGCGGGGCGGTGTTTTTCCAAAAAACATCGAATAGCGAATTCCAGTATTTGCCTTCTGCATTTTTAAATGCATCGAGGCAATACCCGGTGTCGTCGATTCTCTTATGGGAAGGTGTGATTATGCGTATGCGCATGGGTTCGAACAAAAAGCGCGCGGAAGCACGTCCGAAACTCCTCGTCCCGACCGGCATGCTGGTCGCGCTGGTCGGCGCCGGGATCGTCCCCGTCGACGCGCTGGCCGCCTGCACCGGAACGACGACCGTCAGTTGTACCGGAGCCACCACGTCCTATTCGAACGGCACCAATAATCTCAACCTGACCGTTGCGCCCCTGGCGACCGTATCCGTGGTGCCGTTGCTCGGCGGCACCGCGCTGTCGTTGACCGGCAGCGGCGTCACGCTGACCAACAACGGCAGGATCGACCCCGCGTTGTCCGGGTTGAGCCTCGTGTCGAACGGCACGGTCGTCGGCAATATCGGGTCGGCGAGCACCGTCAACGTCACGAACACGAGCTCGGGCGTGATGATGGGGTCGACGAGCTCGCTGCTCAACGGGCCCGCGTTGACGGTATACAACGGCACGGGCGGAACGACGAACATCACGAATGCCGGCACGATCGGTACGACCGGTTTGCTGGGCTTCAGCGCAGGCCCGACCGCGCAGGTCGTGACCACGTCGGGCGGCGCACAGGTCAACTTCACCAACGCGAGCGGCGGCGCGATCAACGGTTCGGTGGTGCTCGCACCCAGCGGGACGCCGGGCGCGGGGAACACGTTCACCAACGCCGGCACCGTTACCGGCAACGTGTCGCTGGGCGCGGCCCTCGGCACGTCGAACACGTTCAATGCGCAGACCGGATCGTCGGTCGGGCTCGGCGTCGATGCCGGGCTGGGCGGCAACAACACGCTCAACCTGCAACTGAACACGGCCGTCGGTGGCCCGGCGAACGGCACCATTGCAGTCGATACGTACGGCAATTTCAACAACCTCGGCGTGCAGGGCGGCACGTGGGACCTCACCGGCGCATCGACCGCGACGAACGCGTCGCTGACCGGCGGCACCGCGATCGTCCACGGCGCCGGGGCGCTGGGCACCGGCACGATCGTCGCCGGCGGCGGCACGCTCGAGGCCGGCGCGGCCGGCGTGAACCTCCTCAACAACGTGGCGCTCGGCACGAGCCTGACGGTCGACGGCGCGAACGGGCTCGCGTTGTCGGGCACGATCGGCGGCGGCGGCGCGCTGAACGCGAGCGGTACCGGCACGCTGACGCTGAACGGCGCCAATTCGTTCACGGGCGGAACGAATCTGACGGGCGGCGGCGGGCTCGTCGTCGGCACCGGCACGGCGCTCGGCACGGGCGCGCTGAACGTGAGCAGTGCGGGCGGCACGCTCGGCACCAGCGTCGGCGGCACGTTGCTCGGCAATGCCGTGAATATCGACACCGGCGTGACGCTCGGCCTGAACGGTTCGGCCAACCTCGGGCTGGGCGGCACGATCGCCGGCAATGGCGGTCTTGCGCAAACCGGCACGGGGACGACGACGCTGCTCGGCGCGAACACGTTCTCGGGCGGCACGGCGCTGAGCGGCGGCGGGCTGATCGCCGGCACCGGCGCGGCGCTCGGCACCGGCGCGCTGCATGTGACCGGTGCGGGCGGCTCGCTGGCGACGAACGTGGGCGGCACGCTGCTCGGCAATGCGGTGAATCTCGATACAGGCGCCACGCTGGGCCTGAACGGCGCGGCCGGCCTGAGCCTCGGCGGCGCGATCGCCGGTAACGGCGGGCTCGCGCAAAGCGGCACGGGCACGACGACGCTGCTCGGCGTGAACACGTTTTCGGGCGGCACGGCACTGAGCGGCGGCGGGTTGATCGCCGGCAACGGCGCGGCGCTCGGCACGGGGGCGCTGAACGTATCCGGCGCTGGCGGCACGCTTGCGACGAGCGTCGGCGGCACGCTGCTCGGCAATGCAGTGAACCTCGGTGCGGGCGCGACGCTCGGCCTGAACGGCGCGGCCGACCTGAGCCTGGGCGGTGCGATCGGCGGGAGTGGCCATCTGGCGCAAAGCGGCGCCGGCACGACGACGCTGCTCGGCGCGAACACGTTCACGGGCGGCACGGCGCTGAGTGGTGGCGGGTTGATCGCCGGCAACGGCGCGGCGCTCGGCACGGGCGCGCTGAACGTATCCGGCACGGGCGGCACCCTCGCGACGAACGTCGGCGGCACCGTGCTGGGCAACGCGGTGAATCTCGGCGCGGGCGCCACGCTCGGCCTGAACGGCGCCGCCGATCTCGGCCTGAACGGCGCGATCTCGGGCGCGGGCGGCCTCGCGCTCGGCGGCACCGGCGCGACGACGCTGTCCGGCGCGAACACGTTTACGGGCGGCGCGAGCCTGACGGGCGGCGGCAGTCTGATCGTCGGCGGCAACACGGCGCTCGGCCTGGGCGGCGCGTTGAACGTGAGCGGTCTCGGCGGTTCGCTGAGCGCGGATCTGGCCGCCGGCGCGGCGCTCGCGAACGGCATCAATTTGAACGGCGCATCGTTGACGCTGAACGGCGCGAACGACCTCGGCCTGAGCGGCGCGATCGGCGGCAGCGGCGGTCTCGTGCTGAGCGGCACGGGGACGACGACGCTGTCCGGCGCGAACACCTTCGGCGGCAGCACGACGCTGAGCGCCGGCACGCTGCTCGCCGGCGGCAATACGGCGCTCGGCAGCGGCGCGCTGAACGTCGCCGGTGCGGGCGGTGCGCTTGGCGCGAGCGTGAACGGCATCGCGCTGGGCAACGCGATGAACCTCGGCGCCGGCGCGACGCTGTCTTTGACTGGCACGCACGATCTTGGCCTGAACGGCGTGATCGCCGGGAACGGCGGTCTCGCGCAAATCGGCTCGGGCATCACGACGCTGACCGGCGCGAACACGTTCTCCGGCGGCACGACGCTCGCTGGCGGCGGCATCCTCGCCGGCAACGGCGCGGCACTGGGTACGGGCGCGCTGAACGTGACCGGCGCGGGCGGCTCGCTCGGCACGACCGTCGGCGGCACGGTGCTCGGCAACGCGATCCAGCTCGGCGCGGGCGCGGCGCTGACGGTTGGGGGTGCGAACGATCTCGGGCTGGGCGGGATCATTTCCGGTAGCGGCGGCCTGTCCGTGAACGGCCCGGGTAGAACGACGCTCACCGCGGCCGAAACGTTTACCGGCGGCACCACGATCGGCAGCGGCACGCTCGCGATCGGCGCGGGCGGCAGCCTTGCCGCGTCGAGCCCCGTCAACCTGACCGGCGCCGGTGCGCAGTTCAATATCAGCGGAGCGACCACGCCGCAGTCGATCGGCACGCTGTCGGGTGTCGCCGGTTCGACGATCGATCTCGGTGCGAACCACCTGACACTCGCGGGCAGCGGCAGCGGCGTCTTCGCGGGCAACATCGGCGGAGCGGGCGGGCTGACGCTCGCCGGCACCGGCTCGCAGGCGCTGACCGGCAACAACACGTATGCGGGCGGCACCGCGCTGACGGGCGGCAGCCTGGTCGTCGGCAGCGGCGCGGCGCTCGGCCTCGGCGCACTCGACGTCAACGGGTCGGCGTCGCTCGGCGCGAGCGTGCCGGGCGTGACGCTTGGCAATGCGGTCAATCTCGGCGCCGGTGTCACGCTGGGGTTGAACGGCGCGAACGATCTCGGCCTGAGCGGCACGATCGCCGGCAACGGCGGGCTCGCGCAAACGGGCAGCGGCACGACGACGCTGCTCGGGGCGAACACCTTCTCGGGTGGCACCACGTTGAGCGGCGGCGGACTGATCGCCGGCAGCGGCGCGGCGCTCGGCACGGGCGCGTTGAACGTGACCGGCGCGGGCGGCACGCTCGCCACGAACGTCGCCGGTACCTTGCTCGGCAACGCGGTGAACCTCGGCGCGGGTGCGACGCTCGGCCTGAACGGCGCGGCCGATCTGAGCCTAGGCGGCGTGATCGGCGGCAACGGCGGGCTCGCGCAAACGGGCAGCGGCACGACGACGCTGCTCGGGGCGAACACGTTCGCCGGCGGCACGACGCTGAGCGGCGGCGGCCTCATCGCCGGCAATGGCTCGGCGCTCGGCACGGGCGCGTTGAACGTGACCGGCGCGGGCGGCTCGCTCGGCACGAGCGTCGGCGGCACGGTACTCGGCAACGCGGTGAATCTCGGCGCGGGCGCGACGCTGACGGTCGGCGGCGCGAACAATCTGGGCCTCGGCGGCGCGATTTCGGGCGGCGGCAATCTGTCGGTCAGCGGCCCGTCGATCACGACGCTCACGGGGGCGGGCAGCTACACCGGCAACACGACGATCGGCAACGGCAGCACGCTGGCGGTGGGCGCGGGCGGCAGCCTGTCGGGCGGCAGCCTGTTCGATCTGGCCGGGGCGGGCGCGACGCTCGACCTGAGTGCGGCCACGTCGCCGCAGACGACGGGCGGGCTGATCGGCACGGCCGGCGCGGCCGTGAATCTCGGCGGCAATACGCTGGCGCTCGGCGGCTCCGGTAACGGCACGTTCGGCGGCACGATCGGCGGTGCGGGCGGGCTGACGCTCGCCGGCACCGGCACGGAAACGTTGACGGGCGCCAACACGTACACCGGCGGCACACTGATCAACAGCGGCACGCTGGCGATCGGCGCGGGCGGCAGTCTGGCGGCGGGCGGCGCAGTCAATCTGGGCGGGGCCGGCGCAACCTTCGACCTGAGCGGCGCGGCGCTGCCGCAGGCGATCGGCACGCTGTCGGGCGTGGCCGGTTCGACGGTGAACCTCGGCGGCAACGGCCTGACGCTGGGCGGCGCCGGCAGCGGCACGTTCGGCGGCACGATCGCGGGCGCAGGCGGCAGCCTGACGCTGTCGGGCACGGGCACCGAAACGCTGAACGGGGCCAACACATACACGGGCGGCACGCACCTCGCCGGTGGCGGCACGCTGGTCGCCGGCAACGGCGCGGCACTCGGCACGGGCGCGTTGAACGTCGCCGGCGCCGGCGGCACGCTGGCCGCGAGCATTGCCGGCACGACGCTGAACAACGCGGTGAATCTCGGCGCCGGTTCGTCACTGACGCTTGGCGGCGCGAACGACCTGAGCCTCGGCGGCATCATCGCCGGCGGCGGCAGTCTCGCGCAAACCGGCAGCGGAACGACCGCGCTCACCGGCGCGAACACGTACACGGGCGGTACGACGCTCGGCGCCGGCGGTCTGTCGGTCGGCAGCAATACGGCGCTCGGCACGGGTGCACTCACCGTCACCGGCAGCGGCGGCGCGCTCAGTGCGAGCACGGCGAACCTGCTGCTGGCGAACGCCATCGATCTGGGCATCGGCTCGACGCTGCATCTCGGCGGCGCGTTCGACTTCGGCCTGAACGGGACCGTTTCCGGCGCAGGCGGCGTGGTGCAGTCCGGCGCGGGCACGACCACGCTCGGCGGCGCGAACACCTACGGCGGCGGGACGACGCTGAACAGCGGCGGACTGAGCGTGGGCAGCAATACGGCGCTCGGTTCCGGCGCGTTGAACGTGACCGGCAACGGCACGCTGAACGCCAGCGTGAGCGGCACGACGCTCGGCAACGCCGTGACGCTCGGCGCGGGTGCGACGCTCGGGCTGAACGGCGCGAACGATCTCGGCCTGAGCGGCACGATTTCCGGCAGCGGCGGGCTTGCGCAGACCGGCGCGGGCACTACGACGCTCACCGGCACGAACACCTATGACGGCGGCACCACGTTGAGCGGCGGCGGGCTCATCGCGGGCAATGGCAGCGCGCTGGGTTCCGGCGCGCTGAACGTGACGGGCGCGGGTGGCTCGCTCGGCACGAGCGTGGCCGGCACGACGCTCGGCAATGCGGTGAATCTCGGCGCGGGTTCGACGCTGACGGTTGGCGGTGCGAACGATCTCGGGCTGGGCGGCGGGATTTCGGGCAGCGGCGGTCTGTCGGTCAGCGGCCCGTCGACGACGACGCTCACCGGCGTGAACACCTACACCGGCAACACGACGATCGGCGGCGGCAGCACGCTGGCGGTGGGCGCGGGCGGCGGCCTGTCGGCAGGCAGCGCGCTCGACCTGGCGGGCACGGGCGCGACGCTCGACATCAGCGCGGCGACCACGCCGCAGACGAGCGGCATGCTGTCCGGCGTAGCGGGCACGAACGTGAACCTCGGCGGCAACACGCTGACGCTGGCCGGCGCCGGCAACGGCAGCTATGCGGGGACGATCGGCGGCACCGGCGGGCTGACGATGGCCGGTACGGGAACGGAAACGCTGACCGGCACCAACACGTACACCGGCGCGACGACGATCAACAGCGGCACGCTGGCGATCGGCGCGGGCGGCAGCCTGTCGGCGAGCAGCCCGGTGAATCTCGCGGGTGCGGGGGCGACCTTCGACGTCAGCGGCGCGACGACGCCGCAGACTACGGGCACGCTGTCGGGCGTGGCCGGTTCGACGGTGAACCTGGGCGGCAACAACCTGACGCTCGGCGGCACGGGCAGCGGCACGTACGGCGGCACGATCGCGGGCGCGGGCGGCAGCCTCACGTTGTCGGGCACGGGTACCGAAACGCTGACCGGCAACAATACCTACACGGGCGGCACGAATCTCACCGGCGGCGGCACGCTGATCGCGGGCAGCGGCTCGGCGCTCGGCACGGGCGCGCTGAACACCGGCGGCGCAGGTGGCACGCTCGGCACCAGCGTGGCCGGTACGACGCTGACCAACGCGATCAATCTCGGCGCGGGTTCGACGCTGACGGTTGGCGGTGCGAACAATCTGGGCCTGGGCGGTGCGATCGGCGGCAGCGGCAACCTGGCGGTGAGCGGCCCGTCGACGACGACGCTCACCGGTACCGGCACGTACACCGGCAACACGACGATCGGCAACGGCAGCACGCTGGCGGTCGGCGCGGGCGGCAGCCTGTCGTCGGGCAGCGCGATCGATCTGGCCGGCGCGGGCGCGACCCTGGACGTGAGCGCGGCCACGTCGCCGCAGACCACGGGCACGCTGTCGGGCGCAGCCGGTTCGGCGGTGAACCTCGGCGGCAATACGCTGACGCTCGGCGGGTCGGGCAACGGCACGTTCGGCGGAACGGTTGGCGGCACGGGCGGCCTGACGCTGTCGGGCACCGGCACGGAAACGTTGACGGGGACCAACACGTACACCGGCGCGACGACGATCAACAGCGGCACGCTGGCGATCGGCGCGGGCGGCAGCCTGTCGGGCAGCAGCCCGGTGAATCTGGCCGGTGCGGGCGCGACCTTCGACGTCAGCGGCGCGACCACGCCGCAGACCACGGGCACGCTGTCGGGCGTCGCGGGTTCGACGGTGAACCTCGGCGGCAACAACCTGACGCTCGGCGGCACGGGCAACGGCACGTACGGCGGCACGGTCGCGGGCGCGGGCGGCAGCCTCACGTTGTCGGGCACGGGTACCGAAACGCTGACCGGCAACAATACGTACACGGGTGGCACGACCCTGAGCGGCGGCGGCACGCTGGTCGCGGGCAACGGCTCGGCGCTCGGCACGGGTGCGCTGAACACGAGCGGCGCAGGCGGCACGCTGGCCGCGAGCACGCCCGGCACGACGCTCGGCAACGCGGTGAATCTCGGAGCGGGTTCGACGCTGACGGTTGGCGGTGCGAACAATCTGGGCCTGGGCGGCGCCATCGGCGGCAGCGGCAACCTCGCGGTCAATGGTCCGTCGACGACGACGCTGTCGGGCGCGAACACCTACACCGGCAGCACGACGATCGGCGGCGGCAGCACGCTGGCGGTCGGCGCGGGCGGCAGCCTGTCGTCGGGCAGCGCGATCGACCTGTCGGGCACGGGTGCGACGCTCGACCTGAGCGCGGCGACTTCCGCGCAGACGACCGGCGCGCTGTCCGGCGGCGCGGGGACGAACGTCGACCTGGGCGGCAATACGCTGACGCTCGGCGGCGCGGGCAGCGGCACGTACGGGGGCGTGATCGGCGGCACGGGCGGGTTGACGCTGTCGGGCACCGGCACCGAAACGCTGACGGGCACCAACACCTACACCGGCGCGACGACGATCAACAGCGGCACGCTCGCGATCGGCGGCAACGGCAGCCTGTCGTCGAGCAGCCCGGTCAGCCTGACGGCGGCCGGCGCGACGCTCGACCTGAGCGGCGCCGCGTCGCCGCAATCGACCGGCGCGATCTCGGGTGTGGCCGGCTCGACGGTGAACCTGGGCAACAACAACCTGACGCTCGGCGGGGCGGCCAGCGGTACCTATGCGGGCAACATCGCCGGCACCGGCGGCGTGACGATGTCGGGCACCGGCACGGAAACGCTGACGGGCAGCAATACGTACACGGGTGCCACCACGATCAACAGCGGCACGCTGGCGATCGGCGCGGGCGGCAGCCTGTCGGGGACGACGCCGGTGAGCCTGACGGGTGCGGGCGCAACCTTCGACCTGAGCGGCGCGACCACGCCGCAGACCACGGGCACGCTGTCGGGCGTGGCCGGTTCGACGGTGAACCTCGGCGGCAACAACCTGACGCTCGGCGGGTCGGGTAGCGGTACTTACGACGGCACGATCGCGGGTGCGGGCGGCAGCCTGACGCTGGGCGGCACGGGCACCGAAACGCTGACCGGAGTCAACACGTACACGGGCGGCACGAGCCTGACCGGCGGCGGCACGTTGATCGCGGGCAATGGTTCGGCACTGGGCACGGGTACGCTGAACACGAGCGGCGCGGGCGGCACGCTCGGCACCAGCGTGGCCGGCACGACGCTGACCAACGCGATCAATCTCGGAGCGGGTTCGACGCTGACGGTTGGTGGTGCGAACAATCTCGGCCTGGGCGGCACGATCTCGGGCAACGGCAACCTCGCGGTGAACGGCCCGTCGACGACGACGCTCACCGGCGTCGGCACGTACACCGGCAACACGACGATCGGCAACGGCAGCACGCTGGCGGTGGGCGCGGGCGGCAGCCTGTCCGGCGGCAGCGCGGTCGATCTGGCCGGTGCAGGTGCGACGCTCGATCTGAGCGCTGCCACGACGCCGCAGTCGACGGGCGCGTTGTCGGGCGTAACGGGGGCGAGCGTGAATCTCGGCGGCAATGCGCTGACGCTCGGCGGGTCGGGCAGCGGCACGTACGGCGGCACGATCGCCGGCACGGGCGGCAGCCTGACGCTGGCGGGCACGGGCACCGAAGCGCTCAACGGGACGAACACGTACACGGGCGGCACGACCCTGAGCGGCGGCGGCACGCTGCTCGCCGGCAACGGTTCGGCGCTCGGCACGGGCGCGCTGAACACGAGCGGCGCGGGCGGCGCGCTCGGCACCAGCGTGGCCGGCACGACGCTGACCAACGCGATCAATCTCGGCGGGGGCTCGACGCTGACGGTTGGCGGTGCGAACAACCTGGGTCTCGGCGGCGCGATCTCGGGCAGCGGCAACCTCGCGGTGAACGGCCCGTCGACGACGACGCTCACCGGCACCGGCACGTACACCGGCAACACGACGATCGGCAACGGCAGCACGCTGGCGGTGGGCGCGGGCGGCGGCCTGTCGGCAGGCAGCGCGCTCGACCTGGCGGGCACGGGCGCCACGCTGGATCTGAGCGCGGCCACGACGCCGCAGACCACGGGCGCCGTGTCGGGCGTGTCGGGTTCGACCGTGAATCTGGGCAGCAACACGCTGACGCTGGCCGGTGCCGGTAACGGCACGTACGGCGGCACCGTGGCCGGCACGGGCGGCTTGACGTTGTCGGGCAGCGGGACGCAAACGCTGACGGGCAACAACACGTACACCGGTGCGACGACGATCAACAGCGGCACGCTGGCGATCGGCGCGGGCGGCAGCCTCTCCGGCAGCAGCCCGCTGAGCCTGACCGGTGCGGGCGCAACCTTCGACGTCAGCGGCGCGACGACGCCGCAAACGACGACCGCGCTGTCGGGCGTGGCCGGTTCGACGGTGAACCTCGGCGGCAACAACCTGACGCTCGGCGGATCGGGCAGCGGCACGTTCGGCGGCACGATCGCCGGCACGGGCGGCAGCCTGACGCTGGGCGGCACGGGCACCGAGACGCTGAGCGGTCCGAACACGTATTCGGGCGGCACGAACCTGACCGGTGGCGGCACGCTGGTCGCGGGCAGCAACGCGGCGCTCGGTACCGGCGCGCTCAATGCGAGCGGCGCGGGCGGCACGCTGGCAGCCGGCACGCCGGGTACGACGCTCGCCAATGCGGTGAACCTCGGGGCGGGTGCGACGCTGACGGTGAGCGGCCCGAACAGCCTCGGCCTGACCGGGGCGATTGCCGGCAACGGCAATCTGTCGATCACCGGCCCGGCGACGACGACGCTGTCGGGGGCGAACACCTACACCGGCGGCACGAGCGTCACCGGCGGCGGCACGCTGGTGGCCGGCACGCCGACCGCACTTGGCAGCGGCACGCTGAGCATCGGTGGCACCGGCGGCACGCTCGGGACCAACGTCGCGGGCACGACGCTCGGCAACGCGGTGAATCTCGGCACGGGCTCGACGCTGACGGTCGGCGGCGCGAACAACCTCGGCCTGAGCGGCCCGATCTCCGGCAGCGGCAACCTGGCGGTGAGCGGCCCGTCGACGACGACCCTCGGCGGCGCAAACGTGTACACGGGCGGCACGACTATCGGCAACGGCAGCACGCTGGCGGTCGGCGGCAACGGCAGCCTGTCGGCGGGCAGCGCCCTGACGCTGGCCGGCGGCGGCGCGACGCTCGACGTCGGCGCGGCCACGACGCCGCAGACGGCGAGCGCGCTGTCGGGCGCCGCCGGTTCGACCGTGAATCTCGGCGGCAATACGCTGACCGTGGCCGGTCCGACGGGCGGTTCGTTCGGCGGCACGATCGCGGGCACCGGCGGCTTCGCGGTGCAGGGCGGCGGCACGCAGACGCTGACCGGCGCCAACACGTACACCGGCGGCACGACGATCGGCAGCGGCAGCATGCTCGCGCTCGCCGGTGCAGGCAGCCTCGCGCCGACGAGCCCGGTGATCCTCGCGGGCAGCGGCGCGACGCTGAACCTGGCGGCCTCGGCCGCGCCGCAGTCGATCGGCACGCTGTCGGGTACGACGGGTTCGACCGTGAATCTCGGCGCGACGCCGCTGACGGTCAATACCGCGGGCACCAGCTCGTTCGCGGGCACGCTGTCGGGTACCGGCCCGCTGACGCTGGCCGGCACGGGCGCGCAGGTGCTGAGCGGGACGAGCACGCTGTCCGGGCCGACGAACGTGACCGGCGGCACGCTCGCCGTGACCGGTTCGCTGGCCAGCTCGCCGGTGACCGTCGGCAGCGGCGCGACCGTCACCGGGACGGGCACGATCGGCGGCCTGGTCGTGTCGGGCGGCGGTACCGCGTCGGTCCTCCAGCTCGGGCAGCCGCTGAAGGTCGCGGGCAACGCGACCTTCCAGCCGGGCTCGACGCTGCAGGTCGGCGTCACGCCGCAGCAGAACGGCGGCCTCGACGTGACCGGCTCCGCCACGCTCAACGGTGGGTCGGTGCAGGTCGTCGCGGCGACCGGGCAATACCAGCCGGGCAAGCTCTACACCATCGTGAATGCCGGCGCGGGCGTGCAAGGGCAATTCAGCGCGGTGAACTCGACGTATGCGTTCCTCACGCCGACGCTCACGTACAACCCGGCGCAGGTACTGATGTCGCTGGCGCCGAACGGCACGCCGTTCGCGTCGGTGGCGACCACGCCCGACGGGCAAGCGGTGGCGGGCGCGGTCGGCACGCTCGGCGCCGGCAACCCGCTGTTCGATACGGTGCTGACGTCGGATGCGACGACCGCGAACCGCGCATTCACGCAACTGGCCGGCGATCTGTATCCGAGTACGCGTAGCGTGCTGCTGTCGGACAGCCGCTACGTGCGCGACGCGGTGCTCGATCGCGCGCGGCTCGGTTCGCAGCCGGGCGGGGCGCTGTGCGGATGCGAGGCGCCGGTGTCGGCGGACGACCATGCGGCGGCGCTCGACCGGCGCATGGCCGCGGAGAACGGCTGCACGCCGGCCAAGTCGTACAAGCCCGCGGTGTGGGGCCGACTGTACGGCTCGCATAGCCGGTTCAACGGCGACGGCGTCACGTCGATCGATCGCAATCTGTATGGCTTCATCGTCGGCACGGATGCGGAAGTCAGCAGCCACTGGCGCGTCGGTATCGCGGGCGGCGCGTCGCGCAGCCAGCTCAATACCGACCAGAACGAGTCGGCGAAGGTCAACGGCGGGACGATCGCGCTGTACGCCAGCGGCCGATACGACGCGTGGAACGTGCGCGGTGGCGTGTCGCAGTCGTGGTACCGCGTGCATGGCGAGCGCAATCCGTCGTTCGGCAGCTTCGCCGATCACGATACCGCCAGCTACGACGCGAACGCGACGCAGGTGTTCACCGAGATCGGCTACTCGACGGCCATTCGCAACGTCTCGCTCGAACCGTTCGTCGGGCTGGCGTTCGCGAGCCTGCACACCGGCGGCTTCAAGGAGAACGGCGGCGCGGCGGCACTGCAGGGCGATTCCGACACGACGGGCCTCGGCTTCTCGACGCTCGGCGTGCGGGCCTCGACGGACGTCGCGGTCACGACGAAGGGCAAGGTCACGGCGTTCGGCACCGTCGGCTGGCGGCATGCATTCGGCAATACGCAGCCGGCGTCGACGCTGTCGTTCGCGAGCGGCGGTTCGCCGTTCAGCGTGACCGGCGTGCCGGTCGCGCGTGATGCCGCGGTGCTCGAGGTCGGTGTCGATGCGGCAGTGACCAAGAACCTGTCGCTCGGCTTGTCGTATAGCGGCCAGCTTGGCGGCCACATCAGCGATCACGCGTTGTACGGCAATCTGTTGTGGAAGTTCTAAAGGGAGGGGCGACGGCCGCTCGCGATGAAGTCGTCGTGAGCGGCCGATCGTTTATCGATGGTTATGTGGTGGCCTGTTTTCAGGTTCGTATTTCAGAAACTTCGTGATGCAAATCATTTTCATGAAGCGCGTCACGCGGTGTTTGGTATCCCGTTGCATCGGCTTGTTTGAACCTGTTTCAACGCTTTGCCGTATCGGGCAATCCGCGAACGATTCGTGCCGCCTTCGGGCGACAGGGTCCACGCGTCATCGCTCGAGCTGTTCCGCGGTTGTCCAACCGAACTGAGGTTACTCATGAAAACGAAAATGAACGTGAAATTGACGGGCATCGCCCTGTCGGTCGCGGCTGTGTTCAGCCTGGCCGCCACGGCGTCCCAGGCAGTGGTCGTGACCGCCGTGCCGGGAAGTCTCAGCAATACCGACGGCTTGATCATCGAAGGCGCGTCGCCGGCGCCCGGGGGACTCATCGGCACGGTGACGGGATGGGGGAATGGGGTGGTGACGGTCGGGAACCCGAATGCAGGCGGTATCTCGATCGGGCTGGCCGGGACGGGGACGGGAAGCGCGGCCATTGGTATCGGTAGCGGATTGCTCGAGCCGGTCGCGGGCGTGGCCGGTACGGTGACGGGGGTGTTGGGTGGCATTGGTGGCAGCGGCGGGGCGACCGGTGGTTTGGGTGGCGTGGTCGGTACGGTGACGGGTGCGCTGGGTGGTCTCGGCGGAAGTGGTGGTACGACCGGCGGGCTTGGTGGTGTGGTCGGTACGGTAACCGGCGCACTGGGTGGCATCGGAGGCGGGACTGGCGGCCTCGGCGGCGTCGTCGGCACGGTGGCGAACACGGCAACCGGCGCGGTCGGAACGCTGACCGGCGCACTGGGCGGTGTTGGGGGCGGGGCCGGTGGTCTCGGCGGTGTTGTCGGGACAGTGGGCAACGCGGCAAGCGGCGCAGTCGGCACAGTAACGGGTGCATTGGGCGGTGTTGGCGATCCGACCGGTAGTCTTGGCGGCGTGGTTGGCACGGTAACCGGTGCACTGGGTGGTATCGGTGGCGGCAATCCGACTGGCGGTCTCGGCGGCGTCGTCGGCACGGTGGCGAACACGGCGACGGGTGCTGTCGGGACGCTGACGGGGGCGCTGGGTGGCGTCGGCGGCGGGACCGGCGGTCTCGGCGGCGTCGTCGGCACGGTAGCGAACACGGCAACCGGCGCAGTCGGCACGGTAACCGGCGCACTGGGTGGCATCGGAGGCGGGACCGGCGGCCTCGGTGGCGTCGTCGGCACGGTAGCGAACACGGCAACCGGCGCAGTCGGAACGCTGACCGGCGCACTGGGCGGTGTTGGAGGCGGGGCCGGTGGTCTCGGCGGCATCGTCGGCACGGTGGCGAACACGGCAACCGGCGCAGTCGGAACGCTGACCGGCGCGCTGGGCGGTGTTGGAGGCGGGGCCGGTGGTCTCGGCGGCGTCGTCGGCACGGTAGCGAACACGGCCACGGGCGCAGTCGGAACGCTGACGGGTGCGCTGGGCGGTGTCGGAGGCGGGGCCGGCGGCCTCGGTGGCGTCGTCGGCACGGTAGCGAACACGGCGACGGGCGCAATCGGAACGCTGACGGGTGCGCTGGGCGGTGTCGGAGGTGGCGGGACCGGCGGCCTCGGCGGCATCGTCGGCACGGTAGCGAACACGGCGACGGGCGCAATCGGAACGCTGACGGGTGCGCTGGGCGGTGTCGGAGGTGGCGGGACCGGCGGCCTCGGCGGCGTCGTAAGCACGGTGGCGAACACGGCAACGGGCGCAGTCGGAACGCTGACCGGCGCACTGGGCGGTGTCGGTGGCGGTACCGGCGGCCTCGGCGGCGTCGTCAACACGGTAGCAAGCACGGCGACGGGCGCAGTCGGAACACTGACTGGCACACTGGGCGGAGTCGGCGGCGCGACCGGCGGTCTCGGCAACATCGTCGGCACGGTAGCCAACACCGGCACGGGCGTCGTCAATGCCGTCACCGGTGTCGCGGGCAACGGCGGCGCACTGATCACGCCGATCACGAGCATCGTCGGCAATCTCGGCGGATCGCTGCCGGTCGGTGCCGCCACCGGTGCGATCGGCGCAGTATCCGGCGCGGTAACCGGCGTCGCCGGCAGCGGCACGGCGGCGATCACGCCGCTCGCATCGGCGGTCACGTCGTTGATCGGATCGGCAACGACCGGCGCAGGCGGCATCGCCGGCGCCGGAACCGGCGTTCTCGCGGGCGCAACCGGCGCGGCCGGATCGCTTGCGGCGGTCACGACCGGCCTGACGGGTACGCTGGCGAACACCGTAACCGGCACGACGGGCGCGATCGCAGGCACGCTTCCGGCACTGAGCGTCGCGCTCAACGGTGGCACGGCGGCCGGCGCCGTCGGTGGCGCGACCAATGCAGTTGGCGCGCTCGTCTCCGGCGGTGCGACGATCGCCAACGCGGCGGTGCATTCGGTCGGTTCGGCTGTCGGATCGGTGGCGGGCGTGCTCCCGGCGCTGGCGGTTTCGCTGAACAGCGATTCCGCGCAGGGGGGCAGTGCCGGGGCAGGCGGCGGCCTGCTGGCGCCGGTGACGTCGCTCGTCAGCTCGCTGACCGCGCCGCTGCCGAGGAAGTAAGCGCCGTGAGCACCCGGCCGCCGCAGTCAATGGGTGGCCGGGAACATTCGGGCGCGTCACGTACAAGCACGGCGGGATCACGATTCGGGATTCCCGCTCGCTTGTTTCGCTGACGCGCCGCTTTGCATTCGATTGCAGATCGCCGCCGTACCGATGACGCACGAAGTTCCACGCTGGATCGAGACCAGTAGCGTAAGGAATGCGAAGAATCGGATTGACGCTCGCACGTCGAATCCGACGCAACGAGAGACTGCCGGCGCGCGACGCGCCGTGACACTACGACCGGTCGCGATTCCGGGCGCGCGTCGCGCCGGTGATGACCGCGATGCCGAACAGGATGACGGCCACGATTTCGATGATGTGCTGAGAGACGTGCAGCGTCATCAAACCCCAGGCGACGCCGCCGATGAAGATGATCCATCCGACCAGATAGATGAGCAGGGTCATCGTTTTTCTCCTTGCAGTATTGGCCCATGATGCCGGTTGCCGGTCTTGCAAAATTTACCGGCGCGCGATGAGCGCGATGAAGGGCGCGATCCGCGAGTGCAGGAGCATATTGCGCGCCTGCCCATGCGGCGGCGGACGACATTCCCAATGGTCACGCAATGGTCACAGCCTGCCGAGCGTTTCATTGTGGCGCTGCATCGTGCGCATGCAGCCCGAGCCGATCCATCAGCCGCCCGGCGTCGAACGGCGCTTGCGTTTTCGTGTCGTTGTCGAAATAGCAGTACACGTCGCGCGTCGCCGCGCGCGGCGGTTGCAGCGCCGGCGCGGCGAGACGCGCATCGTCCGGCTGCGTGCCCCGGCTCCACGCTTCGATTCTGCGTGCCCATCGTTCGAGCGCCGCATCGGCGTATTCGCCCGAATACTTCGTTTCGGTGCCGTGCAGCCGGATGTAGACGAAGCGTGCGCTCAGATCCTCGAACTGCGGCCACGCCTCGGTCGAATCCGACACGACGAGCGCGACCTTGTGGCGGCGCAGCAGCTTCACGAACGCCGGGTCCACGAAGCTGTCGTGCCGCACTTCCACTGCATGACGCAACGCTCGCTTGCGGTCGATCTGCAGATACGGTTCACGCACCCGCGCATCGTGCCGGCGGGCGAGCGCGAGCGCTGCTTCCGTGTCGTGCGGCAGCAAGCTCAGGAAGCGTTCCATGTGCGCCGGATCGAAACGCAGCGACGGCGGAAATTGCCACAGCAGCGGCCCGAGCTTGTCCTTCAGCGCGAACAGCCCCTGAGCGAAAAAATTCGCGCACGCGGTCGTGGCCGTTTCGCCGCGAAAGCGCAGCATGTGCGTCAGGTAGCGCGAGCCTTTCACGCTGAACACGAACCCGGGCGGTGTGTCGGCGTACCAGCGCCGCCAACTGTCAGGCGCTTGCAAGCTGTAGTGCGTGCCGTTGATCTCGATCGTCTGCATGCGGCCCGATGCATACCGCAGCTCGCTGGCCTGCTTCAGGTCGGCGGGATAGAACGTCCCTCGCCAGCCGGGGTAGCGCCAGCCTGAAATGCCGATGTGAATCCTGCCGGATGTGCGTGTCACGTCGATGCCCGGTTGCGCCGGATCCCTGGTGCGATCCGGGCGACGAGCAATCTGCGTGCCTCCGCCTTCGTCGATTTGATTTTTTTAAAGACCGCGCCACGTTCGGCCGGTATGATCGCTGCGCTCGCGAACGGCGCGACCGGACGGTGCATCCCGACGATCCACGCATCACTGCCTTCGCCAGTACGGCAATCACGACACCACCGGACGGACCCCGGCGACCCGCGGTCCGCCGATCCGGCCGAACGGGCCAACCCAGCACGACGGAGTATCGAAACGATGTGGATGGAGACAGGGACGGGGCGGCGCGCGCGGGCGATCGCGGCAGGCGGAGCGTGGTGCGTGGCCGCCGCGGGCGCGGCGCACGCGCAGGCATCGGCGCCGGGCGCGGCGGTGGCGGTGCTGCCGGCCATCGACGTGCGAGGTCCGGCCGATGCTGCTTCGTCCATCGGACTGGTCGGGCGGCGCACCGCCACCGGCACCAAGACCGACACGCCGGTCGACGAGATTCCGCAAACGCTCAACCTCGTGACCGCGCAACAGATCGAGATGACCGGTGCGGCCGACCTGAACCAGGCGTTGCGCTACGTGCCGGGCTTCGCGACGTTCGGCGCCGACAGCCGCACCGACTGGTATGCGGCGCTGCGCGGCTTCACGCCGACGCTGTACGTCGACGGACTGCCGGCGCCGAACGCGGCCGTGATCGCGAACTGGCGCGTCGATCCGTACACGATCGACTCGATCGCGGTGCTGCGCGGGCCGACGTCGGTGCTGTACGGCGCGGGCGAGCCGGGTGCGATCGTCGACGCGCATACGAAGCTGGCCGACGGCGAGCGCGTGCGCGAAGCCGGCGTGCAGATCGGTAACGACGCGCGCAAGCAAGCCATGCTCGACGTCGGCGACAGGCTCGATCCGGATGGCAAGTATGCCTACCGATTCGTCGGCGTCGCGCGCGACGGCAACGCGGTGACCGGCCCGAACGGCGACCGCCGCGTCGCGCTCGCGCCGTCGTTCCGGTGGCGGCCGAACGCCGACACGTCGCTGACGCTTTCCGCGACGTTCCTGCAGGACAGCGGGGACATCTCGTCGAACTTCCTGCCCGCGTCGGGCACGGTGCTGCCGAACCCGAACGGCCGCCTGTCGCAGGACCTCTACATGGGCGACCCGTCGTTCAACGACTATCGCAAGAAGCAATGGTCGCTCGGCTACGCGCTGGAACACCGCGTGAATGCGATCTGGTCGCTGCACCAGGACGTGCGCTGGTCGCACCTGTCGCTCGACGATGCGACGGTGTTCGGCAACGGCCTCGCGCCCCGCAGCACGACGAACATGATGCGTTTCGCGGGGCTGTTCCAGCTCAACTACAGCCGGTTCGACATCGACAATCACGCGCAGGCGCGCTTCGGTACGGGGGCGCTCGAACACACGCTGCTGTTCGGCGTGCAGTTCGACCGGCAGACGACGACCAACAGCGTATGGCTTGCGCTCGCGCCGTCGCTCGACCTGTACCACCCTGTCTATCGGCCCGTGACGGCCGCGATCTTCTCCGGCCCGACGTCGCTCGGCCACGTCGATCAGTACACCGCGATGAACGGTGTCGGCGTGTACGCGCAGGACCAGATCCGCTGGCAGCGCTGGACGCTGACGCTCGGCGGCCGCGAGGATGCCGTGAATGCGCGCTTCGACGACCGCGCCGCCGGCACGCACGCGCAGCAGGACGTCAGCGCGTTCTCCGGGCGCGTCGGGCTCACCTATCGCGGCGACGCCGGATTGTCGCCTTACGTCAGCTATTCGACGTCGTTCGATCCCGTCATCGGCGTGCGGATGTTCGGCGGCGGCTTGCCGAAACCGACCCGCGGCACGCAGACGGAGGCCGGGCTGCGCTGGCAGCCGCCCGGCCGGAACCTGATGCTGAACGCGGCCGTGTATCAGATCGACCAGACCAACGTCGTGACACCGACGCCGGTCAATCTCGACCCGACCGGCACGACGTCGGTGCAGACCGGCAAGGTGCGCTCGCGCGGCATCGAGCTGAGCGCGGCCGGCAAGGTGACGCACGAGTTGTCGATCGTCGCGTCATATGCGTATCAGGACGTCAAGAACGTGCAGGCGAACGATGCGTCGCTGAACCACTGGCCGGTGTCCGTGGCGCTGCCGCGGCAGATGGCGTCGATGTGGGCCGACTGGACCTGGCATACGGGCGCGCTGGCGGGTGTCGGCATCGGCGGCGGCGTGCGCTACCAGAGCGCGTCGGCCGGCGCGCCCGACAATTCGCTGACGGTGCCGAGCGCGACGCTTTACGACCTCGCGATCCATTACGAGCTGCCGCGCTGGCGTTTCGCGGTGAACGTCGCGAACCTGTTCGACCGGCGCTATGTGAGCGGCTGTCAGTCGTACGCCGTGTGCGTGTTCGGCAACGAGCGGACCGTGCTGGCCAGCGCGAAATACAACTGGTAGACGCGAGCGCGCCGCGTGCCGCCTATGCGCGCCGTTGCGGCTCCCGGGCGGCGGCGCGCGCGCCCGCGTGGCCCTGGCGGCGCCATTCGGTCGGCGTGATGCCGAACCGTTCGCGAAAGGCGGTCGCGAAATTGGCCGGCGTGGAAAAACCGATTTCCTTCGCGATGCTGGCGATGCTGAGCGAGGTGGAGTCCAGCAGATCCTGCGCGATCCGCAGCCGCTCGTAGCGCAGATACTCGAACACCGTCTGGCCGAGATTGTCGCGAAACGCACGCGACAAGCGCTTTTCGTGCGTGCCGACCGCACGCGCCAGTTCTTCCACCGTCGGCGGGTCGTTCAGCGTGCGGGAAAGATGGCGGATCGCCGCGCGCACGATGATGTCGTCCTCCTTGTCGCCCGCGGGCGGGCCTTCCGCCGGTTCCGCCGCGGCCGGCCGTTCGCGTTTCGTCCTCGAGAGCTGCACGCGAATCCGCGCGATCACTTCCGCCGGCTCGAACGGTTTCACCACATAGTCGACACCGCCGATCTCGAGCCCTTCGAGCCGCTCGTGCAATGCATCGGCCACGGTCAGGAAGATGACCGGGATCGCGCACGTCAGGGGATCGGCGGCAAGCAGACGGCATGCGGTGAAACCGTCCATGCGCGGCATGCGCACGTCCATCAGGATCAGGTCGGGCATCAGTGCCTGCGCGCGCTGGCACGCTTGTGTGCCGTCGAATGCGATGCTGATCCGGCAGCCCGTGCTGCGCAGGATGTCGATCAGCAACCGTAGCTGGTCGGGTTGATCGTCGACGATCAGGATATGCGTGTCGCTCAATGCGGAGATCGATGAAGACATCGTGCACCTGTTGTGAAAGGCGGTTGACTGCGTTTCCGCGGGTGGCCTGCCCGGTGCGGTGGAAACGTCGGAAGCCGCTCTGTGGCGATGCCTCCAGCGCATCGCATGCTCTCGCATCGATTCGGGACAGCGCGGAACCGCGCGGCAGGCAATCGCTCGGCGCCTCGAACGGCGTTCGTTGTTTTGATCGCCGAGCCGGTCGAGACGCGAGGGATTGCCGTGCTCGCGTGGAAATGATCGCGACTGCCGGAATCGGTGCGAGCGGAATTGTAGGAGCATATTTCGAATCCGGCCAGACATGGCGTCCCTATTCGCACGATTCACCCTTCACGATTATCGAAAATGGCGGTTTGTGACAGGAGCGTGAAGCGTCGATGTGCGTCAATGCTCGTGGTTTACGCGTATATCCGGCGTAAAAGCGCCGAGTCGGCCGTTTTCGAGGTTGCCTTTTTCAGAAATTTTTTTAATCAAATCCGCTTTGGCAAAGTATTTATCCGCCCGGTAAAAGATTTTGAATAACGGTGTGGGCGCGAAATCGTTTGCGAGATGGGCGTATTTTACGTAAGTCATTGAATATTTTGTATTTTACAATCTATAAAGAATGTCGTCTTTAATAATTTAATCTCGTGTCTCATAATTCGTCCGAACTTTGAATGACGGGTGGAGCAGGGTAGCGGAAGCGCCGCAAGCGGTGACGGACGTTGCCCGACCCAGGGCCGGCGCATCAGTTGATGACTGCCCAGGCCCGTGCTCGCTGCACGGAAATGAAACCCCGGCTGCCGGGGATGAAATAAAAGAAGCGTGGTGGGTCGCGGTTGGCGCGGCGAACAAATCGGGGAAACACATGGCTACGGGTTGAATCTCCGGATTCAGTCGGGGGAAGACTCGTCCATAAGAATCAATACGTATTCCTAATGCAATAGCCGAATCAACGGAACGGGACGTCGAACCGACGGCATGCCCGGGGCTTTCGAACGCCTTGTCGAAACGCGTGCGCGATGCGTGTCGCGTCGAAGGGGTTGCCCGGGCCGTGGAATCCGCTTCCGAACGAAGTCGCAACCGTAATCGAAGTCGAAGCTGTCAACAAAAGTAAGTAGTCCGTATTCAAACCAGACGCTACACAACGGAGCAGAAGACCATGAAGAGGAAGCATATTTCGGCGCTCGCCGCCGCGATGTTCACCGGCGCGGGTGTGCTGATCGCCGGCGCCGCCCACGCGGACAATTTCGTCGACCGCGGCAACCCCGACAACGCGCTGAACGGCCAGTGTATCGACGGCACCAACCCGCTATGCGTGGCAACGAAGAACGGCAGCTACGTCGCAGTCAGCACCGCGAACGTGACGCAAGGCACCAATGCGAAGGCCGGCACCAGCGGCATCGCGATCGGCGACCAGTCGAATGCGAGCAGCAAGGGCGGCACCAGCAGCGGCGGCGCGATTGCGATCGGCGTCGGCTCGCAGGCGCTGGCGAACTCGGCCACCGCGATCGGCACGGTGGCGGTCGCGCAGGGCAATACGGCGCTGGCGATCGGCCGTCAGTCGGCGGCGGTCGGCGATTTCTCGATGGCGCTCGGCAACGTCGCGGATGCGCACGGCACGAGCTCGATCGCGCTCGGCCACTCGGCGCTCGCCAGCGGCGACCGCTCGGTCGCGATCGGCGGCGCGAACCCGACCTCGAGCGACGGCGTATCGGCCGGCGCATCGTACGACGCGGCCACGCAAACGCGTGCCGGCGGCACGCAGTCGGTGGCGATCGGCGCAGGCGCGCAGACGAACGACAACAACCAGGTGGCGATCGGCTCGGGCAGCGTCGGCGCGAACAACGGCGGCACGCCGGTGTTCGGCGGCACGGCCGCCCCGGTCGGCGGCGCGGTATCGTTCGGCGCGCTCGGCAGCGAACGCCAGCTCAAGAACGTCGCGGCGGGCGCGGCCGATACGGACGCCGTCAACGTCCAGCAGCTGAAGAACGTGAACAGTGCGCTGAGCACGGGCATCGGCAATGTCGACGCACGCGTGACGTCGGTCGGCAATTCGCTGTCGACCACGATCTCGAACGTCGACCAGCGCGTGACCAGCGTCGGCAACAGCCTCAGCACCAGCATCGTCACGGCCACCCAGAACGTCGTCAAATACACCGACGACTCGCATGCTGCGATCGCGCTTGACGGCGCCGGCGGCACGACGATCGGCGGCGTGGCAGCCGGCGTGGCCGATACCGATGCGGTCAACGTCGGTCAGTTGAAGGGCAGCCTCACGCCGCTGCAAACGTCCATCTCGACGGCTTCGTCGAACATCACGAACCTGCAGAACAGCGTGACTGGCCTCAACGGCTCGCTGAGCACGGCGGCATCGAATATCACGAACCTGCAGGCGGCCGATACGCGCAACGTCAAGTACGACGGCGCGAGCGGCTTCGACTCGGTGACGTTCGGCGGCCCCAACGGCACGACGCTGCACAACGTCGCGGACGGCAAGGACGCGCACGACGCCGTCAACGTCGGCCAGTTGAACGGCGG
The DNA here is from genome assembly GCF_902832985.1 of Burkholderia sp. BCC0097. Taxonomy (NCBI): domain Bacteria; kingdom Pseudomonadati; phylum Pseudomonadota; class Betaproteobacteria; order Burkholderiales; family Burkholderiaceae; genus Burkholderia; species Burkholderia sp. BCC0097. Next base: position 414,080 of record NZ_CADFDM010000002.1, read on the forward strand.
CCTTGCATCGCTCAGCACGAGCGTGACGAACAACCTCAGCACGACGCTCGGCAACCTGAGCACGTCGATCACGAGCCAGATCGGCGACGCGACGAAGAACGCGGTGCAGTACGACGACGATGCGCATGGCGGCGTCACGCTCGGCGGAAAGGGGGCGACGGCGCCGGTCGGCCTGCACAACGTCGCGGACGGCGTGGCGGCGGGCGATGCCGTGAACGTCGGCCAGCTCGGCAAGGCGACCGACACGCTCAACCAGTCGATCACGGCTGTCGGCAACCAGGTGACGACCAATACCGGCAACATTGCGGCGCTCCAGCAGGATGCGCTGCAATGGAACCCGGGCCTCGGCGCGTACGATGCGAGCCACGGCGGCCACGGCCCTCAGCTGATCAGCAACGTCGCGGCCGGCAAGAGCGGCACCGACGCGGTCAACGTCGATCAACTGAACGCGGCGATTCACGACGGCACGAGCCAGCTCGACGCGCTCGCCGTGAAATATGACGATGCGAGCAAGCAGCAGGTGTCGCTCGGCGCGGGTAACGGCGGCAATCCGGTGCGCTTGACCAACGTCGCGGCAGGCAACGTGGCGGCTGGCAGTACCGACGCGGTGAACGGCGCGCAACTGCGGCGCGCGACCGACGGCACCGCGGCCGCGCTCGGCGGCGGCGCGACGGCGAACCCGGACGGCTCGATCGGCGCACCGAACTACAAGATCGGCGGCAGCGCATTCAACAACGTCGGCGACGCGCTGACGAACCTCGACGGCCGGGTCGGCAGCAACACGACGACACTCGCGAATCACGAAACGCGCATTGGCAATGCCGAAACGAACATCGCGAACAACACGGCGGCGATCGCCGGGCTGCAACAGGATGCGCTGCAATTCGACCCGACGCTCGGCGCGTTCAACGCCGCACGCGGCGGTGCGCCGACGAAGCTGACCAACGTGGCCGACGGCAACGTCGCCGCGGGCAGCACGGATGCGGTCAACGGCGGCCAGTTGTCCGGCGTGAAGACCGCGCTCGAACAGCAGATCACCAACGTGTCGAACCAGGCCGGCGAAGCGGTGAAGAACGTCGTCAAGTACGACGTCGACGCGAGCGGCAACCGGCTGAATTCGGTGTCGCTCGTCGGCGGCGACGCCACCTCGGCGGTCGTGCTGAAGAACGTCGCGGCGGGCACCAGCGATACCGACGCGGTGAACGTGAAGCAGTTGAAGGACGTGCAGTCGAACCTGAACCAGCTCGGCGCGCTCGCGGTGCAGTACGACGACAGCTCGAAGAGCACGATCACGCTCGGCGGCGCGGGCGGCACGCGCATCACCAACGTCCAGGCCGGCACGCTCGACGCCACCAGCACCGACGCGGTGAACGGCTCGCAGCTCTACGCGACCAACCAGCAGGTGTCGAAGAACACGACCGACATTTCCAACCTGCAAGGCAGCGTGACCAACATCGCGAACGGCAAGGCCGGCCTCGTGCAGCAGCAGGACCCGAACGGCGCGATCACGGTCGGCAAGGATTCGGGCGGCACCAGCGTGAACTTCTCCGGCACGGCGGGAGACCGCGTGCTGACCGGCGTCGCGGCGGGCGTGAATGCGAACGACGCGGTCAACGTGGGCCAGTTCAACGCCGCGCTGCAGAACGTCGCGGCCAACGACAAGATCCGTGCGGCCGCGACCGATGCGAACACCACGTGGATCGCGCGTGCCGATGCGGGTGCGATCGGCTCGACTGCGACCGCGACGGGCAAGAACGCGGTGGCCGTGGGTCAGGGCTCCGTCGCCGATCGCGACAACTCGTTCTCGGTGGGCGCGAAGGGCAGCGAGCGCCAGATCACGAACGTCGCGGCCGGCACGGCGCCGACCGACGCGGTGAACGTGCAGCAGCTGAACGACAACCTCGCGACGGCGTCGACGCAGGCGAAGGGGTATACCGACCAGCGCATCGGGCAGGTGTACAACTCGTTCAATGACCTGAAGAAGGACATGTACGGCGGTGTCGCGTCGGCGATGGCGGTGGCCGGCTTGCCGCAGCCGACCGGCGCGGGGCGCTCGATGGTGTCGGCGGCGACGTCGAACTATCACGGCCAGCAGGGCTTCGCAGCCGGCTACTCGTACGTGACGGAGAGCAACCGCTGGGTCGTCAAGGCATCGGTGACGGGCAACACGCGCTCGGACTTCGGCGCGGTGGTCGGCGCGGGTTATCAGTTCTGATGCAGCTCGCGTAGCGTTGAGCGATGCGCGGGTGCCGGGCAACGCATGTCATGCCCGGCATCCGCGGTCGACCGGCGCCCCGGGGTTCGTTTGCGAATCCAGGCCGGCGTCGTTGGACGCACGCCGATCGGATCGGTTCGCCGCTTCGGTCGCGCGGCTCCAAATGCGAACAGTGCGATCTGCGACGATCGTCGTGCGTCGCTCGAACGACCGCCTCGCGCGGGTGTGGCGAGTCGTCGGCCAGTGCGTCCAATGCGAATTGTGGAATGCGAGCCCCCACTCGTATTCTGAAGTCCTCGGGCGGCATGGCATGGGGCCTCCGCCCACCATCGCATCAGAGAACGCGACCATGACCGAAACGACACCCACGATGAAGCTCAACCACCTGAGCTTCCCCTCTGCCGACACGCTGGCAACCGCCCGATTCTTCGAGCGATACCTCGGCTTCACGATCGCGGGAAGCTGGGACAAATCCTGGATTCTCAAGCGTCCGGGCTTCGACGTCGTGATCGATCACGTCGGCGACGGCGTGCCCGCATGGCCGACCAATTTCCACGTCGGCTTCGAACTGCCGAGCCTCGATGCCGTGCACGCGCTGTTCGCGCGCTTCAAGAAAGAGGGCGTCGCGATGGAGACGGACGTGTTCAACAACGGGCGCGGCTCGCGCTTCTTTTGCCGCGCGCCGGGCGGCGTGATGTTCGAACTGAATACGCGCGCGGATGCCGCGCCGGAATATCAAGGCACTTTCGACGAGTGACGCGAGGTAGCCGTTGTCGTGCCGCGCTCAGTCGCAACGGCCGGTGCGGGCGAGGGTCTCGATGACGGCGCGGGTACGCGATGGCTTGGTGATTTCCACCCATTTCAGATGCGCGTATTTCGGGTCGTCGCGCAAGCCGGCGAACTTGACGCGGTTTTTCGTGAACGTCGTGTACGACCACAGCAGCACCGAGTCGCGCGAGCAGAACGCCATCCGCAGCGATTCCCGGTTGCCGTGAGAGAGCCGGGTGCGCATCAGCCCGCGGCCGATCGTGCGCCGCAGCACACGGGAAAACACCGTCCATCGGCCGAAGTTGAGCCACACGACGTGCGTGGCCCTCGACCACAGCACGTCGCGCACCGCGCTGTAGTTTCCGTCGGCGACCCAGTGGTCGCCGGTCGTCGCCGCCAGCACCGCGTGTTCGAACTGCGCGGGCGGCACGGCGGTCCAGCCTGGGCCCCAGTGGAGCCGATCGAGTTCGACGTATCGGCACGCTGCGGCGGTTGCCAGCGCACGGGCGAAGGTGGATTTTCCCGATCCGCTCGTTCCGACGACGATGACGCGCATGTGTGGCCAGGGGCAAAAAGGGTGAGGGTGCGTATTGTGCCCGATGCGCGTGGGTGGGCTCGTATCCGTAGCGGGAAAGGCGCACCGATCAATCGAGCGGCGGCACCGCACCATCCCGCAGCATCTTGACGAGCCGCGCGCGCCGCTTCTCGAGATCGGCGATCTGACGGTCGATCGCTTCGAGGCGTTCGCGCTGGACGTCGGTGATCTGATCGCACGAACGCGCACCTTCGATCAGCAGCATGCAGTCCGGAAAACCGCGAATGTCGTCGAGGGTGAAACCGGTCGCGATCATGCGCTGAATCTGCTTGACCTGCGTCACAGCCTTGTCGGGAAACAGGCGATAGCCGTTGTCCGCGCGCACCGACGCGAGCAGGCCGTGCTCGTCGTAATGCCGGATCGAGCGCACGCTCGCGCCGGTGAGCTGCGCGAGCTTGCCGATGGTCAGCAGCGGCTGGGTAGGCGGATTTTTCATGAAGGGCAGGTTAGCACGATTCGCTTGACTCTCACATCAGTGTGAGGGTTGAGACTGAGCGTCCGTTCATGCCTGGAGGAAAGAACCCATGACTACCCGAGTGCTGATCCGCTGGCTGATTGCCGTGATCTGGTGGGCGACGCCGTTCGCGTTGGCGTACGACGCGGCCGCCGCGCCGCTGACCTATACCGTGACGTCGCCGGACGGCGTGAAGCTGGCCGTTCAGGAAAGCGGCGACCCGGACGGCGCGCCCGTCATCCTGATCCACGGCCTGCTCGGCAGCCGCCTGAACTGGGACGCGCAAGTCCGGAGCCCCGAACTGCGCGGCTTCCGGATCATCACGTACGACCTGCGCGGCCACGGGCTGTCGGACAAGCCGTCCGGCGCGCAGCCGTATCGCGACGGAACCCGCTGGGGCGACGATCTCGCCGCGGTCATCGACGGCGCGCATGCGCGCAAACCCGTCGTGGTCGGCTGGTCGCTCGGCGGCGTGGTGATCTCGAACTACCTCGCCAGGTACGGCGATCGCGCGATCGCGGGCGCCGTGTATGTCGACGGCGTGGTCGAGCTTGCGCCGGGCCAGATCGTCGATCATCCGGACGTGTATCGGGACATGAACGCGCCGGATCTGAAAACCCATCTCGACGGCGAGCGCACGTTCGTCGGCCTGTGCTTCCACCGGCGGCCGGACGCCGCCACGTTCGAGCGCTTGCTCGCCAACGCCGCGATGGCGTCGTGGGACATGCAAAAGGCCATCCCGACGATGTCGGTGTTCGCCGCCGCGGGACTCGGCCACGCGCGCGTGCCGTTGCTCTTCATCTACGGCGGTCGCGATGCGCTGGTCGATACGCACGCGACGCTGGCTCGCGCGGCCGAGCTGAATCCGCGCATTGCCAGCAAGGTGTACGCGGAGTCCGGGCACGCACCGTTCATCGAGGAAGCCGAGCGGTTCAATCGCGATCTGGCCGCGTTCGTGCGGTCGGCGGCTGCTCAGTGAAGTGGCGAGGTCAGGCCGGCGTGACGGGGATGCCTGCCGGGTCGCCCGCCGCGCGATCGTGAAAGCGCTGGAACGCATCGATGAGCCGTGCGCGCTGCGCGGCCAGCGCCGGATCGCGCCGGTCGCGCGGCCGTGGGACGTCGACCTGGATTTCGTCGTCGACGCGGCCCGGGTTCGGCGCGAGCATCAGCACGCGATCGCCGAGATACAGCGCCTCGTCGAGATCGTGCGTGACGACGATCGCGGCCATCCGGTGCCGGTGGACGACGTCGAGCAGCAGCGTCTGCAAGCGCATCCTCGTGATCGCGTCGATCGCGCTGAACGGCTCGTCGAGCAGCAGCAGATCCGGCTCGCCGAACAGCCCGCGTGCGATCGCGGCGCGCTGCGCCATCCCGCCGGACAATGTGGCCGGCAGTTGCCGCGCGACGCCGGCCAGCCCAACCTCGTCGAGCAACCGCGCGACGCTCGGGTCGCGGCCGCCCCGCGCACCGGACGCGAAGCCGACGTTGTCCGCGATCGACAGCCACGGCAGCAGCCGCGGCTCCTGAAAGATCACGCCGACGCGCGCGGACGGGCCGGCCAGCGCGCTGCCGTCGAGCGTCACGCTGCCGCGAAAGTCCGCGTCGAGGCCGGCGACGATCCGCAGCAGCGTGCTCTTGCCGCAGCCGCTCGGGCCGACCACGCAGACGATTTCGCCGCGCGCGACCTGCAACGCGATGTCGGCCAGGATCGTGCGCTCGCCATACAGCTTGCGGGCGATCCGCAGGTCGAGCAGCGGCGTCGCGATGCCGGCGGCCGGGTGGACGGAAGGGGAGGCGCTCATTTGCCGCCCTCGCGCGATGCGCCGTCGAACACGTCGCGCCAGCCGAGCCAGCGCGACTCGATGCGGCGCATCGCGCCGTCGGTCAGCTTGCCGAGCAACGCGAGCAGCAGGATCGCGCCGAATACGAGATCGGGCCGCCCGGTTTCGCGACCGTCGCTCAGCAGGAAGCCGAGGCCGCGCGTGGCCGCGATCAGCTCCGCGGCGACCATGAACATCCACGCGAGACTGAGGCCGGTGCGCAGGCCGGTGACGATCTGCGGCAGCGCGGCCGGCAGCAGGATGCGGCGGAACAGCGCGAGCGGGCCGAGCCGGTACACCGCGCCGAGCTCGACGAGCTTGCGGTCGACGTCGCGAATGCCGGCGACCACCGCGAGGTGAACCGGAAAGAACGCGCCGATCGCGATCAGCGTGATTTTCGGCGCTTCGTCGATACCGAGCCACAGCAGCAGCACCGGCACCCATGCGAGCGACGGAATCGCGCGCAGCGCCTGGAACGTCGGTTCGAACAGCGCGTCGATCCGGCGGCTCAGGCCCATCGCCGCGCCGACGACGAGCGCGAGCCCGGCGCCGGCCGCAAACCCGGCCGCGACCCGCAGCGTGCTCGCGCCGACGTGACGTGCGACCCGCGTGACGCCCATCCGCGCGAGCGTATCGAGAATCTCGCTCGGCGCCGGCACGAGATGATCGGGCAGCCAGCCGCGCCGCACCACGATCTCCAGCAGCACGAGCGCGGCGAACGGCAGCGCGAGGCCCGCGATGCGCCAGGCGCGCAGCGGGTCTCGCCGGGCCGCGGGAGGCGGCGATGCGGGTGGGTGCGACGCGAGCGCTTCGCCGCGCGCGGTGGTGTCCGTCATCGGCGGCACGCTCGGTCTCAGTGCGACGCGGCGACGATCGGGCGCGCGAACGACGGATCGATCAGCGTATCGACGATCTTCGCGGGATCGACGCCCGGCTTGGTCAGTTGCTCGGCCGTCAGTACCGGCGCCGCGGCCTTCAGCGCCGCGCGCTGCGTGTCGCCCGGCACCGGATCGCTGAAGTCGTTGCGCTGGAGCTGCAGCTTCGCGACCGGCAGCGACACCTTCGATTCGTCGGCAATGATCTGCGCGGTTTCGGCCGGATGCGCGACGATCCATTGCCGCGCACGGTCATAGACTTTCAGTACGCGCTCGACCGCCTGCGGATACTGGCTGGCGAACGCGTCGCGAACATTCAGGAACCCGTACGTATTGAACGCGACGTTGCGGTACAGCAGGCGCGCGCCGTCGTCGAGCTGCGCGGCGGCCATGTGCGGATCGAGCCCGGCCCACGCATCGACCTGACCGTTCGCGAGGGCGGTGCGGCCGTCCGGATGCTGCAGGTTGACGATCTCGACGTCGTCGCGCGTCAGGCCGACCGTGTGCAGCGCGCGCAGCGTGAACAGGAACGGATCGGTGCCGCGCGTCGCGGCGATCTTCTTGCCCTTCAGGTCGGCGAGCGAACGGATCGGCGAATCCTTGCGTACCACGAGCGCGGTCCATTCGGGGCGCGAGAACACGTAGACGGTGTGGATCGGGTTGCCGTTCGCGCGCGCGAGCACCGATGCGAGCCCCGCGGCCGAGCCGAAATCGACCGCGCCGCTGTTCAGGTATTCGAGCGCGCGATTGCTGCCGAGGCTCAGCACCCAGCGAATCGCCGTGCCGTCGGTCTTGAACGCGTCGTCGAGCCAGCCGAAGTGGCGGATAACGAGACTCTCGGGCGAGTAGTACGCATAGTCGACGCGGATTTCCGCGGGCGTCGCCGCCTGCGCTTGCATGGACGTGAGGCCGGCAAGCACGGCAACGACGAGGGCCGCGGATTGCCACGCGCGGGACCAGAACGGCTTCATCGGGGATTCTCCGGAAGAGCGGCAACGCGCCGCGAACAGGCAGGTGACCGGCTAATGTAACGAAGCTCGGGCGATCCGTTAACGAAGAAATCCACGTTTGAACATACGTGCTGCTGCTAAGCGCGCGCCGTGCAACTTTATGACGCACGCCGATTAATTTATCGGTTTATATCGCTTGGGATTGCCGGATCGAGGGAACAGAATTTCCGCTGCCGGAACCCGGCCGCAGCGGGGCCGCATGCGCTTGCCGCCGCGAGGGTCGCGAAGGCGCCTGCCCGCTTTCCCGGCTTCACGACCACCTTGCCGTGCATTCGGCATCAAACTAAGGAATCCGATGAGTTCGATCGATCTTGGCTCAATCACGCCGGTTTCTTCCCCTATCCGCTCGGCGAGCGACGTCGCGCGCCTGATCAATACGGTGGACAGTTCGGTCAGCCATGCACGGATGATCGTGCTGCTGGCGCTCGGCGGCGTGTTTCTCGATGCGTACGACCTGACGACGCTGTCCTACGGCATCGACGACGTCGCGCGCGAATTCGGGCTGACGCCCGCGCTGACCGGGCTCGTCGGGTCGGCGATCATGATCGGCACGATCTTCGGCAGCCTGATCGGCGGCTGGTTGACCGACCGGATCGGCCGCTACCAGGTGTTCATGGCGGACATGCTGTTCTTCGTGGTCGCGGCGATCGCGGCCGGGCTCGCGCCGAACGTGTGGGTACTGATCGCCGCCCGCTTCGTGATGGGGCTCGGCGTCGGCATCGACCTGCCTGTTGCGATGGCGTTTCTCGCGGAATTCTCGAAGTTCAACGGCCGCGGCAACAAGGCGTCGCGGCTCGCCGCGTGGTGCCCGATGTGGTACGTCGCGTCGTCGGTGTGCTTCCTGCTGATCTTCGGGCTGTATTTCCTGCTGCCGGCCGAGCATGCGGGCTGGCTGTGGCGCGCATCGCTGATCTTCGGCGCGGTGCCGGCGCTCGTCATCATCCTGTTCCGCAACCGCTTCATGAACGAATCGCCGCTGTGGGCCGCGAATCAGGGCGACCTGGCCAACGCCGCGCGCATCCTGCGCGAGTCGTACGGCATTCACGCGCACGAAGCGGACGATGCGCGACGCGAGCCGAGCCCGCCGCCGGTGCGGATTCGCGTGCTGTTCCAGCGTCCGTATCTGGGGCGCACGATCGTCGCCAGCGTGATGAACCTGTGCATTCCGTTCGAATACACGGCGATCGCGTTCTTCCTGCCGTCGATCCTGTCGCAATTTCTCGGCGCGGGCGTGTTCGAGACGATTGCGGCGTCGCTCGCATTGAACGTGCTGTTCGCGTTCACCGGCGGCTTGCTGGGCATGCGCCTCGCGTATCGCTATCCGTCACGTCATGTCGCGATCGCGGGGTTTGCGTTGCAAACGGTCGCGCTCGTCGCGCTGGCGCTGGCAGGGCATCCTCACGGCGCATTGGCCGTCGGCGTCGTGCTGTTGATGCTCGGCACCTGGCTGTTCGCCGAAGGCTTCGGGCCCGGCGCGCAGATGATGATCTATCCGACGCTGTCGTATCCGGCCGCGATCCGCGGCACCGGCGTCGGCTTCGGGCGGTCGCTGTGCGGCATCGGCCAGGCGCTGGCGCTGTTCGTGCTGCCGATCCTGCAAGCCCGCCTCGGCACCGACATGTTCTGGGTCGTCGCGATCAGTGCGGTCACGCCGATCGTGTTTTTGCTGATCATTCGGTATGAGCCGACGGCGAACGACGTCGACGACGAAAGCGTGGCGTAAGCGCTGACCGGGGGCGCTCGTTGTCCCCCGGCAAATAGAAGCGGCTTCGTCAGACTGCACGAAGCCGTTTGTACTGAAGCCGGTTGGCCGCGTACGCAGACTGGCCGGCTTCGATGTTGCCCGACGCTACGCGCTGACCGCTTCCCGCTCGGCCGCGCGCTTGACCTGTTCGATATCGCGAAACTGCGCGGCCGGATGTTCGTCCGGCAGCCGCGCCGAGCCGCCGAAGAGTTTTTCGCGCAGCGTGCCCGGCGCATACGCGGTCGGATACACGCCACGGCGCTGCAACTCCGGCACGAGATAACGCACGACGTCCTCGAAGGTTTCATGCGCGAGCGCATACGCGAGATTGAAGCCGTCCACGTCGGTCGCGGCCACCCATTCCTGCAGGATGTCCGCGACGGTCGCCGCCGACCCGACGAACACCGGGCCCATTCCGCCGATGCCGCCCCAGGCGGCCAGCGCCTCGATCGTCCACGCGGTGTCGCCGCCCGACAGGTGCTCGACCGCCGACACGATCGCGTTCGTTTCGACGCGCCTGACCGGGTCGGTCGGCGCGTACTGGCCGAAGTCGATGCCGGTCCAGCCCGACATGAACACCAGCGAGCCGTCGTACGACACGTAGCGCCGATACTCGTCGAATTTGGCCTGCGCCTTTTCATCGGTCTCGTCGACGATCACCGTGACGAGGTTGTAGATCAGCACTTTCGCCGGGTCGCGCCCGGCGGCCGCGGCCTGCGCACGCACGTCGGCCACGTAGCGCGCGAGCTGGTCGCGGGTCGGCGCGGCGACGAACACGCATTCGGCGTGCTGCGCGGCGAATGCCTTGCCCGGGCCCGACGCGCCGGCCTGGAACAGCACCGGCGTGCGCTGCGGCGACGGCTCGCACAGGTGATAGCCGGGCACGTCGAAGAAGCGGCCCTTGTGGCCGATCTCGTGCACTTTCTCCGGATGCGTGAACACGCGGCCATCGCGATCGCGCACCACCGCGCCGTCTTCCCAGCTACCCTCGAGCAGCTTGTACAGCACCTCGACGTACTCGGCCGCGACCGCATAGCGGTCGTCGTGCGTGCGCAGCCCGTGATCGCCGACGTTCTTCGCACCGCTTTCCAGATACGACGTGACGATGTTCCATGCGAGCCGGCCCTTCGTGTGATGGTCGGCGGTCGACAGCCGGCGCGCGAACGTGTACGGGTGCTCGAACGTCGTCGACGCGGTGATGCCGATGCCGAGATGCTCGGTCGCCATCGCGATCGGCGCGGCCAGCTGCAGCGGATCGTTGACCGGGATCTGCGCGGCCTGGTGCAGCGCGTGATAGTTGCTGCCCTTGTACACGTCGTAGTAGCCGATCACGTCCGCGATGAAGATCGCGTCGAAGATCCCGCGTTCGAGCACGCGCGCGAGATCGGTCCAGTAGTCGAGATCCTTGTACTGCCACGAGCGGTCGCGCGGATGCGCCCACAAGCCGGGCGACTGGTGGCCCACGCAGTTCATCTCGAACGCGTTGAAGCGGATGGTCTTGCTCATTGCGCGGCCCCCGTTTCCGCACCGGCGCCCGCGTTGGCGTTCGCGCCGTTGCCCACGCGCCAGACGAACGGTGGCGTGCGGCCGTTGATGATCCAGTCGCCGACGATGCGCGCCTTGTACACGAGCGGATTGTGCGACGACACCGTGCGCGCGTTGCGCCAGTGGCGATCGAGCGCGGTCGTGCTGCGCGTGGCGGATGCGCCGAGCGCGTCGAACAGGCGCGTTGCCGCGCGCAGCACGAGTTCGGACACGACGAGCTGGCTCTGCGCGGATTCGATTTCGGCCGCGACGTTCGCGGCCTGCTCGGCCGCTTCGTCGCCGCCGAAGCGCGCTTCGTACGCGTGCTGAAGCGGTTGCGCGGCGCGCAACGCGAGTGCGTCGGCCGCGTATGCCCATGACGCGATCTCGCCGATCACCTGCTGCAACTGCGCATCGTCGCCGGCACGCTGCGCATTGCCGTGGCTGTACACGCGCGTGCGGTTGCGCACGAGCTCGCCTGCGTCGCGCACGATCGCATGGCCGATGCCGGCGAGCGTCGCGACGTGGAACAGCTGGTAGAACGCGGTCTGGTACTTGAAGCGGCGCGCGAAATCGATCACGTTGTCCGCGTCGACCGCCGCATTCTCGAAGCGCGTCGTGCCGCTGCCGGTGGTGGTCTGGCCGAAGCCGTCCCAGTCGTCCTCGCGGATCACGCCCGGCTGCGCGGTCGCGACGGCGACGATCACGTCGCTGCCGTCGTGCGCGCGCTGCGCGAACACGTCGATCCAGTCGGCGAACAGGCTGCCGGTGCTGTAGAACTTGCGGCCGTTCAGCACGAGCCGCCCGTTCTGCTCCGATACCTTCGTGATGGTCTGGCCGAGCGGCACGTCGCCGGCCTCCGACCACGCATTGCCGACGAGCTGGCCGCTCGCGAAGCGGTCGAACCAGGTCGTGCGCTGCGGCCCTTCGGGTGCATTGAGCCAATCCTCGACGAACGCGAAATGCCCGCGCAACGCTTGCGGCAAATTGGAATCGGCGGCGGCCAGTTCGGTCAGCAGCCGGAACAACTGCGGCAGCGATGCGCCTGTGCCGCCGGCGCTCGCCGGCAGCCGGATCGCGCCGAAGCCGGCCGACTTCAGCCAGCCGATCGCCTCGTGCGGCAGTTCGCGGTTGCGTTCGCGCTCGGCGGTGCCGGCGGCGATACGCTCGAAGATCGGCCGGAACCGGCGCGCGAGCGCGTCGTAATCGGTACCGGTGGAAAGGTCGGAAGCTGCGTGCGACGAAGTCATGCGGATTTCCTCGAAGGGCGTGGCCGTTTGCGCCGGGAGCCCAGTATAGGAAGCGCGGCGTGAGCGTTCCAATAACGGATTCTCGGATCGTTATCGTCGCTGCGTATTACCGCAAATGTGACCGCAGCCGCGCGGGGACGCATCGACGCTCTCGCGTCCGTTGCGACGTCAAAACACCGATTCACGTGCGTCAGGTGCGACCTCGTTTGTTCTCCCAAGGAATATCGTTCCGAGAATCGCTCGGTTTTCCGGCTCGTGCGGCGCTGCTAGATTGAACGCTTTCGCCAATCGACAGGAGAGCCCGATGTCAGACACTAGCGCGACGATTCAGGAGCGGCCGGCCGACGCACGACCGCAGGTGGCCCGCGTGATTGCGGACGATGCGGAAGCGCTCGCGGTCGCGCATGCGCTGGCGGAACGCCTCGCGCAAGGGGCCGCGGAGCGCGATCGCGAACGCCGCCTGCCACGCGAGGAAATCGAATGGTTTTCGCAGTCGGGGCTGTGGGCGATCACGGTGCCGAAGGCATACGGCGGCGCAGGTGTCTCACACGTGACGCTCACCGAGGTGATCAAGATCATCGCCGCGGCCGATGCGTCGCTCGGGCAGCTCCCGCAGAATCATTTCGGGCTGATCGACGTGATCACGCTCGTCGGCACCGATGCGCAGAAGCGTCATTTCTTCGCCGAAGTGCTGAGCGGCAAGCGGTTCGGCAACGGATTCTCGGAGAAGGGCACGAAGCACGTGCTCGACCTGAAGACGCGCGTGCGCCGCGATGGCGACGACTATGTGGTCGACGGCACGAAGTTCTATTCGACCGGCGCGCTGTTCGCGCATTACGTGCCGGTGCTCGGGCTCGACGACGCGCGGCAGGCCTGGCTCGCATACATACCGCAACCGACGCCCGGGCTGACCGTGATCGACGACTGGTCGGGATTCGGGCAGCGCACGACCGCGAGCGGCACGGTCGTGCTCGACGCGGTGCGCATCCCGGCGTCGCACGTGCTGCCCGCGCAGCGCGTGTCGGACGTGCCGACGCTCAACGGGCCGCTGTCGCAGATCATCCAGGCGGCGATCGACGCGGGCATCGCGAAGGCGGCCATCGACGATACGCTCGCGTTCGTGCGGACCCGCGCGCGGCCGTGGGTCGACAGCGGCGTTGAGCGGGCGGTGGACGATCCGCTGACGATTCGCGAAATCGGCCGCCTGCACATCCAGCTGCATGCGGCCGACGCGTTGCTCGAACGCGCGGCGCGCACGCTCGACGAGATCGCGGCCAAGGGCGACGTGACCGAGGACGACGTCGCGCGGGCGTCCGTCGCGGTCGGCGAAGCGAAGGTGTTGACGACCGAGGTTGCGCTGCTCGCGGGCGAGAAGCTGTTCGAACTGGCCGGCACGCAATCGACGCTCGCCGAGCACAACCTCGACCGGCATTGGCGCAATGCGCGCACGCATACGCTGCACGATCCGGTGCGCTGGAAATATCACCTGGTCGGCAACTACTACCTGAACGGCGCACGCCCGGCGCGCCATGCGTGGAATTGAGCCGTCGGCGGCAAACGGTTCGTCCGATCGCTGCCTATCTCCTTAGCGGCGCTAGCGGTCGGACGCCAGCAGCGCACGAGTCAACAACCGCGCGATCCCATCGAGCGTGAAACCCAGCGCGCCGATGATGACGATCACCGCCGTCAGTTCGGAATACGCGAGCCGGTCGCGCGTATCGAGGATCAGGTAGCCGAGGCCCGCGTTGACGCCGAGCATCTCGGCCGGCACCAGCACGATCCACAGGATGCCGATCGCGAGCCGGATGCCGTTGAGCAGCGGCCCCGCGATGGCGGGCAGCACGATATGCACGAGCAGCTCGCGGCGGGTGGCCGCGAGGCTTGCGCCGAGCTGCAGCCAGCGCCGGTCGATCTGCGTGACGCCGGCGGCCGTGCTCATCAGCACGGGCCACAACGCGGCGAACCCGAGCAGAAAGTAGATCGCGCGATCGCCGATGCCGAACGACATGACCGCGAGCGGCATCCACGATAACGGCGACACCATGCGCAGGAACTGGAACGTCGGCGACAGCATCCGCTCGATCCACTGAACTCGGCCGAGCAACAAACCGAGCGGGACGCCGGCCAGCAGCGCCGCACCGAGCCCGACGCCGATGCGTCGCAGGCTGACGAGCGTGTGTTCGAGCAACTGATCGTCCGCACACAGCGCGCGCAGGCTGGCGAACGCGCTGTCCGGCGCGAACTGCCGGCCGAGCGAGGCGGGCTCGGTCAACAGGTGGATCGCGGCCCACCAGACGGCGACCGTCGCCACGAGCCCGGCCACGCCGAGCCAGCCCGCGGCCGAGCGCGCCGGGAAGCGGGCGCCGCCGCCCCGGCGCGTGTCGGGGGCGGACGAGCGGCGGGTGGCGAGCGCGTCAGACAACGATGATCTCCTCGCGCTGGAACGCGCCCGATTGGCCGAACGCGGTCAGGCCGCCGACCGCGTCGATGCTCTTGCGCACGAACCGGTCGTCGACGAGATCGCGGGCCGCGAACGCCGGGTCGAGCGATGCGAGGAAGGTGCTGTCGCCGTCGACCACCGTCCGTTTCAGCCGCTGAACCAGCGCCTCGGTATAGCTCGGGAACGGATACGGCTGGAAGTCGATTCGCTTCGCGTGCCAGTCGGCATGACGGATCGCGCCGCTCGCCCGATAGGTGTCGGCCAGCGACGCCGATGGCACCAGCACGCGGTCGAGCGACGCGAGCGTATGCGGCGAATAGCGGTGCGTGCCGTCCTTCGACAGCAGTTGCGCGGTTTCCTGCGGATGCGCGCGCGCCCACAGCTGCGCCTTCACGATCGCGTTGACGACCTTTTGCGACCACCCGGGGCGCTGCGTCAGATCGTTCTCGTGCATGAACACCACGCAGCACGCATGGTTCTTCCAGACGTCGCCGGTGAAGCGCAGGATCTTGCCGATCTTCATCAATTCCGCGGTCGCGTTGAACGGCTCCGCGACGATGTACCCGGCGATCTGGCGCGCGGCGAGCGCGGGCAGCATGTCCGACGGCGCCATCACGACGAGGTTGACCTCGTTCGCCGCGGGCGTGCCGCGCCGCTTGAGCACGGGCACGAGCCCCTGCTGGCGCAGCAGGTCCTGCAACACGACGTTGTGAATCGAGTACCAGAATGGAATCGCGACGGTCTTGCCGCCGAGATCGCGCAGCGAATCGATGTCGGGCGCGACCGTCAGCCCTGAGCCGTTCACGTGGTTCCACGCGACCACCTTCGCCGGCGCACGGCTGCCGTAGCGTGCCCACAGCGTCATCGGCGACAGCAGGTGCACGACGTTGACCTGCCCGGACAGGAACGCTTCGACGAGCTGCGCCCAGCTGCGCAGCAGCTTCGGTTGCTCGACCGTCAGCCCTTCGGACGCGAAATAGCCGTTGTTGTGCGCGACCAGCAGCGGGGCCGCGTCGGTGATCGGCAGGTAGCCGATGCGAACCGGCGCATCCGGTTCGGCCGCGGCGTGCGCGTTCGCCATCGAGAGCAACGGGGCGGCGCCCGTCGCGGTGAACAGGGCCGCGAGCTTCAGCCATTCGCGGCGCGACATCGGAATCTGGCACATGGATAGGGAGGTCAGTTCAGGGGATGGAGGTCGGACGCGTGCGGGCGCTTCATGCCGGCCCGCAACGCCTTCAGGATGTCGATGCGCATCCTGCCGAGTTCGCTGACGAACGCGTCGCGCGGATGCGGGTAATCGACGTGCCACGCGTCGATGAAGCGGCCCTGCATGCCGAGCAGCACGATGCGATCGGCCAGCAGCAGCGCCTCGTCGATATCGTGGGTCACGAGCACCGTCGCGCAGCGCGTCGTCGCGACGATGTTCACCAGCAACTGCTGCATCGCGGCGCGCGTGACTTCGTCGAGCGCCGAAAAGGGCTCGTCGAGCAGCAGCGCGTGCGGTTGACGCGCCAGCGCGCGGGCAAGCGCCGCGCGCTGTGCCATGCCGCCGGAAAGCTGGGCCGGGCGCAGCGACGCGGCGGCTTCGAGCCCGACCGCATGCAGCGCCGAGCGGACGCGTTCGCATTGCTGTTCGCGCGTGAGGCGCTCCTGATGTTCGAAGGCGAGACCGAACGCGACGTTCCGTTCGGTCGACAGCCACGGCAGCAGGCATGGGTCCTGAAACGCGATCGCGATCCTCGGGTGCGGGCCCTGCAGCGTCGTACCGTCGATCGACACGGTGCCGGATTGCGGCCGTTCCAGGCCCGCCAGTGCCCGCAGCAGGCTCGACTTGCCGGTCCCGCTCGGGCCGATCAACGCGACGATTTCGCCGCGATCGACCGACAGCGAGACATCGGCGAGCACGGTATTGCGCCGCTCGCCGTCGTAGCCGAGCGTCAGATGGCGGGCGTCCAGCAGCGGGGGCGTCATGCGGCGATGCTCCGCGTCCGTGCGGCGAGTTGCGCCTTCAACTGCACGACGCTTGGCGTGACGATCGGAATGAACGCCGCTTCGCGCCAGCGTCGCTCGAAGCCGAGCCCCGCGTCGCGCAGATAGCCGCGGCCGCCGCTCGCCTCGAGTTCGAGGTTCACGGCCGTGGCCACGTGCGTCGCGAGCGCGATGCGCAGCTCGAACAGGCGGTTCGGATGCAGGCGCAGGCTGCCGTCGGCGAGGCCGGCCGATAACTGCGCGCAGGCCGCGGCCAGCTCGGCCGCGCAGGATTCGACTTCAGGGCCGAGAATGCCGCGCGTCGTTTCCGCCGCGCGCCGCGCTTCGGCCAGCGCCCGCCGCGCGAGCCCGATCGACAACCCGCACTGCAAGCCGAGGAACGCCGGCCGCACCGCGGGCAGGAACGTTTGTGCGTCCGGATGGATCAGCCACGCGGCGTCGCCCGGTACGTCGTCGAGATGCAGCGCGGCGGTGTTGCTGCCGCGCAGCGCGATCAGGTCGAGATCCGCGCTGCGCGTCAGGCCGGGCGCGTCATCGGGGATCGCGACGATCGCGGACGGGCGGCCATCGTCGAACGCGACCGCAGCCGCCACGACGAACCGTTCGGTACGCAGGTTCGTCACCCACGCCATCTTGCCGGTCATCCGCCAGTCGTCGGCGCTTTGCGCGTGCGGCGTCGCGTCGATCTGAAGCGACTCGATGCCGGACAGATACTTCATCGCGTTCGACAGGCCGCTTGCGCCGGCGCAACGGCCGTCGAGCAGCGCCGGCAGCCAGCGCTCGCGCAGCGCGGTATTCGGGCTTTGCAGCAGATATTCGATGAAGCTGCGCTGGCCCCACAGCACGAAGGCCGCGGTCAGCGAATGCTCGGCCACCGCGGCGATGCCGGCAATGGCGTCCGCGGTGGTGCCGTCCGCGCCGCCGAGGCTCGCCGGCACGCCGGTCCGGAACAGTCCGGCGGCCGCGAGGCGCGGTACGACCTGCGCGTTCAGCGCGGCGCTCGTATCGAGTTGCGTCGCGTTCGCGTCGAGCCAGTCGGCGAGCGACGCGTCGAGTGCGGGCGCCGTCAGGCGGCCTGTGTCCGGGGTTCCCATCGGTATGCCGCCAGTTCGGTGTTGAGTTCGTTGCGCGACAGATTGTTCGCGAAGTTGCACAGCGTCGCGAGGCTCACGCCCAGCACCACTTCGAGTGCGTTCGCTTCGGTGAAGCCGGCGGCCAGGAACGCGGCGAGCGCGTCGTCGGTCACGGCGCCGCGCGTCGCGATCACGGCGCGCGTGAAGGCGGCGACGGCTTCCAGCCGCGGCTCGGCGACCGGCTCGCCGTCGCGCAGCGCATCGACGTCGGCGCGATCGACATGGGCTTTTTTCAGTGCGGCGGCGGTGTGTCCGGCCACGCAGAACGCACAGCCGTGGACGGCCGCCGCGGTGATCTGCACGGCTTCGCGCTCGGCGAACGTGAGGCCCGCGCGGCTGTTGATCTCCGCGACGGTCATATAGGTTTCGAGCGCGACCGGCGCATTCGCGAGCGAGCGGACGAGGTTCGGCAGGAAGCCGTTCGCGCGCTGCGATTTTTCGAGGAACGGCTGGCTGGCCGCGGGGGCGGTCTCGATGGTGGGCAACGGCAGGCGGCTCACAGGATTCTCCGAAAAGGGCAGTGAGATCATTGTCGAGGCGCTGCTGCCGCCGGACAATGCGCGAACATCCGCGATTCCTGTGCGTTCGTCCCGCGCCGCGCGCCGCGGCCTCGCGACGCCCGCTAGTGCAGGCGCGCCGCCGATGGCGACGCGTTGTCGCGCTCGCGTCGCCATGCGCCGGGCTGCATGCCCATCGTGCGCTTGAACGCGTGCGCAAACGCCGATTCCGACTGATAGCCGACGCGTTCGCCCGCCCGCGAAATCGGCAGGCCTTGTTGCAGCAGGTCCGCCGCGAGCCGCATCCGCACCATCGTGACGAACTGCATCGGCGGATGACCGGACGCTTCGCTGAAGTGCTTGCAGAACGCGGTGCGCGACATGTTCGCGAACGCGGCCATCGATTCCGTGGTCCATGCGTCGGCGGGCGCGTCGATGATCGCGGCAACGAGCGTGCCGAAGCCGGTCCGCTGCATCAGCGATGCGAGCCCGCTGGCCACGGTATCGTGCCCGGCCGCGTCCCGTACCGCATAGAACAGCAGCAGTTCGACCAGCTTGTCGATCAGCGGGGACGGCGCGTCGACGCCGTGACGGCCTTCGGCGCGAATCAGGTCGAACAGCCCATGGATGCCGCGATAGGCGTCGTCGCCGTGCCGCACGATCAGGTACTCGGGAAAGAGCGACACGATCGCGCGCGACACGGTGGACTGGAATTCGATGAAACCGCAGGCAAGGCCGACGCTGCCGTCGACCGACGGATCGAGCGGCTGCATCGATCCGCGCCGCGCGATCGGGCGGCCGCCCGCGACCGCGCAGGCCTGCGGGTTGACAGGGCTCGGCGACAACCCGTGCGGCACGTCGCGCAGCAGAAACACGGCTTCACCTTCGGCGACCGGGATGCTGTCGCGCCCGTCCGCGAAATGAAGCCACGCCGACCCATGCAGGATGACGTGGAAGCTCGCCTTCGCCCGGCCGGCGGTGGACGCCTGCCAGTCGCCGCAATACTGGCCGACGTGAAAAAGCTGGCTTTTCGGCTCCAGGCTGGACAGCAGCCAATGGACGACCTTGTCTGTTTGCGCGGACATTCCGATGCTGGAGGATGGGTGACGCGCCCATGCTACGGGCTGCGCCGCGCCGCTCAAACCAACGAATCGTAGAAAGCATTTTCTCGTGGCGACGAAGCGAGGCCTGCGATCGGCGACGCATGACGGCGATTGACGCAGGTCAATCGCCTTCGCGCTGCCGGCAATACAGTGGACTCCGGTGCTCGCACGATGCGGCGCCCGATGGCGCGCGCAAGCCGCCGCGTGATGAGGCACGGGCCATGAAACATCTGACGTGGGCGATCGGCGCCGCGCTCGCGCTGGGCGCTTGCGCCGGTACGGGGCAGGGGTCGGCGTTCCGATCGACCGAAACGCAATTGCTGGCGGCACGGGAGGCCGCGGCGCTGCCGTGTTCGACGCCGTCCGAATGCGACCGTGCCTGGCAGCTCGCACGACGCTATGTCGACGCGCATTCATCCACGCGTATCACGCGATTCAGTGCGGATCGGATCGAAACCGCGCAGCCGCATTTCGCCGGAGAAGTCTATCTGTGGGCATCGCGCACCGCATCGGGCGACGGCGGCGCGGTGATCCGGCTCAAGGCGATGTGCAAGGGCATGTACGGCACCGATGGCGGCCCCGGCTGGCAATACGATGCATGCGCGTCGAAGATCCTCGAAATCGAGCGGGGCTTCCGGGCGTACGAGTAGCCATCGCGCGCGACGGACACGTCGACGCCGCCGCCGGTCGATCCTCGATCATCGGGCGCATCCCGCGCAGGTTCACGCTGCTTCAAACCGTTGACCTCGGTCAACGCCGGTTTCCGGCAAGCGCTGATGATGAGACAACGCCGACCGCCACCGGCGCGTCGAGTCATCCAGCGAGGTGGGTATGTACACGAACATCATGGTCGCCGTGGACGGCAGTCCTTCGTCGAATCGGGCGCTCGAAGAGGGCTTGAAGGTTGCCCGGTCCTGCGGCGCGCGGCTGTTCGCCGTCTTTGTCGTCGACCAATCGCTTCTGATCACGTACGCCGGACGAATGAACCCGGATGCGCTGCTCGACGAGGTCCGGCGCGACGGCGCGGCGGTGCTGCACAGCGCGGAACGGGCGATCTCGCATGCGGCCGTCAACGGCGAGACGGAAATCGTCGAAACCGAACCTGGCCAGAATGTCGCCGAGCGGCTGCAACGCTACGTCGTCGAACGCTCGATCGATCTGGCCGTGATCGGTACGCACGGGCGGCGCGGCGTCCGTCGCTTGTTCCTCGGCAGCGTCGCCGAACGGTTCCTGCGCGGATCGAGTTGCCCGGTCCTGCTCGTACGCAGCGACGATGCCGCGCCGGCCGCCGTCGCGGCAGCCTAGAATCGCCGCACCCGATACCGGGACGGCCCGCCACCTGCCCAGGGGATCATCATGCAGATATCCTTTCCCTCCGAACCGCCGACGTATTGCGGCGTGGCTCCGGCGCTGGCCTTTCCGGCCGTGGTCGAAGGCCGCCGCGTGCGCTGCGCGATCACCGCGGAAGCGCTGGAAGATCACTTCCGGGCGGCATCGCCGCGCGAGCAGGATCTCGTCGACGCATTCGCGCGCCATCGCCCCGCGATCGAACGCGCGGCGCGCTGCCTGCTCGAGGAAATGGACGGCAGGCCGATCCTGCTTCATAGCGGATTTTTCCGGTTCTGTACGTGATCGCCGTGGGTCATTGACGCGTATCGCATCCATGATCGTACGGGCCGATACGCCGATCTCCGCGGGATCTGCCGCGCGGCATGCGATGTCGCCCCCCGTCCTGTCCGCGTCATGATGCTGCGCCGGCGAGACGAAAGCGCCGACCGCGTGCCCACGATCAAAGGGAATGCGAACCAGGCGACACATGCACGAGCCGCGAAGCGCGGCACAGAATATCCGTTGACCTGCATCAGCAACGCGCGGCCGCGCGTGTGCAAATCTGGCTGTGTACGGCGGACGAGCGCGCCGCGGCTCACGGGAGTGCAGACGATGAAAACCGACAAGCAGTTGAAGCAGGACGTTCAGGACGAACTGGAATCCGACCCGGCGATCGACGCGACACGGATCGGCGTCGAGGTGTCCGACCGGATCGTGACGCTTTCGGGTCACCCGCCGAGCTACGCGGAGAAACTCGCGATCGAGCGCGCGGCGAATCGCGTGGCTGGCGTCAAGGCGCTCGTCGTCGACATGACCGTCCATCTGCCGAACGACGACGTTCGCACCGACGAGGACATCGCGAATGCGGTGCGCTCGGTGCTGCACTGGACGGTCGGGCTGCATGACGATGCGGTCAAGGTGCAAGTCGAGCACGGCTGGATCACGCTGTCCGGCAGGGTCGAATGGGCGTACCAAAGCCATCTGGCCGTGCGTGCGATCTCGCAGATGCGCAGCGTGACCGGCGTGACCGACCACATCGTCGTGCAGGGGGCGGTCGGCTCGGCCGACATCGGCGGCAACATCAAGCGCGCGATCATGCGCCACGCGGAGCGCGAGGCGAAACACATCGCGATCGAGGTGCGCGACGGCACCGTCCGGTTGTCCGGCAAGGTCGGGTCGTTCTCCGAGCGCAAGGCCGTGCGCGGCGCCGCGTGGTCCGCGCGCGGCGTGCGCGCCGTCGTCGACGACCTGGTCGTCGAGTAAGGCCGGCTGGCTGAAGTTAGGTGCGGCGTCCGCCCGGACGCGGGAGGGAAGCAAGATGACACTGTCAGGCGAGGTACACGACGCCGACTGGTCGGTGGCGATCGAGACGAGCCCCGCCGAAACGGGCGGCTATCGTTGCACGATCCACGTGATGCTCATGTCGCCGGACGGCGCGTGCGAACGTGTGTTCGCTCACAGCCGGTTCCATGACACCGAGCGCGAAGCCGCGATCGACGGGTTGCGCGTCGGGATGACCTGGGTCGAGATGAAGAAGTCGAACACCTTTACGGTTTGAACGACGACGGCCACGTATTGCATCGAAACCGGCCGCTCCTCCCGGCCCGATGCGATACGCGTGGCGGCCGCCCGTATTCAAGCGTCTAGGGCCAGCGCAAGCCCGTTATTGGCGTGAACAGGCCCTAGCCTCCCGTCGTTTTCCGCGCGGGCGGCGATGACGCGGAACGCATGCGGTGTTCGCCTTTCCGCTGGACGTGATGCGCAACGGCATCGGTCACGGTCGGAAAGAAGCTGGTCGGGCCGAACACGTCGAACAGCCCGTAGGCGCGCAGGCGATCCTTCACCGGCCCCTTCATTTCAGCGAAGTTCAGCGCGATGCGTTGCTCGCGGAGTTCTTCGCACAGCGCGACGAGCCGGTCCGCCGCGCTGACGTCGATATCGGTGACGGGCTCCGCGGCGACGACGATACGCGAGACCGGGCATGCCGAGCGCGCGATTGCCCCGTGCAGATGCTCGCAGAAGATCTCGACGTTGGCATAGAAGAGCGGGGCGTCCCAGCGGAACAGCACGAGGCCCGGGGTTTGCACGGCGTCCGGATGTCGCGTGATGTCGTGATAACCGCGCACGCCCGACAGCCGGCCAAGCACGGCATCGTACGGGTGCCAGGCTCGCCACACGAACGACAGCAGCGACAGCGCGCTGGCGAGCAGGATGCCGGGGACGACGCCCACGCCGATCACCCCGGCAAAGCACAGGACCGAAATCAGGCATTCGCCGCGGCGCATCCGGTACAGCCGGACGACGCTGCGGACGTCGGCGATGCCGAACGCGGCGTAGATCACGACCGCGGCCAGCGCTGCGCGCGGGACGAGCGTCAGCAGCGTGGGCGCGGCGATGAGCAGTATCGCGATGCATGCGGCGGCGACGAGATTGGTGAGCTGGCTTTGCGCGCCGGCGGCGATCGCCACCGGCGTACGGGACGCGCTGCTGCTGACCGCGCAGCCCTGTGTCACGCCGGCCAGCAGATTCGCCGCGCCCAATGCGATCAGCTCCTGGTTACGGTCCGGCGTGTCGCCCGCGCGCACGGAAAGCGCACGCGAGAGCATGCTGATATCGGCGAACGACACCAGTGCCACGGCGATCGCACCGGACGCGAGCGCGGTCAGGTCGGCGAGCGAGACGACCGGAAGGTGCGGGGCAGGCGTGCCGGCCGGCAATGCGCCGACCGTCGCGATGCCGTGCAACGGCAACACGCGCGTGGCCAGGGTCGCTGCGAGCACGGCGATCAACACGCCAGGCCAGTGGGGTATCACGCGCTTCATCAAGAAAATGGTCGCGAGCACGCCGACGCCGAGCAGGCAGGCAGCGGGTGAAAACCGGCGGTCGACGAAGGCATGCACGATGTGAGGGACGCTGGCGAACACGTCGCCGCCCGATGCGGTCATGCCGAACAGCTCGGGCAGGCGGCCGATGGCGAGCGTGATCGCAATGCCGTTCAGATACCCGTACTGGATCGGGCGCGACAGCAGGTCGGTGACGAAGCCGAGGCCGAGCGTCCCGAGCAGGATGCAGATCGTACCGGCCGACAGCGCCAGTGCGCCGGAGAGCGCGACGGCCCGCTGCGGATCATGGTCCGCGAGCGGTGCGATGGCGCCGGCGATCAGCGCGGCCAACGCCGAATCGGGGCCCAGGACGAGGATGCGGCTCGGGCCGAGTACCGCATAGGCGAGCAATGCCGCGATCGACGCATACAGGCCGGTGACGGCCGGCAGGCCGGCGGCCTGCGCGTAGCTCATGCCGACCGGAACCAGCACGGCGGAAAGCGCGATGCCCGCATAGAGATCGCGCGACAACCATGCACGCCGGTAGTTCGCGAGCAGCGCCACACCGGGGAACATGCGTGCGATGCGTCCGGAACGGGGCAGGTTCATCGCCGCTTCATCCGCTGGATATCCGGGCGAAAGGGGCGGACCGATCCGGGAGGTGGAGGTTCATCGGCATGCGGTCAGCGCGCGGCACGGCCCCGACCGCGCCCGGCTTCATGCCGCCTTGAGCACCGAAAGCTGCAGCGCCTGCGCGAAACGGGCCAGCGTGGCGATCGATCCCGTCACGCTTTCGTACCGTTCCCTGCCGATCTGGCCGTCGAGGATCACGAGCATGCCGGCGTCGCGGGCGAGGGCGACCAATGCCAGCGTATCGAGCGCAGCTGCATTGGGCTGACCGGACGGATTGCCCGAATCGACAAGCTGGGTAGCGTGTGACATGGCGTCTCTCCTGATGGCTCGCGATCGGTGTGCCGGGAGCCGTGATCCGTGATTTCAGTATCGTCGGCATGCATGCGCGATTCAATCGGCGTGTCCCGAAGTTGCAGTAGGAATCGAGCGGCGGCCGTCGGCGGATTCCTACACGGCGGACGGCTTCGGCGAAGGGCTTCGCCGGGCCGGCCGTCTGGCGCGACGCCGTGCATACCAGGACCCGATCGCGTGCCAGATCTCGGCGGCCGATTCGCAGTAGGTGAACAGTTCGAGGTCGCGGCGGTCGATCATCCCTTCGTCCGCGAGAAACGCCAGATCGACGGCGCGCCGCCAGTACGCTGCGCCGACCAGGATGACCGGCAGCGGCGCGATCTTGCGCGTCTGCAACAGCGTCAGGACCTCGAACAGCTCGTCGAACGTGCCGTATCCGCCGGGGAAAAACACGGCTGCCTTGGCGCGCTCGAGCAGGTGCAGCTTGCGAATCGCGAAGTAGTGGAACCGGAAGCACAGATCCGGCGTGATGTACGGATTCGGCGCCTGTTCGCGCGGCAGCTCGATATTGAAGCCGATGCTCGGGGCGCCGCGCTCGTAGGCGCCGCGATTGGCGGCCTCCATGATGCCCGGGCCGCCGCCCGTGACGATCGCGAGGCGCGCGGTACGCGTGCGCCGGTCGGCATCGCCGACGATGCGGCCGAATTCGCGTGCGACGCGGTAGTACACGCTGTGCTCGACGAGACGGCTGGCGACCGCGACGGCACGACGGCGGCCCGCGTCATGCGGGCGCAGCGCGAGCAGGCGATTCGCTTCGTCGAGCCGTGCGTTCGCGACGGCGGGCGCGACGATGCGCGTGCTGCCGTAGATCACGACGGCATGGCCGATGCGCTCATGTTGCAAACGCTCCTCGGCTTTCCAGTAGTCGAGTTGGAGCCGGATACCTCGCATGCCCGCCCGTTGCAGCAACGTCGCATCTTCGTCGGCAGGCGTGCAGTTCGGATTGCTGGCGAGATGCCGCGCCCGACGAGACGGCCGCTGGATGTCGTCGAGCGCGGCGGTCGCTTCGGGCCGCTCGCGTATCCGCTTGCCGTTCATGCCGCCGCGCGCGGTGCCGGCAGGAGCGCGTTTGACTATCGTGGGCATCAGCGGGAAGGCAGTGGCACGGTCACTGACTCAGCACCCATTGGACGAGCTGATGGGCGTCGTCGGCCGACAGCGGCCCGCCGCGATCGACGGCGGACGGCATCGGCGTGTCGCCCCAATGCGTGGGGCCGCCGACGCGCAACTTGCGCTCCAGCTCGGCGGCCGCGTGAGGATCGCCGCGGTAGCGCGCGGCGATATCGTGGAACGACGGCCCGAGGAACGTCATGTCGAGCGTGTGGCAAAACATGCAGTGCTGCGCGTTGACGAGCTCGGTCGGCTCGGGCACGGCCGTCTGCGCGGCCGCCGTGTCGGCAATGGCGGCGATCAGAAGGAAAGCGAAGCAACGCGTGATGTTCATGTTTGTTTTCGTCCGGATCGGCAGGCGCACGGAGCGCCGCCGGTTACGCTCAGGAGATCACTTCGTCGAGCGGGCGGCGGGGCGAATGCGGCGTGTGCGGGCCGCGGCCCACCCGCAGCAGCAACTGCGGCTCGCCGCGCAGCCCGAGTGTCCGGCCGAGGTCGGCGCGCAGCGCGGCCGTCTCGATCGGCTGGTTCAGGTACGACGCCGTACAGCCCGCGCGCGCCGCGACGAGCAGGATCCGCTCCAGCGCCTGGCCCGCGGCCAGCCACGCTTCGCGATCGTCGCGCACGGTCGAGATGCAGACGATCAACGGCGACGCGCCGACGAGCTGGTGATGGAGCGCGGCGAGACCGTTGCCGAGATCGAACGTCCGCACCGCCATCGTCACGACAGGTGCCGCGAAGTCCAGCAGCGTCGGCACGCCGGCCGCGAACGCCGGCATGCCGTCGACGCGCCGGCGCGGATCGATCCAGCTCGCCAGTTCGCGCCGGAAGCGCGGATCCGCGAACTGCTGCTGGTCGGCCTGCGCAACCAGTTCGGCAACCCGTGCGCGATGCGTGACCGAGTCGATGCACGCGACCTCAGCCCCTTCCGCGACGCCGGCCGCGATCAGCTCGCGCTGAATCGCGTCGGGCACCTCGGTCGATTCGAACGGTGCGCGTGTCGTGACGCGCTCCTGGATCGCGTCGAACAGCCCGCCGAGAGACGGATCGGAATAGCCGTCGTCGCAGACCCGGACCAGCGCAAGGAGATCGGGGTCGACCTCGGACGGAAACGTGCTGATCGTGTGGGCGAGGCCGGCGTGATCGAGCGCGACGCGCAGATTGAGCAATGCCGCGCCGCAACTGATGATCAGCTCGCGGTCGAATGGATCGACCACGGGCAAGGCGCGGACCCGGTCCGCACAGACTGCGATCGTGGCGCCGTTGACGATGAATCGCCACGGCTGGGAATTGTGGCTGGACGGGGCCAGCACCGCGTACGCCAGCAACGACTTCAATTGATCGTCGACATGGGCGCTTGCGGCAAGCGGGGGAACGGATATCATTCGATTATCTCCTGGCACGCCGCGCGGGCGGCGTCATGCCACTTCATCGTGTCAGCAACCGTCCGGCAGCCGTTGACCCACATCAAGCGCCCGTCATCGCGCCATGCGTGCGCGATGCGTTGGGACTAGCCTTGGACGGCGAAGCACGAAGACGATCGAGCAGGAGGCGAGCATGCTTGCGATGATGTTTGACGGCACGGCGCCGCGTTTGCGCGAGACGCGCGTGCCGGATCCGCTGCCGGCGCCGGGCCAGCTGTTGATCGACGTGCACGCATGCGGTGTCTGTCGAACCGATCTGCACGTCGTCGACGGCGAGCTCGCGCACCCGAAGCTGCCGCTTGTGCCGGGGCACGAAATCGTGGGAACGGTGCGCGTGCTCGGCGCTGGCGTGACGGGGTTCTCCGTCGGCGATCGCATCGGCGTTCCGTGGCTCGGCTCGACATGCGGGCATTGCGCGTATTGCACGTCGGGCCGCGAGAACCTGTGCGACAGCCCTGGTTTCACGGGCTATACGATCGACGGCGGCTATGCCGAGTGCGCGGTCGCCGACCACCGGTATTGCGTGCATTTGCCGCGGCGCTATTCCGATCTCGAAGCCGCGCCGCTCCTGTGCGCCGGCCTGATCGGCTACCGAACCTTGCGGATGGCAGGCGACGCGCGTCGCATCGGCATCTACGGCTTCGGCGCGGCCGCTCATCTCGTCGCGCAGGTCGCACGTTTCGAGGGGCGCAAGGTGTTCGCGCTGACGAAGCCCGGCGATACGGCGGCACAGCAGCTCGCGCTGTCACTCGGCGCCGCGTGGGCCGGCGGCAGCGACGAAACACCGCCGGAAACACTGGACGCCGCGCTCATTTTTGCGCCGGCGGGCGCACTGGTGCCGGCCGCGCTGCGCGCCGTCGGCAAAGGCGGGATCGTCGTGTGCGGCGGCATTCACATGAGCGACATCCCGGGCTTTCCGTACGCGTGGCTGTGGGGCGAGCGCCGGATCGTGTCGGTCGCCAACCTGACGCGCGCGGATGCGGCCGAATTCATGCGGATCGCCGCCGCGACGCCGCTGCGCGTCGAAGCCGTGCGCTACGCGCTGACCGATGCGAATCGCGCACTGGACGACCTGCGCATGGGGCGCGTGTCCGGCGCCGCCGTGCTCGGCGTGCGCGGCTGATCCCGTCCGGTACTCGCGCGATTCGCTCAGATGCGCCCCAGGCCTTCCGGATCCACGATCCGGATCTGCTTGCCTTGCGCGGCGACGAGCCCGTTGCGCTGGAACTTCGACAGCATGCGGCTGACCGTTTCGAGCTTCATCCCGAGATATTCGCCGATCTCGTCGCGCGTCATCCGCAGCACGAACTCGGCGGCCGAGTAACCGCGGGCCTTGAAGCGGGTGGACAGGTTCAGCAGGAAGGCGGCCACGCGCTGCTCGGCGGTCATCGTGCCGAGCAGCACCATCAGCGCGGATTCGCGGACGATTTCGCCGCTCATCATCTGATAGACGTGATGCTGCATCGGCCGCACTTCGCGGCACATCTGCTCGAGCTGGCCAAACGGGATGATGCAGACCGTGCTGTCCTCGAGCGCGATCGCATCGCCGTTGTGCCGCCCGGTGTGCACGCCGTCGAGCCCGAGCGATTCGCCGACGATCTGGAAGCCGGTGATCTGCTCGTTGCCGTCGCGATGCATCATCACGGTCTTGAACGACCCTGTTCTGACCGCGTAGATGCTGTGGAACGTGTCGTCCGCGCGAAACAGCGTTTCACCGCGTTTGACGTGGCGCGTCGTGCAGATCATCGCGTCGACCCGCGCGAATTCGTCGGGCGTCATTTCCCGCGGCATGCAGACGGTGCGCAGCGTGCAGGACGAGCAGCGCGACGACGTGCGCTTCGGCTGGTCCGTCCGCGTGACGGGATGCAGCGGAATGAACGGGTGCAACGGCACCGTCGTTGGAATTTCGGCATGGCTCTGCATGATCTGCTCCGGTTGGGGCGGCAGCGGGTCGCACGGTCGAGGTTGCGCTGGCCGTCGTACAGGCGGATCGGGAGGCGGCCGCCTGGTTCATCGAATCGGCGCCGCACCGGATCGGCGGGCCGACGATGCCGTCGCGACGCGAGGGCAAGGCCGGGCAGCTCCGGAAGGCACGCGGGTGTGTTGTTCTTGATCGAAGTATGGACAGCCGGACGCTTGATTGAAATCAGCGGAAATTGAAGATGCGGTAGGTGATGGCGAAGGTTTGTAGGACGATTCCTACAAGGGTGCGGCGGGTTGTCGCGGTCAGAGTTCGTCCGGGTCGTCGAACAGCTTGTGGCGCATCGCGTACCGGACGAGCGCCGTATCGTTGGCCATCTGCATCTTCTCGAGGATCCGCGTCTTGTACGTGCTGACCGTCTTGACGCTGACGCAGAGTGCCTGCGCGATTTCCGAAATCGACTCGCCGGTGGTGACGCGCCGGAACACGTCGAACTCGCGATCGGACAGGCGCTGGTGCGGCAGGAGATCGGTCGGTTCGTTCAGGCTCTGCGCGAATTGCTCGGCCATGGTCAGGCTCACGTAGACGCCGCCGGCCGCGATCTTGGTCAGCGCGGCGACCAGTTCGGCGCTCGCGCTTTCCTTGGTCATGTAGCCCGATGCGCCGGCGCGGAACGCGCGCACCGCATATTGCTGCTCGGCGTGCATCGTCAACACCAGGATGTGCAGCGCCGGTTTCTCGTCCTTGATCTGCTTGATGAGCTCGATGCCGTTGCGGCCGGGCATCGACAGGTCCAGCACCAGCACCTCGGCCTCGGTGCCACGAATCAGCGCGATCGTCGACGCACTGTCGTTTGCTTCGCCCGCCACGACGAAATCGTTGGCGTTCTGCAGGATGTGCCGCAGGCCGTCCCGGACGAGCGTGTGATCGTCTGCAATGAGTACGCGGATCATGGCGTGCATCCTTTGCCGGCTCGCGAGGGGCCGGCGCGCGTCGGCGTTCGTCGATCCGGCTCCGACCGGAACGTGGCGATCGTCCGATTCCGAACGGCGGACATGATGGCTGCCGTCGATGACCGGACGATGTCTCTTCAAAGGGTCGCATCAAAAGCGTGTCCGATGCGCGGAGATTGTGCGCGTTTTGCCGGTATTCGCCAATCGGGACCGATGCGTACGGCTGTCGGCGCGCGGGCTTGACCGGCGTCAACCGGACGATGCGCGTCGCGCCCAGACTGGTCGGGCAGGCTCATCGACACCGAACGGCAACAGGGAGGCTTCATGTATGCACGAATCTTTGCGGCGCTCGACGGCAGCCGCGGTTCGCGGCTCGCGCTCGACGAGGCGATCGCGCTCGCCCGTGAGTCGGGCGGCTTGATCGTCGCCGTGTGCGTGGTATCGGACGCGCCGCGGCCGACGGACGTCGACAGCGGCTATATCGAGCGGCGCGACCCGGCCGGGCTGGATGCGGACAAGGCCGCGATCGCGGTGGCGGACGCCGAGACCGCGTTCCGCCTGTGCGGCGTTCGCGGCACCGCGCAGGCGATCGACGCGTGTGGGGAGGACGTGTCGTCGGCGCTCGCGCGAGCGGCCGCCGAATGCGACGCGGACTTGATCGTGATGGGCACGCACGGCCGTCGCGGCATGCGCCGCGCGTTGCTCGGCAGCGTCGCCGAATCGCTGGTGCGCATCGCCGACCGGCCGGTGCTGGTCGTGCGGGAGGGGCAGGGCGCGGGTGCGGCCGTGTTGTGACGATTGTGACGAAAGCGGGCAGCCGCGACCGGCTGCCCGATAGTCGACGGCTCAGTGAGACAGCAGCACCGGCACCGTCATCGTCTCGAGGATCGTGCGCGTCGCGCCGCCGAGCACGCGCTCATGCGCGCGGGTATGGCTGTACAGGCCCATCACGAGCAGGTCCGCATGCAGATCGGTCACACGGTTCAGCAGCGTTCCGCCCACGCCGACCGCCCGCTCGCGCGGCGTCGTCGAGAACGACGCGCGAACGCCGTGCCGTTCGAGATACGCGGCGAGGTCGACGCCGGCCGGGGTGCGGTCCGGATCGGGGTGCCCGCGGACGACCGTCTCGACGTTGACGAAGCGGGCGCGGCCGAGCAACGGCAGCGCGTCGGCCATCGCGCGTGCGGCCTCGCGCCCGCCGTCCCAGCCGATCAGCACGTTCTCGCCGAACGTGCGCAGGTCGCCCGCATACGGCACGACGATCGCCGGACGGCCGCTGCCGATCACGACGTCCTCGACGAAATGGCGCGCCACGTAGGTCATGCGATCGTCGGGATCTTCCTGGCCGAGCACCAGCAGATCGGCATGGCGTGCATGCAGGATCGCCGCATCGGTCGCATTGCCGGCCGGCGCCTGCCATTCGACGCTGCGCCCGGCGCGTTCGGCGGCTGCCAGGAAGCGTTCTTCCGCCTCCTTGCGCCGCTCGTCGCACAGGCGCTCGTAGACGGCCAGCTTCAGCGGTTCGTCGGGCCGACGCAATGGTTCGAAGAGATCCTGGCAGACCAGGTAGAGGCCGATCAAATGCGCGTTCCAGCGTCCCGCGAGCTGGAGCGCGAGGTCGACGCGCGTCGCGCAGCGATCGCTGTCGTCGAGGTGGACGAGCAGGGTCTTGTAGCTCATGACGGTTCCTTTTCGGTGGAAGCGGCCGTGACGTCGGCGGACGCCTTTGCTGCGCAGCTCGCCGGAATCATCAGGACCGGGCATTTGGCCACACGCAGCACGCGTTCGGCCACGCTGCCGAGGAACATGCGCTGAAAGCCGCGCCGGCCGTGCGTGCCCATCACGATCAGATCGGCGCCGATCTCGCCCGCGAGACCGACGATCCGGTGCGGGATGTCTTCGCCTGCCGGCGCGACGTTGGAAATCCGCGGCGTGCCGGCTACGTCGCGCGCCTTCATGCGCCGCGCGGCGTCCTCGGTCACGCGCAATCCTTCTTCACGGAACGAATCGACCAGGATCGACGGATCGTATCCATACATGTCGTAGGCCGGCACCAGGAAATCGACGACGTAGACGGGTGTCAGCCGCGCACCCGTTTGCGCCGCGAGACTCAGCGCGGCGTCGAGTGCACGGGACGACGTGTCGCTGCCGTCGAGTGCGACCAGAATGTTCGAGTACATGGCAGTTCCCTTGAACGGATGTGGATGAAACCATCATCGGCGCGTGCACGCGGACGGCGCTGATCTGGATCAAGCGTCCCGGTTGCCGCGCGGCACGCCCTCCGCGGCGCGCGCGGCGAGCCACGCTTCGTCGGTCGGCTCGACGACCGCCGCGACCGCGCTCGATGCGCACGATGCGCACGACACGACATGCGCATCGTCCGAATTCGCACGCACGTCGATGCCGAGGCCGAACCAGCCGAGCGATGCGCGGATCCGCCCGCGCAACACGGCCGAGTGCTCGCCGATGCCTATATTGGCGACGCGCAGCGCGAGCGTGCGCATCGGGCGGCTCAGTGCGACATCAGCACCGGCAGCGTCATCGACGCGAGCACCGTGCGCGTGGCGCCGCCCATCAACAGCTCGCGCCAGCGCGGATGGCCATACGCGCCCATGACCAGCAGGTCGGAACCCGTTTCATAGGCGCGAGACAGGAGCGTGTCGCCGACGGACGAGCCGGCGCCGACATCGATGTCGAGCACGTTCACGTCGTGCGCATGGCGCGCCAGCATCAGCGCGGCATCGGCGGCCGGAATCCGCGTGGCCGCGGCCTCCGAATGACCGTCGACCACCGCGACGACCGTCGTGCGCTTCGCGTGCTCGAGAAAGGGCAGCGCGTCGTGCGCGGCGCGCGCCGCTTCGCGGCTGCCGTCCCATGCGACGAAAACCCGATCGCCGATCAACGGGAATTCTCCGGTGTACGGCCAGAACAGCACCGGGCGGCCGGCCGACAACACGAGGTTCTCCGGGAACTGGTCGTCGATATACGACTCGGGATCGTTCGGGTCGCTCTGGCCTGCGATCACCAGATCGGCGAGACGGGCGGCGCGCGGTACGGCGACATTCGCCCGCTCGTCGGCGCGAATCCAGGTTGCCGGCACCTTGGCGCGCGCCGTCTCAGCATGGAACAGACGCTCCAGCGCGGCGAGCCGCTCGTCGCGCTGTTCGCGGTGCGCGCGGAAATAGTCGACGGAACCGGCCATCACGTAGAACGAATGCGGCTCGGGGGTGTAGACCGCGAACAGCCCGGTGAGATGCGCACCGAAGCGCCGGGCGAGACGCAACGCGAACTCGAGACGCGAATGCGCGCGGGTGCTCGTATCGAGGTGCACGACCATGCTCTTGTAGCTCATCGGATTCGCTCCATCGACGGGTGATCCGCCAGTGCAATCCAGTCTACGAAGCAGGGTTTCCACGCGCTTGACTCAGATCAACGGCGGCCGTGCGCGATACCCGCACAGTGAAGCGGTCGAGACGCCGAGGCCGGGCAGGCGGCGCGACGCGGATGCGAACCCATTGATCCGATCGAAAGGGGAAGCCGATGAGTAGCGATGCTTTGACGACACCGAACGGCGCTTGGCGCGCGGGCTGCGATCTCGCGTTGCGCATGGTCGCGCTGAACCGCGACTGGCAACACGAATGGCATGCGCTGGCAGGGCGGCGCATCGAGCGCGACCGCACCGCGGTGCGGCGCCTTCAGCAGGCGCTGGCGGAAACGAACGAGTGGACGGCCTTCGCCGAGGCTGGCCGGCAGGTGACGAGCGACTACGCGATCGCGAGCGTCGAGATCTGGCAGGACGCCGCCGAGCTGTGCATGCGTGCGCAATTCGAGCACGCGAGTGCGTGGCGTACCTGGTTGCGCGAATACGGCTCGGGTGCGCTCACGCGTTATCAGACCGACTGGTTGCCCGACCTCGAGCGGCTCGCGGTGATCAACGAAGCCAGCATGCCGTGGGCCGACTGGATGGCCGCGCTGGAGCGCGGGATCGAGGAGGCGGGCGGCGCGACGAACGGGGCGCTCGCGGCGCGCCGCCTGAACGGCATCGCAGGCGAACGGGAGCACGATCATGTCCGCTAAGCGCGTCGCGTTCGTCACGGGCGGAATGGGCGGCCTCGGCGCCGCGATCGGCCGTCGCCTGCACGACGCCGGCATGACGGTGGCGGTGTCGTACACGGAGCGCAACGACCACGTCGCGACGTGGCTCGCGCACGAACGCGACGCGGGCCGCACGTTTCATGCGTTCGAAGTGGACGTGGCCGACTACGACTCGTGCCAGCACTGCGCGGCGCGCGTGCTCGCGGAATTCGGGCGCGTCGACGTGCTCGTCAACAACGCCGGCGTCACGCACGACGCCACCTTCGTGAAGATGACGAAGAGCATGTGGGACGCGGTGCTGCGCACCAATCTCGACAGCATGTTCAACATGACGAAGCCGTTCGTGCCCGGCATGATCGACGCGGGTTTCGGGCGCATCGTGAACATCGGCTCCGTCAACGGTTCGCGAGGCGCGTACGGGCAAGCCAACTACGCGGCCGCGAAGGCCGGCATCCACGGCTTCACGAAAACGCTGGCGCTCGAACTCGCGCGGCATGGCGTGACGGTCAACACGGTATCGCCCGGCTATCTGGCGACCGCGATGCTCGAGTCGGTGCCGAAGGAGGTGCTCGACACGAAGATCCTGCCGCAGATTCCGGCCGGGCGGCTCGGCGACCCCGACGAAATCGCCGCGTTCGTCGCGCTCCTGTGCTCCGATGCCGGTGCGTTCGCCACCGGCGCGGAATTCGACGTCAACGGCGGAATGTACTTGCGATGAACGGCTCCGTGCTGCGCGCGCCGCTCGCGCCGGCATCGCCGCCGACGGCAGGCGACGACGGGCGCGCGCCGGCGACGACGCGATGCGCGCCGGCCCGGATGAGCGCGGCCGAACAGTGGAACCGTGCCGCGCACGCGCATGTCGCCGCACTGACGTTCGGCTTGTCGCCCGTATCGCTGGCGCTGGCGATGCTCGACTGGGGCGCGCATCTGGCGGTGGCGCCGGGAAAAGGCTTCGAGCTCGCCACACAGGCGTGGCTGGGCGCCGTGGCGCCGACGGCAAGCGGGCGCGACGGCGAGGCTGACGAGGCGGAGTCGCGCGGCCTGGCCGTGCACGCCGGCGACGCCGATCCGCGCTTCGCCGCGCCCGCGTGGGGCGGCTGGCCGTTTCGCGCGTATCGCGACGGTTTCCTGTCGATCCAGCGTTGGTGGCGCGACGCGACACGTGGCGTGCCGGGCGTCGAACGCCATCATGAGGAACTGGTCGGATTCGCCGCGCGACAGTGGCTCGACGCCTGTTCGCCGGGCAATTTCCTGGCGACCAATCCGGTCGTGCTCGACGCGACCATGCGCAGCGGCGGCGCGAACCTCGCGGCGGGTTTCCGGCACTGGCTGGACGACGCGAACGCGTTCGTCGAGCGTGCGAGCGGCACGCAGGCCCGCGATCCGCGCGCGTATCTGCCGGGTCGCGACGTGGCGATCACGCCGGGCCGCGTCGTCTGGCGCAACGCGCTGTGCGAGCTGCTGCAATACGCGCCGACGACGGCACGCGTGGGGCGCGAGCCGATCCTGATCGTGCCGTCGTGGATCATGAAGTACTACATCCTCGATCTGCAGCCGCACCATTCGCTGATCCGCTTCCTGGTCGACGCGGGCTATACGGTGTTCGCCGTGTCCTGGCGCAACCCCGGCGCGGAATCGCGCGACCTCGGGCTCGACGACTATCTGCGCGACGGCTGCATCGCGGCGCTCGACGCCGCGCGGTCGATCGGCGGCGAAGCGGTCCACGCGGTCGGCTATTGCCTGGGCGGCACGCTGCTGGCGATCGCCGCGGCGGCGCTGGCGCGCGACGGGCGGCAGCACGACGCGCTGCGCTCGATCACGTTGCTGGCGGCCCAGACCGATTTCAGCGAACCCGGCGAGCTCGGGCTGTTCATCGATGCAAGCGAGCTGTCCGCGCTCGACGCGCTGATGTGGCGGCAGGGCTACCTGGACGGTGCGCAGATGTCCGCCGCGTTCGAACTGCTGAACGCGCGCGACCTGATCTGGTCGCGGATGATGAGCGAATACCTGCTCGGCACGCGCACGAAGCCCAACGACCTGATGTCGTGGAATGCGGATACCACGCGCATGCCGTACCGCATGCATTCGGAATACCTGACGCGGCTCTTTCTCGACAACGAGCTGGCAGCCGGCCGGTATTGCGTCGACGGGCGGCCGGTCGCGCTGTCGGATATCGACGTGCCGACGTTCGTGGTCGGCACCGAGCGCGATCACGTGTCGCCGTGGCGATCCGTCTACCAGCTCCATCTGCTCACGCACCATGCGCTGACGTTCGTGCTGACGTCGGGCGGGCACAACGCGGGCATCGTGTCCGAACCGGGCCATCCGGGGCGCCATTATCGGTGCGCGACGCGCGAACCCGGCG
Organism: Burkholderia sp. BCC0097; assembly: GCF_902832985.1. Taxonomy (NCBI): domain Bacteria; kingdom Pseudomonadati; phylum Pseudomonadota; class Betaproteobacteria; order Burkholderiales; family Burkholderiaceae; genus Burkholderia; species Burkholderia sp. BCC0097. Next base: position 450,500 of record NZ_CADFDM010000002.1, read on the forward strand.
CGGCTTACCGCAGCCCGCACGACTTCATGCGCGATACGCCGGCGGTCGACGGATCGTGGTGGCCCTGCTGGCGCGACTGGTTGCGCGCGCGCTCGTCGGGCGACGTGCCGGCCCGTACGCCGGCCGCCGGCTTCGCGGCGGCGCCCGGCGCCTACGTACTCGAAACATGAACGGAGCAACAGCAATGAAAGCACTCGTCTACCACGGGCCGGGGCGCAAGGCGCTCGAGGAACGGCCCATGCCGGAACTGCAGTCGCCCACCGACGCGATCGTCCGCGTGACGCGCACGACGATCTGCGGCACCGATCTGCATATCCTCAAGGGCGACGTACCGACCTGCGAGCCCGGCCGCATTCTCGGCCACGAGGGCGTCGGCATCGTCGAGCAGGTCGGCGCCGCGGTCGATTCGCTGAAGCCGGGCGATCACGTGCTCATTTCGTGCATCTCGTCGTGCGGCCGCTGCGAATACTGCCGCCGCGGACTCTATTCGCACTGCACGACCGGCGGCTGGATTCTCGGTCATCGCATCGATGGCACGCAGGCCGAATACGTGCGTATCCCGCATGCGGCGACGAGCCTCTACCGGATCCCGTCCGGCGCCGACGAGGACGCGCTCGTGATGCTGTCCGATATCCTGCCGACCGGGTTCGAATGCGGGGTGCTGAACGGCAAGGTGCAGCCGGGGTGCTCGGTCGCGATCGTCGGCGCGGGTCCGATCGGGCTGGCCGCGTTGCTGACCGCGCAGTTCTACTCGCCCGCGCGGATCATCATGATCGACCCGGACAGCAACCGGCTCGAGATCGCGCGTCGCTTCGGCGCGACCGATTGCATCGACGGCCGCACCGGCGATCCGGTCGCGGAAGTGATGAAGCTGACCGACGGCATCGGCGTCGATTGCGCGATCGAGGCGGTCGGCATTCCGGCGACGTTCGAGATGTGCACGGCGCTCGTGGCGCCGGGCGGTGTCGTCGCGAACGTCGGCGTGCACGGCGTGAAGGCCGACCTGCATCTCGAGAAGCTGTGGGATCGCAACATCTCGATCACGACGCGGCTCGTCGACACGGTCAGCACGCCGATGCTGCTGAAGACCGTGCGCGCGGGGCGTCTCGATCCGGCACGGCTGATCACCCACCGGTTTTCGCTCGACGACGTCGAGCGTGCGTACGACACGTTCGGCCGCGCCGCGCAAACCCATGCGCTGAAGGTCATCATCGAAGTCGGTTGACGGGCCGGTGGCGTGTGACGGAGGCCGGTACGCAACGTCGTTCGGTTCCCGCCGCGCCGGGCCGGTGCCGACCGGTGTTTCGCCGGCGCCGTGGTCAGGACGAAACGGCAGCCGGCTCGCGCGCATCGTCCGATTCGACTGCGTCGAGATCGACGGTCTGCGCGTAGGTCGGGACTTCGCACGGCCAGTGCAATCGCTCCGAAATACGCCGCCGCAGTGCGTCCGCCGATGCAGGTTCGCCATGCGTGATGAAGGTCCGTGCGGGCGCGGGCTGCATCGTGCCGAGCCACCGGAGAATCTCCTCGTAGTCGGCATGCGCGGACAGCGCGGCGATCGACTCGACCTGCGCGCGCACGCGCACGTATTCGCCGTGAATCTTGACGGTCGGTTCGTGCGCGGCCAGCGCCGCGCCGCGTGTACCGGCCGCCTGATAGCCGACCAGCGCGATCGTGTTGCGCGCGTCGGGCGCGTAACGGCTCAGGTGATGGAGCACGCGGCCGCCCGTGGCCATGCCGCTTCCGGCGATGATGACCATCGGGCCGTGGTGTTCCGCAATCGCCTTCGACTGCTCGACCGTCCGGATCATCGTCGCCGCGTGGCCGAGCGCGTTTGCTTCGGAAAGCGTCAGCCGGTGCTCGAGGATATGGTGGCGATAGATTTCGGTCACGTCCGTCGCCATCGGGCTGTCGAGGAACACGGGGACGCGCGCCATGCGGCCGGACGCCTTCAGTCGCGCGATGTAGTGCAGGATCTCCTGCGCGCGGCCGACGGTGAAGCAGGGCATCACGACCACCCCGCCGCGCGCGAAGGTCGTGTCGAACAACGTGGCCAGCTCGTTCTCAGGGTCCGATTCCGGATGCAGACGGTCGCCGTACGTCGACTCGACGACCAGGAAATCCGCATGGGCGGGCGGCCGCGGCGGCTGCATGATCGGGTCGCGATAGCGGCCGAGGTCGCCCGAGAACGCGAGCACCTTGTGATCCCAGTGCATCACCACGCTCGCCGCGCCGAGGATGTGCCCGGCCGGCAGCAGGCGGAACGCCAGGCCGTCGCCGAGCGCCGTGCATTCGTCGAAGGCGACGGGCGTCAGCAGGCGCAGCGCGCGCTGTGCATCGTCGAGCGTATAAAGCGGCTGCGCGGGATGATGCTTCGAGTAGCCGTGCCGGTTCGCGAAGTCGGCTTCTTCCTCCTGCAGCCGCGCGCTGTCGCGCAGCATGATATCGCAGAGTTCGGCCGTGGCCGCCGTGCAGTACACGGGCCCGCGATAGCCTTCGCGCGCCAGCACCGGCAAGTAACCGGTATGGTCGATATGCGCGTGCGTGAGCACGACCGCGTCGAGCGTGTCGGGCGCGAGCGGCAGCGGGCTCCAGTTGCGCAAGCGCAGGTTTTTCGTGCCCTGGAACAGGCCGCAATCGACCAGTACGCGCCGGCCGCCGTGCTCGACCAGATACTTCGAACCGGTCACGGTTTCGGTCGCACCGAGAAAAGTCAGTTTCATCGCTCGCCTCCGTGAAAGTCGAGGGGTTCAGTGCGTCGATTACATCGCGAACCGTCCGGTGGCGATTGACGGAAATCAGGGATTCCCGCATCAAGCGATGAGATCGAATGCGGCGCGTCGGGCTGTTTCGCTATCGCTCTTTCGAAGCGGGATCGAGCTGCGAGACGAACGCGACGATGCCCGACACCAGCGTGACGATCGCGTACGGCAGCACGTGCGCGTCGACCAGCATCGCGTGCACGACCCCCAGCAGCGACGCGAGTGCGATGAACACGCCCAGCGTGGCGAGCGCGGTCCGGTACGAATGGCGAATCATGACGTTCTCCCGTGGGGCGGCCAGCGTTCGTCCTTTCGCACGGGTTCAGCGTGCGACCGCTGCGCGTAGATCCCGATTGTTGGCGAGCGCCTGCCCGATCAACGCGCGCAGACGTCCGTCGACGAAGTAGTCTTGCCAGGCATGGGATGCGTCATCGGATACGGGAATGGGAGCGGGATCGCGGGATGGCGCCGCCCTCATGGCGACGCCACTTCGGGTTCACTTATATCCGACGATTGCCGCGCGCCCCCTTGATCTGCATCACTGCGGCCGTCATGCGTTTCGAGTGAAGCCTCGCTTGACAGGCATAGGGCCGATCGTCCAGCCGATGGTCGATTTACGGGCGGTCGCCCGGCGCGAGATTCAGCAGCACCACGAACGACAGGATGCTCAGGATCAACGTGACGATCGAATACCTGAATACCCGCTCGTCGAACAGCATCCCATGCACGATGCCGGCCAGCGACGCCAGCGCGATGAATACGCTCAGCGTCGCGAGTGCGACGCGGTACTGCTTTCGGTTCATGACGGTCTCCCGGGAAGCGGCTCGGTCATCTCGCCGCGACATGTTCGCGTCGTCGCGTCGTTCGCGGTGTCTGTCGCCATGATCGAGTCGCGCTCCTGCGGCCCGTTGATCTGCATCAACGGACGAATCGGCCGGTGGCGCACCGGGTCGCCGTTGCCGCAAGCCCGCGGTTGCTTGATCCTCGTCAAGCCGCCGGCACCGCCATGCGCGATGCTGAATCCGGTACGGCGCACGTCCGGTCGCACGCTTCGCGATCGGCACGCGCCGGGACGGGAGACCGACATGAAGTCCGATACAGCACTCAAGCAGGATGTCGAGCAGGCGCTGTTCTGGAATCCGGCGATCGATTCGCGCCGGATCGACGTCGACGTACGCGACCGGATCGTGACGCTGCGCGGCACGGTCGACAGCTGGGCGCAGAAGCTCGAAGCGCAGAAAACCGCGCTGCACGTCGCGGATGCGCGCGCGCTGGTGCTCGAACTGAACGTCGAGCCGCCACAGGATGCCTGTGCCGACCACGAACTGGCGATCGCGATCACGTTCGCGCTCGGCTGGCAGGAGGCATTGCGCGATCAGCAGATTCGCGTCGAAGTCGATCACGGCTGCGTGACGCTCGACGGCGACGTCGAGCATGCGTTCCAGAGCCGTGCAGCGGAAAAGATGGTGAGCCGGATGAAGGGCGTCGTCGGCGTCGCGAACCGCATTCGGGTGCAGGCCGACCAGACGGTGCCCGACGTCGGCACGCGGATCGCCGAAGCGCTGGCCCGTCGCGCGCAGCGAGAATCCGCCGGGATCGCGATCGATGCGGACGACGGCATCGTCACGCTGACGGGCACGGTCGCGTCGCTGGCGGAAAGGCGTGCCGCGTGCGGCGCGCCGGCGTCGGTCAGGGGCGTGCGCGAGGTCGTCGACCGGTTGACCGTTGCGTGAGCGTCGCATGAGCGTCGCGCCTGTACCGCCGTCTACCACGGAGAATTAGCCATGAATCGTTCGCATTCCGGCCCCGGCCGCAACTATCTGCGCCGCGACAAGCGCATGCAGCCGCATACGAAGGACAGTTATCGCGATCCGAAGCGGCCGGCGGGCGACCGGATCTGCGAAGGATGCGGCGCCGTCTGCGACGCCGGCCGCTGGACCTGGTACGCGACGCCGCTCGACCGGCGGCAACTCGAATGCCCGGCCTGCAAGCGCATGCGGGAAAACGCGCCGGCGGGCGAACTGGTATTGCGCGGCGAATACGTGCGCCGGCATCGCTCGGCGATTCTCGAACTGCTGGAGCGGCAAGCCGATCTCGAGATGAGCGAACACGCGCTCGAACGCATCATGGAGATCGAGCAATCCGGCGACGCACTCGTGATTCGCACCACCGGCGTGCATATCGTGAGGCGCATGGGCGACGCGCTGCTGCACGCGCATCACGGCGCGCTGGCATTCAACTATCGCGACAGCGAGGACATGCTGCGCGCGAACTGGACCCGTGACGCGGCCTGAGCGGTCACGGGTCCGGCGCACAGCCTCGACGTGATGAAAAAAGCATTCGACTACTCCGGGTTGATGATCCCGATCGCGTTCGCGGTCCTGGTCGCCTATCAATTGCTGTCGGCCCAGCCGGCGACGACATCGATTTCGTACAGCGATTTTCATCGGCTGGTCGACGCGCGGCTCGTCGACGAGCTCGACATCGGTCAGTCGTCGATCTCGGGCGCGCTGCGCATGCCGGGAGCCGGCGCGATGCTGCCGGCCTCAGACGCGGTCGCCGTCAAGAAGGCGGGACCGCCGTGGCGCTTCACGACGAACCGCGTCGGCGACGATCATCTGGTCGCCGCGCTGACGGCCGCCGGCATCCGCTATCGCGGCGTGCCGGATTCGGGCTGGATCGCGATGCTCGCGACGTGGCTGCTGCCGATGATCGTCCTCGTGCTGGCCTGGAACTTCATGATGCGTCGGCCGGGCGGGATGAGGGACCTGAGCGGCATGGGCAAGAGCCAGGCGCGTGTGTATGTGCAGCAGGAAACCGGCATCACGTTCGACGACATCGCGGGGATCGACGAGGCGAAGGCCGAGTTGCAGCAGATCGTCGCGTTCCTGCGCAGCCCCGAACGCTATCAGCGGCTCGGCGGCAAGATCCCGAAGGGCGTGCTGATCGTCGGCGCGCCGGGCACCGGCAAGACGCTGCTGGCACGCGCCGTCGCCGGCGAGGCCGGCGTGCCGTTCTTCACGATCAGCGGGTCGGCATTCGTCGAGATGTTCGTCGGCGTGGGTGCGGCCCGCGTGCGTGACCTGTTCGAGCAGGCGCAGCAGAAGGCGCCCTGCATCGTGTTCATCGACGAACTCGATGCGCTCGGCAAGGCGCGCGGCGTCGGGTTGATGTCCGGCAACGACGAGCGCGAACAGACGCTCAATCAGCTGCTGGTCGAGATGGACGGCTTCCAGGCGAATTCGGGTGTCATCATCATGGCCGCGACCAACCGGCCGGAAATCCTGGATCCCGCGCTGCTGCGCCCCGGACGGTTCGACCGGCACATCGCGATCGACCGGCCGGACCTGACCGGCCGCAAGCAGATCCTGGCCGTCCATACGAAGCGCGTGAAGCTCGCGCCGGAAGTCGACCTCGCGGAACTGGCGCAACGCACGCCGGGCTTCGTCGGCGCCGATCTCGCGAACGTCGTCAACGAAGCCGCGCTGCATGCGGCCGAACTCGGCAAGCCGGCGATCGCGATGGCCGATTTCGACGAGGCGATCGATCGCGCGCTGACGGGCATGGAGCGCAAGAGCCGCGTGATGAACGAGCAGGAGAAGCGGACCATCGCTTACCACGAAGCGGGCCATGCGCTCGTCGCGCAGAGTCGTACGCACTGCGATCCGGTGAAGAAGGTGTCGATCATCCCGCGCGGGATCGCGGCGCTCGGCTATACGCAGCAGGTGCCGACCGAGGATCGCTACGTGTTGCGCCGGAGCGAACTGCTCGACCGGCTCGATGTGCTGCTCGGCGGGCGGGTGGCCGAGGAAATCGCGTTCGGCGACGTATCGACCGGGGCGCAGAACGATCTCGAACGCGCGACCGCGCTCGCGCGGCACATGGTCATGCAGTACGGGATGAGCGACCGGATCGGGCTGATGACGCTCGACGATGCGGTCTCGCAGGGCGGCGTGCCGGCCGTGTGGACGCCGGGCGACGGCCATTGCAGCGAGCACACCGCGCAGCTGATCGACGAAGAGGTGCGCGCGCTGCTCGACGATGCGCACGCGCGGGTCGCGGCCACGCTCGGCGGGCATCGCGATGCGCTGGAGCGGATCGCGCGCAGCCTGCTGCAGCACGAATCGATCGATCACGACGGGCTGATGGCGCTCATCACGCCGGCGGGCAATATCGACGATACCGGCGATACCGGCGATGCGTGCCGGCCCGCGCGGGCCGACACGGAAACGACCACGGGCGCCTCCGCCTGAACGAACGAGCGCCGGGCCGGGCCTCGCATAGCGTTCGGCGAACACGGCGGTGCAAGGCGGCTGCTCGCCCATGGCGGGGCTCGGCAACGATGAATGACTCACTGTAGGCGTCCGCCCGGACGCGTCGTCGATCGAGCGCAAGCGGACGCGTCCGCGGCGAGGCTTGACGGCGGTCAACGCGGTGGCCGGCATCGAACGTAAGGTGGAGCCACGGCCGGCATGCATCGGTTGTCGGGCATCGCCGCGCCTGCGTCCGTCGCGAGAAGCCGGCGGGGCGTCCAGCCATCGACCGAGAGCCACGAACCATGACCGACATCGTTACCGTCACATTGAATCCCGCCGTCGATGTTTCTACGTCGGTCGAGCGCATCGTCGACACGCACAAGCTGCGCTGCGCGCGGCCGCGGCGCGACCCCGGCGGCGGCGGGATCAACGTCGCCCGGGCCGTTCACCGGCTCGGCGGCGATTGCGTCGCGCTGTACCTGGCCGGCGGCCCGACCGGCGACGTCCTGACGCGGCTGCTCGAATCCGAGCATCTGCCGAGCGAGCGCATCCGGATCGCCGGCGAGACCCGCGAGAATGTGTGCGTGACCGAGACCGCGACCGGGCGTGAATACCGTTTCCTGATGCCGGGGCCGCCGGTCACGGGGGCGGAGTGGCGCGCCTGCGCGGCGCGCATCGATGCGATGCAACCGGCGCCGCGCTATCTCGTCCTGAGCGGAAGCCTGCCGCCCGGCGCGCCCGACGATCTCTACGCGACGCTCGCGCGCGCGGCGAAGGCAACGGGCAGCCGAGTGGTCGTCGACGCGGCGGGCCGGGCGCTACAGGCGGCGCTCGAGGCCGGCGTCCATCTCGTCAAGCCCAGTATCGGCGAACTGAGCGCGCTGGCCGGCGAGCCGCTCGACGACACGTCGGCATGCCGGAAGGCGAGCGAACTCGTGGCGCGCGGCCACGCCGACATCGTCGCGTTGACGCTCGGCGCCCGCGGCGCATGGGTCGTCACGCGCGATTGCACGCTGCGCCTGCCCGGCAGGCCGGCAGCGGTATGCAGCACGGTCGGCGCCGGCGACAGCTTCGTCGGCGGCATGGTGTGGGCACTGGCGCGCGGCGTGCCGTTCGACGATGCGTGCCGCTATGCGCTGGCGGCATCGGCGGCGTCGGTCGAACGACCCGGAACGGCGCTGTGCACGCGCGACGACGTCGAGCGGATTCATGCCGAACTGGTTGCGCAGGCAAGTTGAATAGCAGGCGCGCAGCAGATGCGCGCTTGCCTGAATCTGCACGACGAAAGCCGGATCACGCGGCGACGGTCGATGCCGGCGCGGCCGCCGGTATCGACGCCGCCCGCCTACCCGCCCGCGCTATGCGTGAACCGCGACCCGATACCGCGTGGTCTGCCGATAGACGTCGCCCGGCCGCACGATCACGTCGTCGCGCAGGCCGTCCATGTTCACCTGATCCGGAAACCCGCCCGCCTCGACGCACAGCGCCGCGTGTGGCACGCAGCGCGTGCCGCCGCTCACGCGCAGGCCGTCGAGATAGTTGCCCGTATAGAGCTGCAGGCCGCGCTGATCGGTCGACACGATCAACTCGCGGCCGCTCTCCGGATCGTAGATCCGCGCGACGGGCCGGACTTCCCGCGCGCCGTTGCCGACGACGTAGCAGTGATCGAAGCCGCGCGCCCGCGCCAGTTGCGCATGCGGCCAGTCGAGACGCGCGCCGAGCGGCGCGCTCTGCCGGAAATCGAAGGCCGTGCCCGTCACGTCGGCCGTGCCGGTCGGGATCAGCGCGTCGTCCACCTCGAGGAACGCGTCGGCGTCGATGTGCAGCAGATGGCCGCGCACGTCGCTGCCCGCGCGCCCGTTCAGGTTGAAGTAGCTGTGATTCGTCAGGTTCAGCGGCGTCGGCGCGTCGGTCCACCCCGAATAGTCGATCGTCAGCGTGCCGTCGTCGTCGAGCGTGTAACGCACCTGCACGCGCACGTTGCCGGGGAATCCCGCGTCGCCTTCCGGCGAATCGAGCCGCAGCGTCAGCCCGCCGCCATCGTCGACCACGTCCCACCGCGCGCGATGAAAACCGTTCGCGCCGCCATGCAGCAGGTTGCCGTTCTCGTTGCGATCGAGCAGGTAGTCGACGCCGTCGAGGGTGAAGCGCGCGCCGGCGATCCGGTTTGCCCAGCGGCCGACCGTCGCGCCGAGATAGGCGCCGGATTCGAGGTACTCGGCCGGCGTGTCGTGCGCGAGCACGATATCGGCGAAGCGCCCGGTGCGATCGGGTGCGAGCCACGACACGACGGTCGCGCCGAGGTCGCTGACGACGACGCGCATCCCGTGCGCGTTGCGCAGCGTATAGCGCCGCACGGGCTCGCCGTCGGGCAGCGTGCCCCACGGCTCCGAAAGCACGCGTGCCACGCCGGGTGTCAGATGGGAGGAATCGGTATCGATGTGCATGAGTGGAGGTCGAATGGGGCGGCGGCGTCAGTTCGTGGCGGCCGCGCGTTCCTGGTATTCGCGCGGCGTGCAGCCGAGTTCGCGCCGGAACACGGCGTACATGTATTGAAGCGACGTGAACCCGCAACGGATCGCGACTTCCGCGCTGGATGCCTGGCGGCTGGCGAGCAACGCCTGCGCGGCTTCGAGTTTGTGACGCAGGATCTCCTGGTGCACGGTGCGCTGCAGTTCGCGCCGGAAGTGTTCCTCGAGCAGCGAGCGCGACACGCCGACATAGTCGGCGACCTGTTCGGTCTTGATGCCCTGGCACGCGTACTGGCGGATGAAATGCCGGGCGCGCATCACGTGCGGGCTCGCCAGCGGCTGGTGGCGCGTCGATTCGAGCACGTTGATGCCGACCGGCGGCACGAGAATGCGCTGCCCGGGAAAGCGCGCCCCCAGCAGCATCCGGTGCAGCAGGTGCGCGGCGGTGCGGCCCATTTCCTCGGTGCCCTGGATCACCGACGACAGCGGAATGCGCGTCAGCGTGCGCGTGAGCGGATCGTTGTCGATGCCGATGATCGCGACCTGTTCCGGCACCGCGATGCCGGCGATCAGGCACGCCTGCAGCAGATGCCGCGCACGCGCATCGGTCACCGCGATCACGCCGACCGGCTTCGGCAGCGCATGCAGCCAGTCGATCAGTTGCTCGATCGCGTGATTCCAGCCCGACGCGCTCGTCGACAGCCCGCGGTAGATCGGCGCGTCGAGGCCGTCCGCGCGCGCGAGCCGGTCGAACGCCAGCTCGCGCTGCTGCGCCCAGCGGTTCTCCTGCGCGACCGGCAGGCTGTACATCGCGAAGTGCGCGAGGCCGGCGCCGATCAGGTGCGTATACGCGAGCGACACGAGCTTCGGGTTGTCCGTCGCAATATATGGGACATCGTCCGGGTACTGGGCCGGATCCTCGTACGACGATCCGATCGCCACGATCGGCAGCGGCGAACCGGCGAGCGCGTCGGCCACGGCCGGGTCGTCGAAGTCCGCGATGATGCCGTCGCCGTCGAAACGCTCGATCCCGGTGAGCCGGCAGCGGAAATCGTCTTCGAGGAACAGGTCCCACACGACGCGCGTCGTGTGCAGGTACTGGCCGATGCCGCTGATGATCTCGCGGTCGTAGACCTTGTTCGCGTTGAACAGCAGCGCGATGCGGTGCGGTGTCTGGGCGGAAGGGGCGCGTGTCATCTCGGTGTGGGGGCGTGCGCCTGGCGGGCGCGATGCCGTTGTCTCCGGGGCGCGCTCGACGGCGGCGCGCGGTGTCTGGTGTACGGCGATTGTAGGACGGAACGCAGGCCGCACGCATACGACTGGCAAGAAACATCAAGCACGCTGCGCAATTTCGCAATTGCCGGGCGGCAGGCGCGCGGGCACGATCCAGCCAACGAATTCAGCCGCGTGCGTCGTCGTGATGCGCGTTGCGCTGCAACAAAGAACCTGCCCGGAGACGCCATGTCGTATTTCGAACACATTCCCGCAATTCGCTACGAAGGCCCGCAGTCGGACAACCCGCTTGCGTATCACCATTACGACCCCGAGAAGCGCGTGCTCGGCAAGACGCTCGCCGAGCATCTGCGGATCGCGGTGTGCTACTGGCACACGTTCGTGTGGCCGGGCAACGACATCTTCGGGCAGGCCGCATTCGAGCGGCCGTGGCACCAGCCGGGCGACGCGCTCGAACGCGCGCGGATGAAGGCCGATGCCGCATTCGAATTCTTCACGAAGCTCGGCACGCCGTTCTATACGTTCCATGACACCGACGTCGCGCCGGAAGGCGACAGCCTGCGCGAATACGCGGCCAATTTCGCGCGGATGGTCGACTATCTCGGCGAGCGTCAGCAGGCAAGCGGCGTGCGGCTCCTGTGGGGCACGGCGAACCTGTTCTCGCACCCGCGCTTCGCGGCCGGCGCCGCGACGAACCCGAACCCCGACGTGTTCGCGTGGGCCGCGACCCAGGTGCGCCATGCGCTCGACGCGACCCATCGGCTCGGCGGCGAGAACTACGTGCTGTGGGGCGGCCGCGAAGGCTACGAGACGCTGCTCAATACCGACCTGAAGCGCGAGCGCGACCAGTTCGCCCGCTTCCTGTCGATGGTGGTCGAGCACAAGCACCGGATCGGTTTCAACGGCGCGCTGCTGATCGAGCCGAAGCCGCAGGAGCCCACCAAGCATCAGTACGACTACGACGTCGCGACCGTGCACGGTTTCCTCGTGCAGTACGGGCTGCAGAACGAGATCCGCGTGAACATCGAGGCGAATCACGCGACGCTCGCCGGCCATTCGTTCCATCACGAGATCGCGAACGCGTTCGCGCTCGGCGTGTTCGGCAGCGTCGACGCGAACCGCGGCGATCCGCAGAACGGTTGGGACACCGACCAGTTTCCGAACAGCGTCGAGGAGCTGACGCTCGCGTTCTACGAGATCCTGCGCCACGGCGGCTTCACGACCGGCGGGATGAACTTCGACGCGAAGGTGCGCCGTCAGAGCATCGATCCGGAGGATCTGTTCTACGGCCACGTCGGCGCGATCGACGTGCTCGCGCTCGCGCTCGAACGCGCGGCGGTGCTGGTCGAGAACGACCGGCTCGACGCGCTGCGCCGGCAGCGTTATGCGCAATGGGACGATGAATTCGGCCGCAAGATCCTGTCGGGCGGCTATACGCTCGAGTCGCTGGCGGCCGACGCGCTCGCGCGGGGCGTGAACCCGCGGCATGCGAGCGGCGCGCAGGAGCGGCTGGAGAACATCGTGAACCAGGCGATCTACGGTCTGCGCTGACGCCATGTACATCGGACTCGATCTCGGCACGTCGGGCGTGAAGGCGGTGCTGCTCGACCGCGACGGCGCGGTGCGCGCGAGCGCGACCCGCCCGCTCGCGGTGAGCCGGCCGCAGCCGCGCTGGTCCGAACAGGCACCGCGCGACTGGTGGGAGGCCGCGTGCGGCGCGCTCGCCGCGCTCGTGTCGGAGGCACGCGCGGCCGGCATCGATCCACGAGACATCGACGCACTCGGATTGACCGGCCAGATGCACGGCGCGACGCTGCTCGATGCGCATGGCGACGTGCTGCGTCCCGCGATCCTGTGGAACGACGGCCGCGCGGACGCGGAGTGCACCGAACTCGAACATCTCGCGCCGTCGCTGCGCACGGTGGCCGGCAACGTCGCGATGCCGGGCTTCACCGCGCCGAAGCTGCTGTGGGTGCGCCGTCACGAGCCCGACGTGTTCGCGCGCATCGCTTACATACTGCTGCCGAAGGATTATCTGCGCTACCGGCTGACCGGCGCGTTCGCGACCGATCCGTCGGATGCCGCGGGCACGCTGTGGCTCGACGTCGCGAAGCGCGATTACGACGACACGTTGCTCGCCGCGTGCGGGCTGTCGCGCACGCAAATGCCGGCCGTTTTCGAGGGCAACCGCATCACCGGCACGCTGCTGCCGGCCGTCGCACGGGCGCTCGGCCTGCGCGAGATCCCGGTGGTGGCCGGCGGCGGCGACAACGCGGCCGGCGCGGTCGGCGTCGGGATCGTGCGGCCCGGCGACGCGCTGCTGTCGCTCGGCACGTCGGGTGTGTATTTCGCGGTGTCGGACGGGTTTCGCGCGAATCCCGAATCGGCGGTGCACAGCTTCTGTCATGCGCTGCCCGATACATGGCACCTGATGTCGGTGATGCTGAACGCGGCCGGCTGCCTCGACTTCACCGCGCAACTGGCCGGCTACGACGGCGTCGCGGCGCTGCTAGACGATGCGCAAACGCACGCACGCGCGAGCCGCCCGTGGTTCCTGCCGTATCTGAGCGGCGAGCGCACGCCGCACAACGACGTGAACGCGAAGGGCGTGTTCTACGGGCTCACGCCCGACACGCGGCGCGCCGATCTCGCGAACGCGACGCTCGAAGGCGTCGGCTTCGCGCTGCTCGACGGCATCGACGCGCTGCATGCGGCCGGGCTCGCCCCCGACAGCATCACGGTGATCGGCGGCGGCTCGCGCAGTGCGTATTGGACGCAGATGCTCGCCGACCTGAGCGGCCGCGCGCTGACGCTGCGCGAGGGCGGCGAAGTGGGGCCGGCGCTCGGCGCCGCGCGCCTCGCGCATCTCGCGGTCGAACCGCATGCGCGGCTCGCCGACGTGTGCCCGCAGCCGCCCGTCGTCGCGGTGCGCGAGCCCGATCCCGAGCGCCACGCGTGGTATCGCGACGTGCGCCGGCCGACGTTTCGCGCGCTGTACCGTGCGCTCGAACCGGTGTTCGCGACGGGCGCTTGACGCGCATTGCAGTGACTCGATGCGGGCGGTGCATTCCGGCGGCCGTCCGCGGTTCGTGAGGTGGTTCCATAACAAGGAGTTTGGAGACATGAAAACCGTGACGCGTCGTACCGTATTGAGTTCGCTTGCCGGCGCCGCCGCGCTGGCGATCCTCGCGCTGGGCTCGCCGCTCGCCCATGCGAGCAAGGACAAGCCCGAGATCGGCTTCTGCATCGACGACCTGCGCGTCGAGCGCTGGTCGCGCGATCGCGACTATTTCGTCGCGGCCGCGACGAAGCTCGGCGCGAAGGTGTCGGTGCAGTCGGCCGACGCGAGCGAGGAGCGGCAGATTTCCCAGATCGAGAACCTGATCTCGCGCGGCGTCGACGTGATCGTGATCGTGCCGTTCAACTCGAAGACGCTCGGCAACGTCGTCGCCGAGGCGAAGAAGGCCGGCATCAAGGTCGTGTCGTACGACCGCCTGATTCTCGACGCGGACGTCGACGCGTACATCTCGTTCGACAACGAGAAGGTCGGCGAGCTGCAGGCGCAGGGCGTGTTCGACGCGAAGCCGAAGGGCAACTATTTCCTGCTGGGCGGCGCGCCGACCGACAACAACGCGAAGATGCTGCGCGAAGGACAACTGAAGGTGCTCAAGCCGGCGATCGACCGCGGTGACATCAAGGTCGTCGGTCAGCAGTGGGTGCCGGAATGGAGCGCGTCGACCGCGCTGCGGATCGTCGAGGACGCGCTGACCGCGAACAACAACAAGATCGACGCGATCGTCGCGTCGAACGACGGCACGGCCGGCGGCGCGATCCAGGCGCTCGCCGCGCAGCATCTGGCCGGCAAGGTGCCGGTGTCCGGGCAGGACGCGGATCTCGCGGCGGTCAAGCGCGTGATCGCCGGCACGCAGACGATGACCGTCTACAAGCCGCTGAAGCTGATCGCGAGCGAAGCCGCGAAGCTCGCGGTCGATCTCGCGAAGGGCACGAAGCCCGCGTTCAACGCGCAGTACGACAACGGCAAGAAGAAGGTCGACACGGTGCTGCTGCAGCCGACGCTGCTGACCAAGCGCAACGTCGACGTCGTCGTGAAGGACGGCTTCTATACTCAGGCCCAACTGGCAAGCCAGTAAGCGTACGACGGACGCGACGCGCGGCCGCCGCGATGGCGGCCGCGCTTACTGCGAGGCATGAACGAATGACGGAACCCTTGCTGACGATGCGCGGCATCGTCAAGGCATTCGACGGCGTGAAGGCGCTCGACGGCATCGACCTGACCGTGCGCCCCGGCGAATGCGTCGGGCTGTGCGGCGAGAACGGCGCCGGCAAGTCGACGCTGATGAAGGTGCTGTCGGGTGTGTACCCGCACGGCACGTGGGACGGCGAAATCCGCTGGGAAGGCGCGCCGCTCGTGGCGTCCGGCGTGCGCGACACCGAGCGCGCGGGCATCGCGATCATCCATCAGGAGCTGATGCTCGTGCCCGAACTGTCGGTGGCCGAGAACATTTTCCTCGGCAACGAGATCACGCTGCCGGGCGGGCGCATGCACTTCGCGGCAATGGTCCAGCGCGCGGAGGAACTGCTGCACGAACTGCGGATCGACACGATCAACGTCGCGCAGCCGGTGATGAACTACGGCGGCGGCCACCAGCAGTTGATCGAGATCGCGAAGGCGCTGAACAAGCAGGCGAAGCTGCTGATCCTCGACGAGCCGTCGTCGTCGCTGAGCGCGTCGGAAACGCGGATCCTGCTCGACATCGTGCGCGACCTGAAGCGGCGCGGTGTGGCCTGCGTGTACATCTCGCACAAGCTCGACGAGGTGGCGGCCGTGTGCGACACGGTCACCGTGATCCGCGACGGACGCCACGTCGCGACCGAGCCGATGGCCGCGCTGACCACCGACCGGATCATCGCAATGATGGTGGGCCGCGAGATCCACGACCTGTATCCGCGCGAGCCGCACGAGATCGGCGACGTCGTGCTCGACGTGCGCCACGTGACGTGCCGCGACGTGACGAACGCGCGCCGCAAGCGCGTCGACGACGTGTCGTTCAGCGTGCGGCGCGGCGAGATCGTCGGCGTCGCCGGGCTGGTGGGCGCGGGCCGAACCGAGTTGATGCAGGCGATCTTCGGCGCGTATCCGGGCGCGTGCACGGCGAGTGTGACGATGAACGGCCGGCCGCTCGCGATCCGCTCGCCCGCCGATGCGATCCGCGCCGGCATCGCTATGGTGCCGGAGGACCGCAAGCGCCACGGCATCGTGCCGCAGCTCGGCGTGGGCCACAACATCACGCTTGCGGTGCTGCGGCGCTTCGCGGCGCGCGGGCGGATCGACGCGGCCGCCGAGCTCGATACGATCCGCACCGAGATGCAGCGGCTGTCGGTGCGCGCGGCTCACCCGTTCCTCTCGATCGCGAGCCTGTCGGGCGGCAATCAGCAGAAGGCGGTGCTCGCGAAGATGCTGCTGACCGAGCCGCAGGTGCTGATCCTCGACGAACCGACGCGCGGCGTCGACGTGGGCGCGAAGGCGGAGATCTACCGGCTGATCTTCGCGCTGGCCAGGCGCGGCGTCGCGCTGATCGTCGTGTCGTCGGAACTGCCGGAGGTGCTCGGCCTGGCCGATCGCGTGCTGGTGATCGGCGAGGGTGAGCTGCGCGGCGATTTCGTCAACGAGGGCCTTACGCAGGAACAGATTCTCGGCGCCGCGCTGAAGCCCGCGCGGCTGCCCGCCGAACCCACCGCAGCGAGTGCAATATGAATTCCGAACTTTCTTCCTCGACCCCGGCGACGCCGGATGCAGGCTCCGGCCGCGCGCCGCGGCTGCCATTGCGCCACGTCTTCACGCGCTACAAGGTGCTTGCGCTGCTGTTCGCGGTCGTCGCGATCTGGGCGTTCTTCTCGGTGCTGACGGACGGCGCGTTCGTCACGCCGCGCAACGTATCGAACCTGCTGCGGCAGATGTCGATCACCGGCATGCTCGCGTGCGGGATGGTGTTCGTCATCATCGCGGGCGAGATCGACCTGTCGGTCGGCTCGCTGCTCGGGCTGCTCGGCGGCGTCGCCGCGATCCTCGACGTCAACCGCCACTGGCCAGTCGCCGCGACGGTCCCGGCCGTGCTCGCGCTCGGCGTGCTGATCGGGCTCTTCAACGGCTGGTGGTCGACCTATCGGCGCGTGCCGTCGTTCATCGTCGGGCTCGGCGGGATGCTCGCGTTTCGCGGCATTCTGCTCGGCGTGACGGGCGGCTCGACGATCGCGCCCGTGTCGGACGGCTTCGTGTTCATCGGGCAGGGCTATCTGCCGCGCGTGGCCGGCGACGGCCTCGCGGTGCTGCTGTTCGCGGTTGCGACGCTGCTGGTGGTGCGGCAGCGCGGCACGCGGCGGCGCTACCGGCTCGCGGTCGCGCCGCTGTGGCAGGACGTCGCGAAGATCGTCGGCGCGGGCGCGGTGCTGTTCGCGTTCGTCGCGACGCTCGACCGTTACGGCGGTATCCCGGTGCCCGTGCTGCTGCTGCTCGTGCTGCTCGGCGTGTTCTCGTGGATCGCGACGCAGACGGTATTCGGCCGGCGCATCTATGCGGTGGGGTCGAACCTGGAGGCGACGCGGCTGTCGGGCGTGGACACCGATCGCGTGAAGCTCGCGATCTTCGCGCTGATGGGGCTGATGTGCGCGTTCGCCGGCCTCGTCAACACGGCGCGGCTCGCGGCCGGGTCGCCGTCCGCCGGCTCGATGGGCGAGCTCGACGCGATCGCCGCGTGTTTCATCGGCGGCACGTCGATGCGCGGCGGGTCGGGCACCGTCTACGGCGCGCTGATCGGCGCGCTCGTGATGGCAAGCCTCGACAACGGGATGTCGATGCTCGACGTCGACGCGTACTGGCAGATGATCGTCAAGGGCGCGGTGCTGGTGCTCGCGGTGTGGATCGACGTGGTGTCGCGCTCGAACCGGCGCTGACGTGCCGGTCGGTCGCGCGTCGACAAAGAGGAAGACCATGGAACGAAACACGATGCGCGTGCCGGATGTTGCCGTGCGGGCGGCCGGGCCGTTCGCGATGCCGGCTGCCGGTTCCGTGCTGGGCCTGGATGACCCGCGCGACCGGCAGGTGATCGCGGATGCATTGCGCGCGCTGCTGCGCGAGCGTTCCGAAGCGCTCGCGTTCGCGATGCGCATGGCCGACCAGTGCGGCCGGCCCCGGCCCGACGCGGCCGATTTCGCGCTGACCGACATCATTCGGCTGGCGCGCATCGTCGAGCGAGTTGAGCGGGACGGCGCGTCGAAGCGCGTGGCCGTTGCCGCGGAGGCACGCTGAAAGGGGAGGCGGCCGATCCTGCCTCCGACGGCCTCGTGAGTGATTTCCGCGAGTGCCAGGTGCGCTGACGGCGGAAGTCGCTGCGCTTGCGCGTTAGGTGCGCCGTACACCGTAATTGGCCGAAACGCCCGACGCCGGAATTCCGGCGTCGGGCGTTTTTGCTTCGTGGGAGCGCGCGCATCAGCGTATTGCCGACCCAAGGGTTAACCCATATTCGACATTATTTCTGGCGTCGTATAGTGCAGCCGTAGATACAAATATCCACTATTACTAATGCCTTTCAATCGAGATAGAACGCAAGTCCACGAGCCTGCCACCCGCGTCCGGCGGGCGGGCGCTTCGCGGCGATGCCCAGGGCTCGCGAAAGAGGTCATTGCATGAACATGGACACACGTACGCCGCCGCTGCATCCGCAATTTCCCGCCACGGCCGAGGAAGAGGCCTACGCACACGTGCTCTACCGCATCCGGATGGGCACGTACAAGGCCGGCGATCGCCTGATTCCCGAGGACATCGCCGCCGAGATCAATACGAGCCGCATGCCGGTGAGGGAGGCGTTCCGTCGGCTCGCCAGCGAAGGGCTGGTCGCGATCCGTCCGAATCGCGGCGCGATCGTGCGGGGGCTCGACGTCGACGAGATGGAGGTGGTGTTCGGCATGCGCGGCGTGCTGGAAGGGCTGGCCGCGCGCATGGCGCTGCCGAACATCACGCCGCGGCATCTCGACGAACTGACGCGCCTGATCGACGTGATGGAGCGCGCCGAGCCGGACGGCCAGCAGTGGGTGACCGCGCATCGCAGCTTTCACGAGTATCTGTGCCAGCTGTGCGGCCGTCAGCGCCTGATTACGCAGGTTGCCGGGCTGCATACGGTGGTGGAGCCGCACATGCGCTTGTGGCTCGAGCGGGCCTACAAGCCGAAGACGTCGCGCGACGACCACATGGGGCTGATCGATGCGATCCGGGGCGGCGATCCTGCCGCGCTCGAGGCAGCGGTACGGGAGCACATCGAAGCGACCGTCCCGGCGGTGCGCGACTGGATGACGGGCGGCAACTGACGGAATAGGTCGGGGCGGTGGCGACCGCCTCGTACATATCGATAAGTCATCCAAATCAATTGTCGGACAAGAACGCTGCAACACGATCACGCAGTCATTTCCAACGAACCACGTTACGGAGTATCGAAATGAAGCGACCCATGATGAGATTCCTGCTGCTCGTCACCGTCCTGCTGGCGGCCGCGCAGGCCCACGCGAAAGAGTGGAAGGACATCCGGATCGGCTATGAAGGCGCGTACCCGCCGTTCTCGTCGATGCAGCCCGACGGTACGCCGGTGGGCTTCGACATCGACGTAATCCATGCACTGTGCGCCCAGATGCACGCGAACTGCACGCTG
Source organism: Burkholderia sp. BCC0097 (assembly GCF_902832985.1). Classification (NCBI taxonomy): domain Bacteria; kingdom Pseudomonadati; phylum Pseudomonadota; class Betaproteobacteria; order Burkholderiales; family Burkholderiaceae; genus Burkholderia; species Burkholderia sp. BCC0097. The sequence continues at coordinate 469,942 of NZ_CADFDM010000002.1, forward strand.
GTGCAGATCGGCTGGGACGGCTTGCTGCCCGCGCTGATGGCCGACAAGGTCGACGCGATCGTCGCGTCGGTCGCGATCACCGCCGAGCGCAAGCACAAGGTCGCGTTCACCGACAAGTACTACAACACGCCGCGCCGGCTGGTCGTCGCCAAAAACAGTCCGATCAAGGACGCGACGCCGTCGGAACTCAAGGGCAAGCGGGTCGGCGTTCAGCGCGGCACGCTGGCCGACAAGTACGCGAGTGCGTACTGGGTGCCGAACGGCGTGCAGCTGGTGCGCTACCCGACCCAGGATGAGGTCTACCTCGACCTGCGCTCGGGACGCATCGATGCCGCGTTGCAGGACGCGACGGCCGCGTATTCGGCGTTCCTGACGAAACCGGAAGGCGCGAACTTCAAGTTCGTCGGCACGCCGATCGTCGGTACGACGCCTGAGCAGAAGACACTGCTCGGCGAGGGTTACGGCATTCCGGTGCGCAAGACCGACGACGATCTCCGCCAGCAGCTGAACCAGGCGATCACGGCCATTCGCGCCAACGGCGTGTATCAGTCCATCGAGAAGAAGTACTTCGATTTCGACATCTACTGATCGTTTGTCGATCGGCATCGCACCGGCGCGCAGGCAGGCGTCGGCGCAGCCGGAACGAATCCCGAGCGTGCTGGAAAGGAGCGTCATGTCCGAATTGCAGCAATACCTGCCGGCGCTGTTGCGCGGCGCCGAGGTGACGATCGTGCTCGCCGTGCTGTCCGTCGCGCTCGCCGTATGCATCGGCATGGCGGGCGCGATGGCCAAGCTGTCGGGCTCGCGCGTGCTGGTGTCCGCCGCCACCGCCTATACCACGCTGATTCGCGGCGTACCGGAGTTCGTGATGATGCTGCTGGTGTTCTACGGCGGCCAGATTCTGCTGAACGGGCTGTCGGCCGTGTTCGGCCTGCATGCGCCCGACGTCGACGCGTTCGCGACCGCGGTGCTGACGATCGGCTTCATATTCGGCGCGTACTACACGGAGACGTTCCGTGGCGCGATCCTCGGCGTGCCGCGCGGCCAGATGGAGGCGGCGCGCGCATACGGATTCTCGGGCTGGCTCGCGTTTCGCCGCATCCTGTTTCCGCAGATGGCGCGGCTCGCGTTGCCCGCCGCCGTGAACAACTGGCTGGTGCTGCTCAAGACCACGGCGATCGCGTCGCTGATCGGCCTGCACGACGTGATGTTCATCTCCGATCAGGCCGGCCGAACGACCCAGGCGCCGATGACGTTCTATCTGGCCGCCTGCGCGGTGTATCTGCTGGTGACGTCGGGATCGACCGCGTGCCTGGCGCGCGCCCGCGTCCGCCTGAACCGCGGCATGCGCGAAGGGAGGCTGCACGGATGAGCCACGAACAATGGATCTCGCTGCTCGGCGCATACGCCGGCGGGCTGTGGGTGACGGTGCAGCTCACTGTGGGCTCGCTGGCCCTCGGATTGCTGCTCGCGATTCCGCTGGCCGTGCTGCGCGTGTCGCCGAGCCGCTTCGTGCACGGCCCGGTGGCGGCGTACACTTGGTTCATGCGCGGCACGCCGTTGCTCGCGCAACTGATGATCGTGTATTACGGCTTCGGCCAGTTCCAGTGGGTGCAGGACGCGTGGCAGCGCGGCAATCCGCTGTTGCTGGTGCTGCGCGATCCGTTCGGGTGCGCGATGATCGCGCTGACCGCGAACACCTGTGCATATACCGTCGAAATCCTGGCCGGCGCGATCCGTGCCACCGCATACGGCGAGATCGAAGCGGCGCAGGCGTACGGGATGTCGCGCGCGACCGCCTGGCGCCGCATCGTGTTGCCGTCGGCGCTGCGCCGGTTCCTGCCCGCGTACAGCAACGAAATCATCCTGATGCTGCACGGCACGTCGCTCGTCAGCGCGATCACGCTGATCGACCTGACAGGCGCCGCGCGGGATTTCTACGCGAACTACTACGCACCGTTCGAGGCGTTCATTTCCGTCGGCACCGTCTATTTCGCGTTGACGGGGCTCGTCGCGCTGTCGATCCGGGCAACCGAGCGGCGCTTGCTCGTCCACTTGAGGCCGTTGCCGCTCTCCACGCTCGTTCAATCGCGGAGCCACGCCACATGAGTGCACTGTCCGTCGAAAATCTTCACAAGCGCTACGGCGACAACGAGGTGCTGAAAGGTGTCTCGCTGGCGGCCAACCCGGGCGACGTGATCAGCGTGATCGGTTCGTCGGGGTCGGGCAAGAGCACGCTGCTTCGTTGCATCAATTTCCTGGAATCGCCTTCGTCGGGCCGCGTGTCGCTCGGTGGCGGCGAGGTGAGAACGTCGGTCGACCGCAACGGCCGGATCAGGATTTCGGATCCCGTCCAGTTGCGCCGGATGCGCACGCGGCTTGCGATGGTGTTTCAGCATTTCAATCTGTGGGCACACATGACGGTGCGGCAGAACGTCGTCGAGGCGCCGCTGCACGTGCTGAAGCTCGGCCGCGCGGAGGCGCGCGAGCGGGCGGAGCGCTATCTCGAGCAGGTCGGCATGACGCGCTTCGCCGACGCGTATCCGGCGCACCTGTCCGGCGGCCAGCAGCAGCGTGTCGCGATCGCACGGGCGCTCGCGATGGAGCCCGACGCGCTACTGTTCGACGAGCCGACGTCGGCGCTCGATCCGGAGCTGGTCGGGGACGTGCTCAAGGTGATGCGCGATCTCGCGCGCGAAGGCCGGACGATGATCGTCGTCACGCACGAGATGGGCTTCGCGCGCGAGGTGTCGAACCACGTGATGTTCCTGCATCAAGGCGTGGTGGAGGAGGAGGGCCACCCGCGCGACATATTGAAAACGCCGAAAAGCGGACGGTTGCAGAAGTTCCTGTCCGGCGGGCTCAAATAGCCGGAACCGGCGGCCTGTTCGGGCCGGTGCCGCGCAGGCAAGACACGATCATGGAAGAGACGAAACCGGGAAGGTACCCATGCATACTCTGAAGCAGAATGACATCGATCACGTCCTTCATCCGTATACGAACCTGAGCCGCCATCGCGAAGTCGGGCCGATGGTGATCGAGCGCGGCGAGGGCGTCTACGTATACGACACGGAAGGCAACCGCTACATCGAGGCGCTGAGCGGCCTGTTCTGCGCGTCGCTGGGGTTCAGCGAATCGCGGCTGGCCGACGCGGCGGACCGGCAGATGCGCAAGCTGCCGTTTTATCACGCGTTCGGTCATAAGTCGTCCGAACCGTCTATCCTGCTGGCCGAGAAGCTGATTTCGATGGCGCCCGTGCCGATGTCGAAAGTGTTCTTCGCGAACTCCGGCTCAGAAGCCAACGACACCGCAGTGAAGCTGATCTGGTATCACAACAACGCGCTCGGGCGGCCGTTGAAGAAGAAGATCATCGCACGCACGCGGGCATACCACGGCGTGACGATCGCCTCCGCGAGCCTGACCGGCCTGCCGAACAACCATCGCGACTTCGACCTCCCGATCGACCGCATCCTGCATACGGATTGCCCGCACTACTATCGTCATGGGCTGCCGGGCGAATCGGAGGAGCAGTTCGCGACCCGCTGCGCCGAGTCGCTCGAGCAACTGATTCTTCGCGAAGGGCCCGACACGATCGCCGCGTTCTTTGCCGAGCCGATCATGGCGTCGGGCGGCGTGATCGTGCCGCCCGCCACCTATATGGACAAGATCCAGCGCGTGCTGAAGCGGCACGACATCCTGCTCGTGGCCGACGAGGTCATCTGCAGTTTTGGCCGCACCGGCAACATGTTCGGCTCGGAAACCTTCGGCATGCAACCCGACATGATCGTCGTCGCGAAGCAGTTGTCGGCCGGCTACCTGCCGATCTCGGCGCTGATGGTCAACGATGCGATCTATCGCACGCTCGTGGCCGAAAGCGAGAAGATCGGCACCTTCGGCCACGGCTTCACGTACAGCGGCCATCCGGTTTGCGCGGCCGTCGCGCTCGAGACGCTTCGCATCTACGACGAAGACGGCGTGCTCGACCACGTGCGCAGCGTGATCCCGCATTTCCAGCAGCGCGTGGCCGATCTCGCCGCGCATCCGCTCGTGGGCGAGGCGCGCGGGGCCGGGCTGCTCGCGGCCGTCGAACTGGTGGCCGACAAGGCGACGAAAACGCCGTTTCCGCCGTCCGAAGGCGTGGCCGCCCATGCCGGCGAGCGCGCGCTGACGTACGGCGTGATCACCCGCGCGCTGGGCGATGCGTTCAATTTCTGCCCGCCGCTGATCATCACGCACGACGAAATCGACCAGTTGTTCGATGCGTCGAAACGGGCGCTCGACGACACGCTCGCGTGGCGCCGGTCGCTGTCCGCACGCTGAATCGGGAGAACACCATGAGGAATTTCGAACAACCGGGTCGCTCGCTCGTGATGTCGACCGGCGCAATGGCCGCGACGTCGCATCCCGCGTCGACGCTGGCGGCCATCCGCATCCTGGAAGCCGGCGGCAACGCGATGGACGCCGCGATTGCCGCGTGCGCGGTGCAATGCGTCGTCGAGCCCGGCTCGACAGGCATCGGCGGCGACTGCTTCGCGCTCTATTCGCGCGGCGGCGGCGACGACATCGTCGGCTTCAACGGCTCGGGGTGGGCGCCGGCCGCCGCCAGCGTCGAGCGGCTGAGCGCACTCGGCGTCACGTCGATCGAGCGCCACTCGCCGCACGCGGTGACGGTGCCCGGCGCGGTCGACGCATGGGCGACGCTCGCGCGCGACCACGGCTCGCTGCCGCTTTCCGCGTTGCTTGCGCCGGCGATCCGGCTCGCGCGCGACGGCTATGCGGTCGCGCCGCGCGCGGCGGCGGACTGGGCGCATCAGGCGCAACTGCTGTCGCTGGACGCCACGAGCCGCGCGCAGATGCTGGTGGCCGGCCACGCGCCGCGGGCGGGCACCGTGCATCGGCAGCCGCTGCTCGCGCACACTCTCGAGACGATCGCGCAAGCGGGCCCGCGCGTGTTCTACGAAGGCGCGGTCGCGGAGGACATCGTCGCGCGCCTGCGCAGCATGGGCGGCCTGCATACGATGGACGACTTCGCGGCGTTCCATGGCGAATACGTGACGCCGATCACCGCGCGCTTTCGCGGCTACGACGTGCACGAGTGCCCGCCGAACGGGCAGGGCGTCATCGCGCTGCTGTTGCTGAAGCTGCTCGAAGGATGCGACGCGAACGACGATCCGCTCGGTGCCGAGCGCCTGCACCGGGAGATCGATGCCGCACGCGTCGCGTATGCGCTTCGCGACGTGCTGCTCGCGGACCCGCGCCTTCGGCCGATGGATGTCGAGACGCTGTTGTCGGAGGCGTCCGTCGAATCGCTGCGCACGCGCATCGCGGCGCTGCACGCGATCGGCGCGCCGGTCGCGGCCCCGGTGGAGCACAAGGACACGGTCTATATCTGCGTGGTGGACAAGGATCGCAACTGCGCGAGCTTCATCAATTCGCTGTTTCATCCGTTCGGCAGCGGCATCATGTCCGCGCAAACGGGCGTGATGCTGCACAACCGCGGCCAGAGCTTCACGCTCGAAGCCGGCCACCCGAATGCGATCGTGTCGCACGCAAGGCCGATGCACACGATCATTCCCGGCATGGTGACGCGCGACGGCAAGGTGCAGATCACGTTCGGCGTGATGGGCGGTCATTATCAGGCGATGGGGCATGCGCACTTCCTGTCGAAGGTGCTCGACTACGACCTCGACCTGCAGACGGCGATCGACCTGCCGCGCATCTTTCCGCGGCCGGGCACCGATCAGGTGGAGGTCGAATGCACGATGCCCGCGGCGGTGCGCGAAGCGCTCGCGCGACGCGGCTTCAATCTCGTCGCCCCGAACTCGGCGATCGGCGGCGCGCAGGCGATCCGGATCGACTGGGAGGCCGGCACGCTGATGGGCGCGTCCGACCACCGCAAGGACGGCTGCGCGCTGGGTATCTGACACGGGCGTTCGCGTTATCGGCAGACAAAAGAGGGGTGACGCATCATGCAGAAGCAGTCGATCGTGCGCGGCGACGGTGCGATCCGCCGCGAATCGCCATATGGTTCGTCGAAGGAGAACACCTATGCGGGCGTGGTGTCGTTCATGCGGCGCCTGTATACGAAGGAGCTGGCCGGCGTCGATCTCGCGGTGACCGGCGTGCCGCTCGATATCGCGACGACCAACCGCCCGGGCGCGCGGCTCGGCCCGCGCGCGATTCGCGCGGCGAGCAGCCAGCTCGGCGTGCTGCTGCCGTATCCGTGGGGGATCAATCCGTTCGACGACTACGCGGTGATCGACTACGGCGACTGCTGGCTCGACGTGCACAATCCGTCGACCGTCAAGGAGACGATCGTCGCGCATGCGCGAACGATCCTCGATGCCGGTGCAAGGATGCTGACGCTCGGCGGCGATCACTACATCAGTTACCCGCTGCTCGTGGCCCATGCGGAAAAGTACGGCAGGCCGCTGTCGCTGATCCATTTCGATGCGCACTGCGACACCTGGCCCGACGATCAACCGGACAGCCTCAATCACGGATCGATGTTCTACAAGGCGATCAAGGACGGGCTGATCGACCCTGCCCACTCGGTGCAGGTGGGCATCCGGACGTGGAACGACGATTTCATGGGTGTGTCGGTGCTCGATGCGGCATGGGTGCATGAGCACGGCGTGAACGCGACCATTGCGCGCATCGTCGAGATCGTCGGCGCGCGGCCGACTTATTTCACCTTCGACGTCGACGGGCTCGATCCGGCGTTCGCGCCGGGCACCGGCACGCCCGTGCCGGGCGGCCTGTCGAGCGCGCAGGCGCTGTCGATCATTCGCGGGCTCACGTCGGTCGACCTGGTCGGCGCGGACGTGGTCGAGGTCGCGCCCGCCTACGATCACGCGGACATTACCGCGCTTGCCGCCGCGCACGTAGCGAGCGAGCTGGTCTGCCTGTTCAGGCATCGCGCTCGCGCGGCGCGGTAAGCCCGGGGCCCGCCGGCGATTCGCGTCGCCGGCGGGCCCCGGTAAAAGGTCGAATCGATATCGTTCATATCGATTCGTTATACGAATGAAAAGAAGAATGAAGCCGCAAGTGCATCAAACAGATGGATCAACCCGCAACGACAGGAGAGCACGGCAATGAAATGGATCGCATCGACCACCCTTGCGTGCGCGGCCGGCATGTGCGGAAACGCATTCGCGCAAAGCTCGGTCACGCTTTACGGCGTCATCGACGAATCGATTCAGTACACGCACAACACCGGCGGCGCCAGCAACCAGGTCAAGCTGCAGTCGGGGCAGATGTCCGTGAGCCAGTGGGGACTGAAAGGCACGGAGGATCTCGGCGGCGGCCTCAGCGCGCTATTCAACCTGCAGAACGGTTTCAACGTGAACAGCGGCAAGATGAGCGGCGGCCTGCTGTTCGGACGCAAGGCGTTCGTCGGGCTGTCGGGCGGCTTCGGCACGGTGACGGCCGGCCGTCAGCAGGACACGTTGCAGGACCTGGTGCTGCCGGTGCAGGGGAACAATTTCCTCGAGTATTTCACGGCGCCCGGGGACATCGACAACGCCGACGGCTCGGTCCGCAACAGCAATGCGGTCAAATGGGTGAGCCCGTCGTGGGGCGGCCTGCAGGTGGCCGCGATGTACGGGTTCGGCGGCGTGGCCGGCTCGGTCGGCTCGGGTCAGGCGTACAACGCGGCGATGTCGTACACGGCCGGGCCGTTGACCGTCGCGGCTGGTTACGCGCATCTGGACAACGGTAACGCGGTGCTGTCGACGCGCGGTGCAAGCAGCGCCGATACGATCTTCCTGTCGCCGGTCAACAATGCCTACGCGACCGCGAGTGCGGTGAATATCGCGCGCGCCGGCGTCAGCTACGTACTCGGTGCATTCACGCTGGGTGGCCACTACAGCTATGCCGAGTACCTGCGCGACGGCAATTCGACGTTCGGCGCGACCGAGCGCTACAACAACGGCTCGGTGTTTGTCGCGTGGCAGGCTTCGCCGGCGCTGCTGTTCGAGACGGGTTACAACTACCTGAAATCGCACGGCGATTCGTCGGCCACGTACCAGCAGGTCACGCTCGCGGCCGACTATGCGCTCAGCAAGCGCACCGATCTCTACGCGACGATGAGCTACGGGCACGCGTCGGGCAGCAACGGCGCGGGCCCCGCGCAGGCAGTGATTGCGGACGCGTATGTCGACGGCGGCAAGGCGACCCAGGAACTCGCGATCGTCGGCATTCGCCACCGCTTCTGATCGCGAGCGCCGCGCATCATGGCAGCGGCGCGCCCCACGCCGCCGTCACGTCGCCGCCGAGCCGCCATTCGCTGAACGGGCGGCGCGGCGCGATGATCGCCGGCAGGCGGCGATCGTGAAAGCGTGCGTAGTACGGCTCGACCCAGCTCAGTTCGTCGCGGAACGTCCACGGAAACAGGTCCTGCCTGATCGGCGTGATCTTCCTGAAACTCGCGGGATCTTCCACCGCGTCGATCACGAGATTCGCGAGGCGGCCGATCGCACCGTCGTTCTCGCGGTAGAGATCGATGTTGCGCCGCTGAACGAGTTCGGCCGCGAACACGAGCGGCAGCAGCGCGAAGGTGTGATAGTGGAGCGCGCGGTCGCCGCGCTTCACCTCGCGCGCGAGCGAACCGTCCGGGCCGATGTCGCGAATGCCTTCGCGTACCCGCAGCAAGCCGGAATCGATCAGGCTTGCATTGTCGATGACGACGCCGATCGCGATCAGGTCGAGTCCGGCCCAGTACACGAGATTGTTGTGCAGATGGTTGATTGCTTCCGCATTGCGGGTCGCGATCGCGATGCGTTCGAGCCACGGGTCGATCGCATTGAATTTCCCGCGGTTCGCGTCGCGCAACCCGCGCGGCATGCGCAGGATCACCATCGCGAAATCGGTGCCGGCCCACGAGCGTTCGTAGTAGCCCTGATAACCGGATAGGCGGCCCATCAACGCGTCCGATTGCGCCCAGTTGTCGAGCAGTGTCAATGCGCACGACCAGTCGCCGCGATCCGCCGCCGCGTTCAGCTTCGCGACGAAGTCGCGCATCGGCTTCACGTCGCGCGCATAACCGGTGGGGTCGTCGTAGTAGCCGGGCGGATCGATCGTCCGCACGGGGGCAGGGACTTCGCACGCGCGGCTGGCGGTGGCCGTGCCGACGAGCGTGCCGACGGTGAAGAGGACAGCGAACAAGGTTCGAACGGAGACGGTGCGCATGGGGGCTCGACGGGGAAGTTTCGGGCTGAACGCTGGAGCGAAGGCAGTCTAGCGCCCGGGACTTTCGCCAGGCTTTCCACGGCGAGCCGTTGCCGTTCCGATCCGCCGGCCGCCGGTGCGACGCATGGCGGTCGTGACGGCCTCGCATGGCATGCAATGCGCTATTCTGTCGTCCTCAACCGCCAGCCCGATCCGATGAAGCGTCCGTCGTTCTCCACCCAACTCGTCATGCTCTGGGCACTCGTCGCGGCGCTGTGCGCGACGCTGGTCGCGGTCGTCTGGGTCACGGCGAGTTCCGCCGAAAGTCAGCAAGTGGCCAGCGCGAAGGCCGCCGGCGCGTCGGCCTGCGAAGCGGTCGCGTCGCGTTACGGCGCGTCTTCCGCGTCGGCGGGCGCCGGGCCTGCCCCGGATCTGATGCACGCGATCCTCGACATCGTGCTCTCGCGTGCGCCGGACATGGAAGGCGGGTTCTGGATGCCCGGCGCCGCGCCCGAGGCGAGCGGCTTTCTCGCGTATTCGTTTCCCACTTATCAGGGCAGCGGCGTCAAACGCGACGTTCCGGAAGCGGAAACGCCGCTGATCCTCCGCACGCTGCATGCCGCGGCCGCGACGCATGCGGCGACGGCGAACGTCGTCGAAGGCGCGCAGGATGCCGTGATCGCGGCGGCCTGTCCGGTACGCGGCGGCGCGGGGCTGTACGTGTGGATGCTGACGCGGGCGCGCCCGCCGCTGGGCCGGCACGGGGAATTGCTGGCCACAGGGCTCGCGGCCGTGCTCGCGGTGATTCTGGCGATCGCGGCGGCGCTGGCCGTGGCGCTGCGCCGCTGGAAGCGCAATCTCGCCCGGATCGAGAGCGGGCTGGGGCCCGACGGTCGCGAGCATCACCTGCCGTACGTCGGCGAACCCGATCTCGACCGCGTCATCGATGCGTTCAACGAGCGGGCGCGCCGCGCCGACCGGCTGCAACAGCAGGCCGACGAGCTCCGTACGCGGCTCGCGCAGGCCGAACGCTTCGGCATGCTGGGCAAGCTTGCCGCGCAGGTCGCGCACGAGATTCGCAATCCGATGGGCGCGATGCGGCTGAAGGCGGAAAACGCGCTGGCCGGCGACGGCCGGCGGCAGCAGGACGCATTGCGTGTGATCCTCGCGCAGATCGAGCGCATCGATGCGCAATTGTCGAGCCTGCTCGCGCTGACGCAGCCGGTGCGCCCGCATGCGACACGGGTCGACGTCGACGCGTGGCTCGCGCAGGTCGTCGACGCGCACCGCGAGCTGGCGCAGCGGCAAGCGATCGACCTGACGGTGTCGCTCGCGGGGCAGGGCGAACGGCTCGCGTGGCCGTCGGATCGTCCCGCCTTCGATCCCGACCAGATGCGGCGGGCGCTCGACAACCTGCTGCTCAACGCGCTGCACCACGCGGGCGACGGCGGCGCGGTCACGCTCACCGCCGAGCGGCGCGCGTTCGCCGGGCGCGACTGGTTGTGCATCACCGTGTCGGACAGCGGCCCCGGGGTGCCGGCCGCGCAGCGCGAGCGGATCTTCGAGCCGTTCGTGACGGGGCGTGCGGACGGCACGGGCCTCGGTCTTGCCGTGGTCCGCGAAGTGGCGGCGGCGCACGGCGGGCAGGCGCGCCTCGACGGGGGCGCCGCATTCGTGATTGAAATTCCATGGCAAACATCCTCATAGTCGACGACGACGCGGCCTTTCGCGACGGCCTCGCCGAAACGCTGGCCGATCTCGGTCATCGGGCCGTCGAGGCCGCATCCGGCCGGGCCGCGCTGAGCGCGCTGCGCGACGGCGGCGGCATCGAATGCATCTTTCTGGATTTCCGCCTGCCGGATCTGGACGGGCTGGCCGTGCTGGCGCAACTGCGTGACGATCCCGCGCTGGCCGCGATTCCGGTCGTCATGCTGACGGCCCATGCGACCAGCGACAACACGATCGAAGCGATGCGGCTCGGCGCATTCGATCACCTGACGAAGCCGATCGGGCGTCGGGACATCGCGCAACTGCTCGAACGCATCGTGTCGGCGAATCAGCCGCCCGCGCCGGCGCCCTCCGACAGCGGTTTCGCGGGCGAACCTTCGGCGGACCGACCGCGATTGCTGGGCGTGAGCGCCGCGATGCGCGACGTGCAAAAGCAGATCGGCCGGGCCGCGATGAGCGATGCGACCGTGCTCCTGACCGGCGAGACGGGCACGGGCAAGGAGGTCGCGGCCCGCGTGCTGCATGCCGCATCGGCCCGCCACGCGGGGCCGTTCGTCGCCGTCAACTGCGCGGCCATCCCGGCCGATCTGCTCGAAAGCGAGTTGTTCGGGCATCGTCGCGGTGCGTTCACCGGGGCGCATGCCGATCGCGCGGGGCGCCTCGTCGAGGCCGACGGCGGGACGCTCTTTCTCGACGAGATCGGCGACATGCCCGCCGCGATGCAGGCCAAGCTGCTGCGCGCGCTGCAGGAGCGCCAGGTGATGCCGCTCGGCGCGGACCGCGCGACGGCGATCGACATTCGCGTCGTGGCCGCGACGCACCGCGACCTCGCCGCGGCCGTCGCGGACGGCACGTTCCGCGAAGATCTCTTCTATCGGCTGAACGTCATTCCGCTGCACCTGCCGCCGCTCGCGGAGCGTGTGGCCGACATCCTGCCGCTGGCCGCGCATTTCCTGGGCAACGCCGCAGGCATGCGCGCGCTGCATCTGACGAACGACGCTCAGCGCGCGCTGCTCGATCACCGCTGGCCGGGCAACGTCCGCGAACTGCGCAACGTGATGGAGCGGGCGGCCGCGCTCGCCCCCGGGCCGGCCGTCAGCGCGGCGGACCTCGGCCTGGCCGCCGTGCCCGCGCGCGAATCGGACGCCGATGCGGTGCCGGCGCACCTGCTCGACATGCCGCTGCCCGATGCGCTGGCGACGGTCGAGCGCGCGGCAATCCTGCACGCGCTCGAGCGCGCGAACGGCAATCGTGCGGAAGCCGCGAGGCAGCTCGGGATCGGCCGCCAGTCGCTCTATGCGCGCATGGCGAATCTCGGGATCGAGCGGGACGACTAACCACCCCGCTGCAACTGTCGGGATCGACGACATTCGTTGAAGCAACGTGTCGGGAAATCCGACAGGTTTGGCGCGCGTCGTCGTTCGGCGCACGGCCACGCGGGGCGTCGCGGGTTGGCACGGGTATTGCGGATATCGGTGCATCGCAACCCGTCGCCGGAGTCCGTCATGAAGTCGTACCTGCCTGTCGTTCGATCGCGGCCGCGGCGCCGTGTCGCCGTTCACCGGTCGTATCGCATGCTCTTCGCTGCCGCACTCGTTGCCGTCGCAACGGTCAGCGTGGCGCAGGTGCCGCCGCCACCGCGCGCGGAAGACCCGGCCGGCGCCGTGCCGCCTCCGCCGCCTCCTCCTCCTCGGCCTCGTGCGCTTGTGCCTGCCATGCCCGGAAACGACACCGCCTCCGACGCGCTGGTGTCCGGCACGCTGTCGCGCCTGACGATCAATCCGGAAGGCGCGGTCGACGGCTTCCTGCTCACCGACGGCACGCTCGTCCGCCTGCCGCCGCATCTTGGTTCGCAACTGACGGCGCTCGTGCGGTCGGGTCAGCGTGTCACGGTAGCCGGCGAGCGACGCGGCGACGATGAAATCCATGCACGCGTGGTCCGCAACGACGGCACCGGTGCGTCGTTGTCCGATCAGCCGCCCGCGCCCGCCGCACCCGTGCCGCCGATGCTGCGCGGCGTCAACCTCGCCCGCCTGAGCGTATCCGGCGTCGTGCGCCGCGTGACGCGTGCCCCGCGCGGCGAGCCGGACGGCGTGATGCTCGACAGCGGTGCGATCGTCAAGCTGACCGTGCCGGCCGCCCAGCAATTCGGCGCGCTGCTCGCCCCTGGCGAGCGCGTGGCCGCGATCGGCTACGGCACGCGCAACGCCTACGGCGAAGCGCTGCAGGCGACGGCGTTCGGCGCGCCGGGCCATGTCGTGAATCTTTACGACGACGCCGCGCGCTGATCGCGCGACGCTATTCCTCCATCCATCGAAAGGAGTTCTGCCATGCATTGGATCGATCCCGCCTGCCTGCCCGAAACGCGCGGCCGCGTCACGCAATTCCTGCTCAATCCGCACGGAGAAATCGACGGCCTGATCCTGAACGGCGACCTGCAAGTTCACGTACCGCCGCATCTGGGCCGCGAACTGATGCGCCGTGTCGCGGTCGGCGACCGCATCCGCGTGCGGGGCGTCAAGCCGCGTCGCGCGGCAATGATCTCGGCCGTGCAACTGACCGGCCGCGACGGCGTCGACATCGTCGACGACGGGCCCGCGCACGCTGCACCGCCGAAGCCGACGCACGCTGCTCGACAGCCGATGGAATCGAGCGGCGAAGTCGCGTTCGGGCTGCATGGGCCGAAAGGCGAGTTGAACGGCGCGTTGCTGACGAGCGGCGTCGCGCTGCGGGTGCCGCCGCATGCGGCTGAAGCCCTCCACGATTATCTGCGTCCCGGCGTTCATGTGCAGGCGTGGGGACACGGCGTCGCCACGCCGCACGGCACGACGCTCGACGTGAGCGAGATCGCCGAGCTGGTCGATGCGGACGCCGAATGATCGTGCGACGGTGAGACGACCATGAGGCCGGCACGCGCGCTCGAAGCGCTCAACTTCTTCCTGGCCGACGTGCAGGCCGGCATCGGCCCGTTCATCGGCGTCATCCTGCTGTCGCGCGGCTGGGGCGCCGATGCGATCGGCTCGGTCATGACGCTGGCCGGGCTCGCCGCGATGGCCGCGACGCCGTTGGCCGGCGCGCTCGTCGACGCGGTGCGCGCGAAGCGGGCGCTGATCGTCGTGGCGGCCGCCGCGACGGCACTCGCGTCGCTCGCGCTGATGTTCGTCCACGGTTATCCGGCGGTGGCGGCGTCGCAGATCCTGGCGGCGGTCAGCGGCGCGGCGCTCGCGCCGGCCGTCGCGGGCGTGACGCTCGGCATCGTGCGCCGGCAGGGTTTCGACCGGCAGTTCGGGCGCAACCAGATGGCGAACCACGCCGGCAACGTCGCCGGGGCGGCGCTCGCCGGGTGGCTCGGCTGGCATGTCGGATTCGATGCGGTGTTCGCGCTCGTCGGCGTGTTTACGGCCCTCGCCATCGTGAGCACGCTGGCGATTCCCGGGCAGGCGATCGACCATGCGTCCGCCCGTGGTCTCGATCCTGCCAGTACCGCACCGGGAACGGATGCTGCGCATCCCGATGCGGTCGGCGCGGTGTCGACGTCGCACGTCGACGGTCTGCGCACGCTCGCCGAAAACCGGCCGCTGGTGCTGCTCGGGGCGTCGCTCGCGCTGTTTCATCTCGGCAACGCCGCGATGCTGCCGCTCTACGGGATGGGCGTCGTCGTCACGCATCGCAGCGACCCGAGCGCGTTCACCGCACAGACCATCGTCATCGCGCAGTGCGTGATGGTCGCGGCGGCGTGGCTCGCGCCCCGGCTGATTCGCTCGCACGGTTACTGGCGCGTGCTGCTGTTCTCGTACCTCGTGCTGCCGGTGCGCGGGGTGGTCGCCGCGGCGTGGATGAGCGAGGCGGGCGTGTGGCCGGTGCAGGTGCTCGACGGCATCGGCGCAGGCCTGCAAAGCGTGGTCGTGCCCGCGCTCGTGGTTCGTTTGCTGCATGGCTCCGGCCGCGTGAATGCCGGGCAGGGCGCCGTCGCGACCGCGCAGGGCATCGGCGCGGCGCTCAGCCCCGTGCTGGGCGGCGTGCTCGCGCAGCACTTCGGTTATCCGGCCGCGTTCGTCGTGCTGGGCGCCGTGTCCACGGGCTCGCTCGCGCTATGGCTCGGTCATGCGCGCTCGCTGAGCAGCGTGTGCGGCAAGCCCGCCGATCTATCGGCGACATCGTCGTGAAAGCGATATCGATTCCCCATGCCTCCATCCACCTGCCCATGAATCCTGTTTCGCTTGCCTGGCTGATTTCCGCACTCGCCACCGCGGGCGTCATCACGCGCCCGTTCGGCTGGCCCGAGGCCATCTGGGCCGTGAGCGGCGCGCTGCTGCTGGTCGTGTTGAACCTGTTGCCCGTCGCGCAGGCGCTGGACGCCGTCGCGAAAGGCGGCGACGTGTACCTCTTTCTGACGGGCATGATGCTGCTGTCCGAGGCGGCTCGTCGCGAGGGGCTCTTCGACTGGGTCGCGACGCACGTCGTCAATCTCGCACAGGGCTCGCCGCGGCGGTTGTTCGCGCTGATCTACGCGGTCGGTGTCGTTACCACGGTGTTCCTGTCGAACGATGCGACCGCCGTCGTGCTGACGCCCGCGGTTCTTGCCGCCGCGCGGCGCGCGAAGGCCGATCCGATGCCGCTGCTGTACAGCTGCGCGCTCGTCGCCAATGCCGCGAGTTTCGTGCTGCCGATTTCGAATCCGGCGAACCTGGTGCTGTACGGCGCGCACATGCCGGCGCTCGGCGCATGGCTTGCGCACTTCGCGGCGCCGTCCGTCGCGTCGATCGCATGCACGTTCGTCATGCTGAGGATCGTGCAGCGACGGGCGCTTGCCGGCCGTTGCGAGTCGGGGCTGCCGGTGCAGCCGCTGACGAGCGGCGGACGCATCGCGCTCGCGGGCATCGCCGCAACGGCCGTCGCACTGATGGCGGTGTCCGTGTTCGATCGCCCGCTCGGGTTGCCGACCGCGCTGGCGGGTGTCGTCACGGTCGCATGCGTGGTGATGCGGGATCGCGCGGCCGGCGTGCCGATCGTTCGCGCGATTTCATGGAGCGTGCTGCCGCTCGTCGCGGGATTATTCGTCGTCGTCGAGACGCTCGACCGGACCGGCGCGGTGCGCGTACTCGCGGGGCTGCTGCATACGCTGATGCAAAGCGGTGAGCACATCGCGGCGGCGGCGGCCGGCGTCGCGGTCGCACTGGTGTCGAACGCGGTCAACAACCTGCCTGCCGGGCTGATCGCAAGCTCGACGATCCAGGCCGCGCACAGTCCGCAAACGGTGGTCGACGCGATTCTGATCGGCGTCGATCTGGGCCCGAACCTGTCCGTCACCGGTTCGCTCGCGACGATTCTGTGGCTCGCGGCGATCCGGCGCGAAGGGCTGCAGGTCGGTTTCCGCGCATTCCTCGCGGTCGGGGCGTGCGTGATGCCGCCCGCGTTGCTGCTCGCGCTGGGCGCGCGGTTCGTGGTCGGCGGATGACGCGCGATGCGTGTCGCGTCAGCCGTCCCGGCCGACCTAGAACGAGTAGGCGAGCGACGCGAACAGGCTGCGCGGCGCGCCTGGCGTGACCCACAGGCTGTTGTACGAACTGACGTAGGTGGTGCGGTTGAACAGGTTGTTCAGCACGACCGATGCACGCAGGTGCTTGTTGACCTGAAGGTAGCCGTTGAGCTGCACGGTCGCGTAGGCCGGCAACTCGAAGCCGTCCTGCGTGTTGGCCGTGTTGCCGGCGCGGCGGCCGACATAGATCACGCCGGCTCCCGCGCCGGCCTTGTCCGCGAACGGCAGGGTCGTCTCGTACATCAGCAGCGCGCTGCCGCTCAACCGCGGTACGTCGACGAGGCGTGAGCCCGGCGCCAGCACCGAATCGCGCGTGACCTCGGCGTCGACGTACGCGAAGTTTGCGATGCCGCGAAGGCCGTGACCGAGGTCGCCGCTCCATTCGAATTCGACGCCGCGGCTGCGCACTTCGCCGGCCGCGCGCGAGAAGCCGGCATTCGCCGGATCGGCGGTGAGCACGTTGCGCTTGGTCACGTAGAACGCCGAGACGGTCGTGAGCGAGCGCGCGCCCGCCCATTTCGCACCGGCTTCGTAGCCGTGGCCCTTTTCGGGATCGAACGCGCGGCCGTTGATGTCGGCACCGTTGTTCGGCCGGAACGAATACGCGGTGTTCGCATAGAACGACCACGCGGGGCTCATTTCATACACGACGCCGATACGCGGGCTCAGCGCGGTCTGCAACTGGCTCGTCGTCACGCCCTTCAGGCGGTTGTCGATCGACTGGTGGAAGCGATCCCAGCGCAGCCCCGCCAGGATCTTCCAGTGCGGCCCGAACGCGAGCGTGTCCTGCGCGTAGATGCCTTGTCCGTCGTCGCGTTCGAGCAGGTTGGTCGCGGTGCGCGGCGTCGGCGCGGGCTGGCCGTAGACCGGATCGAAGATGTCGATCGCGTACGGCGCCGCGGCGCTCGGCGTGGAGCGCGTGACGAACTGGTCGTAGTTGAAGCGGTACGCATCGACGCCCATCACGAGCGTATGGCCGATGCTGCCCGTGCGGAACGCGCCGGTGGTTTCGAGGCGGCCTTGCAGGTCGTTCGAGTGAAACGCGACTTGCCGGTAGCGGCGCCAAAGCGTGCGGCCGTCCGGTTGCAACGAGAAGGCTTCGGACGAGCGCCCCGACAGGTCGGTGTTGCGTTGCGCGACGCCGGCGTTGATCGACCAGCTGGAATCGATGCGATGCTCGAGCGTGAACTGGTGGCCCGTGTTGCGCACGTCGTAGTCGCCGTCGCGCGGCTCGCCGAGAAAGCGCGACGCGGGGATCACGCCGAGCTGCCCGTTGACCGCCAGCACGCCGCGATCGAGCGGCGCGCGCTGACGCGCGCTCTCGAACTCGTAGTGGAGCGTCGTGTCCGCGCCGATGTCCCACGTGAACGACGGCGAGAACAGGTAGCGTTTGCTCGACACCGTGTCGCGAAAGCTGCCGTTGTTCTCGTTCATCGCGACGAAGCGGTACGCCAGCGATTTCGTGACGGGGCCGGTCGAATCGAGTGTCTGGCGCAACGCGCCGTAGCTGCCGGCCGATACGCCGATGGTGTTCGCGCGGGCGAACTGCGGCTGCTTCGTCGTATAGCTGATGATCCCGCCCGGATCGCCGCGGCCATACAGCGCGGACGCCGGCCCCTTGAGCACTTCCATGCGCTCGAGGTTGACGGTGTCGCGCGGCACGCTCATGCCGCGATTCCACGAGAAGCCATTGACCAGGTAGTCGGTGCCGGACGTGTTGCCGTCGCCGGCGAAGCCGCGCACCGCGTAGTTGTCCCACAGGCCGCCGAAGTTGTTCTGGCGCGAGACGCCCGCGACCCAGTCGTAAAGATCGTCGCCGCGCGTGGCGGCCACGGTCTGGATCAGCTTCGTACCGACGCTGCTGACCGCGAACGGAATCTCCATCACGTCCGCCTCGCTGCGCGTCGCACTCGTCGATTCGCGCGTGCGAAACGGCGCCGTCGCGCGTTGCGCGGACACCTCGATGGTGGGCAGCGCCGTTTCCTGCGCGTCGGCGGCGCCCATGCCGGTCGTGCCGACGACGATGGCCATCGGTGCGGCCGCCCAGTTCCTCCTGCTCATACCTCTCCCTTTCGTGTCGCTCGCGTTCGGGCACGGCGGGCGGCCTCGCGCCGACATCTGTGTTCCAAACAGTACATTTGCGCGGCAATTTAATGCAAATGAGAGGCATTTGCAATCGTAATTTTGAGAATTGATGGGGAGGGGAACGGTGCACGGCACGGAGGCGGTCGATCTGGTGTGCGGGTTTTGCAAAATACCGAATTGTGGGAAATTAATCGTTTCATGGAGAGGGTCGGATAGTGCCTCCATCTCGTTCGTACGGTGAAATTGCGAGAAATGTCGGGTAAACGTGATCCGTTGTGGATCGGAAAAACGGAGTGGGTTGTTTGACAAATCCCGTAATTCGGGATTACAGTAAAACCACTTCAGCCAAACCCGTCGAGCAGCCGCATGAACATCCCACAGTTGGACAGCGATACCGAAGCAAGAAGCGGGGCGAGCGTCGTGCTCGCCACCGCGCGAGACGCCGGCGTCGACGTCTGTTTCGCCAATCCCGGCACGACCGAAATGCCGTTCGTCGGTGCGCTCGACACCGTGGCCGGCGTGCGGTCGATCCTCGGGCTGTTCGAGGGCGTGTGCACGGGCGCCGCCGACGGCTATGGCCGCATGACCGGCAAGCCGGCGATGACGCTGCTGCACCTCGGGCCCGGCCATGCGAACGGCATTGCCAACCTGCACAATGCGCGCCGCGCCCGCACGCCGATCCTGAACATCGTCGGCGACCACACGCGTGAGCATCTGAAGTACGACGCACCGCTGACGTCCGACATCGAGTCGCTCGCCCGTCCAGTGTCGGTGTGGTATCGCAGCGTGGCGCGCGACACGGATCTCGCGACCGATACGGCCGATGCGATTTCCGCCGCGATGGGCGCGCAGCGCGGCGTCGCGACGCTCGTGCTGCCGGTGGATCTGCAGTCGGCCACGGTGCGCGGTGCGGCGTCGCCCGCCGTCGTGCGCCCGGCCGCGGTGTCGTTCGATGCCGCTCGCGTCGAACGGGTGGCCGATCTGCTGCTCAGCGGCCATCGCGCCGTCCTGCTGATGGGCGCGCGCGCGCTGTCGGCCCGCGGGCAGCGGGCGGCGGCGCGCATCGCCGCGGCAACCGGCGCGACCTGCTTCAGCGAGACTTTTCCGGCGCGGGCGGAGCGCGGCGGCGGCCTGCCCGACATCGACCGCCTGCCTTATTTCCCCGAGCCGGCGCTCGCGGCGCTGGCCGGCCGGCGCGTGGTGCTGGCCGGCGCGCTCGCGCCCGTCACCTACTTCGGCTACGAAGGTATTCCGGGCGAACTCGCGCGGCCCGAGGACATCGTGACGCTGGCTGAGCCGGGCGACGCAGCGGACGACGCGTTGGAAGCGCTGGCCGAGCGCGTCGGTGCGCCGGAGGGCGCCGCTGGCTTGCCCGTCGAGCGCTGGCAGGTGGACGGCGGGCCGCTGACGCCGCAGGCCGTCGGCCGCGTGCTGGCGAATGCGTTGCCCGACGATGCGATCGTGTCGATCGAAGGCGGCACGTGTGGTTACCCGTTCGTGACCGCATCGGCGCGTGCACGCCGCCACACCATTCTCACGAACACGGGCGGCGCGATCGGCCAGGGGTTGCCGGTGGCGCTCGGTGCGGCCGTCGCGTGCCCGGACCGCCGCGTGTTCGCGCTGCAGTCCGACGGCAGTGCGCAGTACACGATCCAGTCGCTGTGGACGATGGCGCGCGAGCGTTTGCCGATCGTGATGCTGATCGCCTCGAACCGGCGCTACGGCATCCTGCAGACCGAACTCGCGCGCAGCGGCCTGCCGGCGGATACGCCGCATGCCAGCCGCCTCACCCAACTGGACGACCCGCCGATCGACTGGCTCGCGCTGTCACACGGCTACGGCGTGCCGGCTCAACGCGCGAGCGACACCCGTGCACTGGTGCAAGCGCTCGACGATGCGCTTGCGCGCACCGACGGGCCGACGCTCATCGAAATGCAGTTGTCCTGATCGCGCAACCCGCTCCTTTCCTCAATCCCGACTCTCACCTTTCATCGACATGGATCTGCAACTGCACGGAAAAGCCGCGTTCATCACCGGCGGCAGCATGGGCATCGGCAAGGCGGTCGCGCTCGAACTGGCGCGCGAAGGCGTCAACGTCGCGATCGCCGCGCGACGCATCGAACATCTGGAAGCGGCGGCCGCCGAGATTCGCACGGCGCTCGCGCCGCTCGGCGACGCGGCCGGCGAGATCCTGCCCGTCACGGTGGACACGACCGACATGGTGTCGATCGAAGCGGCGATGGCCGCGAGCGTCGAGCGTTTCGGCCGGCTCGACGTCCTGCTGAACGGCGCCGCGCATCCGGGCGGGCTCGTACGGGCGGAGTTGGAGCACGCCGATCCGCAGGGGCTGCTGCAGGACATCGACATCAAGGTGGTCGGCTACCTGCGTTGCGCGAAGGCGGCCGCGCCGTATATGCGGCGCAACGGCTTCGGCCGGATCGTCAATATCGGTGGCCTGACCGGCCGCGGCAGCAAACAGCTGTCCGGCATGCGCAACGTGGCGATCGTGCACCTGACCAAGACGCTGTCCGACCAGCTCGGTCCGTTCGGCATCACGGTCAACACGATTCACCCGGGCGTCGTCGAGACGCCGCACATCCACGAGCTCTACGAGAAGGAAGCGCAGAAGCAGGGGCTCACGGCCGCGGAGGTCGAGGCCAACTACGTGAAGGTCACGCCGATCCGTCGCGTGCTGCAGCCGGAAGAAATGGGGTGGATCGTCGCGTTTCTCGCGTCGCCGAAGTCCGGCTCGATCACCGGCGAGTCGATCGGCTGCGACGGCGGGCTCACGCGCGGCATTTTTCTCTGACACAAGGAGCATTTCATGACCGCAACCGTACTGGTCGCCACCGCCGGGCAAGGCATCCTGCGCTCGAACGACGACGGCAAGACCTGGCATCGCCTCGGGCTCGCCGAACCGATCGAGTTCGACGGCATCGTGCGCGCGCTCGCGGTGTGCCCCGCGACGCCGTCGCGCGTCTATGCCGGCGCCGATTCGGGCCTGTGCATCAGCGAGGATGGCGGCGCGCACTGGTTCCGGCCCGACAACCTGCTGAACGGGCAGACGGTCTGGTCGATCGCGATCGATCCGGCGAACCCGGCGGTGCTCTACGCGGGCACCGGCGCGCCGTCGCGCGCCGCGCTTTACAAGTCGAGCGACGCGGGCGTGACCTGGGAGAGAGCGGCGCCCGAGTTTCCGGAGTTTTGCTCGGGCGTCAATCGTCCGCGGCTGCTGACGATCTGCGTGGATCCGGACGACAGCCGCAACGTCTGGTACGGCGTGGAGGAGGGCGGCGCGTGGCGCAGCCGCGATGCCGGTGCGAGCTGGACGCGCGTGGACGGCCCCGGCACCGCGATCCGCAACAGCGACATTCACGCGATCGCCATCCTGCCCGCCATGCAAGGCCGCCCGAAGACCACGGTGCTGCTGACGGTCAACGCGGTGTACGTGAGCGAGGACGACGGCCTGACGTGGGACGGCAAGCTGTCGCGCGACCGCTTCGACGGGCTGTACTACACGCGCACCGTCGTGCAACTGCCGGAACCGGAAGGCGACCTGCTGATGGCGATCGGTGACGGTACGCCCGGCACCCGCAGCCGCATCTATCGCTCGACCGACCGCGGCCGTGCGTGGCACGAGACGGATCTGCACACGCCGCCGAACTCCACGTTCTGGGCGTTCGGCGCGCATGCGGCCCGGCCGGCGCTCGTTTATGCGGGCACCAAGTACGGGCACCTGTTCCGCTCGCGCGACGGCGGCCGGAACTGGACCAAGGAATGGCGCGAGTTCAGCGAGATCACGGCGGTCGCGTGGACGCCGTTCGAGGCGCCGCTGGCCGCCCACGCGCAGTCGACCCACTGAGCGGAGCGAACGATGACACCGTCCGATATCCGGCAATGCGCCGAGCGTGCGAACGCGAGCGGCCTGCCGCTGCCGACGCCGCGCGTGCAGCGCACCCACCTGTCGCTGTTCGTGCGCGACCCCGTCCGCTCGAGCATCTGGTACGCCGACGTGCTCGGCATGACGGAAACCGCGCGCGACGCGCAGTGGGTGTTCATGTCGTTCGGCCAGAAGCACCACGACATCGCGCTGATTCGCGCGGCGTCCGATGCGGAGCTCGGCACGATCGGCCTGCAGCACTACGGCCTCGAAATCGCCGGCGGGCTGACCGAATTGCGCCGCCTGTACGGGATGCTGATTCGCCGCGACGTGCCGATCGTCAAGATCACCGACCACAAGGTCGGGATCGGCGTGTATTTCACGGACCCTGACGGCAACCGGCTCGAATTCTTCTGCGAAATGGTCACGGACGATGAAGAGGGCAAGCGCGTGCTGCATCGATACAACGCGCCGAGCGATCCCGTCCAGCTCGAACCGCTGTTCGACTGAAACGCCGCCTTTCAATCCGCATCATCGACGTCTTATATAGGAATGCAAATGAGCAAGACCGCCAATTTCGAAGGCTTTCACATCCGCAAGTGGTACACGCAGATCGAGGATTCGCTCGCGAACGAAACCGGCCAGCTCGCGGATGGCGAGCCGCTGCGCAAGATCGTGATCGCCGCGGCCGTTCACAACCCGTATGCAGGGCGATTCAGCGAAAACCTCGACGATCTCGTGCGCCCGTCGCCCGCGCTCGGCAAGGAGTTTGCGCGACGCATCGAGTCGCTCGCGGACGGCCGCGCGATCGAGAGCTACGGCAAGGCGTGCCTGGTCGGCTCGGCCGGCGAATACGAACACGGCAACGCGTTCCTCACGTCGATCTTCGCGGAGCCGATCCGCGCGGCGCTGGGCGGCGGCAAATCGTGGGTGCCGTCGAGCGGCAAGCGCGGCCCGATCAATACCGTGATCGACGTGCCGCTCGCGCACAAGGATGCACTCTACGTGCGCTCGCACTACGACACGGTGACGTGCCTGTTTCCCGACGCGCCGAACGACGACGAAGTGCTGGTGATCTTCGCGTTCGCGACCCGCGGGCGGCTGCATGCACGGCTCGGCGGCCTGAAGGCGAGCGAGATCGTCGGTCGCGACGGTCTGGTCTGAGCGCGCATGCCGATCGGGGAGCACATCATGAACACGGTATCCGTCAAGGATGGATGGGTCGACAGCGATGGACTGCGGCTGCACTACGTGAGCTGGGGGCGCGACGATGCGCCGGCCGTGGTGATGCTGCACGGCTTGCGCAGTTACGCGCATACCTGGGCGCCCGTCGCCGATGCGCTGGTCGACCGCTACCGGGTCGTCGCGCTCGATCAGCGCGGGCGCGGGCTGAGTGACTGGGATCCGCGGCGGGACTACTACGCGGCAGCCTACGTGCGCGATCTCGACGCATTGGTGCGCGCACTGGGCCTGCGACGATTCGTGCTGGTCGGGCACTCGATGGGCGGCGCCAATGCGTTCGTCTACGCAGCGTCGCAACCGGAACGGCACGCAGAAAGGCTCGCCGGCCTCGTGATCGAGGACATGGGCCCCGGTGCGTCGGCCGGCTCGCCGGGTTCCGAGCGCATCAAGCGCGAGCTGCAGGAAACTCCGGACGCGTTCGCGTCGTGGGACGACGCGCGCGCGTTCTGGCGACGCCAGCGGCCGAACATCACGGAATCCGCGCTCGATTCGCGCCTCGCGCATTCGCTGAAAGAGGGCGAGCAAGGCCGGATCGTCTGGCGTCACGATGCGCAAGGGATCGCGGCGGCACGGCTGGCCGCGACGCCGGAGCAGCTCGTCCATCTGTGGCCGCTGATCCTCAACCTGCACGTGCCCACGCTGTTGTTGCGCGGCGGCGACTCGGATTTCCTGTCCGCGGACGTGGCGGCCGAAATGGCGGCCGCCCATGCGGAAATCGAGCGGATCGACATTCCCGGCGCGACGCATTACGTGCACGACGATCAGCCCGATGCGTTCAATCGCGCGCTGCGCACCTGGCTCGATCGTCTCGAAGACCCTGCATGGCGCGGGGGAGGCGTGGGCGAATGAAAGCGAATAACCGGAACCGGACCTCGGTCGCCATCGTCGGCGCGGGGCCGAACGGCGCGGCCATGGCGAACCTGCTCGGCCTGTATGGCGTCGATACGATCGTCGTCGAACGGGCGCCGCGGATCGTCGAATTCCCGCGCGCGGTCGGCATCGACGACGAGGCGCTGCGGCTGTTTCAGACGGCCGGCCTGGCCGACGAACTGAGCCGCGACATCATCCAGAACGTGCCGCTGCGCATGTTCAAGGCGAACGGCGAATGTTTCGCCGACATCCGTCCGTCGATGCGCGAGTTCGGCTGGTGGCGCCGCAACATCTTCATGCAGCACCTGGCCGAACGCACGCTGCGCGATGCACTGGCACGCTATCCGCACGTGTCGCTGCGTACGGGCGAAGAGGTCGTCGGTCTGGAGCAGGACGACGAATGCGTGACGCTTCAGGTACGCGCCGCCGACGGGCAGCAATACGAACTCGATGCCGACTACGTGGTGGCGGCCGACGGCGGGCGCAGCCCCGTCCGCGAGATGCTCGGCATCAGGCTGGCCGGTACGACGCATCCGATGAAGTGGGTCGTGGTCGACGTGAAGAACGCGCGGCTCGACCAGCCGTGTACCGCGCTGAACTGCGATCCGCGCCGCCCGAACGTCTGCATTTATCTGCCGTTCAACTATCGACGCTGGGAATTTCTCGTGTTTCCGCACGAGGACGAGGAGGCGATCGCGCAACCGGAGTCGATCCGCGCGCTGATCGCGCCGTACGTCGACGACGTCGATCGCATCGAGATCGTGCGTGCGCGGACCTACACGCATCACTCTCGTGTGGCCGAACGTTTCGTCGCCTGCCGGGTGGCGCTCATCGGCGATGCCGCGCACCTGAGTCCGCCGTGGATCGGCCAGGGGCTGAACGCGGGACTGCGCGACGTGGGCAATCTGGCCTGGAAGCTGGCGGGGGTCGTGAACGGCACGTTGCACCGGAGCGTGATCTCGACGTACGAATCGGAGCGGCGCGACCATGCGAAAGCGATGATCGATCTCGCGGACACGTTCGGCGCGATGCTGATGCCGACCAGCCGTCTGGTCGCGTTCCTGCGCGACCGGTTCCTCGGGCTCGCG
Source organism: Burkholderia sp. BCC0097 (assembly GCF_902832985.1). Classification (NCBI taxonomy): domain Bacteria; kingdom Pseudomonadati; phylum Pseudomonadota; class Betaproteobacteria; order Burkholderiales; family Burkholderiaceae; genus Burkholderia; species Burkholderia sp. BCC0097. The sequence goes on from NZ_CADFDM010000002.1 coordinate 495,542, forward strand.
CGGTATGCGCCGGGTCTGAAGGACTACGTGCTGCAGATGCGCTTCAAGCCGATGCCCAGCTATACGCACGGGGTCGTGGTCACGGGCACGTCGGACGCCGTCGGGCGCATGATCGTCCAACCCGACGTCGAAACGGCCGACGGTGCACGTCGCAAGCTCGACGACGTGCTCGGCCCGTGGTTTGCGATCATCGGCTGGCGATGCGATCCACAGGCATGCCTGAGCGACGACGATCGCGCGTTCTGGACCGCGCTGGGCGCGAAATTCGTGCAGATCGTACGGTCGCGCAGCGGAACGTGCCGTGAGCAGCGCATCGCGAGCGCGCACGACAGCGTGTGCGTCGAGGACGTCGACAACGCGATGGCCGAATGGTTCGACCGGCACGCGGCGCCGCTCGTCGTCGTCCGTCCGGACCGCTATGTGGCGGCGCAGACGGACACCGCCGGCATGGCCGGCGTGACCGCGGCGTTCCAGGCGTTTGCAGCGCGACAACGGGAGACCGCGGATGTTTGTTGAGCAACGCACCTACACGCTGGTGCCGGGCGGCGTCGCCGAGTATCTGCGGCTGTATGCGGAATGCGGTCGCGCGCCGCAGGAGCACGCACTCGGCACGATGGTCGGCTGTTTTGCGACGGAGATCGGGCCGCTGAACCAGCTCGTCTATCTGTGGGCGTTCGAGTCGCTGGACGATCGCGCCCGGCGTCGCGCGGTGCTGATGGCCGATCCCGAATTCAGGACGTTTCGCGGCAAGGTCCGGCATCTGCTCGTCCGGCAAAACAACCAGATCCTCCGACAGGAAATCGGCGGCCTGCTGCGTGCACCGCCATCGGTCGCGTGATGCGACCGTCACCCTGTCCATCACGCATCGCGCCGTCTCTACCGAGGTATCCGTCTTGATCCCGTTTACGCCCCTGACTTCCCGCATGACGCCCGACGCGCAACGCGATTACGCGTCGCTCCATCTATATATCGACGGCCGGTTCCTTCAGGCCGACGGCCGGCGCACGCAGCCCGTGCTCGATCCGGGCACCGGCGGCGTGCTCGGCGACCTGCCGCATGCGACATCGGACGATATCGATGCAGCGGTGCGCGCCGCGCATCGCGCGTTCGCGACGTGGCGCCGCGAGTCGCCGCTCGCGCGCTCGGACATCCTGCGTCGCGCGGCCGCACTGGTGCGCGAGCGGGCCGAGGCGATCGGCCGCCACATCACGATGGACCAGGGCAAGCCGCTTCGCGAGGCGATCGCCGAGGTCGTGTCGTCCGCCGAACAGCTCGAATGGCATGCGGAGGAAGGGCGTCGCACGTACGGCCGCGTCGTGCCGTCGCGCTCCCCGGATGTTACCCAGACGGTGCTGCGGGAACCGATCGGCGTGTGCGCGGCGTTCTCGCCATGGAATTTTCCGTTCAGCCAGGCGATGCACAAGATCGCGGCCGCGCTTGCGTCGGGGTGCACGCTGGTGCTGAAAGGGCCGGAGGAATCGCCGAGCGCGATCGTCGCGCTCGCGCGCATCTTTCACGATGCCGGCTTGCCCGCGGGCTGCCTGAACATCGTCTGGGGCGTGCCTGCCGACGTGTCCAGGCAACTGATCGAGTCGCCGCTGGTGCGCAAGATCTCGTTCACGGGTTCGGTGCCGGTCGGCAAGCAACTGGCGGCGCTTGCCGCGTCGCACATGAAGCGCATGACCATGGAGCTCGGCGGGCATGCGCCGGTGCTGGTCTGCGCGGACGCGGAAATCGAACGCGCGGCGACGATGCTGGCCGCGTACAAGTTTCGCAACGCCGGGCAGGTTTGCGTATCGCCGACGCGTTTCTTCGTGCAACGCCCGGTGTTCGACCGGTTCGTCGCCGCGTATCTCGACGCGGTCGGCAAGATTCGCGTCGGCTACGGGCTGGAGGCGACGACCACGATGGGGCCGCTCGCGCATGCACGACGCGTATCCGAGATCGACGCGTTCGTCGCCGACGCGAAGGCAAAAGGGGCAGAGATTGCCGCGGGTGGGGCGCGCTTGGCGGGCGCGGGGCCGGGGCACTACTTCGCGCCGACGGTCGTGCTGGGCCCGGCGCGCGACACGCGGCTGATGAACGAGGAGCCGTTCGGCCCGATCGTCGGGATCGTGCCGTTCGATGCGCTCGACGATGCGCTCGACGAAGCCAACCGCTTGCCGTTCGGCCTCGCGTCGTACGCGTTCACGACGTCGTCGCGCCATGCGCACCGGATCGGCCGTGCGCTCGAGGCCGGCATGGTCAACATCAATCACTTCGGCATGGGGCCGGCGGAGATCCCGTTCGGCGGCGTGAAGGACAGCGGTTTCGGCAGCGAGGGCGGCACGGAGACGTTCGACGGCTATCTGGTCACCAAATTCATCACGCAGATGAACTGACCGGGCGCCGGTAGACGATCGGGCGCGGCATCGTTCGCGACGCCGCGCGAATGCTCAGGTGGCGTTGCCGATCTGGGCGGTGGCGTCGATCAGGAGCTTGCCGAGTACGTGTTCGTCGAACAGTGCGAAGTGTTCGGCGCGAAAGATCAGCGACAGGCTGCTGTTGACATCGCCGCTGCTGGCGGTGCGAATCGGTGCGGCGATGCCGACGAACCCGGCGTCGAGCTCGCCGCGCGAGATCCAGTAGCCCGCGTCGACGATCTGCTGGCAGGCGCGCCAGAACTGCGTCCAGTCGGCGGCGAATTCGCCCAGGTCGGCGTTGTGCCGCTCATGCAGGCGTTTCAGCCGCGCGCGCGACATCGCGGCCACGATCACTTTCGACGAAGCGCCCTGGAACAGCGGCATGATGCGGCCGCGGCCGAAACCCAGTTGCAGGTTCTCGGCGCCGGTTTCGTGCATCACGTTGATGATCTGCTCGTCGAACAGCGTCGAGACGAGCGCATCGCCGCCGGTGACCTGAACCAGCTTCTGGATCACGGGCTTCGCGGCGGTGAGCGTCGGGTCCGACTGCCGCATGTTGTAGTCGAGATGGATGATGCGCGGGCCCAGCGTATAGCGGCCGTTGGTGCCGACGAGCAGGCCGACGGAAGCCAGTTCCTTCACGTAGCGATAGCACGTGGTGCGCGAAAAGCCCATGTGTTCGGCGATTTCCTCGGCGGTCATCGACGTCGCGGACGAAGAGAAGACGTCGAGGATGGACAGCATTTTGGTGAGGCTCGACATGACGTGATCCGGGATCAGGCGGCTTACGGCTATGGAACGGGAAGGACGAACGCGGCTCGGCCCGCCGGGCTGCGGCACGGCATGCGCCGCCGCGGGCGACAGGCCGTAGTCTAACGTAAGTCGTGCGGGCGGCAACCGGAACCGCATTGGCGAATGGGCGGGAAGCGGGCCGGCCGTGTCGGGTTGGATCACTTCACTGTAAATCATACGGATTCCTATTTTAAGCGATGAAATCAAGCTGGATCGATGTTGCTGCCGCGCCGGTCGGTTCACGGACGCATCGGCCGGGAAAATTCGATGAGGAGAAGCAGATGAAAGGGTGGTTCCGGATGGTGGCATGGTGCGGCTGCAGTGCCGTCGCACCGGCGTTCGCGCAATCGAGCGTGACGCTCTATGGGTCGCTGGACACGGGCGTGACCTATACGAGCGGCGTGGCGTCCGCTCCGCGTGGCGGGCGTCAGCTCGCGTTGCAGGCCGGCGTGTCGCGCAACGACGTGTGGGGCCTGACGGGCAGGGAGGATCTCGGCGGCGCCAACTTCGCGGTGTTCCGGCTGGAGAGCCAGTTCCAGACGTCGGACGGCGCGCTGACCGTACCGGGCTCCGCGTTCAGTTCACAAGCGTACGTCGGGCTCGGCGGTGACTGGGGGACCGTGACGCTCGGGCGCCAGTTCGATTTCGTCGGCGATCTGCTGCCGGCCTTCGCGATTGGCGCAAACACGCCGGCCGGCCTGCTCGCGTGGGGCTTGCCGACGAACGTGTCGGCGGGCGGTGCGCTCGACAACCGCGTGTGGGGCGTCCAGGTGAACAATGCGGTGAAGTACGTGAGCCCGACATTCGGCGGGGTCGCGTTCGGCGGCATGTGGGGATTCGGCAACGTGCCCGGCACGGTCGCACGCAGCAGCGTGCAAAGCGCGATGCTGTCCTACACGCAAGGCGCGTTCAGCGCCGCGCTCGCGTATTTCGGCCAGCATGACGTGACCGCCGGCGGCAATCTGCGCAACTTTTCGGGCGGCGCCGGCTACAACGTCGGGCCGTTTCGTGTCTTCGGCATGGTGTCGGACGTCCGGATCAGCGCCGCCGCGCCGTTGCGGGCCACCACCTATGACACCGGGTTGACCTATGCCGTCACGCCGTCGTTGCAGCTGGGCGGCGGTTTCCAGTACCAGCAGCGCGGCGGCGATATCGGCTCCGCCAACCAGGTCACGTTGAGCGCCGACTATTCGCTGTCGAAACGTACCGGCCTTTACGCGGTATTCGCACGCGGGCACGACAGCGCGTATGGCGCGCAGGTCGAAGCGGCGCTCGGCGGGGCGGCGTCCGGCTCGACGCAGACCGCCGTTCGGCTCGGGCTGCGGCATCAGTTCTGACGACGCGGGAACACACGGGCTCGCGCGTGCGCCACGCGCGAGCCCGTGTTTTTCCACCGGATTCAGAAACGATGCATCATCCCGACGCGCAACGCCAGCTGGTTGCGGCCCGACGACTGCCCGGCCGTGCCCAGCACGTGCGCGTAGTCGAAGTCGGTGCTGGTATGGCCGGTCGTATGCTGGTACGCGCCCTGGATGTACGTCGAGGTCCGCTTGCTGAGGTCGTAGTCGAGCATCATCGACAGCTGGTGCCAGCTCGGCGACGCATCGCCCGCCGCCGTCGCGACATGCGCATGCGTGTAGGTATAGGCGGCGCCGAGCCAGAGGTCCGGCCAGAAGAAGTACTGGCCGTTGACCTCGAAGTTGTCGAATTTCCACGCGTTCTGCGAGCCTGCCGCCGGCTGGTTCGTGAAGTAGAGATTCGACTCGGGGTTGGTCACGTCGACGTGAGAATACGCGGCGGACAGCGTCAGCTTGTCGCTGAGCTTGTACGATGCGCCGGCATCGATGTTCTGCTGCGAGCGGCCGCTGAAGACCGTGTCGTCGCTCGACAATGCGCCGCCCGCGGTTGCGCCGCCGTTGTTGGCCTTCAGGTACGCGACGGCGGCGGAAAATGCGCCGGCCTGGTACTGCACGGCGGCGCTGTAGACCCGGTTCCGGGCAAAACCGCCCGCCTGATTCGCGAGCCCGTAGAGCACTTCGCCCTTGAAGCCGCCATATGTGGGCGACACGTACTTGACGCTGTTCTGGATGCGGTAGTCCCAGTCGGCGTTGTCGTTGTCGTACGGGTGGGCGCCGAAGTCGCCGAGCCAGTTGCCGGTGGCCGTGAAGGTACTCCACATGTCGAGCGTGGGGTCGTACTGGCGGCCGAACGTGAGCGTGCCGAACCGGTCGGAATCGAGGCCGACGTAGGCCTGCCTGCCGAACATCCGCGACGTCACGCCGAGCGCGCCGGTGCTCGCGTTGAAGCCGTTCTCGAGCTGGAACAGCGCTCTCAGCCCGCCGCCGAGGTCCTCGGTGCCTTTCAGCCCCCAGTTGCTGCCCACGGTATCGCCGCTGACCATCTGGTACGCCTTGCTGCCGCCCGCGTTGCTCGTGAAATTGACGCCTTCGTCGATCAGGCCGTATAGCGTCACGGTGCTTTGCGCATGGGCCGTCAGGCCGAATCCCATGGCGCTCGCGGCCGATACGGCCGCCATCATCTTCTTCATCGTCGATCTCCAGGTGGGGACGGCCCACGCGGCGTGGTTTCCGACGGCATGCGGCGGCACCGGACACGTGTGGAAAGTCCGTTTGTCGTTAGTAAAACGAAATATAAAATGCGAAGAAGATCGGCCCGCCGCGATCGCGGCGGACCGAATGACGAACCTCGCCGGGCGCGAGGTTCCGCGTGGCGGCGGCGTTACAGCATCCGCCGCAGCACGTCGTTTTCCGGATTGCGATCGAAGAACCGGTGTTTCAGCGCGCCGAGTACATGCAGCACGATGAGTGCGAGCAACGTGTAGGCGAGCGTCCGGTGCAGCCACTGAAACGCCTCGAACCAGTGGTCGTTCTTCGGCAGCAACTCGGGTACGCGGAAAAAGAAGAACGGCACGCCGTCGCTCTGCGTAAACGTGCTGGACATCGAGTAACCCATCAGCGGCACGATAATCGCGAGCGCGTACAGCAGGTAGTGGCCGATCTTGGCAAGCTTTCGGTCGAGCGTCGGCAGCGTGGAAGGCAGCGGCGGCAACGGCTTCATCGAGCGAATCGCCAGTTGCGTGACGACCACCAGCAGCGTGAGCACGCCGAACTCCTTGTGGGTCGGGTAGTACCAGTCGAACTTGGCCGGCAGGTTGTCGTCGAGCCGGACCATCGTCCAGCCGGTCCAGAGCTGCGCGCCGATCAGGATCGCCCTGAACCAGTGCAGCAGCCGAAGCGCGAGCGGGTATTTCTCCGCGGGGAATGCAATGGCCTGGTTGTCCATTTGACTTGTCTTCCTTTGAAACGACATTGCGACAGGCGGGATGCCGATCGTCGACTTCGACGTCCCGTGGCGATCTTCGTCGAACCGAGGCCGGATGGCGAGGCGCACGAACCTTCGACGAAAAGTCCGTGCGCCGGGCTGCTTCCTGCGGTCAGGCGATCGCCCGCGAATCCGCACAGCACTCCTGCAATGCCTCGCGCAGCGTCACGGCCATGAAGTCGGCTTCGCCTTGCTGCAACGTCAGCGGCGGCGACATCACCACCTTGTTGGCGATCGCCCGCACCAGCACGCCGCGCCGGCGCGCGGCATCGGCCACGCGGGCGGCGAACCCCAGGCCCGGATCGAGCGGCGTGCGGCTGGCCTTGTCGGTCACCAGGTCGAGCGCCAGCATCAGCCCCTTGCCGCGCACGTCGCCGACCGTCTCGAAGTCGGCCTTCAGCGGCAGCAATTGCTCGAGCAGGCGCTGGCCCACCCGCGCCGCGTTGCCCGGCAGATCCTCGGCCTCGACGATGTCGAGCACGGCGAGCGACGCGGCGCAGGCGAGCGGATGCCCGCTGTACGTATAGCCGTGCATGACCACGTGCGAGAAACCCGCGCCATGTTCGATCGCGTCGGCGATCCGCCCGTTGTACAGCGTCGCGCCGAGCGGCACGTAGCCGGCGGAAATGCCCTTGGCGACGCACAGGATGTCGGCGGCGACGCCCCAGCCGCGGCTGCCGAGCAGGCTGCCGGTGCGGCCGAAGCCGGTGACCACCTCGTCGGCGATCAGCAGGATGCCGTTGCGGTCGCACACGGCGCGCACGCGCGCCCAGTAATCGGCCGGCGGGACGATCAGGCCGCCGGCGCCCTGCACCGGTTCGGCGACGAACGCGGCGATGGTCTGCGGGCCGTGGAACGCGATCGTTTCCTCGAGCTGCCGGATGCAGTGCTCGACGAGTTGTTGCGGGTCGTCGCAGTTCCACGGATTGCGATAGAGCCACGGCGTGTCGAGCAGCACGCAGCCGGGCAGCAGCGGGCCGTGATTGTAATGGTAGACGCCGTTGCCGCCGATCGACGTGCCGCCCATGTGCACGCCGTGATAGCCGTTGCGCAGCGACAGGAATTTCGTGCGCGACGGCTCGCCCGCGGCGACCCAGTACTGGCGCGCCATCTTGAGCGCGGTCTCGATCGCGTCGGACCCGCCGCTGCCGAACATCACCCGTTGCATGTCCTCCTGCGCGAACATCGCGCACAGGCGGTCGGCCAGATCGTAGACGCGCGGATGGGCGACGCCGTCGAAGGTCTGGTAGTACGACAGCTCGTCCATCTGCCGGGCGATCGCGCTTTTCACTTCCGGCCGGTTGTGGCCGACGTTGACGTTCCACAGGCCGCCCACCCCGTCGAGCATGCGGTGGCCGTCGACGTCGTACACGTAGTTGCCGTCGCCGCGCTCGATGATCACGGTGGGGGTCGTATGTCCGGCGGCCGCCGAGCTCATCGGATGCCAGAATCGTTTTTGACGCTTTTGATAGTCCATGGTGTCTCTCGTCTCTCTTGCGAAGTGCTTGAACAGGTTGCGGCGCGGTGCGCGCCGCGGGGTCACAGGGCTGCGGTGACGATCTTTTCCTCGAGGTACGAATCGAGCGCGGCCTTCGACAGGTCGCGCCCGATCCCGCTTTGCTTGGTGCCGCCCCACGGCAGGCGTGCGTCGATCGGACTCCACGCATTGATCGCGACCGCGCCGACGTCGAGCCGCTCGGCGACGCGGTGCGCGGTGCCGACGTCCTGCGTCCACACGGAAGCGGACAGGCCGAACGGCGTGTCGTTGGCGATGCGAACGGCGTCGTCCTCGGTCTCGAACGGCATGACCATGCCGACCGGGCCGAACACCTCGTCGCGGGCGATCCGCATGCCCGGATGGACGCCGCCCAGGATCGTGGGGCGCATGAAGCAGCCGCGCGGCGGCACCTGTTCGTCGCCGGCGAGCATGACCGCTCCTTCGGCGAGCGCGCCGTCGACGAGCGCACGCACGCGCGCGAGGTGACGCGGGTTGATCAGCGCACCCATCTGCACGCCGGGCTCCGATGGCGCACCGATGCGCATCGCCCGGGCCGCGTCGGCAAGCCGTTCCTCGAGTGCCTGGGCGATCGAGCGGTGCGCGAGCACGCGCGAGCCGGCCGCGCACGTCTGCCCCTGGTTCGCGAACATGCCGGCCATCAGCGACGGAATCGCACGGTCGAGATCGGCATCCGCGAACACGATCTGCGCGGCCTTGCCGCCCAGTTCGAGCGTGACGCGCTTGAAGGTCTTGGCAGCCACGCCCGCGATCGTGCGGCCGACTTCGGTGCTGCCGGTGAAGCTGATCTTGTTCACGAGCGGGTGCGCGACCAGCGCGGCGCCGACTTCCGCGCCCACGCCGTGGACGATGTTGACGACCCCGGCGGGAAGGCCGGCTTCGCAGACGAGCTCACCGAGCCGGGCGATCGCCAGCGGCGCGTCTTCCGACGGCTTGATGACCACCGGGCAGCCGGCCGCCAGCGCCGGCGCGAGCTTCCATACCGCGATCATCAACGGCGCGTTCCACGGGATGATCTGGCCGGCGACGCCCACCGGCGCACGCCGCGTGTAGCTGAGCGTCGGGCGGCCCATGAAGCCGTCGGTCGGAATCGTGCGGCCCTCGAGCTTGTCGGCCCAGCCGGCGAAGTAGCGCAGCGTGTCGATGCACATCGGGAGGTCCATCATGCGCATCTCGGCAAGCGGACGTCCCTGTTCGACGGCCAGCAATTCCGTCAGCGCATTGCCGTCGCGCTCGACGAGGTCCGCCAGCCGAAGCAGCCAGCGCGCGCGGGCCGGGCCGCCGGCGCGGGCCCAGGCGTCGGCGTGCAGCGCGGCGTGCGCGGCGCGCACCGCGCGATCGACGTCTTCGGCGGTCGATGCGGGCACGGCGGCCACGTAGTCGCCGGTCGCCGGCGCCAGTTTTTCGAAGGTGCGGCCGGCCGCTGCGTCGCAAAGCCTGCCGCCGATCAGATTCTGAATTTTCATCATGGTGTCCGTGTTTCCCAGGGGCGAATCGTCGGGCCGAACGGTGCGGCGGCGAGGGCGGCCGCCACCGTGCTGCTTCGACGTCGCATTCACTGTATGTCGATGAAATCGGGAGCCTTGTCCGCTATCGGCAATCGTTGCCGCGCGATCGGGCTAGGGAATACCCGTGCCGGCGCGACGCATCGCGCGTCGCGTCGGCAGCGGGAAATGCTCGGGGAGTGAGCAACGAGACGACGGTGCGGCGCGGCACCGTCCGGGCAGCGGCTATTGGGCAGCGCGCCCGAGTTCGCGATACAGGTCGGGGTCGCTGCGCTTCAACCGTAGCGCGGCGCGGATGCCGAGCGCGCCGACGGCGACGAGGAAATACGGAAACATCGCGACGAAGGTCGAATCCGATCCGCTCAGCACGGACAGGTTGCGCACGACCAGCACGAGGCACGCGCCGAGCGCGATCACGCTGACGAGCGGCGCGATCAGGCGGTGCACGACGCCGGCGTCCCGATGGTCGCGCGCGAAGAACGCGATCACCGAGGCTGCCACGAGGATCTGCACCGCGATGATGCCGATCGTGGCCAGCGCGCTCATCCACGAGAACACGACCGCGAACGGGTCGAGGCGAAAGGCCGCCGATCCGGCGATGGCCGCGAGCGCGATCAGCGTCTGCACCTTGCCGGCGACGTCCGGGCAACGGTGCACGGGGCACGTATGGCCGAGCTTGCGCCACAGCACGTGTTCGCGGCCCATCGCGTAGAAATAGCGCGTGATCGTGTTGTGGAACGACAGGATGGCCGCGAACAGGCTCGTGACGAGCAGCACGTTCATCGCGTCCGTCGCGATGCCGCCGAGCAGCCGGCCGCTGACGGCAAACCAGAGATTGGCCGGATCGCGCGCGGCCTGCGCGGCGATCGCGTGCTCGCCCCACGCCTCGACGATCGCCCACGACGACAGCGCGTAGAACGCCATGATGAGGATCACGGCCAGGTAGGTGGCGCGCGGAATCGTGCGCTTCGGGTCGCGCGCCTCCTCGGAGAAGATCGCCGTCGCCTCGAAGCCCATGTACGAGCCGAGCACGAACACGAGCGCGGTGCCGAGCCCGGGCGCGAACACCATCGTGGGGCTGAACGGTTTCGCGCTGAAGCCGCCGGTGCTCGCGCCGTGCACGACGATCGCGAGATCGAGCAGCATCACGATCGCGATTTCACCGATCATCAGCATGCCGAGCAGCCGGCCGCTGAACTCGATGCGCCGCGCGCCGCAGAAGTGGACCGCGACGACGCACGCGAGCGCGAACGCCCACCACGGCACGTCGACGCCGTAGTGCCGCTGGATGCTGTCGTTCAGGAAGAAGCCGAACATGCAGTAGATCGCGATCTGCACCGCGTTGTACGCGACGATCGCGACGAACGCGCCGCCCACGCCGGCAGGGCGCCCGAGCCCGTTCGCGATGTATGCGTAGAACGCGCCCGCATTGGAGATGTGCCGGCTCATCGCGGCATAGCCGATGCTGAAAATCAGGTACATCACGCCCGCCAGCACGAATACGCCCGGCACGCCGGGGCCGTTGCCGAGCGAGAACGCCGCGGGTGTCGCGCCGACCATCGCGGTGAGCGGCGCGGCCGCGGCGACGACGAAGAAGACGATGTGTGAGAGTCCGACGGCGTTCTTGCTGAGCCCCGCTTCGGACCGGGGTGACGATTCGTTCATGAGTAGTCCCGCTGGCCGGATCGTGCGTCAGGAGTCGACACCGGCATGCCTGATCGATAGCCCCGTGCCGCGCGCCGATCCTGACGAGCCGGCAAGCGATGCCGACGTTCGCCGACGCCACGGGTGTGCGCTTGGACGGCCGCTCGATGCGGTGCACCGCATGCGAGCCGGCCGACGACAAAATTTACGGTGCCGAAAAAACGGGCGTTGTCCGTTATCGGCAATCCGCATGTGTCGGCCGGCCGGGGGATTACCCGGATGCGGCGCCGCCATGCGTCTGCCGCAGGCTCAGTTCAGGCGCGGTGTGTGCGACGGCAGCTCGTGGAAATGCTGCTGGTAGTACGCGGAGAAGCGTCCGAAGTGGCAAAAGCCGAATTGCGCTGCCGCGTCGCCGATCCGTATCGTCTCGGGTGTCGTCATCAGGAAGCGGCGCACGGCGTTCAGCCGGATCGAGCGCAGATAGGCGGTCGGCGTGGTGCCGACCACGTTCTGGAAGCTGTATTGCAGCGTGCGGCGGCTGATGCGGAGGTGGTGACAGAGATCGAGGACCGTCGGTACGTCGTCGGATTCCAGCGCGATTTCCTGGCTGCGGCGCACGATGTAGCTCTGCGTCGATGCCGACGGCAGCGCCCCCGCTTCCGGGTCGTCGGACTGTACGAGATCGAGCAGGATGCCGACCACACTGTGCGCGAGCACGCGTTCGTCGAACGCATCGCGTGCGGTGAGCGAACCGCTGTCGAGCGCCTGGCAAAGCACGCGCTCGAGGCCGTTCAGTGCATTGCCGTAGCGTGCGGGCGAGATCGGCAGCACCGGCTGCCTCAGGATGCGGGCGGGGAGGTTCGCGAGTTCGTCCAGTTCGCGGTCGGCCGTGAGCGTGCGGTCGATCGTGAACGCGAGCACCTCGGTGTCGCACGGCAGGTGGGCGACGAACTCCTCGCCGCCGCGCAGGGTCAGCAGGCTCGGACGCTCGACGGCGCGCCCCTGGACCACGGGCGCGACCGCACTGGCGATCGGCAGCGCGAAGCAGAGCCGGTTGCGCGGCGCGAGGCCGTGCTGCATCACGCGCTGGTTGATGCGTTCGCGAAAGACGTGAAAACGCTGGCCGGCGACCTGGCGCAGCGTGGTCGTGGCGGTGCCCGGACTGATCTGGTCGTAGTGCTGCGACCAGTTCACGATCGCCTGGGAATGGAGGAACACATCCGAGAAGCACAGTGTTTCAGCGCGCAGGTTCATGGCGTGGCGAATGCATCCCGTTTCAAATTCGATCCCGGCCGAAGCCGGCTCATGCTGCCCGGGTGCGGGCAGCGCGGCTCGTCCTGCAGACGATCATATCCAGAAAAAAACACCGGGTGACCCGATCGAAAACCCGTTGACCCTCGTCGAGCGAGCACGTCGCGGAGGGCGACGGAGCGTAACCGAACCGAAAGAAATGCGGGGGTGCCGGACAATATCGACAAGCGACCGTCGTTGGCGATCGTGTTTTGTAAAATCTCATTATAAGGGATTGCATTTATTTATAAGGTCGGGTTTACACATGGTGTTGCGCGAGGTCTTGCAACGAGGGGAAAACGGCCAATAAGATCGTAATATGTTGCTGTTTTCTTACAAAACTGACGAATGCGGATTTGGCGACGTGGTGCCTCACGGGTCAACGTCCTCTCTCGTGTTAACTACCAATAAATCCCGAAATACGGGATTCGTATAATTGCCTCGCAACGCCTCGCTTGCTCGTGATGCATGTCCACATACCGGGAGCGGTCCATGTCCGAGTCACCCCCTGCCGTCTTGTATCGTCGGATCGCGCTGCGCGTGATTCCGTTTCTGTTCGTCTGTTACGTGATCAACTTCGTCGATCGCGTCAACATCGGGTTCGCCAAACTGCAGTTCCTGCAGGACCTCGGCTTGAGCGAAGCCGTATTCGGCTCCGCGACGGCCATCTTCTTCATCAGTTACGCCGCATTCGAGGTGCCGAGCAATCTGGTGCTGGCGCGCATCGGCGCGAGCCGCACGCTCATGCGAATCATGGTGCTGTGGGGCCTCTGCACGGTGGCGCAGATGTTCGTGACCGGGAGCGTGTCGCTGTACGTGGTGCGCTTTCTGCTCGGCGCCGCCGAGGCCGGCTTCTTTCCGGGCCTGATCCTGTACCTGTCGTACTGGTTTCCGGATACGGTGCGCGCCCGTGTCAACAGCGTGCTGCTGCTCGCCGTTCCTGTAGCCGGGATGATCGGCGGACCGCTGTCCGGCTGGATCATGGCGCACCTGCAGGACACGATGGGGTTGCGCGGATGGCAATGGCTGTTCCTGATCGAGGGATTGCCGGCCATCGCGCTCGGACTGGTCGCGCCGCGGATGCTGAGCGACCGGCCGGAGCAGGCGGCATGGCTGTCGCCGCCGGAGCGGCAGGCGCTCTTGCGCGATCTGGACGCGGAGCGGGCCTCGGCCGTGGTCGGCCATGGCCGGGTGGGCGTGCTCGACATCGTTCGCAACGGTCGGGTGCTGGGCCTTGCTGCGATCTATTTCTGCGTCTACGTCGGCATGGGTACGGTGACGTTCTGGTCGCCCACGGTGCTGAAGGCGGCCGGGGTGTCGAGCATCTCGGGAATCGGTTGGTTGTCCGGACTGATTTCCGTGTTCACGATGATCGGCAACGTGGCGATCGCATGGAGTTCCGACCGATACGGCGAGCGCCGGTGGCATACGGTGGTGTGCATGCTCGTCACCGCCTGCAGTCTGCTGCTCCTGCGCTTCTCGGTCGGTCACGTATGGATCACCGTGGCCTTGCTTGCGATCGCGCAACTGTGCGCGTTCACCGTGCCGATCGTGTTCTGGACGATTCCGGCTGCCCAACTGACCGGCCGGGCGGCGGCGGCGGGCATCGCGGTGATCAGCATGCTGGGTTCGCTCGGCGGGGCGTTCAGTTCGTGGCTGGTCGGCGTCCTGTTTGCGCGGACCGGCGCGCCGTATGCCGGGTTCGGGGTGGTCGCAGGGCTGCTGGTGGTCGGCGCGGTGCTGGTGACGAGCCTGGTGCCGCGCACGCTGCCGGCGCGCCGCACGGCCAGCGAACGGGCGGCGTTGCAGGGCGTTGAATAGCGCGTTACCGGCGCCCGTGCTCGCCAACGCGTGCCGGCGCCGGCACGCGATCAATCCGGATCGGCTTTCAGGCCACCCTCGATCCAGCGCGCTTCGGACGCACGAAGATGCGCGCGGATGGCCGTCTGGGCCGCGATCGGGTCGCCGGCCTGCAGCGCGAGCAGCACGTCCTCGTGCTCGCGCACCGCGGCGGTCCAGGTCTGCGGATTTTCCGCGTGACCGCGCATGGCGGCCGCGATCGGGTCGTGGCGGCTGTCGAACAGCTCGCCGACGAAGCGGGTGAGCACCGAATTGCCGGCGGCTTCCGCGATCAGCATGTGGAACTGCCGGTCGGCTTCGACCGGCGATTTGCCGGCCTCCGCGAGCCGCTTCATGCGCTGAACGGTGCGGCGCAGGCGCTCGAGCATCGCGGCTGTCATCCGCGCCGCGGCCAGCGCGGCGACGCTGCCTTCAACGGCCGCGCGGGCCTGCATCAATTCCGACGGACTGTCGCCGAGCGTGGCCATCGGGCCGACGTCGTCGGCCGCCGTGTCGCGCACATAGACACCGGAGCCCATCCGGATCTCGATCTGGCCGCCGATTTCCAGCGCGATCAGCGCCTCGCGCAGCGACGGACGCGATACGCCGAGCGTCAGCGCCAGCTCGCGCTCCGGCGGCAGCCGCTCGCCGATCGCGAATTCGCCCTGACGAATCAGCGCGACGATCTGGGCCGCGACCGATTGGTAAAGCCGCTTGGGTTCTGTCGATTTCATTCGATGGATCGGGATCAAGGCGCTTGGGGCGCAAGCGCGTGTCGCGGAGTCTATCACGCCTGCTGCATCGCCCCGTGCGGCGGTGCATTCATCCGGATGTCCGGGTTTTCACCATTGGTAAGATCGGATGTGAATAATTAAATTGGCTTGACCAAAATTGGTTTGATTGCTGTAATTCATCCAAATTGGACTGACCAGATGGTGTCGAGGTCGATCCATTCCAAGGAGACGCAATGGCAATGCCTCGCAATCTGCCCAGTCAGGCCGCTCACGACGACGCCGACCGGGAGATCCTGCGCCTGGACGGGATTCGCAAGCGCTTCCCCGGCGTGCTCGCGCTCGACGGGATTCGCCTCGACCTGCGACGCGGCGAGGTGCATGCGGTGTGCGGCGAAAACGGCGCGGGCAAATCCACGCTGATGAAAATCATCAGCGGTCAGTACCTGCCCGACGAGGGTGTCGTCCACTATCGCGGTGCGCCGGTGCGGTTTCGTTCGGCTTCCGAAGCGCAGGCGGCCGGCATCTCGATCATCCACCAGGAACTCAATCTCGTCCCGCACCTGAGCGTGGCGGAAAACCTGTTCCTCGCGCGCGAGCCGCGGCGCGGCCCGTTCGTCGATACGAAACGCATGAATGCGGAGGCGGCGCGCTGCATCGCGCGCATCGGCCTGAACGTCGCGCCGACGACGAAGGTCGGCGTGCTGTCCATCGCGCAACAGCAGATGGTCGAGATCGCGAAGGCGCTGTCGCACGATGCGCGCGTGCTCATCATGGACGAGCCCACGTCGTCGCTGACGGAAGCGGAGACGGTGCAGCTCTTTCGCATCATCGAGGAACTGCGCGCCGACGGCGTCGCGATCCTGTACATCTCGCATCGGCTCGACGAAATGGCGCAGATCGTCGATCGCGTGACGGTGCTGCGCGACGGGCGCCACATTTCGACGGACGATTTCGCCGACGTGAGCATCGACGACATCGTCGCGCGCATGGTCGGGCGGACGCTCGACGACGCGTACCCGACCCGGCAATCGGTGCCGACGGACGACGTGCTGCTCGACGTGCGGGACCTGCGCCGCGACGGCGTGTTCGGGCCGGTGTCGTTCGCGCTGCGCCGCGGCGAGATCCTCGGTTTCGCGGGACTGATGGGCGCCGGGCGCACCGAGATCGCGCGCGCGATCTTCGGCGCGGACCGCCCCGACGGCGGCACGATCGCGCTGCACGGCCGGCCCGTGACGATCCGCTCGCCTCGCGAGGCGATCCGGCACGGCATCGCGTATCTGTCGGAGGACCGCAAGAAGGAGGGGCTCGCGCTGCCGATGCCGGTCGCGGCGAATCTCACGCTCGCGAACGTGCGCGGCATCGCATCGCGCTTCGGATTCCTGCGTTTCGACGACGAGATCGACGTGGCGCGCCGCTACGTGCAGGACCTGGCGATTCGCACGCCGTCCGTGCACCAGCGCGTGCGCAACCTGTCCGGCGGCAACCAGCAGAAGGTCGTCATCGGCAAATGGCTGTACCGCGGCTCGAAGATCCTGTTCTTCGACGAGCCGACACGCGGGATCGACGTCGGCGCCAAATTCGCGATCTACGGGCTGATGGACCGGCTCGCCGCCGACGGCGTCGGCGTCGTGCTGATCAGTTCGGAACTGCCGGAGCTGCTCGGCATGACCGACCGGATCGCTGTTTTTCACGAAGGTCGAATGACCGCCATTCTCGATACGAAACACACCAGTCAGGAGGAGATCATGCACTACGCGTCGGGGCGTTCCCATGCTTGAAATGACATCCGATCGAAGCCAGGCCGACGAACGGGCGGCGCGACAGCGGCGGCGCGACCTGATCCAGAAGTTCGCGGCGCTGGGCAGTCTCGTCGTGCTCGTGTTCGCGTTCTCGATATCGAGCCCGGCGTTCTTCTCGGTCGACAACCTGATGACCGTCGGCCTGCAGGTCACCTCCATCGCCTATCTGGGCGTGGCCGCCACCTGCGTGATCATCACCGGCGGCATCGACCTGTCGGTCGGCTCGGTGCTCGCGCTGGCCGGCGTGTGCGCGGCGCTGCTGGTCAAGGCCGGCGTGCCGGTGCCCGCCGCGATGGCGGCCGGCATCCTGGTCGGCGCGCTGTGCGGACTCGTCAACGGCATCTGCGTGACGCAGATGGGCCTGCCGCCGTTCATCGCGACGCTCGGCATGATGCTCGTCGCGCGCGGTATCGCGCTGCAGATCACGGGCGCCCGGCCGGTATCGGATCTCGGCGACGCGTTCGGCGCGCTCGGCAACGGCGCGCTGCTGAGGATCTCGCGCATCGGCGCGGACGGGTTCCCCGACACGACATTTCCCGGCATTCCGTATCCGGTCGTGATCATGGTCGTGCTGTTCGTCGTGGTGTCCGTGCTGCTGTCGAGAACGTCGCTCGGCCGTCATATCTATGCGGTCGGGTCGAACGCGGAAGCCGCGCGGCTGTCGGGGGTGAACGTGCAGGGCGTGAAGCTGTTCACCTACGTGCTGTCCGGCGCGCTCGCGGGCGTGACCGGCTGCGTGCTGATGTCGCGGCTCGTCACCGGGCAGCCGAACGAAGGCGTGATGTACGAGCTCGACGCGATCGCCAGCTCGGTCATCGGCGGCACGTCGCTGATGGGCGGCGTCGGCACGATTTCCGGCACGGCGATCGGCGCGTTCGTGATCGGCGTGCTGCGCAACGGCCTGAACATGAACGGCGTGTCGAGCTTCATCCAGCAGATCATCATCGGCGTCGTGATCCTCGGCACGGTGTGGATCGACCAGTTGCGCAACCGCCGGCCCTGACCGGCAGCAAGCAGTCCCTACCAACGAGAAGCGGAGCGAGACATGAACAAATCCATCCTGCTGGCGGCATCGGCGTGCGTGTTCGCGGTGTGCGGCAGCGGCGCGTATGCGGCGGGCGGCGAGATCGCCGTGATCGTCAAGACGGTCAATTCGAACTACTGGCAGAACGTGCAGAAGGGCGCGAAGGCCGCGCTCGACGGCGCCAAGGGCTACACGATGACGTTCCAGGGGCCGGCGGCCGAGTCGGACATCAGCGGACAGGTCAACATGGTCGACAACGCGGTCACGCGTCACGTGGCGGCCATCGTGCTCGCACCGTCCGATCCCGATGCGCTCGTGCCCGCGATCAAGAAGGCGTGGGAAGCGCACATTCCGGTGGTGCTGATCGACTCGGCCATCGCCGACGCCGGCAAGCCGTACTACCAGGCGTTCCTGTCGACCGACAACGAGAAGGCGGGCGCGCTGTGCGCGAAGGCGCTGATCGACCGCGTCGGGCAGTCGGGCAAGATCGCGATCATGTCGTACGTGCCGGGCGCGGGGTCCGAGGTCAGCCGCGTCGGCGGGTTCCGCAAGTACATCGAGAGCCATTCGAAGCTGCAGGTCGTCGGTCCGTACTACTCGCAATCGCAAATGGCGACCGCGCTGAACCAGACGACCGACGTGCTGTCGGCGAACCCGGACCTGAAGGGCATCTTCGGCGCGAACGAGCCGACCGCGGTCGGCATGGGCCGTGCGCTGAAGCAGTCGGGCAAGGCGGGCAAGGTGGTGGCGATCGGGTTCGACGGCAACGAGGACCTGCAGGGCTTCGTGCGCGACGGCACCGTGCAGGCGATCGCCGTGCAGGGCTCGTGGCAGATGGGCAATCAGGGCGTGCGCACGGCGCTCGACGTGATCGAGCGCAAGCCCGCGCCGAAGCTGATCGATACCGGTGTCGTGATGGTCGACAAGCAGAACCTCGATTCTCAGGCGGCGAAAAACGTCCTGTACTGATCGCCGTGTCTTCTTCCCGTAACCCGTCACGCCTCATGAACGCAAACGATACGCGTATCTTGCCGCGCAGCGGGCTGACGATGTCCGTGCTCGGCCTCGGCTGCTCGCAGCTCGGCGGCCTTTATCGGCCGATGTCGGCCGCCGATGCCGCAGCCCTCGTCGACGCCGCGTGGGCGGCCGGCCTGCGCTATTTCGACACCGCGCCGTATTACGGCTACACGCTGTCCGAGCGGCGCGTGGGGGCGGCGCTCGCCGCGCGCGAGCGCGGCGCCTTCACGCTCAGCACGAAGGTCGGGCGGCTGATGCGCGCCGACGCCAGCGTGCGGCCGGGCGACGACGGCTGGGCCGAGCCGCTGCCGTTCCGGCCGGTCTACGACTACAGCTACGACGGCATCATGCGCTCGCACGACGACAGCCGGCAACGGCTCGGGCTCGCGCGCGTCGACATGCTTTACGTGCACGACATCGGCGCGATGACGCATGGCGAGCGTCACGCGCACTACTGGGCGCAGTTGACCCGCGGCGGCGGGTTTCGCGCGCTGGATGCGCTGCGCTCGGGCGGCGAGATCGGCGGGTTCGGTCTGGGCGTGAACGAATGGGAAGTCGCGGCCGACGCGTTGAACGAAGCGGCGCTCGACGCCGTGCTGCTGGCCGGCCGCTACACGCTGCTCGAACAGACGGCGCTCGAACCGCTGCTCGACGCGTGCGCCCGGGAAGGGACGGCGATCGTGATCGGCGGCGTGTTCAATTCCGGCCTGCTCGCCGGCAATGGCAAGTTCAACTATGCGGACGCGAGCGCCGACGTGATCGACAAGGCGACGCGGCTCGGCGCGCTGTGCAAGCGCTTCGACGTGCCGCTTCCCGCCGCTGCGTTGCAGTTCCCGTTCGGGCATCCGGCCGTCGTGTCGTGCGTGATCGGCGCGCGCAGCGTGGCGCAGTTGCAGCAGAACATCGACTGGTTCGAGCGCCCCGCGCCGGCCGAGCTGTGGGATGCATTGCGGGACGAAGGGTTGATCGCGGCGCACGCGCCGGTTCCGGGAGCACACGCATGACCACGCGCATCGACGCCCATCAGCACTACTGGCGAATCGGCGCGCGGGTCGGCTGCTGGCCGCCAGCCGAACTCGACGCGATTCATCGCGATTTCGGTCCCGCCGATCTGGCGCCGCTGCTCGACGCCGCGCGCATCGATACCACCGTCGTCGTGCAATCGCTGCCGAGCGAAGCGGACACGCGCTTTCTGCTCGATCTCGCGGCTGACACGCCGAGCGTCGGCGCCGTGGTCGGCTGGGTCGACCTGAAGGCCGACGACGCACCGGCGCGGATCGCGACGTTCGCATCGGCACCGAAAGCGCGCGGCTTGCGGCCGATGCTGCAGGATCTGCCCGACGACGCGTGGATCGACGATCCGCGGCTGGATCACGCGGTCGCCGCGATGCTCGAGCATGGGCTGCGTTTCGATGCACTGGTGATGCCGAGCCATCTCGATGCGCTGCATGCGTTTGCGCGACGCCATCCTGATTTGCCGATCGTGATCGACCACGGCGCGAAGCCGTTCATCGAACGCGGCGAATTGCAGCCGTGGCTGTCCGCGATGAGCCGGCTCGCGCACCTGCCGAACCTTCACTGCAAGCTGTCCGGCCTCTGGACCGAAGCGGGGCCGTCGGCCGGCCCGGATGCCGTCCGCACGCGCACCCGGCCGTATGTCCACGCGCTGGCCGAACTGTTCGGGCCGACGCGCCTGATGTGGGGCAGCGACTGGCCGGTGCTGCGGCTGGCATCGGCATGCGGCGGCTACGGTGAATGGCTGGCCGCGTGCGAGGACGACTGCGCGCGGTTGCTCGGCTCCGCGGCGCTGACCGACATCTTCGGCGGCAACGCACGCCGTTTCTACCGGATCGACACCGCACGCCACGACGAATGAACCCGAACGAAAGGAAAACCGACATGCTCAGCGTGATTTGCGAATCCCCAGGCGTGCTGCGCGTGCAGCAGCGCGAACTGCCCGTGCGCGGCAGCGGCGAAGTGCTGTTGCGCGTGCAACGGGTCGGCATCTGCGGCACCGACCTGCACATCTTCACCGGCAACCAGCCGTACCTCGACTATCCGCGCGTGATGGGTCACGAGCTTTCCGCGGTCGTCGTCGAAGCGGAACCGGAGGCGGGTCTCGGCGCGGGCGACGCGGTGTACGTGATGCCGTATCTGTCGTGCGGACACTGCGTCGCCTGCCGTCACGGCAACACGAACTGCTGCGTCAACATCAAGGTGCTCGGCGTGCATCGCGACGGCGCACTCGCAGAATACCTAAGCGTGCCCGCGCAGTTCGTCCACAAGGCCGACGGCATTTCGCTCGACCAGGCGGCGATGCTGGAATTCCTTGCGATCGGCGCGCATGCGGTGCGCCGCGCCGATGTGCGTGCCGGACAGCGGGCGCTGATTGTCGGCGCCGGGCCGATCGGCATGGCCGCGATGATCTTCGCGAAGCTGCGCGGCGCCGACGTCACGTGCCTCGATACGCGGGCGGATCGGCTCGCGTTTTGCCGGCAGCATCTCACGGTCGATGCGACGGTGGAGGTTGGGGAAGACGACGCGGCGCGTCTCGCAGCGTTGACGAACGGCGAGTATTTCGATGCGGTATTCGACGCGACGGGCAATCTCGATGCGATGAATCGCGGCTTCGAGTTCGTCGCGCACGGCGGCAAGTACACGTTGATCTCGATCGTGCGCGGGCATGTCGCGTTTTCGGATCCTGAATTCCACAAGCGGGAAACCACGTTGCTCGCGAGCCGCAATGCGACGGCCGAGGATTTCGCGACGGTGCTCGACGCAATGCGTGCGGGGCGCATTCCGGACCGCGCGCTGAACACGCACCGGATGCGGCTCGAGGAGGTGCCGGATGCGCTGCCGCGCTTGCTGGATGCGGGGCAGACCGTCGTGAAGGCGCTCGTCGAATGCTGAACGATCGAATCCGGCACGCGGAGCGCACGCAATGACGCCGCCGATCCTGCAGTTCGGCACGAGCCGCTTCTTGCTCGCGCACGTCGACTTGTTCGTCTCGCAGGCGCTGGACGACGGCAACGCGATGGGCGGCATCGGCATCGTGCAGACGACCGGCAATCCGGCCAGCCGCGCCCGCATCGATGCGCTGCGCGCCACCGGTCGTTATCCGGTGCGGATTCGCGGGCGCGAGCGCGGCGGCGTGGTCGACGAAGTCGTCGAGTGCCGCGCCGTGCAGCGCGCGTGGGACGCCGAGCGGGACTGGGCGGAGATCCGCGCTGCTACGATCGAGACGGTGCGCGTCATCGTGTCGAACACCGGCGATGCTGGGTATCGCCCCGATCCGCGCGATGCCGTGGACCTGCTGGCCCAGCCGGAGCACGCACCGCACGGCTTTCCGGCGAAGCTGCTCGCGCTGCTGCACGCGCGCTGGCAGGTGCGGCCCGGCGATGGCGTCACCGTGCTGCCTTGCGAACTGGTGACGAACAACGGCGACACGCTGCGCGACATCGTGCTGGGCCTCGCGCGCCAGTGGCGGCTGCCCGACGCGTTCACCGACTATCTGTGCAGCCGCTGCGTATGGGTCAACTCGCTCGTCGACCGCATCGTGTCCGAGCCGCTGCATCCGGTCGGCGCGATTGCGGAGCCCTACGCGCTATGGGCGATCGAACGGCGTGCCGATATGGCGCTGCCGTGCACGCATGCGCAGATCGTCGTCACCGACGATTTGCGCGGCCACGAGCGCCTGAAGCTGTTCTTCCTCAATCTCGGGCACAGCTGGCTCGCGGAACAGTGGCTCGCGGCAGGGCGCGACGCATCGGAAACGGTGCTGGACGCGATGAGCGATGCGCGGCTGCGCGACGGTCTCGAAGCCGTGTGGCGCGATGAGGTCACGCCAGTATTCGTCGCGCTGGGCTTGCGCGACACGGCGGAACGCTACGTCGACAGCGTGCGCGAGCGCTTTCTCAACCCGTTTCTCGCGCATCGCATCGCCGATATCGCGGTCAACCATCGCGAGAAGGTCGCGCGGCGGATCGAGCCGCTGCTCGCGCTCGGGGATTCGCTGGCGGTGCCGGTCGAACAAGCGCGATTGCGGCAACTCGCCGCCCGCTACGAACCGGCGGCCGCAACGACAGGGAGAAGTCCATCGTGAAGCAACCGACCATCGTGATCCTTCACGGCAACGACAACGTCGCCGTCGCGCTCGACGCGCTCGCGCCGGACGTGCCGGTCGACGTGCACGGCGCACCGCTGCGGCCGGCGGCCGCGATACCGGCCGGCCACAAGATCGCCACCGCGCCGATCGCGCGCGGCGACGCGATCGTCAAATGCGGGCAGCCGATCGGCGTCGCGTTGCGCGACATCGCAGCCGGCGAGCACGTGCACGTGCACAACGTCGGGATGCCCGAGCGGCATGCGCACGACGACGGGCCTGCGGGCGACACACACGACGTTGCAACGGATCGCCGCGACACCTTCGACGGATTCGTGCGGCCCGACGGCAGCGTGGGGACCCGCAACTACGTCGGCGTGATCGCGAGCGTCAACTGTTCGGCGAGCGTCTGTCACGCGATCGCCGATGCATACCGGCACGGCGCGCTCGATGCGTTCGGTCACGTCGACGGCGTCGTCGCGATCACTCATCAGAGCGGCTGCGGCATGTCGGCGACCGGTGACGGCATCGAACTGCTGCGGCGCACGCTCGTCGGTTACGCGCGCAACCCGAATTTCGCCGGCGTGCTGCTCGTCGGCCTCGGGTGCGAGGTCAACCAGGTCGGCGCGCTCGCGCAACGGCTCGACGCGGCAGCGCCGGGCACCGTGCGCACGCTGGTCATCCAGGACGAGGGCGGGGTGCGCGACACCGTTGCCAAAGGCGTGTCGATCGTGCGCGAGTTGCTGGAGCGGGCCGACGGCGCGCGTCGCAGCGCCGTGCCGGCCTCGCGGCTGACGGTCGGCCTGCAGTGCGGCGGGTCCGACGGCTACTCGGGCATCACCGCGAATCCGGCGCTCGGCGCGGCCGTCGATCTGCTGGTCCGCAACGGCGGCACCGCGATTCTGTCCGAGACGCCCGAGATCTACGGCGCGGAGCATTTGCTGATCGCGCGGGCGGCCTCGCGCGACGTGGCCGAGCGTTTGCTCGGCAGGTTGCAGTGGTGGGAGCGCTACGTCGCAGACAACGGCGGCGAAATGAACAACAACCCGTCGCCCGGCAACCTCGCCGGCGGCATCACGACGATTCTCGAGAAGTCGCTCGGCGCGGTGTCGAAGGGCGGCCGCTCGCCGCTGCGCGCGGTCTACGACTATGCGGAGCCGGTGCGGCAAGCCGGGCTCGTGTTCATGGATACGCCCGGTTACGACCCGGTGTCGGCCACCGGGCAGATCGCCGGCGGCGCGAATCTCGTGTGCTTCACCACGGGACGAGGCTCGGTGTTCGGCTCGAAGCCGGTGCCGACGATCAAGATCGCGACGACGAGCGGCCTGTACGAGCGGATGCAATCGGACATGGATTTCGACAGCGGCGGGATCGTCGCCGGTTCGCTCTCGGTCGACGAAGCGGGCGCGCGGCTGTTTCGGCTGATGCTCGACGTCGCCTCCGGGCGGCGATCGCGCAGCGAGGACAACGGCATCGGTGAACGCGAGTTCGTGCCGTGGCTGCGCGGCGCGGTCATGTGACGCGCAAGGCGGCGTGCGGCCGCGTGGGCAATCGGACAGCGAAGGAGAAGCCGCGATGGAAACCAGCATGAGCGAGCCGGCAATCGGCGAAACCGGTCACGACGGCTCATTGTCGGAACTGGAGAAGGGCTTGCTCGGCGAGGCGCTGCGCTTGCTCGCCGAAACCCGCGCGCGTGCGCTGGAACTCTGTGTCGAGGTGAGCCGGCGGCAGGGCGGCGCCACGCCGGACGTCCACGATTTCAACCTGCCGACGATCATCGAGCTGCAACGGCGCTTCGGTACGCGGTCTTGCCCGGACGACGCCGGCATGGCGGCCTCCGGTCGCTTCGCGTAGCTGTAGCCGAAGCCGCCCATGAGCGGCGCCGTTGCAGGAACGATCTTCGCTGCCGGTTACGCCGCCGACAGCGTGATCGACACGCCCGTCGCCGTGTAGACCGGCGTGGCCTTGAACCCGTCGACCGTCACCGTCGCGAACTTCGCGGCCGCCGCCGCACCGTCGATCAGCGCGATGGTGTCGCCGGCCTTCGGTGCGTAGCCGTTCACGAATTTCACGTGCAGCGTGCCGCCCGTGACGGTGAGCGGGCCGCCCACGCGCAGACGCCCACCGCCGTTGCCGTCGATGTCGAGTTCGAGCGTCGTGTTGTCGAGCTGCGTGTAGCGGGTGGCGATCGTCACCGGCGCGGCGGCCGCGATCCGTACGCTGCCGCCCGAGCCGACGTACACGTCGCCCGTGCCGAACGCCGTCGGCGACGCCGCCGCGAGCGTGCCGCCGCTCACCTGCGTGCCGCCCGTGTAGGCGTTGTTGCCCGCCAGCGTCAGCGTGCCGCTGCCTTGCAGCGTCAGCTTGCCGGCGCCCGCGACGTCGTTGCGCCACAGGTCGGCGGCATTGAGCCCGCCCTGCGACGCATCCATCGACACGATCACGTTGCCGTTGAACGCGCCGTAGCCGTCGGCCGCCGCGAACAGGTTCAGGCGCCCCCAGCCTTCCGCGTCGTCCATGACCGGATAGCCGGACGGCAGCTCGGTCGTCTTCAGCACGACGCGCCGCTGGTCGGCGCTCAGGTACGGAAAGCGCGTCTGCAGCAGGATCTCCGCGCCCTTCGGCACGACCGGCGGTGCGTTCGTCGATTCGATCGCACCGAAGCCGAAGGTCATGCGGCGCAGGAACGCGGCCCGGTTCGTCGTGTAGTCGGCGAACCGGTCGGTGGCCGTCGTGCCCGAGTGCGCGAATGCGGAGAAGGTCGTGGCGCTCGTTCCGGTCAGTTGCTGCAGCGTCTGATGCGCTTGCGTGTAGGCGGCCTGCGCGTCGCTGGCGTACGCGGTCAGGTTCGCCGCGCTGATGGCCAGCGCGAGCGTGCGGCCGCCGATCACGTCGAGCGGCGAATGCATGCCGGCGAGAATCCGGTTCTCGCCCAGTTCGAGGCCGCGGCTGACCATTTCCTGGAAGCGTTCCGGCACGAGCCACGCCATCGTCGTCGCATCGCGCACGGCCTCGGCCGTGTGGCCGCTGACGAAGCCGCCGTCGGTCGCGGGCGTGGTGCTTTCGGCCGGCACGAGCGTCGGCGCGACGACCACGCTGGTGCTCCAGCGGTACGGGCGCGCGTATTTGAAGAAGCGTTTCGACGGTTCGGTCGACGCGTTGTTGCCCATTTCGTTGAGCAGGTCGACGACCTTGCCGAAGCTGGCGTTGCCGCCGCTGCTGCCGACGCCGACGTTGTTGCCGGAATCGTTGTACAGCACGGTCGTCGCATCGGCGGGCACGCTGGTGATGCTGGTCGTCTGCTGGGCCGCGGTGCGCCACGCGGCGGTGAGCGGACCCATGCCGTCGGTCACGCTGTATCCCTTGCCGCGCCGGTCGTCGTAGTACGCGGCATCGGCCTGTTGCGGCGTCCGGGCGGTCGTCGCGTTGATCACGTACTGCACGTTGGCCGACAGCACCGCATCGTTCAGGATCGTGCCGCAGGGCACGCCGCTGTTCGGCAGCCCGGAGCAGGTCGACGGCGAGATGGCCGGGAACGCGCCGTTCGCCGGCGCGCTCACGCCCGCGTCGACCAGCATCGTCGCCGGCTGCCACAGATCGAGGAAACGGCTCAACACGCGCACCGCGGCGTTGGTCGACAGCGTCGCATAGCGCGCATCGCCGCGCTGGTTGGTCGCGACGTTGTCGACGAACGCGGGCGCGCTCGGGATCGGCGCGCTGTCGACGAAGCCGGGGTCGGCGGGCGGCGCGGGAACGGCCGCGGCGATCGTGCCGGTCGACGTGACGTCGTCGCCGCCGCCGCAGGCAGCCAGTACGATCGCACTCGACAATGCTGCGACGTGCAGCGGGAAACGGCTTCGTGACGCAAACATGCAAGACTCCATCCTGATGGTAGAAGATGGAGGATTGTGGTGAGCGATCGTTACGCGGTCGTTACGGAATTGTTTCGCGTTGCACGCGGCAGGCGAAAATTCCCACTATCTGGTTAATTTCCGGTACTTAACATGACGGACGCCGGAATCCATGGCGTCCGTCACCGACACAGGGCGGCGGGCGCCGGCCTACGCACCGGCCGTGCGCGTGTCCAGCCGGAACAGCGAGACGGCCTCGGCAAGCCGGCTGCCCTGTTCCTCGAGCGACTTCGACGCGGCGGCGGCCTGTTCGACGAGCGCCGCATTCTGCTGCGTGACTTCGTCCATTTGCGTGATGGCCAGATTGACCTGCTCGATGCCGCGGCTTTGCTCGCTCGACGCCGCGGCGATCTCGCCCATGATGTCGGTCACGCGCGAGATCGCATGCGTGACCTGGCTCATCGTGTCGCCCGCGTTGTTCGCGATATGCGAGCCATCCTGGATTTTCTGGACCGATTGCGAGATCAGCTCGCGAATTTCCTTCGCGGCGCTCGACGAACGCTGCGCCAGACTCCTGACTTCGCTGGCCACCACCGCGAAGCCGCGGCCCTGCTCGCCGGCGCGGGCGGCCTCCACGGCCGCGTTGAGCGCGAGAATGTTGGTCTGGAACGCGATTCCCTCGATGATCCCGGTGATCTCGGCGATCTTGGCGGAGCTCGCGCTGATGTCCGTCATCGTGTCGACCATCAGGCCGACCGCCGAGCTGCCGCGCTGGGCGACCTCCGATGCATTGTTGGCCAAGCCGCTCGCCTGCTGCGCGTTGTCGGCGTTCAGGCGCACGGTGGATGTCAGTTGCTCCATGCTTGATGCGGTCTCCTGCAACGAGGCGGCCTGCTGTTCGGTGCGGGAGGAGAGATCCTGGTTGCCGGACGCGATTTCGCCGGCCCCTGTCGCGACGTTGCCCGATGCGGTACGGACTTCCGAGATCAGGCGGATCAGGTTCGCCTGCATGTCCCGCATGGAAGCCAGCACGCTGCCGGCCGGCGCGGCGCCGGTCGTGGATTCGGCGGCGAGATTGCCGGCGGCGATATGGCCGGCGATCTCGCTGAGCGCGGCGGGCTCCGTGCCCAGCGCGCGCAGCAGGCCGCGCGTGATGAAGAGGCCCGAGATCGCGGCCGCGGCGGCGGCGGCGATGCAGATGGCGATCAGCATCAGTCGGCGCGAGGTATAACGGTCGTCCGATTCCTTCACCAGGTGGTCGGCCCGCGAGCGCGAGTACTTCGCATACGTGTCGGTGGCCGCCACAAGCTGCGCCAGCAGCGGTCGACACTGTTCGTTGATCATCGTGATCGCCTGGTCGCGCCGGTTGTTCGCCGCCGCGTCGACGATGGCGCGCGCCACGGGGCCGTACTGCGTCTCGATCGCCCCGATTTGCCGAACCAGTTCGCGAGACTTGTCGGACGCGCCGCTTCCGTCGCGAACCGCATTCGTCAGTTCGCTCATCAGCATGCCGACTTCGCGGTCGGCCTGCAGCGCCGCTTCCTTCTCGAGGTCCGCATCGCGCGGGCTAGCCGCGAGGACCTGGTTGCGGGCGGCGATCGCGCGCCGGTCGACGGCGAAGCGAATCTTGTCCGCCAGGTTCGCGCGGGCGTTGGTGCCGTTGACGTAGTCCTCGAAGGCGTCGTTTGCGTTGCCGAGCGAGATGATGCCGAGGAGCGAGACGAGCACGACCAGGCATGTAAGAAGTCCGAAAGCCATGATCAGCTTCATGCGAACCGTCAATCGTCGATCATTCATAGGAGGAATCCAGTTTGGAGTATCAAATAGATTTCCTGATTAACGGAATGGAGAACGAACAGTTTAGGACGGGCTCTCCGGGCAATCGTTTGCGTGTTGCCTGACGTCAAAAAAAATTCGACCGCGGTCCGCGTTCGTCACGCCGAGCGCGCGAACGGCTCCGGATCCGCACGCTACAACCGGTATCCATGTTCGCGCTTCGCGCGATAGCGCGTCTTGCGGCCTCCTGCGTGCCGCCGTCCTGCCCGCATCGCTCAACTTCCCGCCCCCGGTGCCGTTAAATGGATCAGGATCAGCCTGTTCGCCGATCCTGTTCAATCACGCGGCAACGGAGACCGAAGTCATCATGCTGTCATCAATTCGCGCACGGATACTGGCGACGTGCGTCGCCATCGTCGTGACGGCGCTGGCCGTAACCGGGGGGCTGGTCTATTACGTCGTCAAGACCCACAACGACGAGGCCATCGACCAGAATCACAAGTCCATCCTCGCCGGCCATGCGCTGGCGATCGACGAATGGGTGGCCAGCCGTTCGCGCGAAACCCAGGCGCTGGCGGACACGATCGCGATCGGCGAGGGCGATCCGGTGCCGGCGTTGAAGCTGCTCGGCAAGTCGGGCGGCTTCGAGGTACTGACGCTCGGCCTGCCGGACAAGACGGCGTTCTCCAACGTGCCGCTCTCGCCCGGCTACGATCCGACCGCGCGGCCCTGGTACAAGCAGGCTGTCGGCGCGGGCCGTCTGGTCGTGACGGCGCTCTACCGCGATGCGACGAGCGGCAAGCCGGCCGTCGCGTTCGCGGTGCCGGTGGTGCGCGACGGCGCGGTAAAGGGCGTGCTGGCAGCCAGCCTGTTCATGGAGAACGTGAGCTCGATCGTGACTTCCGTTCACCCGACCCCGGCGAGCTTTGCATTCCTGGTGGACAAGGGAGGCCGCGTGATCGCGTCGGCCCAGACCGACCTGATCATGAAGCCGGCCACCGGCCTCTCGCCGGAACTCGATGCCGACCGCCTCGGCGCGCTGCAGACGGCATCCGCGCCCGTTGCGGTCGACATCGACGGCGCCGCCAAATTGATGCGCGCACAACCGATCGTCGGCACCGACTGGTCGCTGGTACTCGCGCTCGACAAGGGCGACGTGACGGCCGGCATGCGAGCCGTCGCGACGACGACGCTGTTGGCGATCGTGATCGTCGCCATCATCGCGGCCGCGCTCGTCGGCGCGATGACGAACGCGGCCTTCAAGCGCATCCTGATGGTGCGCGATGCGCTCACGGACGTATCGAGCGGCAGCGGCGACCTGACGAAGCGCCTGCCCGCCGACGGCGCGGACGAAGCCGCGCAGATCGCGCGGGCGTTCAACGCATTCGCCGAGAAGATCAGCGCGATCCTGCTGCAGATCCGCGCGTTCAGCACGTCCGTCAACCTCGCGAGCGCCGAGATCGCCCAGGGCAACCAGGATCTGTCGGCCCGTACCGAACACGCGGCGTCGAGCCTGCAGGAAACGGCCGCCGCGCTCGAGGAGATCGCCGGCACGGCCCGCAACTCGGCCGATGCCGCGAGCCAGGTGAACCGTCTGGCGGAATCGGCGTCGGATGTCGCGCTGCGGGGCGGCACGGTCGTGCGCGAAGTCGTCTCGACGATGAGCGACATCACGCAGGCGTCGGCAGAGATCGCCAACATCGTCGGCGTGATCGACGGCATCGCGTTCCAGACCAACATTCTCGCGTTGAACGCCGCCGTCGAGGCGGCCCGCGCGAACGAGCACGGCCGCGGTTTCGCGGTCGTCGCCGGGGAGGTGCGTGCGCTCGCGCAGCGCAGTGCGCAGGCCGCGCGGGAAATCAAGCAGTTGATCCATTCGTCGGTCGAGAAGATCGAGGGCGGCTCCGGGCTGGTCCAGACGGCCGGGGCGACGATGGACGAAATCGTCGACGGCGTGCGCAACATCACGAGCGTGATCGCCGAAATCAGCGTCGCCGCGAAGGAGCAGAGCACGGGGCTCGAGCAGGTGAATCAGGCGGTGTCGCAGCTCGACGATACGACGCAGCAGAACGCGGCGCTCGTCGAGCAATCGGCGGCTGCCGCGACGTCGCTGCGCGAGCAGGCGGCCCGGCTCGCGCAGACGGTCGGGGAGTTCAAGCTGGCGGAGCGTGCGGTGCCGGCGTGATGGTCGCCCTGGCGCGAGCGGCGAGCGCCGCGCTGCAGGCGCCGCACCGCCGTTCCGTTCAGGCAAGCACCGCTTGTCACGCAGGCGACGCCGAACGCCGCGCCGTCCCGCCTTTGCGATACAACGACAGTGTCGCGAGCAACCCGCAGCACGCGGCGAAGCTGAGCCAGTAGCCGGGCGCGGCCTTGTCGCCCGTCACCTCGATCAGATAGGTCGACACCGCCGGCGTGAAGCCGCCGAAGACCGCGGTCGCGAGGCTGAATGCAAGCGAGAAACCGGCCACGCGGACGCTGGCGGGCATGATTTCGGTCAGCGCCGCGACCATCGCGCCGTTGTACATGCCGAAGAAGAACGAGAGCCACAACAGCACGGCCAGCATGCGGCCGAAGCTGGGCGCGGATGAAAGCCAGGCAAGCGCGGGATACGACGTCACGATGGCCGCGACCGCGATGGCCACGAGAATCGGCTTGCGTCCGATGCGGTCCGACAGCGCACCGCCGACAGGCAGCCAGAAGAAATTCGACACGCCTACGCACAGCGTGACGATCAGGCTGTCCGCCGTGGACAGTTTCAGGACGGCCCTGCCGAACGTCGGCGTGTAGACCGTGATGAGGTAGAACGTCGTCGTGGTCATGGCGACGAGCAGCATGCCGGCAAACACGGTGCGCCAATTCCGCAGCATTGTCGCGAACACCTCGCGTGCTCGCGGATGATGGGTGCGCGCCCTGAATTCGTCCGTTTCCTGCAGCGTTCGGCGAAGCACGAAAATGACCGGCACGATCGCGCAACCGATGAAGAACGGGATGCGCCAGCCCCACGCACCGATTTCCTGGCTCGTCAGCAGATGATTCAGCAGATAGCCCACGGCCGCCGCGACGACGATCGCGACCTGCTGGCTCGCCGACTGCCAGCTCGTATAGAAGCCCTTGTGCCCGGGCGTGGCCATTTCCGCGAGATAGACCGACACGCCGCCCAACTCGGTCCCGGCGGAGAAGCCCTGCAGCAGGCGTCCCAGCAACACCAGCGCCGGCGCGGCGAGCCCGATCGTCGCGTACCCCGGCACGCACGCGATCAGGATCGTTCCGCTCGCCATGATCGAGAGCGTGACGATCAGCCCTTTGCGTCTTCCCACTTCGTCGATGTAGGCGCCGAGCACGATCGCACCGAGCGGACGCATCAGGAAACCGGCGCCGAACACGGCAAACGTCAGCAGCAGCGACGCGAACTCGCTTGCCGCCGGAAAGAAGACCCGCGAGATGCTGGTCGCATAGAAGCCGAACAGGAAAAAGTCGAACTGCTCGAGAAAATTGCCGCTGGTCACGCGCAGGACCGCGCCGAGCTTCGACGTGCCTGCGGCCGTGCCGTCCGGCGCGATCGACGGTGAGGGATGCATGGGGTGTCTCCGTTGGATGTATGGTGCGAAGCGGCCCGAAAGCCGGACCGCTTCGATTGGCTCGATTCAGTCCGAGCCGAGTTGCAGGCGGTCGGCCTGGCGTTTTTCGATCGACGACTTGAGCAGCGCCGCGCAGCGAAAGATGCCGTGCGCGAATTTCCCGTACGGCAACGTTGCGAAGAGGGCCATCACGATGCCGAGATGAACGGCGAGCAGCGTCGCCATCGCGCTCGTGTCGCGCCAAACGAGCAGCGCCAGTCCCGATCCGCTCACGAGCATCAGCAGCGCAATGAAGCCGCGGTCCATCGGGCGCTGTGCCGGATCGGTCCGCGCGGGGTCGCGCCGCAGGTTGAGCCATAAGAGGCCGGCAGGCCCGATCAGCAGGCCGATTCCGCCGGCGGTGCCGAGCAGCACGGGCAGGCTCAGGAACGCGTAAGGCGCGTGCAGGTCCAGCGCGTAGTGATAGAAGGTCGCCACGAGCGTGGCGGCAAAGCACAGCATGAAACCGTAGAACGTGAAGTGGTGAAACCGGCGCCGCGCGAGCGTGAACGCATCGTCCGATTCATTGCAGCCATCACCGTGGCCGCCGTCGAGATAGGTGAGCGCGAGCGCGTGCTTCGCCGCCTCGGCAACCGCCGGCATGCTTGCCGTGCCCGACGACACGTCGCGCCAGAAGCGCGTCACGCCCACCCCGAGCGCCAGAATGGCGAGCCCGAACACCGAGCCGAACATCGCCGCGAGCAGGTTGTGCGGAAAGATCGCATAGAAACGCCCGCCCGACGAGCCGTTCGGCAGCGAGCCGTGCATCGCGACGCCGAGCATCAGGAAAAGCGCCAGCCCGATCGCGAGCGCGAGCGCGACGGTCAGGCCGTTGCGCCGGTAGAGCTTGCCCAGCGCGGCGGGCCACGCATATTCGACATACGTATCGAGCCGGACCTGCGCCATCGCCTTCGGCACGTTCACCGCGAACTCGTGCGGCGGCGCATATTGGCATGCGTGATAGCACGCGCCGCAGTTGTGGCACAGGTTGGCCAGGTAGTTGACGTCCGCCTTCGCGAACTCGAGCCGGCGCGTCATCGCCGGAAAGACCGCGCAAAATCCTTCGCAGTAGCGGCACGCATTGCAGATCTGCATCTGGCGCGCGACTTCCGCTTCGTGGTCGGTGACGGGCACGATACGGATCACGGCGGCGCCGCTCGCGCGTGTCGACGGCCGGCCGGCGGGGGCGAGCGCGTGGGCGTCGCGGACTGGTTCTTCAATATTGTTCACGTTGAACTCCGGTCGTTTGCGCGGCCTTCGCCGCCTCGGTGCCCGCGATACGGCCGAACGCGGTGCCGATCGACATCCCGACGCCCGCCGTGTAACCCTTGCCCAGTACGTTGCCGGCCATCATCTCGCCGGCCACGAACAGGTTGCCGCTCGGCCGTCCGCCGAAGTGAACCTGCGCGCGCTCGTTGACCTTGAGCCCGAGATACGTAAACGTGATGCCGGGACGCAGCGCGTAGCCGAAGAAGGGCGGCGTATCGATCGGGCGTGCCCAGTGGGTTTTCGCGGGGCTGACGCCTTCGGTGCGACAGTCGTCGAGCACGGTGTGATCGAACGTGCCTGCCTGGCATGCGGCGTTGTACGTGCGTAGCGTCTCCACGAATGCGCGTTCGGGCAGGTTCAGCCGGCGTGCGAGTTCCGGCAACGAATCGGCGCGGACACCCGGAAATACCGGTGGCATGAAGCGTCCGACGGCCTTGGCGTCGATGATCGAGTAGGCGGTCTGCCCCGGCTGCTGCGCAACGAGGCGGCCCCAGATCGCATAACGCTTCGGCCAGAAGTCCTCGCCTTCGTCGTAGAAGCGCCGCGCATCGCGGTTGACGACGATACCGAGCGATACGCAATCGATCCGCGTGCAGATGCCGCCGTCGTAGAGCGGCGCGCGTGCGTCGATCGCGACGCAATGCGACTGCGACGGGTCGCCGATCGCATCGGCGCCGGCGTCGAGCATCGCCTTGAGCAGGACACCTTGGTTGAACCGCGTGCCGCGGATGAGGAAATTGTCGGCGGGCCACTCGCCACGCTCGTTTTGTCCCCATGCTTCACGCAGCCATTCGCGGTTGGATTCGAAGCCGCCCGCCGCGAGCACGCAACTGCGCGCCTCGAAGCGCCGGTTTCCGCTATGCGCGGCGACGAAGCGATCGCCGTCGAGTTCGACGGCGTCGACGGGCGTGTCGTAGCGAATCCGTACGCCCAGCGCTTCGGCGCTGCGGTAATACGCGTTCACCAGCGCCTTGCCGCCGCCCATGAAGAATGCATTGGTCCGCGCCACGTGCAGTGCGCCGGACAACGGCGGCTGAAACCGCACGCCATGTGCGCGCATCCACGGGCGACAGTTCGCCGACGCGCGGATCGCGAGCCGGGCCAACGCCTCGTTCGTGATGCCGCCCGTGACCTTCAGCAGGTCTTGCCAGTACTCTTCTTCCGGATAGGCGCCGACCAGCACGTCCTGCGGGCCGTCGTGCATGCAACGCAGGTTGCGGGTGTGCTGGGAGTTTCCGCCGCGCCATGCCCGCGGCGCCGCTTCGAGCAGCAGCACCGACGCGCCGGCTTCGCGCGCCATCAAGGCGGCGCACAGCGCCGCGTTGCCGCCGCCGATTACGAGAACATCGATCATCTGAGTTGTCTCCTTTGAGACGCACTCTACGGATCGGCCTCGCCTGCCGCCATCAGCGGAGCGGCAACACGTCTTCAGTTTTTGTGAAGAGGCGGCTCGCGCAGCGTGGCGCCGGGCCACCCGCCTGCCGCGACGATCTCGCGCGCCACGTCGGCGAGGACGACCCGCGCGGCGAGCCCGGCGGGCGACAACTCGTCGTCGGAGACGCTCGCGATCAGGTTCGGCCGCGTCGCGTGGGCGTCCGCGACCGGGATGCTCGTAAGCGCGGCGTTCTCGAGCCGCGCAAGCGCCGCGCCCGGTTGAATGGTTGCCCCGAGCCCGCCGCGCACCGCATCCATCAACATCGCGAGGCCGTCGACTTCGGCGGCGATGTGCGGGGTGAAGCCGGTGCGGGCGAATGCGGCATCCAGCAAGGCGCGCAGGCCATGCGGGCCGCTCGGCAGGATCAGCGGCACGGCGCCGAGGTCCGCCAGACGGACGTGCGGCCCGTCGGGCATCCCCGGCAGGCCGGGCGCGCCGATCACGAACAGATGTTCGTCGAGCAACGGCATCACGCTCCAGCGCTGCGCGGGTTCTTCACGAAACAGGATCGCCAGGTCGATTTGGCGCGCACTCAGCATCGCGCCGAGATAGCCCGACAGACTCTCGACCATGCGCAAGCGGACATCCGGATAGCGCTGTCGCATCGCCCGCATGAACGCGAGGCCGAGTACGCCGGTCGTACTGGGCGCAAGCCCGACGCTGACGTGCCCCGACAGGCGCGCCTGACGCGCGGCCAGCGCAGCATCGTCGACGTGGCGCAACGCGAGTTGCGCCTGTCTCCAGAATGCAAGACCGGCGTCCGTCGGCACGACGCCCGTGGAGGTGCGTTGCAGCAGGCGCGTGGACAGCTCGCTCTCGAGCCGGCTGATCTGCTGGCTCAGTGCGGACGTCACCACGCCCAGTTCGAGCGCGGCCTTGCCCATGCTGCCGTGTTCCACGACGCAGACGAAATAGCGCAGTTGCCTCAGTTCCATCGACACCTCGAATTGACTCAGCCGCGGTATTGTCGCAGCCGACGAGGCGCCGGTGGGGCGAATCGCGTCCGCCGAGGCCGTGGAGCGACGCCGGAAAGGCTACGGGATGGCGGGATCGGCTGGCGGCGCCGCTCGCGGCGGCCGTTCCGGCTCGGCGAGTGTTCAGGTCGCGCAGTGAAGGCCGGCCTACGTGCGTGCCGGCGCGAACGGCCGTTTCATACCGCTTCGCTTACTGTCCGTCGACGTCGTTCGCGCAGGACTTCATGTCGCCGCGTGTCCCGCTTTCATTCGGAAAGCAGCCCGCGCGCGGCCAGATTCGCATACAGCGCGCGCACGCCGAAGGTCCACGGCGCGATCTCCGTGCAAAGCCGCACGGTATTGACGAGCGCGCCGAGCGCGGGCGTGGAGATCGTGACGCGATCGCCCAGGTGATGCGTGAATCCGCCGCCGGGCGCGTCGCGATCCTGGATCGGCGAGAACATCGTGCCGAGGAACAACATGAAGCCGTCCGGATACTGGTGATGCGCGCCGCAGGTCTGCGCGACGAGGTCGGCCGGGTCGCGGCTGATCTCGCGCATGTGGCTGATGCCGTCGAGCACGAAGCCGTCGTCCGCGCCTTCGACGCGCAGCGACACGCTGCATGCCCGCACGCTGTCGAGCGTGAAGCCGTCGTCGAACAGCCGCACGAACGGGCCGATCGCGCACGAGCCGTTGTTGTCCTTGCATTTGCCGAGCAGCAGCGCCGAGCGGCCTTCGATGTCGCGCAGGTTCACGTCGTTGCCGAGCGTCGCGCCCACCGGCCTGCCGTCGCTGGCGACCGCGAGCACGATTTCCGGTTCGGGGTTGTTCCACACCGACACGGGCAGCAGCCCGACGTCCGCGCCGAAACCGACCGCGGACATCGGCTGCGCCTTGGAGAACACCTCGGCATCCGGGCCGATGCCGACTTCCATGTATTGCGACCACGCGCCGCGGCGCTCGAGTTCCGCCTTCAGGCGCAGCGCGGCTTCCGAGCCGGGCGCGATCTTCGACAGATCGGTGCCGATGGTCGCGGCGATGGTGTCGCGTACCTCCCGCGCTTTGGCCGGATCGCCGCCGGCCTGTTCCTCGATCACGCGCTCGATCAGGCTGACCGCAAAGGTCACGCCGCACGCCTTGACGGCCTGCACGTCGCACGGCGCGAGCAGGTGCGTGGCGCCGGGCGTGCCGTCGAGCGCCGCCTGCAGCAGCGGCTCGACGCGGCCGAGCGGTTCCCCGGAAGCGGTGCGCGCGAGGGCGACTGCATCGGGCCGGTCGAACAGGTCCGCGGTGGTCGGCACGGTGCGCGTGATGTCGAACACTTCGCCGCCGCGCACGGCGACGACGCTCGGGCCCGCGTGGGCACCGTCGTGCCGCCAGACGCGGCCGATCAGCAGCGCGTGGGCGAGGTCGTGCGGCAGGCAGTCGGAAACGGAAGGAGTACGCATGGTCAGCTCGGCAAGAGTCGGGGGCGGTGGGATCAGTGCGAATGGCGCGGGTTGCCGCGCTGCTCGATCACCTTCAGGTACAGCGTGGCCGGTTCGAGGCAGCCGCCGGTGGAAAGCTGGCCGACGAAGCGGCGATAGAGTTCCTGCCACGGCGTTTGCGCCTGCGGCACGGTGAAGCTGGCGCTCTCGCGGCGGCGCGCGAGTTCGTCTTCGTCGACGAGCACGTCGACGCTGCGGCGATTCAGGTCCACGCGCACGCGGTCGTTCGTGCGCAGCAGCGCGAGGCCGCCTCCCACTGCCGCTTCCGGCGACACGTTGAGGATCGACGGGCTGGCCGACGTGCCGCTCTGGCGGCCGTCGCCCAGGCACGGCAGCGACGTCACGCCGCGCTTCACCAGCTCGGCGGGCGGCGCCATGTTCACGACTTCCGAGCTGCCCGGGTAGCCGACCGTGCCGCAGCCGCGGATCACGAGGATGCAGCGCTCGTCGATGTTCAGCGCGGGATCGTTGATACGGGCGTGGTAATCCTCGGGGCCGTCGAACACGATCGCGCGCGCCTCGAACGTGTTTTCCGCGCCCGGCTCGGAAAGGTAGGTCCGGCGGAACGCGTCGCCCACCACCGACATCTTCATGATCGCGCTATCGAAGAAGTTGCCCGACAGCACCATGAAGCCGGCGCCATGCTTGAGCGGCGCGTCGGGCGTGCGGATCACGTCGCGGTCGGCGTCCTGCGCGGTGTCGGCGATCTCGCCGATCGCGCGGCCCGACACGGTCAGGCAGTCGCGTCGCAGCAGCCCCGCCGCATCGAGCTGGCGCAGCACGGCGGGCACGCCGCCGGCCCGGTGGAAGCTCTCGCCGAGGTATTCGCCGGCCGGCATGCAGTTGACGAGCAGCGGCACGGCTTCACCGAAACGCTGCCAGTCTTCCAGGCTCAGCTCGACGCCCATGTGGCGCGCAATCGCGATCAGGTGCGGCGGGCAGTTGGTCGATGCGCCGAGCGCGGACGCGACGACGATCGCATTCTCGAACGCCGCGCGCGTCATGATCGTCGACGGGCGCAGGTCTTCGCGAACGAGCTCGACCGCGCGCTTGCCGGTCGCGTAAGCCATCTGCCCGCGCTCGCGGTAGGCGGCGGGAATGCTCGCGCAGCCCGGCAGCGACATGCCCAGCGCCTCGGCCAGGCTGTTCATCGACAGCGCGGTGCCCATGGTGTTGCAGTGGCCGATCGACGGCGACGAAGCCGTGGTCAGCTGCATGAAGCCTTCGTAGTCGATCTCGCCGGCGGCGAGCAGGTTGCGCGCATGCCAGATCACCGTGCCCGATCCGACGCGCTTGCCGTCGTGCCAGCCGTCGAGCATCGGCCCGCCCGACAGCACGATCGCGGGCAGGTCGACGGTGGCGGCCGCCATCAGACAGGCCGGCGTGGTCTTGTCGCAGCCGGTCGTCAGCACCACGCCGTCCAGCGGAAAGCCGTGCAGCACTTCCACCAGCCCGAGGTAGGCGAGGTTGCGGTCGAGCGCCGCGGTGGGCCGGCGGCTTTGCTCGGCCAGCGGATGCACGGGGAACTCCATCGGAATGCCGCCCGCGTCGCGGATGCCGGCCTTGGTGCGCTCGGCCAGCTCGATGTGATGGCGGTTGCACGGCGCCAGGTCGCTGCCCGTCTGCGCGATGCCGATGACGGGGCGGCCAGATTGCAGTTCCTCGCGCGTCAACCCGTAGTTCATGAAGCGCTCGACATAGAGCGCGGTCATGTCCGCGTGCGCGGGATCGTCGAACCATTCCTGGCTGCGCAGACGGCGAGGGGTGTGTGACATGGCAGGCTGTCTCCGAAGGGCCTTCTTGATTTTGCGTGCCGGATGGTACCGGTAACATCGATTGGATGTTAGCACGGGTTTTTTGCGTAGCGGAAGGGATTTCGTGCGCGCGTGGCGCAGATGCGGGGCCGGGGGCCGGTGCGAGGCCGCGCACGTCGCGCGTCGGCGCGCGCCCGGCCGTCGGCCCGTCAGGCGCTTTCCCGCGCGATGATCGTGTAGTCGATCCGGATGCTTTTCGACTCGCTCGGCTCGCCGCCGTCGCGCGCTTGCAGCGCCGCCAGCAACGCTTCGCCCGTGCGCAGCCCGATGCCGTACGCGTCGACCGACACGGTCGTGATGGTCGGGTGGCAGCATGTCGCGACTTCGAAGTTCCCGAAGCCGGCCACGGCGATGTCGGCGGGCACGGCGAGCCCGCGCCGGTGACACTCCATGATCGCTCCGAACGCCGACATGTCGCTCACGCACATCACCGCGTCGGTATCCGGCCATCGCTCCAGCAGCGCCGCCATCGCCGGCCCGCCGTGGCTCATCGTGATCGGCGATTCGCCGAGCCGCACGACGCGCGGTTCGCCCAGCCCGAGCGCCTTGATCTCCGCCTGGTAGCCCTTGAGCCGGTCGAGGCCGCGGCGATCCAGCTCGCTCGCGCCGACCAGAAAGCCGATGCGCCGATACCCACGCTCAGCCAGGTGACGCACCATCGCACGGGCGGCGCGCACGTTCGAGAAGCCCACGGCGGTGTCGATCGGGCGCGTGGGCAGGTCCCACATCTCGACCACCGGAATTGCCGAGCGCTCCAATACCTTGCGCGTCGCGTCGGTGTGCTGCGAGCCCGTCAGCGCGATGCAGCGCGGCTGGTGCCGCAGCATCGAACGGACCAGCCGTTCTTCACGTTCGAGGTCGTAGTCGGTGTCGCCGAGCAGCAACTGCAGGCCATGCGGTTCGAGCGCATCGGTCAGGCCGCGCACGGTGTCCGAGAAGTTGGAACTCGACAGCGACGGCACCAGCACCGCAACGAATTCCGAGCGCCCCGACGACAGCGCGCCGGCGGCGGCATCCGCCACGTAGCCGAGCTGGTCGATGGCCTCGCAGACCCGTGCGCGCGTCTCGGCGGCCACGCTGTGGCCCGCGAGCACGCGTGACACCGTCATCTTCGATACGCCGGCGAGGCGCGCTACGTCGGACATGCGGGGCGGCCCGGCGGGCCGGACGGCGGTGGGGCTGGGCATCGGAATCGCGATCGGGAGAGAGCCGGAAAGGCTACATCATACCGGTGCCGCATACCGTGCAGGCACGGTCGCGGCGTGCCCGGCGCAGCGAGGGCCGTACTAGGGAAACCACGCGTTCGACGGCACTTGTACGCGCCTGTCGCGGCGTGCTACCTTCGAATTTGTTACCGGTATCAACGTGCTGATCGCTCCAGTCGCCTCGCCGGCTTTTTTTTGCCACCGGATGTTATCGGTAACATCGATGCGTCAAACGCACTCGCCGGTACGAAAAAGATCGACATAAACAGGAGACAGACCGATGCCATCCATCACGCAGGCCGCTGCCGCACCGGCCGCGGCCGACTCGTCCGAAGACGCCCTTTATCGCAAGGTCATGCGGCGCATCCTGCCGTTGCTGCTGCTCTGCTACGTCGTGGCCTACCTGGACCGCGTCAACGTGGGCTTCGCCAAGCTGCAGATGCTCGACGACCTGAGCCTGAGCGACGGCGTCTATGCGCTCGGCGCCAGCATCTTCTTCTGGGGCTATTTCCTGTTCGAAATGCCCAGCAACCTGTTGCTGCACCGCTACGGCGCACGCTTCTGGATCGCGCGGATCATGATCACGTGGGGCATCGTGTCGTCGTCGATGGCGTTCATCGTGCCGCTCGCGCAGTTCTTCCACGTGCAGACGACCACGATGTTCTACACGCTGCGCTTCCTGCTGGGGCTGTGCGAAGCCGGGTTTTTCCCGGGCGTCATCCTGTACATGAACTACTGGTTCCCTGCGCGGCGCCAGAGCGTGGCGATGTCGGGCTTCCTGGTCGCGATCCCGCTGAGCCTGACGCTGGGCAGCGTGGTGTCTGGCTGGCTGATGGAGCAGACGCACGGCTTGTCGGGCATGAGCGGCTGGCAATGGATGCTGCTGCTCGAAGGGCTGCCGTCGATCGTGGTGGCGTTCATCGTGCTGGCGTGCCTGGGCGACGGCCCGCAGTCGGCGAAGTGGCTGTCCGCCGACGAAAAGGCGGTGCTGTCGCGCAACCTCGAATCCGAGGCCGCGCACAAGTCGCACAGCATCGGCGCAGCGCTGCGCAGCCCGCGCGTCTGGCTGCTCACCTTCATCCTGCTGACCTTCAATACCGGCTTCTACGGGCTGGCCTTCTGGTTGCCGTCGATCATCCGCGCGTCGGGCGTGCAGAGCCCGCTGCACATCGGTGTGCTGACGGCCATTCCGTACCTGACCGCCATCTTCGCGATGGTGTGGAACGCGTCGCATTCGCGCAGGACCGGCGAGCGCCGCCTGCATGCGGCGATTCCCGCGCTGATCGGCGGCGTCTTCCTGATCCTGAGCGCGGCGTTCGCGCACAACGTGGCGCTGTCGATCGTATTCCTGACCATCGCCACGTGCGGCATCCTCGCGCTGATGCCGATCTACTGGACCTTTCCGGGGCAGATCCTGTCCGGTACGGCCGCGGCGGCCGGCATTGCGCTGATCAACTCGGTGGGTAACCTGTCCGGCTTCACGGGCTCGATGATCACCGGCGTCGCCAAGCAGATGACCGGCAACATCAACAACGGTACCTACGCGCTCGGCGCTTGCCTGCTGGTCAGCTGCGTGCTGATCGCGGCGATTCCGCGCGATATCCTGCAGCCGCCGGCGGGGCGGTAGGGCGTCGCCCGACGTTACGTCCGGCCGGGGGCGGTGACATCGCGCCGCTCCGGCGCCGGATGCATCACATCATGTGGATTGATCTCGTGTAGGTTCGCTCCGCCATCACACACGGAATTCCGGATACCGCCTGCGCGGTCGCTCGCGCGAGTTGGCCGAGTGACCGCTTCCGTCCGCTTAACCGCCATCGGCCTGCTTTATGCACAGGCACACGACGTGAGTAAGCGTGACTTCAGGTGCCTTCGTTCATCGTCAGGATGATCTTTCCTACGTTCACGGCCGACTCCATCCGTCGATGAGCAGCCGCGGCATTTGCAAGAGGAAACACGCTGTCGACGACCGGCTCGAGGCCCGCGCCTCCCGCAAAGCGATCCAGCCAATGTTCGCGAAACCGTCGAACCATCGCGTGTTTCTCGCGCGGGTCGCGCGACTTCATCACCGTGCCGATGATTTGCAGATGACGGTACAGGATCTGTTCGAGCGCAACGCTCACGTCACCGCCGCCGCCGAGTATGCCGACCTGCACCAGCCGCCCGCCGTTTGCCAATGACGCGACGTTCCGCGAAAAATACGGCGCGCCCACGAAGTCGATGACCACATCGACACCGCGTTTGCCTGTCCTGCTTGCGACGATTTCCGAAAAATCCTGTGTCTTGTAGTCGATCGCATGGTCCACGCCGAGTTGAACGATCCGTTCCAGTTTCGACGCTTCTGCGGTCGCGAATATCGTCGCGCCGGTTGCGTAGGCCAGTTGGACCGCCGCGGAACCCACCCCGCCCGCCGCTGCATGAATGAGCACCGAATCGCCACGCTGCAAGCGGCCCAGATACAACAACGCTTCGTGTGCAGTGACGAAGACTTCCGGTATTGCAGCCGCGTGCACATAGTCGATCGTTGCCGGAATGGGCATCGCCATTCTCCAGTCAATGCGCGCCAGTTCCGCATAGGCCCCGCCGCCCACGACGCCCATTACACGATCACCCACGGTGTAACCCTGCACGGCGCTTCCAGTCTCGATCACCTCGCCGGCGATTTCGAGCCCCATGATCGTCGAGTCGCCGAAGTTCGGCCGGCCGTACCCGCCGCGCCGATGTGTCAGATCCGCGCGATTCACGCCCGCGGCATGGACGCGTATCAGTAGATCGTCGGGGCGAACCTCGGGTGCCTGGACCTCGGCCAGTTGGAGAACCTCGGCCTCGCCGAATTCCTTGAATGTGATGGCTTTCATTTCCTACCTTCCTGCGTCGTAGCTGAATTACCGGCGAGATCGTCGGATCGAGGTTGTGCGCCAAGCGTTGCCTGCGCCGCGGCGGATGCGGAGATTGCCGCGGGAAACCCGGCATAGAACGCGAGGTGAGTAATTGCCGCGGAGAGCTCTTCGCGGGTTACGCCGTTCGTCAACGCGCGGCGCAGGTGAGCGGGCAACTCGTCGAGATGGCCCCCCGCGATCAGTGCGGCGACGGTCACGAGGCTGCGGTCGCGCGGTGAGAGCGCCGGATCGCTC
The DNA here is from genome assembly GCF_902832985.1 of Burkholderia sp. BCC0097. Lineage (NCBI taxonomy): Bacteria > Pseudomonadati > Pseudomonadota > Betaproteobacteria > Burkholderiales > Burkholderiaceae > Burkholderia > Burkholderia sp. BCC0097. The sequence continues at coordinate 539,086 of NZ_CADFDM010000002.1, forward strand.
CAGATGCGCGGATAGAGCGTGTCGTCGACGAATGCCGAAAGCGTCGGCGTGAAGGCCCGCGCGGCCTCGCGCGGACTGTCGAAATGCGTATGAGACATGGCGATACTCCTTCAAGCCTGGCTGATGAACTTGTGCGTGAGGTAGTACTCGATGCCCTCGGTGCCGCCTTCCGAGCCGTGGCCGCTTTCCTTCATGCCGCCAAACGGCAGTTCGGTCGAGACGATGCGGTACTGGTTGATGCCGATCATGCCGGCCTCGAGACCGTCTGCGACATCGATGGCCGTGCGCGCATTGCGGGTGAACGCATAGGCGGAGAGCCCGTACGGCAACCGGTTTGCTTCGGCGAGCCCGTCGGCGAGGGCATCGAAGCGCATCAGCACCGCGATCGGGCCGAACGGTTCTTCGTGCATCACACGTGCGTCCTTCGGTACGTCGGCGAGGACCGTGGGCTCGAAGAAATACCCATCGCCGTCGATGCGCTTTCCGCCGGCGAGGACCTTTGCGCCACGTTCCACCGCATCGGCGATGAGTTCCTCCATCTTGGCAAGCTGGCGCGGATTGGCCAGCGGCCCGACCTGCGTGCCGGCATCCATGCCGTTCCCGACCTTGAGGGCCGTGGCGGCACGCACGAAATGCCCGACGAACTCGTCGTAGACTTCGCGCTGGATCAAGAAACGCGTCGACGAGATGCAGATCTGGCCCGTACCGCGAAAGCGATTCGCCGCACCGTCGACCGCGGCCTTTTCGACATCCGCATCGTTGAATACGAGGACAGGCCCGTGGCCGCCCAGTTCCAGCGTGATGGGTTTGACGCCTTCGGCGGCACGCGCCGACAGCAGGCGGCCGATCGGCACCGAGCCCGTGAACGTCACCTTCCGGATTACCGGGGAAGCGATCAGATGCTTCGACACCTGGTCGGGCACGCCGAATACGACTTGAAGCACGCCCTTCGGCAACCCGGCGTCGTCCAGGGCACGTGCCAGCGCGAGCGCCGTTGCGGGGCTTTCCTCGCCGGGTTTGATGATGACGCTGCATCCGGCGGCGAGTGCGGCGGAGAGCTTGCGCGCCGGGGTGATCGCAGGAAAATTCCACGGCGTGAATGCGGCTACGGGCCCGATCGCCTGTTTCTTCACGAGCTGTTGCACGCCCGGCCGGTTGGACGGCACCACGCGGCCGTCGATACGGCGCGCCTCTTCGGCGAACCATTCGAAATAGTCGGCGGCACGCAGGACTTCGTCGCGGCTTTCTGTCAGTGGCTTGCCTTCCTCGAGCGTCATGACGGTAGCCATGTGCTCGGCGCGCTCGCGCATCAGTTCCGCTCCGCGCTTCAGAATGCGTGCACGTTCGCCTGGCACGGTGTTGCGCCAGAGGTCGAACGCCCGCGCAGCGGCCTGCAGGGCGTGATCCAGATCGGCTGCCGTCGCCAGCGGGACGCGCCCGATCTCGATTTGCGTGGCGGGGTTGATCACCGGCGCCGTTTCGCGTTCGCCCGCGCCGATCCATTCGCCGTTGATGAAAAGATGAAGTGTGTCGTAAGTGATGTCCATGGTAGTAACCTGTGTGATTAGGATTGCGATTCAATATGTGTTCGCCGCGAGCCGGATAGGGAAACCTGGGCCACACCGTGTCTGGATGGTCCGCCGTGGCGGGCCGGGCTCGGGTTTGATACGTCCGCGTTCTGATTTCCTGACTTCGGGACCAAGTCTAGGTGTGAAGCGGGCGGCAACTTAGAGGGGCCGGAAAGAATGAATCTTGTCGCTGGAGAGAAAATCCCCAGTCGAAATGAAAGCATATTGAAAGGACGCGCAAAAACGACACGAGGTCCCGCGCTGACTGCACGAAACAGGCGCGGGCCCTATGATCACAGGCTCGCGCGGGCCGGAACGCAGCGATTCGACGAAAAATTCAAAACTAGGGTGGCTAATGGACAAGGTGCACACCATGTCGGTGTTTGCGAAAGTGGTCGAGATGGGCAGTTTCACGGCTGTCGCAAACCACCTCGATACGACGGTCGGTAACATTTCCCGAGCGGTCTCGGTGCTGGAAGACAATCTCAACACCCGGTTGCTGCAGCGTTCGACGCGACGGCTTGTAGTAACCGATGCGGGTCGACGTTTTTACGAGCGCAGCGTTGCGATCCTCTCGGACATCGAACGGGCAGAAGCGGAGGCCCGCGATGCACTGCTGGAGCCGCGTGGTGTATTACGCGTGCATGCGGTGCCGGGATTAGGCCGTCGACTTGTTTCGCAGGCCGTGCTTGCCTATCGGAGCGCATACCCCGAAGTATCGGTCGATCTTATGCTGTCACAGAGGATGCCGAATCTGCTCGAAGAGCAGCTCGACGTGGCGATCGTGATTGCACGCACACTGCCGGACTCGGCGTATGTGAGCCAAAAGATCGGCGCGAGCCATTGCATTCTGGCGGCATCACCCGACTATCTGGCACGACATCCGGCCCCCGAATGCGTGGAAGATCTTGCCGATCACAGCTGTGTGCTCCTCAGCACGGTCGATTACGCACCGGACGAGTGGCATCTGCAAGGCAGGGCCGGCGAGGCGGTGTATCGTCCAACGGGATCCCACTTCAGTGTCAATGACATGGATGCGATGTCCACGGTACTGCACGAGGGCGCGGGGATTGGGCTGATCGCCGCCTTCTCCGCAATCGATGATTTGCGTAAAGGATCGCTCGTTCGCGTTCTGCCTGAATTCCACACCGCTCAGCGCAACGTATATGCGGTGTATTCGTCCCGTCAGTTCGTCGACGCGAAGATCAAGCGGTTCGTCGATGTACTGAAGTTGCGGGTGGGTGACCGGCTGGATGCGTATGCGGAGGAACTCGCTATCACGGTCGTATGATCCCGGTCACGTTCGGCATGGTCGGGTAGGCATCCGATTTCCCGGCGGCCACCCTCGTATTGGGTGTATGTGGTTGTGATGTTGCAAGTACGCCGGGCCGACGAATTCGCATACGTTGCACGCTCGCGCTGGACTAAATGCTCCGCGACCGGTTCCCGGCTACAGCCGACCCCGTCGGACAACATCCGGCGTTTCCTGCACTGAGCGAATAGCCTGCCAAGCGTTGCCGAATGGACGCCCGCTTCGGGTCGTTCAGACCCGTTCGCGTCGCGCCACAACTGCCATTCGCGGCCGCGTGCAGGTCCTGACTATCGATCGCCGGTTCACGACACGCCGCGCCGCATCCGCCGCACCTGCAACCAAATCGCGGATATCAGGAAATAAAGCGCACCGACTCCCGCGTAGCCCGCGATCTTGACGATCGCGGGCGGCATCGGCACATGGCTTTGGACGATGAAGAACAGGCCGGCCAGTGCCGATTGCGCACCGCTCAGGATCATCACCCACTGTGCGCCGGCAAGCTTCCAGCGTCGCACTGCGGTGCCGAGCTGCATCGCGCCGGAGAGAATCGCCCAGACGCCGAACACCGTGAGCACCGCATGCATGCCCGCATTCAGCGCCGGAAATACCGCCAGCGTCGTGACGGCGCTGATCGCGACGTTGACCGCCTGCGTGCGGTTTGCCGCCATTCCGCCGCTACGGGACAGGTCGACGAAATTGGCGAGCGCATCCCAGGCCGGATAAACGACCAGCAGGATCGCCGCGCCGGCCGCGCTCTGCCGGCCGACGGAAAACGCCAGCGCGACCCAGATCAGCGAGAACGCCGCTCGGCAAAAGTAGTACCGTTTCAGCCATTGTTCGTCGGCAGGGGGGCGAAATTCGGGGTAGCGGTCAGCCATTTGCATTCCTTCGTATATTGAGTCGTCGTTCCGGCCGATATGCAGCTTTCCGCCACGCGGATGCGCCGCCGACCGGAACTCCAGTGCGCCGAGTATCGCAATCGTCCGGGCCTCCCGCTATCGGTCAGATGTCCGATGGCGCAGCCGGCTGCCGGCGCCGATGCGGGCAAACACCGCGCCGGAGTGGCCGCGGCGGGCGCGCCGCCGGCGCGCATGCTCATGCACGGCGCGACGCCGTCGCGTATGATCGTTTTCCCGTTCTCGCGAATGTCTCCGCCCACCCGATGTCCGACGCCGAAGCCCATCTCGCCCCGCTGCGCATAGTCGACGCCGTACGCGCGCTGGCCTTCATCGGCGATCTCAGCATGGGCCAGCCGACCGACCATTCGCCGCGCACCGGCTGGCTGGCGTCACGGCTCGCGCACGCGGCACGATTCGACGCATCGGTGTGCGACACGGCCCGCGAAGTGGCGCTGTTGCGTTGGTCGGGCTGCACGGCGAACGCGGCGGGTTTCGCGCAGGTATTCGGTGACGACGTCGCGAGCCGCGCCGCGATGCTCGAGGGCCGGCCCGGCATGGCCGAAGCGATCGGCGGCGCGGGCGCCGCGATGATCCCGCTTGCACAAATCCATTGCGAAGTCTCGGGCGAGGTGGCGCGAATCCTCGGTCTGTCCCACGCGACGGAAACCGCGCTGCGGCATATCTTCGAAACCTGGGACGGCAACGGGCTGCCCGCACGGCTCGCACACGAACAGGTGCCCCCCGCCGTGTCGATCGTCGCGCTTGCGGGCGACCTCGACGTGCTCAGCCGCACGTACGGCATCGAGCGGGCCCTCGAATTGATCGGGCAACGCGCGGAGTCACGCTACCCGGCCATGCTCGTCGAGAAGGCTGCGCGTGAGGCGCCGCGCTGGCTGGCGGCGCTCGAGCACATGGCGCCTGCCGACCTGGACGCCGCATTGGCCACACCGGACATGCAGGGCGCGACGTCCGCGGAATTGATTGCGGACGTCATCGATCTGAAACTGCCGTGGATGACGGGTTTTTCGCGTTCGGTCGCCGCGACGGCGGCCGCGTGTTACGGCCGTCTCTCGCCGGACGAGGCGGCGCGCGAACGCGTGTACCGCGCCGGACTGATTCATGGCATCGGCAGGGCCGCGGTGCCGAACGACGTGTGGAATCTGCCGACGCGGCTGTCCGCGAGCGCGTGGGAAAAGGTGCGGCTCGTGCCGTACTGGACCGAGCGCGCCGGCAGGCAGACCGGCGCGCTCGGCGAAGCCGCGGTGCTTGCGTCGTATGCCTATGAACGGCAGGACGGCTCGGGCTATTTTCGCGGCGCGCGCGAGGCGGTGCTGACGCTGGAGGCACGCGTGCTGGCGGCGTCGCTGGCGTGGGTCGCGTTGCGCTCGGCGCGTCCGTGGCGCGCGGCGCTGAGCGATGCGGCGGCCGCTGGCCAGTTGCAGGAAGAAGCGGCGTGCGGCCGGCTGTGCGGCGAAGTCGTCGCCGCGCTCGTGACGGGCGGCGCGCCGGTGCTCCGGCGCACCGCCACGCGCCCGTCGCCCTCTGGCCCGCGCCTGTCCGCACGGGAAGTCGACGTCCTGCGGGCGATTTCCCGCGGCGCGAGCAACAAGCAGGTCGCGCAGGCGCTCGCGATGAGTCCGAGCACGGTACGAACCCATGTCGAGAAGGCGTTCCGCAAACTCGAATGTTCGACGCGTGCCGCGGCGACCCTCAAGGCATCGGCGCTGGGGTTGCTGTGAGGCGCTCCGTGCTGCGGATTCGCCTTCGTGCGCGGAAGGACGGCCCGGCCTGCGCGGCCTTTCACGCTCCGCCCGTGCAGTGGTTTGTCCCGCTTGTCGGAAATGGCGGCCGTGCCGTTCAAGACGGCCAGTCGCTCACCCGTTTCCGGCGATCCGGGGCCGTTGTGTCGGTGTCAGCCCAGCCGTACCCCAACGCCGCGATCGCGAAGTAGACGGCGCCGACGGCTTCGCAGGAAAGCAGCGCGCCGGCCAGCGCCGTTCGCGCCCCATCCGGGATCGTTCGCGACGGCGTGCCGGCGTGCTTGCCGCGACGCACCGCGATGCCGATCCGAAACAGGCCCGACAGGATAGCGAGCACGCCGAACGCGCGGGGCAGGCCGCTCGCCAGTTCGACGATGAACGGCTGACGTACCGACATTGCAGTCATCCTCCCGGTTCGGGTAGTCGCGTGACGTTGCCTATCCTGACACCCGATCGCTCGCGGCGCCATCGGACAAGTGACCGATGGCGCTGGCCGGAACCGATGCGTGGCGGCGCGCGATCGCCGTTACCGCGTGATCGCCGCTACGACATGCGCGAGAACACATCCGCGATGTGCCGATCGGGTTCGATATCGGTGAACGCATCGATATCGGCCATGACGTGAGCGGTCTCCGCGGACGCGAACGCGGCGTCCAATGCCGCGCCGTCCTTGAAGCGGCACATCGCCACGACGATCAGTTCGCTATCCTCACGTGCCGGGAAGAAAGCGTCGACATATTCGAGTCCGTACGGTTTCCAGGATCTTTCCACCAGCGGAATGTGCTGCTCGACGTAGTAACGGGAATCGAACCGCGTGCCCGCGGCTCGGCGATAGGAAACGACGAAAAACATGAAGGACCTCCAGGTCGGACTGCTACGGCGGCGAATGTCGATACGGGCGATGACGGGCGATCACGGCCGTTTGCGCGCCGGGCCGAAGCCCGGCCGGGCGGCGGCCGGCAGCGAGGTGTGCGCGGCGGGTGCGCGAGCGAGCGAGAGGCCCAGCGCGGCACCGATGGCGAGGAACGACGAGATCGACAGGAGTGCGACGATGAACGCGTGCGCGATGGCCGCCGGGTCCTGGCGCGTGCCGAGCACCGTATAGAAAATTCCGCCGATGATCGCCACGCTGAGCGACGTGCTGACCTGCAGCGTCGAGCTGACGATGCCGGCGATCATGCCGGACAGCGCCGGTGCGACGCGTCCCGTCACCATGCGCATCAGGGTCGGCAGCGCGAGGCCTTGTCCGAAACCGATGACGAAGAGCACGACGGCGAGCGGCGCGGCAGCGAGCGGCATCCCGACCGGCGTGGCGTCGATCAGCCACGCGAGGCCGACGAGCCCGACGATCTCCAGGCTCATGCCGAACGGATTGACGTAAGCGCCGATGACACGCGAGCAGACAGGCGTCGACAGCGGGCCGAGCAGGAACCCCACGCCGAACGGCAGGAACACGAGGCCCGCGCTCAGCGCGTCGACGTGCAATGCATTCTGCAGATACACGGAGAACAGCAGGAAGAACGTGCCGATCGAGTACAGCAGCAGCGCGATCAGCAACGCCCGGCCCAGCCCCGGGGCTCGGAGCGCGGTCGGGTCGAGCAGCGGTGCGCCGCCGCGGCCGCCCAGCCGGCGCTCGTAGCGCCAGAAGCACCACGCGAGGGCCGGCACCGCGAGCAGCGACACCCATGCCCATGCCGGCCAGCCCGCTTCGCGCCCCTCGATCAGCGGCACGATCAGCGCGCCCAGCGTCAGCATCGACAGCGCGGTGCCGCCGAGGTCGAGCTTGCGCGCATGCTGCGCCCGCGTTTCCTTCAGCAGCGGAATCCCGAACAGCACGACCAGAATCGCGAGCGGCAGGTTGACGAGGAAGATCGTGCGCCAACCCAGGTTCAAAAGATTCAGCGAGATCAGGATCCCGCCCAGTGCCTGCCCGACCACGGCGGCGAGGCCGAACACCGCGCCGTACAGGCTGAGCGCGAGCGGCTTTTCCGATTCGGGGAAGATCGCCTGGATCGACGCGAGCGCCTGCGGCGCCATGATCGCGGCCGTCACGCCCTGCAACGCACGGCCGACGATGAGCGTCCACGGCGAACCCGCGAGGCCGCACAGCGTCGAGGCGATCGCAAAGCCGATCAACCCGAGGAAAAACACGCGGCCGCGGCCGAACAGATCACCCAATCGTCCGCCCGTGATCAGCGTTACCGCGTACAGGCCCGCATACGACGAAATGACGAGTTGCTCGGCCGACGACGACGCGCCCAGTTCCGCGCGAATCGACGGCAGCGCGACGTTGACGATGAAGAAATCCAGCGGCGGCAGGAACGCGCCGACGAGCAGGACCGAAAACATGGCCCAGCGACGCGGGTCGGGTGATACGGGGTCATTCCGTGACATGGATGTCTCTCTATACGGAACCAATCGGTTCCAAATTGGGTAAAAAAATATCAGTCGAGGATGCGCATCGTGCGGTCGACCAGCGCGAGCATGTCGTGCTCGGGCACGCCGGTTTTCCCCAGCACGCGCATGCCCTCGACCTGGCAGACGAGCAAACGCGCCAGCACCTGTTCGTCCTGCTCGGGGATTTCCCCGCTCGCCTGGCCGCGGACGATCGCGCCCGCATAGAGCTGCTGCAGGCGCCGGAACATGCGCCCGGTGCGTTCCGCGACATCGGCGTCGCGCGCGGCCAGCTCGGTGGTCATCGCGACCGCGAGACAGCCGCGCCGGCCGGCCTCGCCAACGGACAGCCGGGCGTAGCGCAGCAGCGAGTCGCGAATCGCGTCCTTCACGGGGCCGGGTTGCGACAGGATGTCGGCGGTCGCCTTGAGCCCGTCGGCCATATACAGGTCGAGCGCCGCCAGCAGCAGCGCCTTCTTGTCGCCGAATGCCTTATACAGGCTGCCGCGCGACAAGCCGGTGCCCGCGATCAGGTCGGGCAGGGACGCGCCTTCGTAGCCGCGATCCCAGAAAACGTCCATCGCGTCGCGCGCGGCATCGCCCAGTTCGAATTCGCGCGGACGGCCCACGCCAGCCGGATTTGCCATTGATTCGTTTCGCAAACGATGCGGTGCCTGAAGTTGGATTCATTATATGGACCGATCGGTTCCGATGTCAACGTGCATACCTTGACCGGACACGGCGACGGCCGTCCTCGCGGACGGCCCGGATTCATCCGTTCAGTCGAGCCCGCCCTGGCACAGGTACTTGATCGACAGGTAATCGTCGAGCCCATAGCGCGAGCCTTCGCGACCGTAGCCCGATTCCTTCACGCCGCCGAACGGCGCGGCCTCGCTCGCGAGCGCGCCTTCGTTGATGCCGACGATGCCCGTTTCGAGCCGCGCCGACACGCGCGCGATGCGCCGCACGTCCTGCGTGTAGAAATAGGCAGCGAGCCCGAACGGCGTGTCGTTCGCGGCGTCGACCGCTTCGTCCTCGGACTCGAACCGGAACAGCGCGGCGACCGGGCCGAAGGTTTCCTCGCAGGTGAGCTGCATGTCGGCGGTGGCGTCGGCGAGCACCGTCGGCGCGTAGTAGTTCGCGCCGAGCTCGGTCAGGCGCTTGCCGCCCGCGAGCACGCGTGCGCCGCGTTCGACGGCATCGCCGACGTGGCGCGCGATCTTGTCGACCGCGCGCGCGTTGATCATCGGGCCGATCTGCGCGGCCGGGTCGGTCGCCGGCGCGACCTTCAACGCGGCGACGCGTGCGGCGAGCTTCGCGGCGAACGCGTCGTAGACGCCGGCCTGCACGTACACGCGGTTCGGCGATACGCAGGTCTGCCCGCCGTTGCGGAACTTGGCGGCCATCAGCCCGTCGACCGCGGCATCGAGCTCGGCGTCGTCGAACACGATGAACGGCGCATTGCCGCCGAGCTCCAGCGACAGCTTCTTCAACGTCGCCGCCGATTCGCGCGCGAGCAGCTTGCCGACGGGCGTCGAGCCGGTGAACGTGATCTTGCGCACGCGGCCGTCGGCGAGCCAGTCGGCCGCCGCGTCGATGCCGCGTTCGCGCGACGCGGTGATCAGGTTCAGCACACCGGCCGGCACGCCGGCTTCCTGCGCGAGAAACGCGAGCGCGAGCGCGGTCAGCGGCGTGTCCTCCGCCGGCTTCGCGACCACCGTGCAGCCGGCCGCGAGCGCGGGTGCGATCTTGCGCGCGATCATCGCGAGCGGGAAATTCCACGGCGTGATTGCCGCGACGACGCCGATCGGCTCCTTCACCGCGCTCAACCGCTTGCCGCGTTGCTGCTGCGGGATCAGGTCGCCGTACGTGCGGGTCGCTTCCTCGGCGAACCACAGCACGTACGACGCACCGTACGCGACTTCGCCGCGCGCTTCGGCAAGCGGCTTGCCCTGTTCGCGCGACATCAGCTTCGCGAGATCGTCGGTGTGCGCGACGATCGCCGCGTGCCAGACGCGCAGGATCGCGGCGCGTTCGCGCGCGGGCGTCGCGCGCCACGCGGGCAGCGCGCGGGCCGCCGCGTCGGTCGCCGCGCGCGCGTCGGCGGCGCCGCTGTCGGGTGCGTGGGCAACGGTCTCGAGCGTGGCGGGATCGGTGACGGCGAAGCGGCGGCCGTCGAGCGCATCGCGCCAGGCGCCGTCGATCAGGTTGGCGGTGCGAACGAGTTCGGTACGGGACAGCGTAAGCGGCATGACAGGTCCTTGAATGAAGCGGTTCGACAACAACGACGACGACGGCGGAGCAGGCGCGACTCCCCCGCGCGGGCAGCGGGCTGCCGCGTGACGGGATGACGCACACCGGGTGTCAGTGACGTTCGCCGAACAGCGATTCGAGCGGGTAGTGCCGTTTGACGAACGGCGACTTGATGATCACGTAACTGAAATACTTCTCGATGCCGATGTTCTGCTCGAGCAGCCCTTCGACGATCGTCTGGTAATGGCTCACGCTGCGCGTGATGAACTTCAGCAGGTAGTCGTAGCCGCCGCTCGCGAGGTGGCATTCGACGATCTCGTCGACGTTGCGGATCGCCGCGACGAAGCGGTCGAAATCCTCGCGCCGGTGGTCGGCCAGCGTGACCTCGGTAAACACGACCTGCACGTCGCCGAGTTTCTCGAGCTGGATGTGCGCGCCGTAGCCGCCGATGTAACCGGCCTTCTCGAGCCGCTTCACGCGGATCAGGCATGGACTGGGCGACAGCCCGACCGCATCGGCCAGCTCGACGTTGGTCATGCGGCCGCGCTTCTGCAACTGGGAGAGGATGCGCAGGTCGATGCGATCCAGCTTGCTGTCCGTCATGTTCACGTGAGAAGGCAAAAATGGAATGTCCGGTTACTTTAGAGTCGAACGATGGCGGCCACAAGCCCGGCTTTCCCTCGAGCGGTCAGGCCGGCTGCGCGTGCGCGGCGTCGAGCGCGCGCTGCACGCCCGTGTCGGCGAGCACGTCGTCGAGCGTCTTGCGCACGCGTTCGAACAGCAGGTCGAACTCGCCCGCGGTGAAACTCAGCGCCGGCGCGAAGCCGAGCACGCCGTCGCCGAACGCGCGGAATACCACGCCGTTCGCGTACGCGGCGGCCGCGATCTTGTCCGGCACGTTCAGCGCCGCGTCGAAGCGCGTCTTGTGCGCCTTGTCGGCCACCAGTTCGAGCGCGCCGAGCAGGCCGACCGAGCGGGCGTCGCCGACGAGCGGATGCGCGCGCAGCGCATCGAGCCCCGCGGCGAAGCGCGGCGCGAGCGCCTGGCCGTTCGCGAGCAGCCCGCCTTCGTGATAGAGCTTCAGTACCTCGAGGCCGATCGCGGCGCTGACCGGATGCGCGGAATACGTATGGCCGTGGCCGACCACCGGCGAATCGGCGCGCTCGCCCGCGATCCCCTCGTAGATTTCGTCGGACATCAGCACCGCGCCCATCGGCGCATAGCCGGCGGTCAATCCCTTCGCGACGGTCATCAGGTCCGGATCGACCTGTTCGGCCTCGCAGGCGAACAGCGGGCCCGTGCGGCCGAAGCCGGTGATCACCTCGTCGGCGACGAACAGGATGCCGAGGCGCCGGCACGCGTCGCGCATCGCCTTCAGCCAGCCGGCCGGCGGCACGATCACGCCGCCCGAGCCTTGCACCGGCTCGCAGAAAAATGCGGCGACGTTGTCCGCGCCGAGTTCGGCGACCTTCGCTTCGAGCGCGGCGACCGACGCGGCGATCAGCGCCTGCGGATCGTCGCCGAGCGGATGGCGGTACGGGTAGGGCGACGGAATATGGTGCTGGTCCGCGCGCGGCAGGTCGAAATGGCGGTGGAACGCCGGCAGCGCGGTGAGGCCGGCGCCGAACGACGACGAGCCGTGATAGCCGCGCTCCAGCGCGATCATCTGCTTTTTCGACGGGCGGCCGGTCGCGTTGAAATAGTGCGTGATGAAGCGCACCGCGGAATCGACCGCGTCCGAGCCGCCGAGCGTGAAGTACACGCGGTTCAGCGACGGCGGCGCGAGCGCGGCGAGTCGTTCGGCGAGTTCGATCGCCGGCTGCGAGCCGAAATGGAAGTAACCGGTCGCGTAGGGCAGCTTCGCCATCTGGTCGGCGGCGGCCTTCACGATGCTGTCGCGGCCGTAGCCGACGTTCACGCACCACAGGCCCGAGAACGCGTCGAGCAGCGTGTGGCCGGCGGCGTCGCGCAGGAACACGCCGTCCGCGGATTCCAGCACGGTGACGCCGCGCGCTTCGTGCGCACGGTAATTGACGACGGGATGGATCAGGTGTTGACGATCGGCTTCGATCAGCGCGGCTTGGTTCATGGGGGGCGGGACTCTCGTCAGGTGTCAGCGGTGAGTTCATGCTAACGGGCGAGAAATCCGCATGCGTCTTCAATTTGCGGCCCGAAACGTATGCGCGCGGCGTTTGCACGGGGCGCTTCGGCATTTTCTGCTGCGCGCCCGGCAAGCCGGGCGCGCGTCGGGTCAGTAGCCGCGCGTGCGGTCGACGACGCCGATCATCGGCTGGCCAGCGCGATGGCGCGCGAGGTTCGCGAGCACCGCGTCGACCGCGGTGTCGGGCCGCGTCGCGCTGGCGATGTGCGGCGTGATGCGAATGCGCGGGTGCGTCCAGAACGGATGGCCGGGCGGCAGCGGTTCGGGGTCCGTCACGTCGAGGATCGCGCTGTCGAGGCGCCCGCTTGCGAGCGCCGCGAGCAGCGCCGCCGAATCCAGCTGCGGGCCGCGCCCGACCTGCACCAGCGATGCGCCGGCCGGCAGCGCATCGAACACGCGCGCGCCGAGCAGGCCGCGCGTGCTGTCGGTGAGCGGCAGCAGGCAGATCAGGATGTCGGTGCGGGCGAGGAACGCGTCGAGCGCCGCGTCGCCCGCGTAGCAGTCGACGCCGTCGAGCGTGCGCGGCGTGCGGCTCCAGCCGGCGCACGGGAAACCGAAGCGCCGCAGCGTGTCGAGCACGGCCTGGCCGAGCGTGCCGAGCCCGAGCACGCCGACGCGCCGCGACGCGGCCGCGCGCACGGGATGCTCGCGCCACACCTGGTCGCGCTGCTGCGCCGCATAGTCGAACAGGTCGCGATGAATCGTCAGCACGGCCTGCGTCACGTATTCGACCATCCCTTCGACGATGCCCGGCTCGATCATCCGCACGACGGGGATGTGCGAAGGCACGCGCGACAGGTCGAACTGGTCGATGCCGGCGCCCACCGAGAACACGACTTCGAGATTCGGCAGCAGCGCGACCGGATCGTCCGGCGGCTGCCATGCGGCGAGATAGCGGACGGCTGCGGCGTCGCCGAGGTCCGGCCAGATCCGGAACGGCAGATCGGGCGCCTGTTGCGCGAAGCGCGCCGCCCACTGCGCGCCGCGCACCGGGTCGGCCTTGTAGAGGAAGCTCATCGTGCGCGCCCCTTCAACCGAGCGCCTGGTTCACGATCGCGAACGGGCGCAGCGCCGGGTCGCGGGCCGGCGGCGTGCCGCGCGCCATCGCGACGACGGTGTCGACGCGCGGCAGCCCGAGCCCCTGCAGCCAGTCGGACAGCCCGCTGTCGCCCGGCACGTCCAGCCGCACGAACATGCCCTCGTGCAGCGCGAGCCAGTGGCTGATCAGCGCCTGCGCGCGCAGCGCATCGGGCGCGACCACCGGGCCGATCACGTGGCCGCGGCCGAAGCGGCGGAACAGCGCGAAGCCGAGCAGCTCGCCGTCGCGATCGAGCGCGATGCCGTTCGCGACGTCGAGCAGCGCTTCGATCACCGCGCCGCGTTCGTAGCCGGCCGCGCGCGATGCGAGCGCGGCGAGGCGCGGCCCGTCGTTGGTGCCGAGCGGGCGCAGCCGCTCGCCGGGCGGCAGCGAGATCAGCGGCGGCTGGAACGCGGCGCCCTGGTGCTGATCGACCGTGCCGATCGCTGCGAAGCCGAACTTCACGTAGAGCGGTTCGCCGGACGGCGTCGCATGCAAAAACACGGTCCGCTCGCCGAAGCTTTCGACCACGCGGGTCATCAGCTCGCGGCCGATGCCGCAACCCTGGCGCTCGGGCGACACGATCACCATGCCGAGGGACGCATGCGCGTCGTCGAAGCGCCAGCCGAGCGCGGTGCCGACGACGCCGGATTCATCCTCGGCGACGAAGCCGCCGCCGAGCTGGAACGCGAAGCGCCAGTCATCGATGCGGTGCGGCCACTTGACGGCTTCCGACAGGCGATGCGCGGCGGGCAGGTCCGTTTCGGTGAACGGGCGATAGGTAAGCGTGCGGGAAGGATTGAGATCGGACACGCCGGACTCCGGATGGGTGGAAATGACAGGTCGACTCTGCCAGCGCGGGTGCGGCGCGGATAGGACGATTCGCCTGTTTTCGGGGCGCGCCGGCCGCTCGCGCACGATCGATGCAAACCCGCATGATCGGTGCGCACGAACGCGCGGATCGTGCCGGCGCGGCCGGCCAATCCGGCCACTCCTGCTGTGGGAATGCCTCTACGATGCATGCACGGCGGCGCTGCCGCCGGCCGAAGGGCCGCACCGGCAGGCGCGCCCGCCGCGGTGGCGCGCGCTCATCGGCCGGCGCCGCGGCGCCACGCCCGATCGCACCGCAGATCGTGCTGCATGCGCCAGGCAACACGCGGCGATTCTGCGTTTTGAGCGGCGCCGAACGATGCGCGAACGACTTTTTGCCCTGATTCAATTTCGTTGAACCCAGCCCATCCCCGGCCCTGCCGGGGCTTCACACCGACAGGACCCGACCATGATCCAGTTTGAACCGAAGTACATCACCTTCGACTGCTACGGCACGCTGACCCATTTCCGGATGGCCGAGACGGCGCGCGAAATCTATGCGGACCGGCTGTCGCCGGCCACGATGGAGGCCTTCGTGCGCGCGTTCGCCGCCTATCGGCTCGACGAGGTGCTCGGCGCGTGGAAGCCGTACCGCGACGTCGTCGTCAACTCGGTCCGCCGCACCTGTGCGCGGCTCGGCGTGACGTTCGACGAAGCCGAGGCCGAGCTTTTCTATCATGCGGTGCCGACCTGGGGCCCGCACCCGGACGTGCCGGCCGGGCTGTCGCGGCTGGCGTCGAAGTACAAGCTGGTGATCCTGTCGAACGCGATGGACGAGCAGATCATGAGCAACGTCGACAAGCTCGGCGCGCCGTTCCATGCGGTGTTCACCGCGCAGCAGGCGCAATCGTACAAGCCGCGGATGCAGGGCTTCGAATACATGTTCGACAAGCTCGGCTGCAAGCCCGAGGACGTACTGCACGTATCGTCGAGCCTGCGCTACGACCTGATGACGGCCGAGGATCTGGGAATCAAGCACAAGGCGTTCGTGAACCGCGGCCACGAGCCGGGCACGCCGTTCTACAACTATTACGAAGTGTCGGACATCGGCCAGCTCGCGACGCAGCTCGGGCTGTAAGCCGATTCGTCGATCGCCATGACGTGACGGGACGCGGCCGCGATGCCGCCGGGGCCCGTCGCGTCCCGGCACGCGTTCGATCAGCGCACGGAGCGAGGGTAATTACCGATATTGAATCGTTCAAGGCCGGGCCGCCCGGGCCGATATATGTACCGAACGGTTAATATTGCGAGGCCCCCGCATGAAGTTGTCCACCAAACTGCTGATGCTCGTCGTCGCGGCGCTGCTCGGTATCGTCCTGCTCGCCGCGTTGTCGCTGCATACGCTGCGCGACGCGCTGATCGACAGCCGCCGCGAAGAGATCGTCATTCTGCTGACCAAGGCCGAGCATCTGGTCGATTCGTATCGCGCGATGCAGACGAGCGGCACGCTCACGCAGGAGCAGGCGCAGCAGCAGGCCAAGGCCGCGCTGGCGGCGCTCAACGCGAATTCGAAGAGCTACTTCTGGGTCACGACGTCCGACGGCGTCAACCTCGTCCATCCGAACGCGAAGTTCATCGGCACGCGCGCGAAGGGCAACCGCACGACCAGCGGCATGACCGACAGCGAGGCGTACCGTGCGGGCATGGCGCAGGCGCATTTCGCGCTCGTCGACGTGCTGATCAAGCGCAGCCCCGACGCGGACCTCGAGCCGAAGCTCCAGGGCGTGGTCGCGATTCCGGACTGGGACTGGTGGATCGGCACGGGATTCTTCTACGACGACATCAATGCGGCGTTTACCCGGCTCGCGACGGTGCTGGGCGTCGTCACGCTCGTCATTGCCGCGGCGCTCGCGGCGATTGCGTGGGGTGTGCTGCGCAGCGTCAGGCGCACGCTCGGCGGGGAGCCCGCGCATGCGGCGCAGATCGCGGCCCGCATCGCCGCCGGCGAACTGGACGTGCAGTTCGATACGGCGCATGCCGCGCCCGGCAGCCTGCTCGTCGCGCTGGGCGACATGAAGGCGCGGCTGACCGACACCATCGCCGAGATCCAGACCACGACTCACTCGATCGCCACCGGCACCGGCGAGATCGCGCAAGGCAACCTGGATCTGTCGCAGCGCACGGAGCAGCAGGCCGCGTCGCTGCAGGAAACGGCCGCCAGCATGGAGCAGATGACGTCCACGGTCAAACAGAACGCCGACAATGCGCGCCAGGCGAATGCGCTCGTGACCCAGGCGAAGGATGCGACCGAACTGGGCGGCGCCGCCGTGCAGGCGGTCGTCGAAACGATGCGGCAGATCTCGGACGGATCGGTGCGGATCGCCGACATTACCGTCGTCATCGAAAGCATCGCATTCCAGACCAACATCCTGGCGCTCAACGCCGCGGTGGAAGCGGCGCGGGCCGGCGAGGAGGGGCGCGGGTTCGCCGTCGTCGCATCGGAAGTCCGCTCGCTCGCGCAGCGCAGCGCCGCGGCCGCGAAGGACATCAAGGGATTGATCGACGCGTCGGTCGAGCGGGCCGGCAGCGGCAGCCGGCTCGTCGAGACGGCCGGCGAGCGGATGACCGAGATCGTCCGGTCGATCGACCGGGTGGCCGACATCATGGGCGAGATTTCGGCGGCATCGGTCGAGCAAAGCACCGGCATCGAACAGATCGGGCTGGCGGTCGCGCAAATGGACGAAGTCACCCAGCAGAACGCCGCGCTCGTCGAGCAGGCGGCTGCCGCCGCATCGTCGCTGGACGAGCAGGCGGCGCGCCTGCGGGCCGCCGTGTCGGTATTCCGGCTCGCTGCGTGACGGCTTCGTGCTGTCCGCGGACAGCCGGTACATCACTCCACCTCCTTCACGCCGCGCGGGCGCACGCCCGGCGTGTGCACCGGCACGCCGGTAACGGACGCGTCGCCGCACGGGATCACCACAGTTCCTGACGGCTGCACGGCACGCGTGCGCCCGCTCGCCGGGCAGTGCCGTCCTCTTCCCGCCTTCTCGCCAAGCCGCTCCGATTGAGTGGCATTCTTCTGAACTTTCATCCGCGACGTGCCGTCGCTGACGCCCGTGCATGCGGCGATCTGCCGCACCGCGCGGCGCGTTTCAGCCGTCGTCGGCATGCAAGCCCCCATTCGATACAAACGTGCGGTTTGCGCGAGTCAAACGCGCGCCGGATGCCGAACGGGCAATTTTGTCGACGCAATCTGCGGCGGCTGCGGCCTTACGATTTCCTGCATCGACACGGGTTCGGCAGCCGCCGCGACACAGCGCCGGGCACACGGCGACACGGATGCGCATGCAGCAATTCATGCTGCGCGGGCGGCTCAAAACGGTCGATTCGTATCGTGCGGGCCGCCCGAATCGCGACAAACCGCATTTTGGCGATGCTTAAATGAATTGCATGTGTACGACGTCGCGCCCGCCACCAGCAAGCGGACGCAGCGGGATTGAACAACCACGCTGGACCCTTGGACCCACTTTCCACAGTCAGGAGCAGTTCGGATGAGCGACGATATCGACAACGGCGGCAAGGGCGGCTTCACGCGCCGCGACATGATGAAGGTCATGGCGGCGGGCGGCATGATGGCCGCCGGCGCCGGCGGACTGCTGATGACCCCCGACTCCGCCTTCGCCGCGCCCGCGCCGAAGCGCGGCGGCAAGATCCGGGTCGCGAACGAAGCCGGCTCGACGGCCGATACGCTCGACCCGGCCAAGGGCTCGACGGGCGCGGACTACACGCGCTTCTTCATGTTCTACAGCGGCCTCACGCAGCTCGACGCGAGCCTGACGCCGCAGATGAACCTCGCCGAGTCGCTCCAGACGACCGATGCGAAGACCTGGATCATCAAGCTGCGCAAGGGCGTCACGTTCCACGACGGCAAGCCGGTCGGCCCGGCCGACGTGGTGTATTCGCTGATGCGCCACAAGAACCCGGCCACCGCGTCGAAGGTCAAGCCGCTCGCCGAACAGTTCGCCGACGCGAAGGCGACCGGCCCCGACGAAGTCACGTTGACGCTCGCCAGCCCGAACGCGGACCTGCCGGTGATCCTCGCGACGCCGCAGCTCGTGATCGTCAAGGACGGCACGACCGACTTCAGCACCGGCATCGGCTGCGGCCCGTACAAGCTCAAGTCGTTCAAGCCGGGCGTGTCGACCGTGGGCGTGCGCAACGACAGCTACTTCAAGCCGGGCAAGCCGTATCTCGACGAGATCGAGCTGATCGGCATCAGCGACAGCGCCGCGCGCCTGAATGCGCTGCTGTCGGGCGACGTGCACCTGATCAACGCGATCGATCCGCGCTCGACGCAGCGGGTCTCGTCGACGCCGGGCTACGCGCTGAAGGAAACCAAGTCGGGCCTCTATACCGACCTGATCATGCGCAGCGACAACCCGATCGTCGCGAACCCCGATTTCGTCGAAGGCATGAAGTACCTGTTCGATCGTGAGCAGCTTCGCACGGCGGTGTTCCGAGGCTATTCGGTGATCGGCAACGACCAGCCGATTCCGCCGGGGCATCGCTACTTCAACGCGTCGCTGCCGCAGCGCGCGCACGATCCGGACAAGGCGAAATTCCTGCTCCAGAAGGCGGGAGCGCTCGGCGCCACGCTGCCGCCGATCTATGCGACGTCCGACGCGAACGGGTCGATCGAAATGGCCGTGCTGCTGCAGCAGGCCGGCCAGAAGATCGGGCTGAACCTGCAGGTCAACCGCGCGTCGCCCGACGGCTACTGGTCGAACCACTGGATGAAGCACCCGCTCACGTTCGGCAACATCAACCCGCGCTCCAGCGCCGACGTGCTGTTCACGCAGTTCTTCAAGTCGGATGCACCGTGGAACGAATCGGGCTGGAAGAACGCGAAGTTCGACCAGCTGCTGCTCGCCGCGCGCTCGGAAACCGACGACGCGAAGCGCAAGCAGATGTACGGCGACATGCAGGTGATCGTGTCGCAGCAGGGCCGGGTCGGCATTCCGGCGTTCATCAGCTTCCTCGACGGGTACGACAAGCGGCTCGCGGGCCTCGGTTCGATCCCGACCGGCGGGATGATGGGCTTCATGTTCGCCGAGAACGTGTGGTGGAACGCATGACGTTGTGGTTGGCCGCCGCCGCGCGGCCGGTGCGGACCCCCGCGCCGGCCACGCGCGGTTTTTTCGGGAGTACCGCTCCATGAACCGAATTCTCATCGGGCTGATCTGCCGGCGCGTCGCGGTCACCGCGCTGACGCTGCTGATCGTGTCCGCGATCATCTTCACGATCACGAACCTGCTGCCGGGCGACGCCGCGCAGGCCGCGCTCGGCCAGTCGGCGACGCCGGAGACGGTCGCCGCGCTGCGCCAGCAGTTCGGTCTCGACATGCCGGCGCACGTGCGCTACCTGCACTGGCTCGCCGGGCTGCTGCACGGCGACTTCGGCCGGTCGTTTTCCGGCGACATGCCGGTATCGGAGCTGATCGGCGGGCGCCTGCCGAAGTCGCTCGCGCTGGCGGCGATCACGACCGCCGTGTCGGTGCCCATCGCGCTGCTGCTCGGGATTCTCGCGGCGGTCAAGCGCGAGTCGATGGTCGACCGCGTGATCAGCCTCGGCACGCTGTCGCTCGTCGCGACGCCGGAATTCCTGATCGCGACGGTCGCCGTGCTCGTGTTCGCGGTGAAGCTGCACTGGTTGTCCGCGCTGTCGTACAGCGGCCCGATCGAAAGCCTGCACGATTTCCTGCGTGCGTATGCGATGCCGGTGCTGACGCTGTGCGCGGTCGTGATCGCGCAGATGGCGCGGATGACGCGCGCCGCGGTGATCGAGCAATTGAGCGCGTCGTACGTCGAGATGGCCACGTTGAAGGGCGCGAGCCCCGCGCGCGTCGTGCTGCGCCATGCGTTGCCCAACGCGATCGGCCCGATCGCCAATGCGATCGCGCTGAGCCTGTCGTATCTGCTCGGCGGCGTGATCGTCGTCGAGACGATCTTCAACTATCCGGGCCTCGCGAGCCTGATGGTCGACGCCGTCAGCAACCGCGATTTCCCGCTGGTCCAGGCGTGCACGCTGATCTTCTGCGTCGCTTACCTGACGCTCGTGCTGTTCGCCGACCTGTGCTCGATCGTGTCGAACCCGCGACTGCGCACCTGAGTGTTTCGTCTTCCTTCCGAGATGCCGCCCATGCAACCGATCGAACCCGTACAACGCAGCAGCGCGCTGCCGCCCTCCGGCGACCCGCATCTGGGCCGGGACGGCCTGCCGCCTGCCGCGCCTGCTCCCGACCAGCCCCGCAAGCGCCGCGGCGCGCGCATCGCGTTGACGACCGGCGGCCGCGTCGGCCTGTCGATGGTCGGCCTGATGCTGTTCGTCGCGGTGTTCGCACCGCTGATCGCGCCGCATGACGTCGGCGCGATCGTCACGCCGGACGTGTTCGCTCCGTTCAGCGCGAAGCTGCCGTTCGGCTCCGACTTCCTCGGCCGCGACATGCTGAGCCGAATCCTGTACGGCGCGCGGCTGACCGTGCTGCTCGCGCTGGCCGCGGTGCTGCTCGCCGCGGTGACCGGCACGACGCTCGGGCTGCTCGCGACCGTGTCGGGCCGCGCGGTCGACGAGACGATGAGCCGGCTGCTCGACGCGCTCACGTCGATTCCGTCGAAGATGTTCGCGCTGATGCTCGTCGCCGCGTTCGGCTCGTCGCTGCCGCTGCTGGTGCTCACCGCCGCGATCAGCTACATGCCCGGCTCGTACCGGATCGCGCGGGCGCTGGCGGTCAACATCAGCACACTCGAATTCGTGCAGGTGGCCAGGGCGCGCGGCGAAAGCGCGCTGTACATCGCGTGCGTCGAGATGCTGCCGAACATGATCCACCCGATGCTGGCGGACACCGGGCTGCGCTTCACGTTCGTCGTGCTGCTGCTGAGCGGCCTGAGCTTTCTCGGGCTCGGCGTGCAGCCGCCGTATGCGGACCTCGGTTCGCTCGTGCGCGAGAACATCGCGAGCCTCGGCGACGGCTCGGCCGTCGCGATCATTCCCGCGGTCGCGATCGCGATCCTGACGGTGGGCGTCAACCTGATGATCGACGGCCTGCCGCATCGCGGCCGCCGCAAGGGCGCGGCCGGCGCCGCCGGAGGACACTGATGCGACACGAATCGAACCCGCTCGTCGAAGTGCGCGGGCTGCGCGTGGTCGGCGGCCGGCCGGGCGGCGAGGAAACGACGATCGTCCACGGCGTCGACTTCGACATCGGGCGCGGCGAGGTGCTCGCGCTGATCGGCGAATCGGGCTCCGGCAAGACGACGATCGCGTTGTCGCTGATGGGCCATGCGCGTACCGGATGCCGGATCGCCGGCGGCTCGGTGAAGCTCGACGGCACCGACGTGTGCACGCTTTCGGCTGCGGCGCTGACCGCGCTGCGCGGCCGCAAGGTCGCGTATATCGCGCAGAGCGCCGCCGCCGCGTTCAACCCGTCGCGCACGATTCTCGACCAGGTGATCGAGGCCGCGCTGATCCACAAGACGATGACGAAGCGCGACGCGCAGGCGAAGGCGATCGAGCTGTTTCGCGCGCTCGCGCTGCCGGAGCCGGAGACGATCGGCAAGCGCTATCCGCACCAGGTGTCGGGCGGTCAGCTGCAGCGGCTGATGGCCGCGATGGCGCTGATCACCGATCCGGAGCTGGTGATTCTCGACGAGCCGACCACCGCGCTCGACGTGACCACGCAGATCGACGTGCTGCAGGCGTTCAAGAGCGTGATCCAGCGCTACGGGATGAGTGCGGTGTACGTGTCGCACGATCTGGCCGTGGTCGCGCAGATGGCCGACCGGATCGTCGTGCTGAGCGACGGCGTGATCCGCGAGGCGGGCGCGACCGAACAGATCCTGCATGCGCCGACGCACCCGTACACGCAGAGCCTGATCGCGGCGGTCACGCCGAACGATGTCGAACGCGACACGCAAGCGCAGGCACGCGAGCCGGCCGCGCCGGCGCCGCTGCTCGACGTGCGCGGCGCGATCGCGGGCTACGGTGGCCGCGCCGCGAACGGCTGGCCCGCGAAAGTGATCCTGCATGAAGTCGACCTGCGCATCGGGCGCGGGCAGACGGTCGGCGTGATCGGCGAATCGGGCTCCGGCAAGACGACGCTCGCGAAGGTGATCGCGGGCCTCGTGCCGGCGACCGGCGGCGCGATCCTGCTCGACGGCGAGCCGCTCGCGCGCGATATCGGCAAACGGACGAAGGAGCAGCATCGCCGCGTGCAGATCGTGTTCCAGAACGCCGATACCGCGCTCAACCCGGTGCATACCGTCGAGCGCACGCTCGCGCGGCCGCTGGCGTTCTATCACGGGATCAAGGGCGCGCGTGCACGCCAGCGCGTCGCGGAACTGCTCGAGCTCGTGCGGCTGCCGCCGGCGGTGGCGTCGCGGCGTACCGGCGAACTGTCGGGCGGGCAGAAGCAGCGCGTGAACCTCGCCCGCGCGCTCGCGGCCGAGCCCGACCTGATCCTGTGCGACGAGGTCACGTCGGCGCTCGACACTGTCGTCGGCGCCGCGATCATCGAGCTGCTGCGCGACCTGCAGGCGAAGCTCGGCGTGTCGTACGTGTTCATCACGCACGACATCGCGAAGGTACGCGCGATCAGCGACGACATCGTCGTGCTGTATGCGGGCCGCCGCGTGGAGACGGGCAGCCGCGACGCGCTGTGCGCGCCGCCTTATCACCCGTATTCGCATCTGCTGGTGTCGTCCGCGCCGGAACTGCGCGCGGGCTGGCTCGACGATGCGGCCGAGCGTTGCCACCGGCCGCTGGTGCCGATCGGCGAGCGCGAGCACGAGGACGAGCTGTGCCCGTTCCTGTCGCGCTGCGCGATGCGGGTGGATGGCGTGTGCAACCGGACGGCCCCGTCGCTGCGCACGCTCGGCAACGGCGCGCAGGTGCTGTGCCACCGCAGCGAGGAGGATCTCGCGAGCTTCCAGGCGGAGCCGGTGCCGGCCGGTGTCACGCCGGTGCAACTGTAATGCGTGGCGCGCGAACCGTTCATCGCGCGGCGTGATGGACGGGCCGCCGCATAGTCTGCTGCGGCGGTCGCGCAAAACGGCGATTTGTACGCGTGCCGCGCGCGAATACGCGGCAACTGCGGTTTTTGACGGTGATTAAATGATTCTCATTGAACGGTCGCCGATCGTCGTTGCCGGAATGCTCGAGAAGGATCCGATGAAACTGGAATCGTACTGGCTGGATACCCGCCCCGCGTTTCGCGACGGCAGCGTGGGGCCCGTCGAGGGGCGGGCCGATGTGGTCGTGATCGGTGGCGGCTTCACCGGCTTGTCGGCGGCGCTCGCGCTCGCGCAGCGCGGCGTCTCGGTGGTCGTGCTCGAAGCCGCGCAGGTCGCCGGCGAAGCGTCCGGGCGCAACGGCGGCCAGTGCAATACGGGCGTCGCGCAGGA
This sequence comes from Burkholderia sp. BCC0097, assembly GCF_902832985.1. Lineage (NCBI taxonomy): Bacteria > Pseudomonadati > Pseudomonadota > Betaproteobacteria > Burkholderiales > Burkholderiaceae > Burkholderia > Burkholderia sp. BCC0097. Next base: position 562,779 of record NZ_CADFDM010000002.1, read on the forward strand.
CTACGCGTCGCTGGCCGCGCGCATCGGCGCCGCACAGGCGAAGCAGTTTTATCTCGCGTACGAAAGCGCGGTGAAGAGCGTCGAGACGATCGTCACCGAACAGGCGATCGATTGCGATTTCCGGCGAGCGGGCAAGCTGAAGCTCGCCGCGAAACCGCAGCATTTCGCAGGGCTCGAAAAGACCTTCAACGTGCTGCGGCGCGATGTCGACCCCGACATCGAACTGATCGAGCCGTCGCGAATCCGCGATGAAATCGCGTCAGACGGTTTCTACGGCGGGCTCCTGCAGCGCAACGGCGCGCAGATGCACATGGGCAAGTTCGGCGTCGGCCTCGCGCAAGCGGCCGTGCGTGCCGGCGCACGTGTGTACGAGCACGCGGCCGTCACGCAGCTCGACCGGCTCGACGGCGAGCGCCACCGAATTACCTGCGCCCGTGGCACGATCGTCGCCGACCGCGTGCTGGTCGCGACCGGCGCGTCGCAGCACGGGCCGTTCGCTTGGTTCCGGCGACGCATCGCGCCGGTCGGCAGCTTCATCGTCGTGACCGAGCCGCTGCCCGACGCGCAGTTGAACCGGCTGTTTCCGCATCGCCGCGCGTATGTCACGTCGCGCCAGATCGGCAACTACTTCCGCGTGACGCCCGACAACCGGCTGCTGTTCGGCGGACGCGCGCGTTTCGCGATGTCGAGCCCGCGCTCCGATGCGAAGAGCGGCGACATCCTGCGCGCCGGGATGGCCGGCTATTTCCCCGAGCTGGCCAACGTGCGCCTCGACTACTGCTGGGGCGGGCTGGTCGATATCACCGCCGACCGGCTGCCGCGCGCGGGCCAGCACGACGGACTCTACTACTCGATGGGCTACAGCGGCCACGGCGTGCAGATGTCGGTGCACATGGGCCGCGTGATGGCCGACGTGCTGTATGGCGCGGCCGCGTCGAACCCGTGGCGCGAGCTCGAATGGCCGGCGATACCGGGCCATTTCGGACACGCGTGGTTCTTGCCGCTCGTCGGCGCGTATTACCGGATGCAGGATTTCCTGCATTGAAGCGAGCGCGGGGAGAACTCGATATGACAGTGCAATTCGTTGGTTCGCCGCGTGTCGCGCGGCCCGTCTCGCCGGCGATCGGCGACGTGCTGCGCACGATCGACGCGTCGTTCGCGCAGCCGCTGAACCTCGACACGCTCGCGGCGGTGGCCGGCTTGAGCGTGTCGCGTTTCACCGCGCGCTTTCGCAGCGAAACCGGGCTGTCGCCGCACCGGTATCTGTGTCTCGTGCGGATACGGCGGGCGCAGGATCTGTTGCGCGCCGGCCTCGCGCCGTCGGTCGTCGCGACCGACGTCGGCTTCTTCGATCAGAGCCATCTGTGCCGGCATTTCCGGCGCGTGCTCGGGATCACGCCGCGCGATTACGTGGTTGCCCGAACCGGCGGCGCACCGGAACGAACGCCGTCGACGCGCCTGCGCACCGAACGCCGCGAAGCGTCGTGTCACGCGGCGTAAGCGCACGCATGGACGACATGCCCCGCTGAGGATTTTCCGGCCGGAGAGCCGGCGAACGACGATTTCAGATATCGCGTGACGGCGTTGAACCAGGCCGCCACGCACCGCACAGGAGCAGAAATGACCGCAGTTTTCGTGTTGCACCGGGCCGACGGCGCACCTTCTTCCACCGCATTCCGCCAGCAGGCGTTCGGCGCGAGCGATCCGTTCGCAGCGCATCGCGAGGTGGCGTGGGAAGGCCCCGACGCGATGGCCGCGGGGCGTATCCGCTTCGCCGGCGAGCTGGACGTGTCCAGCTTTCCGCACATCGAAACCCTCGTCGTCGTCCAGGGCGAGCTGACGCTCGAAGCGGCCGGGGCCGCACCGCTGGTGGTCGGCCCGGGGCAAGGCGCCGTGATCGGCTGCGGCACCGCGCTGCGCATCGCCGCGCAATCGCCCGTGCTGCTGACGTTCTGCTCGGCAGCGTGCGAGACCCCGACGAAGCAAGGCGTTTTTGCACTGTATGCCGACGCGGATTTCAAGCCGTCCGCCACGCTGCCGGCCGAGGTGCTGCTCGGCCCCGCGCCGCAATGCCGCAGCGACAACGTGTTCACCGACGACGGCGCAGGGTACTGCGCGGGCACGTGGGATTCGACGCCGTATCACCGGATCGTCCGGCCGCATCGCGCGAACGAGTTCATGTTCCTGCTGGACGGCGGCGTCCGCTTCGCGGCGCCCGACGGCAGCGTGCAGTCGGTCGGTGCCGGCGATGCGCTGTTCGTGCCGCGCGGCGCGTCGATCGGGTGGGAAAGCAGCGAACGCGTGGCGAAATTCTACGTGATGCAGAACGTCAAACCTTCCACCACCGAACGAGACTGAGCATGTCCCCTCCGCTGCGCCATATCGAAACCTTGTCCACGCCGCCGGCCGCGGCCGACGTCGTCGTGATCGGCGGCGGCATCATCGGCGTCTTCACCGCCTACTATCTGGCCCGGCGCGGGCTGTCGGTCGCGCTCGTCGAGAAGGGGCGCATCGGCGCCGAACAATCGAGCCGCAACTGGGGCTGGTGCCGGCAGCAGAACCGCGATGCGCGCGAGTTGCCGATGGCGAGCAAGAGCATCGATCTGTGGGAACGATTCGCCGCCGAATCGGGAGAAGACACCGGCTTTCATCGCTGCGGGCTGCTGTATCTCAGCAATGACGAAGCCGAGCTGTCCCGCTGGGCCAGCTGGGGCGAATTCGCAAAGACGGCGGGCGTGACCACGTACATGCTCGACAGCAAGCAGGCCGCCGAGCGCGGACGGGCGACGGGGCGGCAGTGGAAGGGCGGCGTCTTCTCGCCGACCGACGGCACTGCCGACCCAGGCAAGGCCGCGCCGGCCGTGGCCGCCGCGCTGATCAAGCTGGGCGGCAGCGTCCACCAGCACTGCGCGGCGCGCGGTATCGAGCTCGAAGGCGGCCGCGTCGCGGGCGTCGTCACCGAAGCGGGCGTCATCAAGACCCGGACGGCCGTGATGGCCGGCGGCGCATGGGCGTCGTCGTTCTGCCGCCAGCTCGGCATCCGGTTTCCGCAGGCGTCGATCCGTCAGTCGATCCTGAGCGTGTCGCCCGTCGACACGCCGCTGCCGGGTGCGATGTATACGTCAGGCGTGTCCATTACGCGCCGCTGCGACGGACGCTATGCATTGGCGATCAGCGGCCGCGCGCGCGTGGACCCGACGCCGCAGTTCCTGCGCTTCGCGCCGCAATTCGTGCCGATGTTCGCGAAGCGCTGGCGCAACCTGCTGCCGGGCGGTCTCGAAGGCGTACGCGGCGGTCATGAAACGTTGAAGCGCTGGCGCCTCGATGCGCCGACGCCGATGGAAGCGGTGCGCATTCTCGATCCGAAGCCCGACATGCCGACGGTCGCCGAAACGTACCGCCGCGCGTCCGAACTGTTGCCCGAGCTGCGCGAGGCGAGGATCACGCACGCGTGGGCCGGCTTCGTCGACAGCACGCCGGACGGCGTGCCGGGCATCGGCGAAGTGCCGGGCGTGCCGGGGCTGATCCTCGCGGCGGGCTTCTCGGGGCACGGCTTCGGGATCGGCCCGGGCGCCGGGCACCTGATCGCCGATCTCGCGTCCGGTGCGCAGCCGTTCGTGGACCCGACGCCGTACCGGCCCGGCCGGTTCAGCGAGTCCGCGTGGGGCAAGGTCGCGGATTTCTAGCGGGGCGGCAGCGACGCGCTCCGGCCGCTGCCTCGGCCCATCGTGGCTTTCGCCGTGCGTCGGTGCACGGTATCGACTCAAGGACACGCTGCAATGAATTCCCCTGTTGTTCACCTGATGCAAGCCGGCCGGCTGGATCGCTTTTTCATCGACGGCGACTGGGTGCTGCCTGACGGCGGCGACCGGTTCGCGGTCGTCAGCCCGTCCACCGAGGACACGCTGTGCGAGATCCCGCTCGGCAGCGCACGCGATGCCGACCGCGCGGTGCAGGCCGCGCGCCGTGCGTTCGAACGCTGGTCCGCGACGTCGCCGCAGGAACGCGCGGCGCTGCTCGACCGCATCCATGCGTTGATCCTGGAGCGCGCCGAGCTGTTCGCCACGGCGCTCGCGCTGGAGATGGGCGCGCCGATCGGTTATGCCCGCGGCGCGCACGTGCCGCTCGCGGCCGAACACATCCGCGTCGCACGCGACAACCTCGCGCGCTACCCGTTCGTCGAGCGGCGCGGGACGACCGCGGTCGTGCGCGAGCCGATCGGCGTATGCGCGCTGATCACGCCGTGGAACTGGCCGATCTATCAGATCACCGCGAAGGTCGGGCCGGCGCTCGCGGCAGGCTGCACGGTCGTGCTGAAGCCGAGCGAGCTGTCGCCGCTCAGCGCGTTGCTGTTCGCTGAAGTGGTCGCCGACGCGGGCGTGCCCGCCGGCGTATTCAATCTCGTGAGCGGCAGTGGCGAAACGGTGGGGGCCGCGCTGTCGTCGCACCCGGAGGTCGACATGGTGTCGATCACCGGCTCGACGCGGGCCGGCGTGCTCGTCGCGCAGGCGGCGGCAACGACCGTCAAGCGCGTCGCGCAGGAACTGGGCGGCAAGTCGCCTAACGTCGTGTTGCCGGATGCGGATCTGTCGCGCGCGATCCCGCCGGGCGTCGCCGCCGCGTTCCGCAACATGGGGCAATCGTGCAGCGCGCCGACCCGCATGATCGTGCCGCGCGCCGTGCTCGGCGCGGTCGAGGAACTGGCCGTCGCGGCGATGCAAACGCTCGTCGTCGGCGATCCGTTCGACGAAGCCACCACGCACGGGCCGCTCGCCAATCGCGCGCAGTTCGGCCGGGTCGCGCAGATGATCGACGTGGGCATCGGCGAGCGCGCGAAGCTGATCGCCGGCGGCCCCGGCCGGCCGGCGGGCCTCGACAAGGGTTTTTATGCGCGGCCGACGATCTTCTCCGAGGTGCGCACCGACATGGCGATCGCGCAGCAGGAGATCTTCGGCCCGGTCCTTGCGATCCTGCCTTACGACACCGTGGAAGAAGCGGTCGCGATCGCGAACGACACGGTGTACGGGCTCGGCGCGCACGTGCAGGGCACCGACATGGCGCGCGTGCGGGCGGTGGCCGCGCGTATCCAGGCCGGGCAGGTGCATCTGAACTACCCGGCATGGGACCCTCAGGCGCCGTTCGGCGGATACAAGCAGTCGGGCAACGGCCGCGAGTACGGGATCGAAGGAATGGCGGAGTATATGGAGGTCAAGTCTGTCCTGGGCTTTTATGATTGAGGCGGCTGTCGCGCGCGATGCGGCAGTCGTGATTTGAACCGGTTGGCTTTGCAAGGGTGCCGAGATTGGAAAACGCCATCATCCCCGACACGTCGTTGAACGCGCACCGTGCGCACTGGGCGAAGCTGCGCCGCGACCTGCATGCGCATCCCGAGTTGCGATTCGAGGAACACCGGACGGCCGACGTCGTGGCCCGCGAGCTTGAAGCGCTCGGTTACGCGGTGTCGCGCGGGCTGGGCGGCACGGGCGTGGTCGCGAGCCTGCCCGGCGCGGAGCCGGGCCGCGGCATCGTGCTGCGCGCCGATCTGGACGCGTTGCCGATCCAGGAAGCCAATGACTTCGCGCATGCATCGTGCTCGCACGGGATCATGCATGCGTGCGGCCATGACGGCCATACCGTGATGTTGCTCGGCGCCGCACGCGTGCTCAAGGAGTTGCCGCAATTGCCCGGCACCGTCCATTTCGTGTTTCAGCCGGGCGAAGAGGGCGGCGCGGGCGCGCGCAGGATGATCGACGACGGGCTGTTCGAGCAATTCCCGACGGAAGCGGTATTCGGCATGCACAACTGGCCCGGGTTGCCGGCCGGGCATTTCGGGTTGCGCACCGGCGCGATCATGGCCGCCGGCTCGCGCTTCAGGATCACGGTGACGGGCAAGGGCGCGCACGCGGCGCAGCCGCATCTGGGCATCGATCCGGTGCCGCTCGCATGCTCGATGGTGCTGCAGTGTCAGACCATCGCCGCACGGCACAAGGACCCCGTCGACCCGGCGGTCATTTCCGTGTGCATGTTCCATGCGGGCACGACGGACAACGTGATTCCCGACACCGCCGAGCTGCGCGGCACGATCCGCACGCTGTCCTCGACCTTGCAGCAGAAGCTGCAGCGCGACGTCCGGCTCGCGTGCGAAGGGCTCGCGGGGGCCTATGGCGCGCAGGTCGACGTGGAGTTTTTCCAGTACTACCCGGCGACGGTGAACACGCCGGCCGAGACGGCGCTGTGCGAAGCGGTGATCCGCGATACGTTCGGCGACGCGCGCCTGTCTCCCAACGTGCCGCCGAACATGACGTCCGAGGACTTCGGCTTCATGCTGGAGGAGCGGCCGGGTGCTTACGTGCTGATCGGCAATGCTCAGGATGGCGCGAGCGCACCGGCGCTGCATCACCCGAAATACGATTTCAACGACGACATCATTCCGGCCGGCGTCCGCTATTGGGTCGCGCTGGCGCAGCGTTACTTCACGCGATCGGCGTGATGCGTCGGGGCGGCGTGGAAACCGGCTGACGTCTGGTTGGTCGGGCGTCAGGCCCGGGAACGGCGTGCTTGCCGATCGTCGGGCATTCGTGCCAGCCGGGGAGCGCCGTGCAATTTTCAGCCGCTTCGATGTGGTCACTGCGCATTTTTCTGACGTGCCGTGTCGCACGAAAACACCATTTAGAAGGACTGCTTGATGAACCAGGAACATGAAGTGAAGGAGCGCGACGCGACGTCGGCGCTTCACTACCGCAGATTCACCGCAGAGGACGTCCCCGCTGCCCATGCGCTTTCCATGGCGCTTCGCTGGCCGTTCCGGGCGGAAGACTGGCAGTTTTCCGCCGACACGTCGACCGCGTTCGCGGCCGAGGAAAACGGCGTGGTCATCGGCACGGCGATGTGCTGGAAGTACGGTGCGGATCGCGCGGCGATCGGGCACGTGATCGTCTCCGACGCGCATCAGGGGCGGGGAATCGGCCGCAAACTGATGGAGACGCTCCTCGATGAGCTGGGGCCGCGCATCACGTTTCTGCACGCGACGCCGGCCGGTCGACCGCTCTACGAGAAACTCGGATTCAACGTATGCGGATCGCTGAGCCAGTATCAGGGGAACGTGGATCGGCCCGCCGCGGTGGCCGTGCCCGATGGCGAGCGGCTGCGTGCCGGATCGCCGGCCGACTGGCCGCGTCTCGTCGAACTCGACGCGCGTGCGTCGGGCCTCCAGCGCGAAGCGCTGTTGTCCGCGTTGCAGGCCCGGGGGGAAAGCGTCGTGCTCGAACGCGACGGTGAGGTCGTCGGGTTTTCGGTGCTGCGGCGCTTCGGCCGCGGTTACGTGGTCGGCCCGGTGGTTGCGCCGCGTTCGAGCGACGATGCGCATGCGAAGGCGCTGATCGGCTATTGGCTGACGAAACGGGACGGCGAATTCGTGCGGATCGATGTGCCTGACGGCAGCAGTTTGCCGGCGTGGCTGAGCGAACAGGGCCTGAAACAGGTGGATACCTGTTCGAAGATGGTTCGCAATGCGCCGGCCGCGGCACACGAGGGCGCGGCCGACCCGGTAGTCGGGCTGTACGGGCTGGTCAGTCAGGCCATGTTGTAGCGGGCCCGGCCTGGCGTCCGGCTCTCGCCCGATCCGGACGCCAGGGCCGCCGCCGCGTGGCCACCGTCGCCGGCGACCGCATGGCGGTCGCGGCGAACCGGCCGCGCATGTCGCCTGGTCAACCGCTCGGCGACGCCCTGCACCGCCGCGCGGCGCATGAACGCGCCGCATCGCACTCAACGCGCTCAACGCACGAGCGCCGCCACGAAGTCGCGATACGTCCGCAGCGGGCGGCCGAGGATCGCGGTCAGCCGCTCGACGTCGCCGGCCTCCGGCACCATCCCGTCGCTGACGAAGCGTTCGGCCATCAGCCGCATTTCGTACGCCATCCATTTCGGCATGAATGTCGCGAAATTGTCTTCGAACGGCGTCGGATCATCGCCGCCATAGGCAACCGGGCGGCCGAGCGTGTCCGACCAGATCGACGCCAGTTGCGGGCCGGTCAGCGTGTCGGGCCCGACGAGATTGAGGGTCTCGACCGGCAGCGTGGCCGGCGCATCGTTGCGGCGGATCAACTCGAGCGCCGCGACTTCCGCGATGTCGCGCGCGTCGATCATCGCGATGCCCTTGCCGCCGATCGGCATCGGGTACACGCCGTGCCCGACGATCACGTCCTTGACCGTCGCATCGTTGTCCATGAAATACGCGGGCCGCAGGATCGTCGCGCTGAAGCCCATTTGCTCGATCATCCGCTCGGCGCCCGATTTCACCGCGAAGTGCGGCACGTTCACGAAGCGGTCGGCGTGCAGGACCGACAGATAGACGACGCGCTCGATGCCCGCTTCGCGGGCCAGGTTCAGCGCGATCAGCGCCTGCGTGAATTCGTCGCCCGCCACGCCGTTGAGCAGGAACAGCGTGCGCACGCCGGAGAATGCCGCCCGCAGCGCGTCGACGTCGAGCATGTCGCCCTGCGCGACGGTCACGGCCGCCGGAAAATCGGCCTTGGCCGGATCGCGCACCAGCACGCGCACGTCGGCGCCGCGATCGACGAGTTGACGGACGAGCTGGCGGCCGATACGGCCGGTGGCGCCGGTAACGAGAATGGTCATGATGTTCACTCCTGAGGTAATGGTCGGGTTGACTGCCTACCTAAGTTAAGTGATCCACACGCGATCCGGAAGGTGTGATAAATAGACATATCGTCTCACTGGTGGAACACATGGACCTGCTCGCTCTCGCCGATTTCAACCTCGTCGCCCGCCATGGCAGCTTCGGGGAGGCCGCGCGAGTCGCGGATCGCCCGAAGGCGACGCTGTCGCGCCGCGTCGCGGAACTGGAGAACAGTCTGTCGCTGCGCCTGTTCGAGCGCGGCTCGCGCGGCGTGAAGCTCACGCAGGAAGGGCGCGCGCTCTACGAGCGGACAGGCGCGCTGCTCGCGGAGTTGGCCGACAGCGCGTCGGCGATTGCGGCGGGAAGCGAGCGGCCACGCGGCCGGCTGCGTATCAGCGCGCCGATGCTGTTTTCCCAGTTCGCGATGGGGAGACTGGTGGCGACGTTCGCGCTGCGATACCCGGACGTCCGGCTGGAGGTGACGACGGAAGACCGGCCCGTCGACATGATCGAGGAAGGGTACGACCTCGTGATCCGCGTGAACCCGGACCCCGACGAAAGCCTGATCGGGCGCGTGATCCTGCGCGACCGGCTGGTGGTCGTCGCGAAGCCCGGGCTGGCGCGGCCCGGCGGCGACGCGCCCACGCCGGCGCCGGCCGTGATGCGCGGCGCGAACGATACGCGCACTGCATGGGAGGTCACGGGCCCGGCCGGCACGGCGCGCATCCCGGTCGAACCGGTGGCGCGGCTGTCGTCGCTGAGCATGGTGCGCGATACGGTCCGCCTCGGCCTGGGCGCCGCATGCCTGCCGATCTCGCTCGTGAGCCGCGATCTGGCAGCCGGCACGCTCGTCAGCTGGGGCGACGTACCGGCGTCCGATATCGCGCTGTGGGCGCTGTATCCGTCCAGGCGATTATTGAGCACGCGCGTGTCCGCGTTTCTCGTTCACCTGAAGGACGCGTTTCCGTCAGGTGAGCCGGAAGAACTGGCCGCGTATATCGAACCCGGGCAGTGAAACAGACGCGGTCGCGGCAGCGCACGCCCGTCGCCTTCGCGATCACCGCGATGTCCCGAGCAGGAGGCCGTCGCGATCGGCTGGGGCGCATGCCACACCGCCCGTCCCGATCGAACCGCGGCTTTCACACCGCGTCCGTCTGCGCGCAACACACGCGGTTCCTGCCTTCGCGCTTCGCGCGGTAGAGCGCCATGTCCGCCTGGTGCGACAGCGCGAGCATGGACGCATGCCGTGCGCGCCGACCGGTCGCACAGCCGATGCTGACGGTGAAAGGCGGCACGGTTTCCGCAAACCCGACGAGCCGGTTGCCTTCGACTTCCCGGCGAATCGCTTCGGCGACCTGCGCGGCGCCGTTTTCGTCCGTATCCGGCAACACGGCGACGAATTCCTCGCCGCCGTAGCGCGCGGCGAGGTCGCCGCGCCGTCGCGTATGCGCGCGGATGCATTCGGCGAGAAAGCGCAGCGCGGTGTCGCCCTGCGCGTGCCCGTGCTGGTCGTTGTACTGCTTGAAGTGATCGGCGTCGATGAACAGCACCGACAGGCTGCCGCCGCTGCCGCGCTGCAGCCGCTCCCATTCGTCGGCCAGCGCGGTATCGAGCGCGCGACGATTGCGCAATCCGGTCAACGGATCGGTACGCGTGAGATCGGTCAGCAGCGTCTGCTTGCGGAAGTTGTCGCGCAACGCGAAGGCCAGCAGCCAGACCACCGCGCAGAACGACGCGCCGATCACGGACGCCGACACGCCGACCGTCCACGACAGGCGCCGGATGCCGGCCAGCACGTCGTTTTCGGCCGGCGCGACGACCGCGATCAACGGGGTGCCCGGTATCCGCTGGTAGGTGTACAGCCGCACGATGCCGTCGATGCTCGAACGCGCGGGATAGAAGCCCGATTCGCTGTTCACCATCCGCTTGAAGGATGTCGAGCGGCGCAGGAGGTTCATCTGGCCGTCGTTCAACGACGGGTTTCTCGCGAGGATCGTGCCGTCCGCGCGCACGATCGCGCTGACGCCGTTCGGGCCGACATCGAGGCGGGACAGCAACTGCTCGAAGTAGGCGAGATCGACGGCGACGACCGCGATCCCGTCGAACGTATGATCCGGCCGCTCGATGCGCCGCGACAGCGCGATGGACTCCTTGCCGCCGCGCGAGCGCGCGCGATAGGGCTGGGAGACGTAGAGCCCGACGTTGTCCGCATCGCGATGAACCTTGAAGTAGTCGCGATCGGCGAAGTCCCAGCGATGGGTCGTGCTGCAGCACCCGTCAATGAGGCGGCCGCGCCGGTCGGTCACGCCCATGCCGGTCATGTATTGCGCCGCGGTGCGCTCGAACAGCAGGTCGTGCCGCAACCCGACGTCCATCCGCTGTACCGCCGGCTTGCCGAGATCCGCTGCCAGCGCGACCAGCGCGTTGTTCGACGTTTCGACCGTTCTCGCGATCTGACTCGCCAGGACGGCCGCGACGTTGCGCGACGTCTCATGCGCGTGCTCGATGACTTCGCTGCGCGCGACCCACAGCGTCACCGCGCTGATCCCCAGTGCCGCCAGCGACATCAGCGTGCCCAACGCGCCGACGACGAACGGATGGCGTCCGGCCCAGTCGGCGATTTTCTCGATCGAAGTGAATGCGGGCATGCTCGCGCTCGTTTTGAGATGCCGGCTGCACGTGCGCCGGCGCGGGTCCAGTCAGGGTTAACGGCACGGTTAACAAAAAATCGAGGCCCGCATGGCCGCCTATCGACCGCCCATCGACGCTCTCGGCCTGGTGCGGCGACGCAAACGTGTGCGGCCATGCGGCGATACGCCCGCTCGCCTTCCGGACCCGCGCGGGTCGCTTTCGATTGATAACCAGCCTGCATCAATCGTTCCGAAAATCGCACTTATCGTTTGATCGATACCGCGCCAACATGCCGGAAAACGACAATCGACCAGCCCCTCCCGCGTATTCCAGGATTTTCAGGAGACACCCAGATGCACCCCTCGTCCCGCCTTCCGGCCGAACGCTCGAAGGCCGCCGCGATCTTTCGCGTCACGGCCGGCAACTTTCTCGAGCAGTTCGACTTCTTCCTGTTCGGCTTCTACGCCACGCAGATCGCCAACGTCTTCTTCCCCACGCAAAGCGAATTCGCGTCGCTGATGATGACCTTCGCCGTGTTCGGCGCCGGCTTCCTGATGCGTCCGCTGGGCGCGATCGTGCTGGGCGCGTACATCGACGAGGTCGGCCGCCGCAAGGGCCTGATCGTCACGCTGTCGATCATGGCGAGCGGCACGCTCCTGATCGCGTTCGTGCCGGGCTACGCGACGATCGGGCTGCTCGCGCCCGTGCTCGTGCTGATCGGCCGGCTGCTGCAGGGCTTCTCCGCGGGCGCGGAACTGGGCGGCGTGTCGGTCTATCTCGCCGAGCTGGCGACGCCCGGCCGCAAGGGCTTCTTCACGAGCTGGCAATCGGCCAGCCAGCAGGTGGCGATCGTCATCGCCGCGGGCCTCGGCTTCGCGCTCAATCAGTGGCTGAGCGCCTCGCAGATCGGCGCCTGGGGATGGCGCGTGCCGTTCTTCGTCGGCTGCATGATCGTGCCGTTCATCTTCATGCTGCGCCGCAATCTGGAGGAAACCCAGGAGTTCAAGGCGCGCAAGCATCGTCCGGGCATGAAGGAAGTGTTCGGTACGCTGGTGCAGAACTGGGGCGTCGTGGTCGCCGGCATGATGCTGGTCGCGATGACCACCACGAGCTTCTACCTGATCACCGTCTATGCGCCGACCTTCGGCAAGACCGTGCTGCATCTGAGCACCGCCGACAGCCTGCTCGTGACGCTCTGCGTCGGCGTGTCGAACTTCGTGTGGCTGCCGATCGGCGGGGCGCTGTCCGACCGGATCGGCCGCCGTCCGCTGCTGGTCGGCATGACGATGCTCGCCGTCGTGACCGCCTACCCGGCGCTGTCGTTCCTCGCGCATGCGCCGTCGTTCGTCAACATGCTGCTTGTGCTGCTGTGGCTGTCGTTCATGTACGGGATCTACAACGGCGCGATGGTCGTCGCGCTCACCGAAGTGATGCCGGTGCAGGTGCGCGTCGCGGGCTTCTCGCTCGCGTACAGCCTCGCGACGGCCGTGTTCGGCGGCTTCACGCCGGCCATCTCGACCGGGCTCATTCACCTGACGGGCGACAAGGCCGCGCCGGGCTACTGGATGAGCTTCGCCGCGGTGTGCGCGCTGCTCGCGACGTTCGCGCTCTACCGCCACCGCCCGGCGACGTTGACGCCCGCGCATTGAGGTCCGGCCCATCCGCAACGTTCATCCACACCCACGCATCCGCACGACCACGAACACGATCATGAAAAATCCGTTCCTGAAATTCTGCGCGACCGCGCTCGTCGCCACCGCGGCGGTGGCGGCCAACGTACAGGCCGCCGAACTGCACGTGATGAGCTCGGGCGGTTTCACCGCCGCCTACAAGGTGCTCGGCCCGCGGTTCGCGTCCACCACGGGCAATACGCTCGCGACCGCGCTCGGCCCGTCGATGGGCAAGTCGCCCGAAGCGATTCCGAACCGGCTCGCGCGCGGCGAGCCCGCCGACGCCGTGATCATGGTCGGCTACGCGCTGGACGATCTGATCAAGCAGGGCAAGGTCATCCCCGATTCCCGCGTCGATCTGGCCGACTCGCGCATCGGCATGGTCGTGCGCGACGGCGCGGCCAAGCCCGACATCAGCACCGCGGAAGGGCTCAAGCAGGTGCTGCTGCACGCGAAATCGATCGCCTACTCGGACAGCGCGAGCGGCGTGTACATCGAACGTGAGCTGTTCAAGAAGCTCGGCATCGAGGAGCAGGTGAAGTCGAAGGCGAAGATGATTCCGCGGATTCCGGTGGCGTCGGTCGTCGCGAACGGCGACTACGAAATCGGCTTCCAGCAGGTCAGCGAACTGCTGCCCGTCAAGGGCGCGACTTTCGTCGGCAAGATTCCCGAATCGCTGCAGTCCGTCACGCGCTTCGCCGCCGGCATTCCGGTCGGCGCCCAGCATCCGAAGGAAGCGAAGGCACTGCTCGACTATCTCGCGTCGCCCGACGTGCAGGCCGACGTGAAATCGACCGGCCTGGATTCCGTTTCCGCGCATTGAGCCCGGGCGACGGGCGGGCGCGTATCAGACCGTCTTCCCGTCACCGCCGCCGTCTGCCGCGGCACCGTCTTCATCGGCCCCGTTCGGCAAGGCCGGCCCGGCCGCCGCGAGCCGCTGCGCGAGACGCGCACGATCGCACGCCCCTTCCCACGACGACACGAAGATCACCGCGCACGCATTGCTGATCACGCTCGTCAGCGCGCGCGCCTCCGACATGAAGCGATCGATGCCGACCAGCAGCGCGACCCCGGCGACGGGCAGGTCGGGCATCACGGCGAGCGTCGCGACCAGCGCGACGAGCCCGCTGCCGGACACGCCGGCGGCCCCCTTGGACGTGACCAGCATGATCGCGAGCATCGTCGCGACCTGCGGCGCGGAAAGCGGGACGTCGCAGGCCTGCGCGATGAACAGCGCCGCGAGCGTCAGGTAGATCGCGGTCCCGTCCAGATTGAACGAATAGCCGGCCGGCAGCACGAGCCCGACGACGCCTTTGTCGCAGCCGAGCGCTTCCAGCTTGACGATCAGGCGCGGCAGGACCGGCTCCGTGGACGAGGTGGCGAGGACGATCAGCAACTCTTCGCGCAGGTAGCGCAACAGCCGCCACAGCGCGAAGCCGTGAAGTCGCGCGAGCGGGGCGAGCACCAGCGCGACGAACAGCGCGCAGGCCACGTAGAAGGACACCATCAGCTTCGCCAGCGAGCCGACCGAGCCGATGCCGAAGCGGCCCACCGTGAACGCCATCGCGCCGAATGCGCCGAGCGGCGCGAGCCGCATGATCATCGCGAGCACGCGAAAGACGACCTGGGCGATGCCGTCGATCAGCGCGAGAACGGGCCGTGCGGCGCGCGGATGCGCATTCAGCGAGAAGCCGAACAGCAGCGACAGCAGCAGCACCGGCAGCACTTCGCCGGTGGCGAATGCGCCGAGCATCGTGTCCGGAATCATGCCGAGCGCGAACGTGACCAGGCTGCGCGGTTCCGCATGCTTCGCATACGGTGCGAGGATGCTCGCATCCAGATGATGGACGTCGATGTGCATGCCGGCGCCCGGTCGCAGCACGTAGGCGGTGACGAGCCCGAACGCGAGCGCGGCGGCCGTCAACAGATAGAAGAGCGCGAGCGAGCGCACGATCGTGCGGCCGATCGCCTGCCCGTTCGACAGCGACGTGATGCCCGACACGATCGTGCAAAAGACGATCGGCGCGATGGTCATCTTCACGAGCCCGACGAACGCGTCGCTGAGCGGCTTGAGCATCGCGCCCGCCGCCGGCCACATGTGACCGATGCCGATGCCGACGATCATCGCGAGCAGGACCTGCACGTAAAGCGATTTCAGCAGCCGGGTCCCCCTCACGATGCGGTCTTCCTTCGTTTCCGTTCCGTCGTCTTCATGCCGATGTACCGTTGCCGGCGGCGTCGCCGCGCTTCGCGTCGACGATCATCCGGTGAAATGCCTCGGCGGCCGGCGTCAGCGAGCGCCCGCGCCGCTTGACGATGCCCACGCGCCGCTTCACGGCCGGCTCGACGAGCGGCACGCTCGTGAGGACAGGGTGGTCATGCCCCGGCATCGCCATCGACGGCACCGCGGCGACGCCGAGCCCCGCCTCGATCAGGCCAAGCAAGGTCGTGACGTGGCGCGCCTCGCACACGCTTGGCGTGCGCGGCGCGACGGCCGCCAAGGCCTGGTCGAGCAGCAGGCGGTTGCCGGACGTCTTGTCCACCGACACGTAATCGTGCTCGTAGAGTTCGTTCCAGGTCACGCGCTTCTTGCGCGCGAGCGGGTGGTCGCGGCGACAGGCGGCGACGAACCGTTCCTGGAGCAGCACCTTGAACTCGACCTCCGCCTCCTGGCTGCCGATGAAGCTCACGCCGAAATCCGCCTCGCCACTGATGACGGCGCCCAGCACCTCGTTGGCGCTGGCGTCGAGCAGCTTCACCCGGATGCGCGGAAAGCGCTGATGATAGCGGGCGATGATGGGCGGCAGGAAGTAGTAGGCGACCGACGGCACGCAGGCGATCGTCACATGGCCCAGGCGGCTCGACGACACGTCGCGGATGCCGAGCAGCGCGGCGTCGAGATCGTCGAGCAGTTGTTCGGCGCTCTGCGCGAACACGCGGCCGACGGTGGTGAGGGCGACGCGGCGCGTGGTGCGCTCGAAGAGCCGCACGCCGAGCGCGTCCTCGAGCTTGTCGATCCGACGGCTCAACGCAGGCTGCGAGAGGCTGACCGCTTCGGCAGCCTTGCGGAAACTGCCCGTTTCCACGACCGCGCGAAACGCCTGCAAGTCCGTCAAATCGAAATTGATGCCCACCGGTCACTCTCCGCCGCTCAGATGCGCAGCATTTTGCATGATTCCGCTGGCGTCATGGTGTGGAGTCGTCCGTGCGGCGGCGTTGGCGTGGTGCGGTAGCCGGCCGGCTGGCGGGTATCCCGCGGGTCGCGCCGCGAATCGGTCGTCCCGGCGCCGCTTCCCGATGTACCGTATCGCTTTTGGCCGGGCAATGTTTCGACGCTGGCGCCGGCCACCCGGGCCGGCGCCAGCAGCACGCTCAACGTGTGTGGTGACTAGCGTCGTGCGCGCCGCCCACGATCCGGATCGTTGCTCGGCCCGGCTCGATATCGTCTGACATACCGGTCCGACACGACCGACCGTCGCTGGATCCATGCAAGCGCGAGTTCGAGCGCCTGGTCGCAGGCTTCGCGGGTATCGGTGAAGTCGCCGTCGACGCCGAGCGTCCGGGTTTCACCGTCGCGATCCGTGAGGATCGCCGTCGCCGAGTAGCGGCCCGTCTCCGTGTCCGTTACCACGGCCCGGACCATATATCCGCCATGTTCGATCGTCCTGTTGGTATGCATGGGATGCCTCCTGCAGGGGAAATGCGACAGGTGTGACGACGGGCTGGCGCCGCCGCGCAAGCGGAGCGCCAGCCCTTCACGCCGCGAGCGTAAGCGCGGGATGCCCACACCCGGCGTACGAAGCGGCGCGGATCGCGCCGGGGCGATGACACGCACCCGGCGCGTCCACTCACCCCGCCATCACCTGAATCCGCCGCGGCTTCGCTTCCTCGCGCCGCGGGATGCTCAGTTTCAGCACGCCGTCGCGTAGTTGCGCGTCGATGCGCGACACGTCGAAATCCGGGCTGAGCGTGAAGGCGCGCGAGAAGTGCGGATGCTGCACTTCGCCGTGCTGCAGACGCAAACCCGGTGGCGTCGGAATGACGGCCTCCGCTTCGATGGCGAGGCTGCCGTCGTGCACGCGGACGTCGAGCTTGTCGCGCGGCACGCCCGGCAGGTCCGCGTACAGCGTGATGCCGTGCGCGTCCTCGACGATGTCCACGGCCGGCGCGATCCGCGTGCGCGGCGTGTCGCGCTGAGCCGCTTCTCGGTTCGTCACGGCCGTTCGCGTCTCGGCCGGACGGGTGGTCAGTTCGGTCGTGTTCGTGTCACTCATGATGTCCTCCGTCATGCGTTCGTGACGTCGTGCTGTTTACTGGACGGTAATCGCCCGCGGCTTCGAGGCTTCCGACTTGCCGACGCTGATCGTCAGGCAGCCGTTCGTATAGCGGGCTTCGATCTTGTCGGGGTCCGCATGCTGCGGCAGCTCGACCACGCGGCGGAACGCGCCCATGAAACGCTCGTTCGCGTAGATGCGCCGCTCGTCGTCGGTCGCGCCATCGTCCGGGGGAGTACGCTCGCCGCTGATCGTCAGAAGCCGGCGATCGACGGAGATGTCGATCTTCGCGGGGTCGAGCCCCGGCGCGAACGCGACGATCTCGATCGTGTCGTCGGTGCTGCCGATATTGACCGGTGGAAACGTACCGGGCCGCGGCGCGCGCAGGCTGGCCGGAAAGCCCGTGAACGCGCTGGCCATCTGCCGTTGCAGGCGGTCGAATTCCGCCAGCAGATCGGTGGGGAAAAAGATATCGCTCATGATTGGCTCCTGTTGCCCCCGTGCGAAGGGACGAACCGGACCACGCGCTCCAGTTCGTCCATCCGCGACAGGGTCGCTGACTAACAAATCGAAACACGCAGCGCGTCAACCGCGACTGCCTTGAGCGATACCTAAAATAGGATACGTCGAGTGAATTTCAAGGGGGAGGGCGACGGCACTTTGTCGATACGTGGGCGCGCCATGTGGCGGACTCATCGTCGGAGCGACCGGCAGGGTCGACGTCGAGATGGCTGGGTCCGACATGGCGGACTTGCGCGGACCGGCGCACGGCGATGGAGGGCGGAATTTGCAACGGCACGCTGGAAAAGACGCGGCGGCGTACCTGCGCCGTCGCGTCCATCTGTTCAGCGCGACGGCCCGGACGGCGGCTTCACTTCGGACAGGTCGTCCTCGCGAACCTCGGCCTGACGCACCGTGGTGCCGTCTTCGCCGGTTTCCGAAATATCGGTTTCGAACGTCTGCTGCTCATCGTCGCGTTTCTCCGCGGGCTTCTCGTTACCTGTCTGCTTGTCTGCCTGTGGCTGTTGACGTGTCATCTTGCTCTCCTTGGTCGCAACCTGGGATGTTGCGCACGTTGCAGGTGAGCAAGGCGCGGGCCGCGCGTGCGGCGCCCCCCGCAGCGAGGGGCAACGTCGCCCCGGGGCACGGAAGGTCAGACGCCATCTGCTACGGACGACGAATCTGTCAAATTGAAAGGTTCGCGCGATATCGTCGGCAAGCATGGCTTTGCCATTGGCCTCTGCCCTCGGCACGGCGCGACGTACACCGGACGAGCGCGGCCGCCTATAGATACCAATCCAGCGTCTTCACGATCCCCGTTTCGAAGCTCTCCGCCGGCCGCCATTGCAACTCGCGAGCGAGCTTGCCCGCATCGATCGCATACCGCCGGTCGTGACCGGCGCGATCGGTGACGAACCGGACGAGGCGCGCATGCGGCGCATGTTCGGGCCGTCGCGCGTCGAGCAGCGTGCAGATCAGCGCGACGATGTCGACGTTGCGCCATTCGTTGCAGCCGCCGACGGTGTAGGTTTCGCCGATCGTCCCGCGCCGGATGACCGCGTCGATCGCGCGGCAATGGTCGTCGACGTACAGCCAGTCGCGCACGTTCGCGCCGTCGCCGTACACGGGGATGTCGGTGCCTTCGACGCAATGACGGATCACGGTCGGAATGAACTTTTCGCCGTGCTGGCGGGGCCCGTAATTGTTCGAGCAGTTCGTCGTGGTGACGGGCAAGCCGTACGTATGGAAATACGCTCGCACGAGGTGATCCGAGCTTGCCTTGGTGGCCGAGTACGGAGAATTCGGCGCATAGGGCGTCGTTTCGCAAAACGGCGGATCGTCGGGGCCCAGCGAGCCGTACACCTCGTCGGTGCCGATATGGTGAAAGCGCCGTCGCGCGTGGGCGTCGGCCCGGCCGAGTTTCTGATCGTTCAACCACAGCTGGCGGCACGCATCGAGCAGCGTCCAGGTGCCGAGCACGTTCGTGCGGACGAATTCGCCGGGGCCGTCGATCGAGCGGTCGACGTGGCTTTCGGCCGCGAAGTGGACCACGGTGTCGATCGCATGGTCGCGCAGCAGCGACTCGACGAGCGGCCGGTCGCAGATGTCGCCGAGGACGAAGTGATGGCGATCGGCGCCCGGCAGGTCGTCGCCGAGATTGTCGAGGCTGCCCGCGTAGGTCAGCAAATCCAGCGTGGTGACGCTGACCTGCGGGTCGCTTTCGAGCAGATGACGAACGAAATTGGCGCCGATGAAACCGGCACCACCCGTCACGAGAACATGTTTCGGTCGATAGCTCATGAAGTTTGCTTCCAGGTGGCAAACACGTCGGTGAGACCCGCGATCCACGAAGGCGATTCGACCCCGAAGTGTTCTCGCAGGAGGCTGCAGTCGAGCGCGGAGTTCGCCGGTCTCGGCGCAGGCAACGGATAGGCGTCGGTCCGGATCGGACGGACGAACGGCACGCGGTCGATGAGGCCGGTGCGCCGCGCCTCGGTGAAGATCGCCTCGGCGAAGCCGTGCCACGTGGTCACGGGCGTGCCGCACAGGTGATAGGTGCCCCAGCGCAGCGCTTCATCGGCCCGGTAGCGCGCCGCGATCGTCAGCAGCGCGTCGGCGATCGCACCGGCATGCGTCGGGCCGCCGTACTGATCGGCGACGACGCCGACGACCTCGCGCTCGCGCGCCAGGCGCAGCATCGTGCGCACGAAATTGCCGCCGTGCGCGCCGAATACCCAGGCGACGCGCAGAATCAGATGACGGTCGGGCAACCGCTCGCGCACCGCGTCCTCGCCCGCGAGCTTGCTGCGACCGTACACGCCGAGCGGCGCAACGGCGGCGGTTTCCGCGTACGGGCCGGGCAGGCGGCCATCGAACACATAGTCGGTCGACAGGTGGAGCAACGGAATGCCGCGCGCGGCGCACGCGTCGGCCAGCACGGCCGGCCCGTCGCGGTTCGCCCGCCACGCGGCGTCGGGCTCGGCCTCCGCGCGGTCGACGGCGGTCCATCCGGCGGCATTGATCACGAGCGCGGCCCGGTGTTCGTCGAGCGCGCGGCGCACCGCCCCTGCGTCGGCGATGTCGAGCGCGGCGCGCGACAGCCCGACGAGCGGCTGCTCGCCCGCGCGCAACACCAGTTCGCGGCCGACCTGGCCCAGTGCGCCGGTCACGACGATCGTCATCGCGCGCTCCCGTAGGCCGGCAGCATCCCCGGCGCGCCGGCGGCGAGTTCGGCGAGCGGCGGCTGCCGACGATCCTTGTCCGACAACTGATACGGTGCGCCGGAATCCGGCCAGTCGATGCCGATCGCCGGATCGTCCCAGCGCACGCCCGCATCCGAATCGGGATCGTAGTACTGCGTGCACTTGTACGCGAAGTCGGCCTCGTCGGACAACACGCAGAAGCCATGCGCGAAGCCGGGCGGAATCCATAGCATGCGGTGCGATACGTCGTCGAGCAGCGCGCCGAACCAGCGGCCGAAGGACGGCGAGCCGCGCCGGATGTCGACGGCGACGTCGTAGACCGCGCCGCGCGCCGCGTGCACCAATTTGCCTTGCGGATTCACCCGCTGGTAGTGCAGCCCGCGCAGCACGCCGCGCCGCGAGCGCGACTGGTTGTCCTGCACGAAGGTGGCGTCGACGCCTGCGTCGCGCAGCCAGCTTGCCCGGAAGCTTTCGACGAAAAAGCCGCGTGCATCGCCGAACACGCCGGGCTCGATCAGCAGCACGCCGGGCAACGGCGTCTCGATTACCCGTGTCATGCGGCGACCTCCTTGCTCAGCAGATCGAGCAGATAGCGGCCGTAACCGCTTTTCGCGAGCTTGTGGGCGAGCGTTTCGAGCTGCTCCGCATCGATCCAGCCGAGCCGGTACGCGATTTCCTCCGGACACGCGATCTGCAGGCCCTGCCGCGCCTGCATCACCTGGATGAAATTGGCCGCGTCGAGCAGCGATTCGTGCGTGCCGGTGTCGAGCCATGCGTAGCCGCGCCCGAGTATCTCGACGTTCAGCGCGCCGCGCGCGAGATACGCGAGGTTCAGGTCGGTGATTTCCAGCTCGCCGCGCGCGGACGGCCGCACGGCCTTCGCCAGTTCGACGACGTCGTTGTCGTAGAAATAGAGGCCCGTGACCGCGTAGTTCGATTTCGGCTCGCGCGGTTTCTCCTCGAGGTCGATCGCGCGGCCATCCACATCGAACGACACGACGCCGTAGCGCTCCGGATCGCGCACGTAATAGCCGAACACGGTCGCGCCGGCGGTCCGTGCGGCGGCTTGCTGCAGCAGCGACGACAGCGCGGGCCCGTGATAGATGTTGTCGCCGAGCACGAGCGTCGCCGCGTCCCGACCGATGAACGGCGCGCCGATCACGAACGCCTGGGCAAGCCCGTCGGGGCTCGGCTGCACCGCATACGAAAAGCTCATGCCCCACTGGCTGCCGTCGCCGAGCAGTTGCTGGAACGCGTCCAGATCGCGCGGCGTCGAGATGATCAGCACGTCGCGGATGCCCGACAGCATGATCGTGCTGAGCGGGTAATAGATCATCGGTTTGTCGTACACCGGCATCAACTGCTTCGATACCGAATGCGTGAGCGGATGGAGCCGGGTGCCCGAGCCGCCCGCCAGAATCAGTCCTTTACGGCCAATCGCTGTTTGCATGAGGTCCCTCGCTGCAAGAGGAAAAATGCGTGCGTGATACGCGAAATACACCGAATGCGCCGATCGCGCCCGGTTGCGCCAGATTGCCGTCGATACCCGTACGCGCCCGGCTACGGCTGCTCGGCGGCCCCGGCGTGAATCGCACGAAACACGATCGCGAAGCCGAGCGCGTACAGCGCGGCGATCACCGCGAAGCCGACGGCCGTCGCGCGGTCCGGATCGTCGACCACGTGCAGGATCACCGATGCGATCGCGATACCCACGAGCGAACCGATCTGCCGGCTCGCGTTCAACGACGCGGCGGCGAGGTTCGCGTCCGCCGCATCGGCCGACTGCATCACGACGAGGTTCATCGCCGGAATGGCCTGGCCGGCGCCGAAGTTCGCGAGGCCGACCGCCAGCGCCAGCACCGGATACGGCATCGCCGCGACGCCGACGAGCGCCACGCTGCCGAGCGCGGCGAGCGCGAGCCCGGTGAGCAGCGTGCGGCGCGCGCCGAGCCGGGCGCTGACCTTCGCGGACGCGAGATTGCCGATGCCGAACATCGCCATCAGCGGAAACAGCTCGAATCCGGCCACGAGTGCGCTCGCGCCGCGGACGTTCTGCAAATACAGGCTCAACAAGAAGATCTCGGCGAGAATGCCGAAGTTGATCGCGAGGCCCAGCGTGCTGCCGGCGACGAAACGCCGGTTCGCGAGCAGCGCCGGCGACAGGATGCGCGAGGCCGCGTAGCGCTCGCGCAATGCAAATGCCGCGGTGGCGGCCAACGTCACGGCCACGCCGGCGAGGATCGCCGGCGAACGCCAACCGGCGCCGGGCCCTTCGATCAGCGTGAAGCTCAGCGCGGCGAGCGCCAGCGCCCCGAACAGATGGCCGAGCGCATTCAACGGGCCGGGATGGCGCGGCGCCCGCGCGATATGCCGGTACGTGAGCCACAGGCCGGCGGCACCGACCGGCAGGTTCACCCAGAAGATGCCGCGCCAGCCGATCGCGTCGACCAGCACGCCGCCGACGCAGGGGCCGAGCGCCATCGCGGCCGACACCAGCGCACCCCAGATGCCGATCATCCGCGTGCGCGTCGGTCCCGGCGGGAACGCGAGCGTGAGCAGGCTCAGCGAACTCGGCATGAAGAGCGCCGCGCCGACGCCCTGTGCGAGGCGCGCCGCGACCAGTGCGCCGCTGGACTGCGCGGCCGCGCACAGCACCGACGCGCCGACGAACAGCGCGAGCCCGGCGACGTAGACGGCTTTCGACCCGTAGCGGTTAGCGAGCGCGCCGCCGAGCAGCAGCAGTGCCGCGAAGCTCAGCGTGTACGCATCGACGACCCACACCAGCGCGGTCAGCGACATCGACAGGCTGGTTTCCATCGCCTTCAGCGCGACGTTGACGATCGTCACGTCGAGCATGGCCATCACGAAGCCGCACGCGAGCGCGACCATCACGAGCACGGGGCGTGCCGCCGCGGAGGCGTATGCGCCGGCGGCCGGCGCCGCGCGCCCGCCGCTCATGCGGCCCGCCCGCCGAGGTACAGGCGCCGCATCTCGTCGCTGTCGAGCAGCTCGGCAGCGGAGCCTTCGAGCGCGACGCGCCCCATCGTCAGCACGATGCCGCGATCCGCGATGCGCAGCGCCTCGATCGCATTCTGCTCGACCATCAGCACGCCGACGTGCTCGGTGTCGCGCATCCGGACGATCGCGTCGAACACCTCGTCGACCATCTTCGGGGACAGGCCCGCCGACGGCTCGTCGAGCAGCAGCAACACCGGGCGCGGCATCAGCGCGCGGGCGAGCGACACGATTTGCCGCTCGCCGCCGGACAATGCGCCCGCCAGCGACCGGTGGCGACGCCGCAGCACCGGGTACTGCTCGCACAGCTCGTCGATGCGCGCCTCGCGCGGAAACGCCGACATCGACTGGCCGCCGAGCATCAGGTTCTCCCGCACGGTCAGCGACGCGAACACGTTGTCGGTCTGCGGCACGAAGCCGATGCCGTATTCGCGGATCTTGCGATGGACCGGCATGCGCGCCACGTCCGTGCCCTGGATCGTCACGCTGCCGGCGCGCGGCAGCACGAAGCCCGCGATCGCCTTCAGCAGCGTCGATTTTCCGCAGCCGTTCGGGCCGAGGATCGTCACGATGTCGATCGCGCCGACCGTGAGCGACACGCCGTGCAGGATATCGACTTCGGGTGTGTAGCCGGCGACGAGTTCGCGCACGTCGATCATGACGCCTCCAGCGGGCGAGTGGCGGCATGGGCGCGCCCGAGATACGCATCGAGTACGCGACGGTTGCGCTCCAGCTCGGCCGGGCGGCAGTTCGCGATCGTCACGCCGCGGTCCAGCACGACGCAGCGGTCGCACAGCTCGCGGATGAAATGCATGTCGTGCTCGATGACGACCAGCGTGACGCCCTGTTCGCGAATCCGTTGCAGCGCGTCGATCAATTCGCCGCGCAGGTTCGGGTGCACGCCGGCGGTCGGTTCGTCGAGCAGCAGCAGCTTGGGCTCGGTCATCATCGCGCACGCGATGCCCAGCAGCTTCTTCTGGCCGCCGGAGATCGACGCGGCGGAAAGGTGCGCGACGCCCGACAGTTTCAGCTCGTCCAGCAGCGCGGCGGCGCGCGCACGGGTATCGGCATCGAGGGCGCGCGTCGCCCGACCGCGCCAGAGGGCGGCGGCGATGCCGTGGCGCGCGGACGAAGCCGCCATCGCGAGTTCGAGTACCGACATGCGCGCGGGCATCGACGGCAACTGGAACGTGCGGCGCACCCCCAGCCGGGCGATCCGGTGCGGCGACAGCGCGTCGATCCGCTGGCCGTCGAAGCGGATCGCGCCCGCCGCGAGCGGCGCGAAGCCGGTGATCGCGTTGAGCGCGGTGCTCTTGCCGGAGCCGTTCGGGCCGAGGAGCCCGACAATCTCGCCGCCGTCGACCGACAGCGTGACGCCGGACAGGACGACGTTCTCGCCGTAGCGGATCGTCACGCCGTCGAGATCGAGCAGCGCGCTCATGGCCGCACCTCCAGGCGCTCCGGCACGAGCCCGTGGGGGCGCCAGAGCACGCACGCGAGCAGCATCAGGCCGACGAGACCCAGCCGCACCGCGCCGGTCAGGTCGCTGCCGACCTCGAGCCAGTCCTTGAGAAACGGCGCCAGCGCGTAGACGGCCTGCACGATCAGCGTGCCGACCAGCACGCCCACGTGGCTGCCGAGGCCGCCGACCATCACGACGGTCCAGAGCGCGAAGGTCTCGGACGCGATCATCGCGTCCGGCCCGACATAGCCGATGTACCACGCGGCGAGCGCCCCGGCGAGCGCGGCGGGAAGCGCCCCCGCGATGCTCGCACGCGTCTTCAGCGCGAGCGGATCGTAGCCGAAGCAGACGGCGAGCGCGGGTTCTTCGCGCATCACCTTCAGCGCCCGGCCGAAGCGGCTCGCGGTCAGGCGCAGGTAGGTCGCGTAGGTGAGCGCGAGGCAGCCGGCCGAGACCGCGAGAAACGCGAGATCGGCCCACGGCGCCCGCAGCCCGGGGAACAGCGGCGCGATGCCGCCGATGCCTTGCGCGCCGCCGGTCAGCCAGCTTTCGTTGAGCGCGATCGTGCGCAGGATCTCGGCGATCGCGAGCGTCGCGATCCCCCAGTAGTCGGCGGAGAGCTGTCGCCCGAGCCGCGCGACGACGATCGCCAGCGCCCCCGCGGCGGCCAGCGCGAGCGCCAGCGCCGAAGGCAACGGCCAGCCGAGCTGCGACGCGATGCCGGCCGCGTACGCGCCGAGCCCGCTGAACGCAATGAAGCCGAAATTGACGAGCCCCGCATAGCCGGCCTGCAGGTTCAGCCCGAGCGCCATCGTCGCGTACAGGCAGCCGACGGTCAGCAGATGGATGACGAAGCTAGACACGTCGTACCTCCCGATCGAAGATGCCGTAGGGCCGGAAGATCAGGGCGACGAGCAGGATCGCGAACGACACCGCGCCGACGTACTCGACCGGAAAGAACTGCATCGGCCGGTCGACGAGCCCGCCGAAATCGACGTTCAGCGCGACGGTTTCGGCCACCGCGATCAGCAGCGCGCCGGCCGCGGCGCCGAGCGGATTGCCGAGACCGCCCAGGATCGCCGCGGAAAACACCGGGATCAGCAACCCGTAGCCGAGATTCACGTGCACGCTCTCGGTGGCGCCGAGCATCGTGCCGCCGAGCGCCGCCAGCACGCCGCTCGCGAACGTGATCACGTTGGTCACGCGGGTCGCGTCGATGCCGGTCGCGAGCGCCAGTGCGCGATTCGAGGCGAGCGCACGCATCGCCCGGCCGAGGCCGGTGCGGTACAGCAGCGCCGCGAATATCGCGAGCGCGCCGGCGCCGCATGCGATCGAGCCCAACTGCGGCACGGACAGCGCGACGCCGGCAATCACCATCGGCGGATGCACGTCCTGCGCATACTGCTGCGGCCGCGAGCCGGCGATGCCGAGCACCAGCGCGACCGCGAGCATCGAGATCGCGAGCGAGCCGATCATCGCCACCGCGCTGCCCGAACGCAGCAGCCTCGCGAACACGAACAGGTTCAGCAGCGTCGCGGCCGTGCCGATCAGCACGCAGGACACGACCGTCGCGAGTGCGAACGGCATCCCCGCGCGCTCCAGCCAGAGCGTCGCGAATGCGCCGAGCATCGCGTACTGGACATGCGCGATGTTGGGAAAGCGGATCAACGAATAGAGCGTCGACAGGCCGACCGACACCAGCAGCAGATCGGCGGTGCGGATCAATACGTCGACAATGAATGACAGCATGGCGAGGTCCTCGGGTTCATCCAGGCGGGCGGTCGCTCACTGCTGCGCGACGACCGATTGGCGGTAGATCACCTTCTCGTAGGGCTGGACTTCCCGCTGGCCGTCGGCATCGAACGCGATCGCGCCGGTCACGCCGGTATACGACTTGCCCAACGCCGCGAGCGCCGTGCGAATCTTCGCCGGGTCGCTGGATTGCGCGCGGCCGATCGCGGCGGCGGACAACAGCGTCGCGTCATACGCATAGCTGCCGAACGCCGATCGCGGAGCCTCGTTGTACGCGGCCTGATAGGCGCTCGCATACGCTTTCGCGCCCGCGCCGAGCGCGGCGACCTCGAGGCCGATCTGGCCTTGCGCGATCTGCGCTGGCGTGTCGCTCGTGCACATCGTCAGGTAGATGCCGTACCACGGATGCTGGTTGAGCCGCATCTCGAATGCCTGCCGGTTCAGCGTCGCGGCCTCCTGGCCATAGGCGCTGTAGACATACGCGTCGGGCTGCGCGCGCGACGCCTGCTCCAGTTCGCGGCGATAGGTCGATTGTCCTTCCGTGTAGAGCACCGTCGACACCACCGTGCCGCCGAGCGCCTCGAAACGTTTCTTGAATTCGCCCGCGATGCCCTGGCCGTAGCCGTTGTTCGGCGCGATCAGCGCGATGCGGCGCAGCTTGCGGGCATACACGTCCTGCGCGGCGAAGCGCGCGGACAGGTCGTCCAGCCCGATCACGCTGAACGAGCCCGCGCCGATCTTGCGCACTTGCTGACTCGACGAGCCGATGTTGATGTGCACGTCGCCCTGACGCACCAGGAACTGCCCGACCGGAATCGTCACCGACGACGAGAATTCGCCGAGCACGACCGGCACGTGCTCGACGGTCGCGAGCTTGCGCGCGGCGTCGAGCGCGGTATTGGCCGAGCCGCCCGAATCCTCGATGCGCACGGCGAGCTTCTGGCCCAGCACGCCGCCTTTCGCATTGATCTGCGCGACGGCGAGTTCGATGCCGCGGCGCTGGTCTTCGCCGATGGACGCACTCGCGCCGGTCAGCGGCAGCACCGCGCCCACGCTGAGGTCGGCATGCGCAGCGCCCGACGCAAGCGCACCGAGCGCGATCCAGATACCGACACTCCACTGACTTGCCTTCATCTTCGTTCTCCCGTCGCATGGTCGGCCGCACGGCTGGCGGCATGGTTTGATATACAGAAGTGTCGACAGAATCACAGATCAAAATTCGATTGCAAATAAATTTTCGAGTTGCTGTGAAGAATCGTAAAAACCCTGTGAATGACAGAAAAATCGCCCTGTTTTCATGCATTTATGCACGCAGATAAAGATCGCGAATAGCCGTGGTGCACGCGCGCTCCAATGTGGAGCAATCGAGAATATTTACGAAAAAAGTGTATACAGAGGTGAATTGCAGTGCTTAAATCTGCCCAACTCGACACGGCCTGGGAGGGCAGTCAGATGGTGGAGATCAAGCGATACGGCGTGGGTGAACGGATGAGCCAACTGGTGGTCGCGGGCGGGCTGGCCTTCGTCGCGGGCCAGGTGGCGGACGACACGTCGCTCGACGTGGCGGGGCAGACCCGTCAGATCCTCGACAAGATCGACCGGCTGCTGGAAGACGCGGGGCTCGACAAGCGCCGGATCGTGTCCGCGAGCATCTGGCTGGCCGACTATCGCAGCTTCGCCGAGATGAACAGTGTGTGGGACGCGTGGGTGCCGCAGGGCGACGCGCCGGCACGCGCGTGCGTCGAATCGAAGCTCGCGTTTCCGCAGTACACGGTCGAGATCGCGGCGATTGCCGCGAGCTAGTACAGGAGAACCTGACGATGAAGACGATCGTGCTCGGCGGCGGCATCGTCGGCGTGACCACTGCATATTTTCTCGCGAAGGCGGGCGACGAGGTGACGGTGATCGAACGTCGCGACGGCGTCGCGCTCGAAACCAGCTTCGCGAATGCGGGATTGATCGCGCCTGGCCATTCGTATACCTGGGCGTCGCCGCGCGCACCGAAGATCCTCTTCAAGTCGCTGTTCGCCGACGGCCAGGCGCTGCGGCTCAAATGGACGCCCGACTGGCGCATGTGGGCCTGGTGCGCGCTGTTCCTGCAGAACTGCACGGCCGAGCGCTCGCGCCGCAACACGTCGATCAAGGTGCGACTGTGCCGTTATGCGCAGCAGCGGCTTCAGCAGGCGACGCACGACGAGCTGCTCGAATATGACCGGACGAGCGGCGGGCTGTTGTACCTGTATCGCGATCCCGCATCGTTCGAACGCGGCGTCGCGAACATGCGGATCCTGACCGACAACGGCCTGCCGCTCGACATCCTGGATGCGCGGGCCACCGTCGAACGCGAGCCGGCGCTGCGCCACGCGGTGGCCGGGATCGCGGGCGCGATCCATTGCCCGAGCGACGAGAGCGGCGACGCGCATCTGTTCACGCGCGCGCTCGCCGAGCGCTGCCGCGCGCTCGGCGTCGAATTCCGCTTCGGCACGTCGATCGACGGCGTGCGCGCGAGCGCCGACGCGATCGACTACGTCGAGACGTCGCAGGGCCGCGTGAGCGGCGATCGATACGTGCTCGCGCTCGGCGCGTATTCGCCGTTCGTCGCACGCGCGCTCGGCTATCGGCTGCCGATCTATCCGGTCAAGGGGTACTCGGTCACGCTGCCGATCGGCGATACGCACGAGCCGCCGGCGCTCGGCGGCGTCGAGGAGAACCAGCTCGTCGCTTGGGCGCGGTTCGGCGACCGGCTGAGGCTGACCGCGACCGCCGAATTCAGCGGTTACGACACCACGCATTCGCCGGGCGATTTCGCGCACATGCTCGCGACCGCGCAGGCACTGTTCCCGAACGGCGCCGACTATTCGAAGCCGTCGTACTGGGCCGGGTTGCGCCCGATGACGCCGGAGGGCACGCCGATCATCGGCGCATCCCGGCATCGCAACCTGTTTTTCAACACCGGCCACGGCCATATGGGCTGGACCATGTCGTGCGGCACCGCGAAGATCGTCGCGGATCTGATTCACGGCAAGCGGCCCGACATCGACATCACCGGGATGACCCTGCAATGAGCGAACTTCTGTCTACCCCCCAGACGTCCGATCCGGGCGTCGGTGCCGGCCCGGCGCGCGATGCGTACGCCCGCTTCGATTTCTCGCTCGACGCCGGCATCGCGCGGCGCGCGGCGATCGGCCTCGTCGTGCTGGCGACCGATCATACGATCGAATACGAGTGGCGACGTCTGCTGGCCATCGATGGCGTCGCGTTCTACGAAAGCCGGATCGCGAATTCGGCCGAGATCACGGCCGAAACGCTCGCGCGGATGGACGGTGGCATCTGCGCGGCGGTCGAGTTGATCCGGCCGGGCGAGCGCCTCGACGTCGTGGCGTTCGGCTGCACGTCGGCGTCGATGGTGCTCGGCGAGGAGCGCGTCTTCGAGCGCATTCGCGAGGCGCGGCCCGGCGTCGCGTGCACCACGCCGATTACCGCGGCACGCGTCGCGCTGACGGCGCTCGGCGCGCGCGGCGTCGCGCTGCTGACGCCATACGAGCGCACGATCAACGATGCGATGGCCGCGTACCTGCGTGCGCGCGGCGTCGATATCGTGCGGGTGGGCTCGTTCGAGCACCGCGACGACAACGAGGTCGCCCGGATCGAGCGCGCGTCGATCGAGCACGCGGTGCTGACGCTCGCCGCTGATCCGGCCGTCGATGCGGTATTCGTGTCGTGCACGAGCCTGCGCATCGTCGATGCACTGGCCGACATCGAGACGCGAGCGGGCAAACCCGTGCTGTCGAGCAATCACGCGCTCGCATGGCACGCA
Source organism: Burkholderia sp. BCC0097 (assembly GCF_902832985.1). Lineage (NCBI taxonomy): Bacteria > Pseudomonadati > Pseudomonadota > Betaproteobacteria > Burkholderiales > Burkholderiaceae > Burkholderia > Burkholderia sp. BCC0097. The sequence continues at coordinate 593,241 of NZ_CADFDM010000002.1, forward strand.
CTGCGGCTCGCGGGCGTCGACGATCCCGTGCCGGGCTTCGGCAGCCTGCTGATGCGCTGATGCATGGCTCATGCAGGTAAATAGACGCGCGCGGGCAATTTGCCGATGGATAATGACGCGCGGTGACAACAGGTGGAACCAGGAGACGAGATGTCGACTTCCGTTATGGCTGGCCGGGAGACCGCGGCGCCCACGCGCACGGGTCTCACGGTCAACGAGATTTACGAGCAGTTGAAACAGATGGCCGTGCTGTACGAGATCCGGCCGGGCGAACGGTTCAACGAGCTGGAGCTTGCCGAGCGCTTCAACGTGAGTCGCACGCCGATTCGCGAGGCGCTGAACCGGCTCGTTGCCGAAAATTTGCTGGTGTTCGTGCCGAACCGCGGTTTCTTCATTCGAGAACTGGAGGGGAAGGATGTGTTCGATCTGTTCGAATTGCGTCGCTCGATCGAGACGACCGCGGTGATGCTCGCGTGCGAGCGTGCGTCGGACAACGACATCAAGGCGTTGCGTCGCTTCTGGAAGCAGGTGATGAAGAATGCCGCGCGGATGTCGTCGGCCGAGCTGGTCGTCAAGGACGAGCAGTTTCACCTGGAGCTCGCCGCGTTGTCGGGCAATGCCGAGATCGGCCGGGTGCTGCAAGGGATCAACGCGCGGATTCACTACGTGCGCTGGGTCGACGTCGATCAGCGACGCAACGAGGCGTTTACCGAGCATCTCGAGATTCTCGACGCGCTTGCCGAACGCGATGCGGCGCGCTGCACGACGCTGACGGACACGCATATCCGCTGGCGGATGGAAGAGATCACGCGCGTCGTCCAGGCGAGCGTCGTCAAGCTGTACGCAAAATAAGGAAAGACCGGCTGCAGTGCGTGCGACGCTCGCGTGCCGCACGCGAACGGGCAGGGCCGGCCGGTCGACGAGACAAGCAGTCGTGCAAAGGAGGACGGGCCGCCCGGATCGACCGGTGCGGCACATCGCTACTTGATCGTCACGAGGTGCCGTCATGCCACACGGTACGTTGGTCACGCTGTATAAACCCTCCGCGGCCCAGATCGAGCATTTGCTGACCTTGCCCGCGAAAAGCCCTGCCGTCGTCGCGGTCGACAATTCGCCCGGCGCCGATCCCGCGCTGTACGCACGGCTCGCCGCAGGCGGCGTCGACGTGATCCCGAATCACAATCGCGGCGGTATCGCCGGCGCGTTCAACGCCGGCGTCGAATTCCTGATCGGCCGCGGCTGCGACGTCTTCTTCATCTTCGACCAGGATTCGCACGTTCCGGACGACTATTTCGATCGCATGCTGGCCGGCTGCGCGCGGGTGGGCGACAGCCGCTTCCTGGTCGGCCCGCGGATCTTCAACCGCAATTTTCAACGCGACCTGCCGTTGTTCACGGTGCGCCGCTGGTCCGCGCAGATCACGCCGATCCAAGGCGGCGCGCACGGCCTGCTGTCGTGCTCGGTCATCATCTCGTCGGGCACCGCGATCTCGCTCGATGCGTATCGCGCACTCGGCCGCTTCCGCGAGGACTTTTTCATCGACCACGTCGATGCGGAATACTGCATGCGCGCGCAGGCGCACGGCGTGCCGGTGTGCGTCAACGCCGACGTGTCGCTGCCCCACGAACTCGGCAGCCCGTCCGCGCAGCAGCACTGGCCGCGTGTCGAGATCTTCGATCAGAGCGCGCTGCGCCACTACTATGCGGCGCGCAACTGCATCCTCGTCGCGCGCGACTACTGGCGGCGCTATCCGGCGATGCTGCTGATCAATCTCATCACGCTCAAGCACGTCGCGTTCGTGCTGCTGCATGCGCGCAACAAGCGGCTGAAGCTGAAGGCGATCTATTGCGGCGTGACGGACGGGCTGCGAGGGCGGTACGGGCGCGTGTGACGCGTGATTTATCGCGGTATCGGCGCACGAAGAACGCGCCATACAATTCGGATCACTGATTATAAGAGAGGATTCCAGATGAGCTTGCCTACGCCGATTCACCGCCGCTATACAGGCGCGTTCTCCGTCGCGCCGACGATCTTCACCGAGTCGGGCGAGATCGACATGCCGGGCCAGAAGCGCTGTGTCGACTTCATCATCGACGCGGGAGCGGATGGCCTGTGCATCCTGGCGAACTACTCGGAGCAGTTTTCGTTGACCGACGACGAACGCGAGCGGCTCATCGCGGCGATCCTCGAGCACGTGGCGGGGCGCGTGCCGGTGATCGTGACGACCACGCACTTCAGTCCGGCGATTTGCGCGGCGCGCAGCCGCGCCGCCCAGGCGGCCGGTGCGTCGATGGTGATGGTGATGCCGCCGTACCACGGCGCGACGATCCGTTGCGGCGAAGCCGCGATCGAGCAGTTCTATGCGGAGCTTTCCGACGCAATCGCGATTCCGATCATGTACCAGGATGCGCCGATGAGCGGCACGCAGGTATCGGCCGCGTTTCTGGCGCGCATCGCGCACACGATTCCGAATCTGCGCTATTTCAAGATCGAGGTGCCGCAGTCCGCGGCGAAGCTGCGCGAGCTGATCGCGCTCGGCGGCGACGCGATCGAGGGGCCGTTCGACGGCGAGGAAGCGATCACGCTGCTCGCCGATCTCGATGCGGGCGCGACCGGCAGCATCCTCGGCGGCGGTTATCCGGACGGGCTGCGGCCGATTCTCGCCGCGTATCTCGCCGGGCAGCGCGACGAGGCGGTCGCCCAGTACGAGCAATGGCTGCCGTTGATCAATTACGAGAACCGTCAGGCCGGCCTGCTGGCGGCGAAGGCGCTGATGAAGGAGGGCGGCGTGATCGCCTCGGACGCGCCGCGCCGTCCGCTCGCGCCGCTGCATCCGGCCACGCGCGCGGGCCTGATCGAGATCGCGCGACGGCTCGACGCGCTGGTGCTGCGCTGGGCACGCTGATGCGTCCGCCTTGCAGGACGACGTCGCGATTTCCGCCACGGTCCGTGCGCACGACGCGTACGCGTGGCCGCCGTACTCGATGACCCAACCAAGGAACCCGAAGAATGAGCATGCCGACGATACGCGCGGTCCGCGCGCTGACGGTGCGTGGTGGCGGTGCCGACTACCACGATCAGGATGCCGGTCACTGGATCGACGACCACATCGCGACGCCGATGTCGCGCTACCCCGAATACCGGCAAAGCCGCCAGTCGTTCGGCATCAACGTGCTCGGCACGCTCGTGATCGAGGTCGAGGCCAGCGACGGCACGGTCGGCTTTGCGGTGACGACCGGCGGCGAGATCGGCGCTTTCATCGTCGAGCGGCATCTCGCGCGCTTCATCGAAGGGCAGCGCGTGACCGACATCGAGAAGATGTGGGATCAGATGTTCCACGCGACGCTGTACTACGGGCGCAAGGGTGTCGTGCTCAATGCGATTTCCGGCGTCGATCTCGCGCTGTGGGATCTGCTCGCCAAGGTCCGGCGGGAGCCCGTGCACCAGTTGCTCGGCGGCAAGGTACGCGACGAGCTCGAGTTCTACGCGACCGGCGCCCGGCCCGATCTCGCGAAGGAGATGGGCTTCGTCGGCGGCAAGCTGCCGTTGCATCACGGCCCGGCCGAGGGAGAGGCCGGCCTGCGCCGCAATCTCGACGCGCTTGCCGACATGCGTTCGCGTGTCGGCGCCGATTTCTGGCTGATGCTCGACTGCTGGATGAGCCTCGACGTGCCGTATGCGACGCGGCTCGCGCACGAAGCGCATGCGCTTGGCCTGAAATGGATCGAGGAATGCCTGCCGCCCGACGACTATTGGGGCTATGCGAAGCTGCGCCGTGACGTGCCGCGCGGCATGCTCGTCACGACCGGCGAGCACGAGGCGACCCGCTGGGGCTTCCGCATGCTGCTGGAGATGGAGTGCTGCGACATCATCCAGCCGGACGTCGGCTGGTGCGGCGGCCTCACCGAGCTGATCCGGATCTCGGCGCTCGCCGACGCGCGCGGCGTGCTGGTGATTCCGCACGGCTCGTCGGTCTACAGCTATCACTTCGTCGCGACGCGCCACAACAGCCCGTTCGCCGAATTCCTGATGATGGCGCCGCAGGCGGATCGCGTCGTGCCGATGTTCGATCCGCTGCTGCTCGACGAACCGGTGCCGGTCGGCGGGCGGATGAAGGTGCCCGACACCCCCGGGTTCGGCGTGCGCCTGAATCCGGACGTGCGCATGCAGCGCCCGTACGAACACTGAGCGCGCGGATGCGTGCATCCGCATCGTGATGCGCCGGCTCGAACGGCGCGGCAGCCGCTGCGCAGCGCGCGACGGTCGAAGCAGAGGAGGGCGCAATGACGAGGTTGCTCGAAGACAGGATCGTCGTCGTGACGGGCGGATCGCGCGGGATCGGCCGTGCGATCGCGCTGGCGTGTGCGCGGCATGGCGCCGACATCGTCGTCAACTACTGGACGAACCCGCTGCTGCCCGCGCAGGCCGAGCACGAGATCGACGCGCTCGTCGACGCGATCCGCGCGACGGGACGCGACGCGCTGGCCGTGCCGGGCGACGTCGCACGGCCCGACACGGCAAACGCGCTGGTCGCGGCGGCGGTCGAGCGATTCGGCCGGATCGACGTGCTGGCAAGCAACGCCGGAATCTGCCCGTTCCACGGCTTCCTGGACTTGCCGCCCCAACTGCTGCAAAGAACGATGGAAGTGAACCTGCACGGCGCGTTCTACATGACCCAGGCCGTCGCCCGGCAAATGGCCGCGCAAGGGCACGGCGGCGCGATCGTCGCGACCAGCTCGATCAGCGCGCTGGTCGGCGGCGGCATGCAGACGCACTACACGCCGACCAAGGCCGGCGTCCATGCACTGATGCAGTCGTGCGCGGTCGCGCTCGCACCGCACCGGATTCGCTGCAATTCGGTGCTGCCTGGCACGATCCGGACCGAAATCAATGACGACGATCTCGCCGCGCCCGGCAAGACCGAGTACTTCGAGCGCCGGATTCCGCTCGGGCGCCTCGGCGAGCCGGACGACGTCGCCGACTGCGTCGTGTTTCTCGCGTCCGACATGGCGCGCTACGTGAACGGCGCCGCGCTGCTCGTCGACGGCGGCATGTACGTGAACCTGCAGTGAAACGACGAGGCATGGCCATGGAAACGATCGCCTTCAGGATGCGCCTGCACCCCGGCAAGCGGGACGAATACCGGCGCCGGCACGATGCGATCTGGCCGGAACTGGCCGACGCGCTTCGCGCGGCGGGTATCTCGGACTACTGGATCTTTCTCGACGACGACACCCATCACCTGTTCGCCGTGCTCAAACGGCCGGCCGATCACCGGATCGCGCAACTCGCCGAAACGGACGTGATGCGTCGCTGGTGGGCGTACATGGCCGACCTGATGGCGACCGGTCCGGACGGGCGTCCGGTCGAGCAAGCGCTGGAGCCGATGTTTCATCTGGAATGAGGCCGGCCCGTTCGACGGGCGGGCTGCATTCGACGCGTGCCGACCCGTTGCCGCGGATCATCGTGTCGCATCAACTCATGGAGCCCACATGCAGGTTGTCGATCCCCATGTCCATTTCTGGGACGCCGACGCGCTGAGCTACGGCTGGCTCGATCGCGCCCAACCGGCGTTCTCGGGCGCGGTGGCGGAATTGCCGCGCCGGTACCTGCCCGCGGACCTGCGCACGGACGCCGGCGCCGATATCGACGTGCTGAAGGTCGTGCATGTCGAGGCGATCCACGATGCGTGGACGACGCCGAGCGAAGTCGACTGGCTGCAGGCGCTTGCCGATGCCCCAGCGAGCGGCGGGATGCCGGACGGCATCGTCGCGGGCGTCGACCTGTTCGCGCCGGACGCACGCATCCGGCTCGCCGGCGCGGCGGCGCATCCCAACGTGCGCGGCATCCGGCAGGTGTTGAACCGGCATCCGGACCCCTGGTACAACTACGTCGACGTGGATTATCTGGCCGAGCCGCGCTGGCGGGAGAACTTCGGGATGCTGAGCGAGTTCGGTTTGTCGTTCGACCTCCAGCTGTACCCCGCCCAGGTCGGCGCCGCGCTCGCGGTCATCGACGCGCACCCCGACACGCCCGTGATCGTCAATCACACGGGCATGTTCGTCGATCGAAGCAGCGTGCACGGCTGGCGCGAATGGCGCGACGGACTGCGCGGGCTCGCGCGGCGGGCGAACGTGACGATGAAGCTGTCGGGGCTCGCGATGTTCGACCATCGCTGGACGGTCGAAAGTTTCCGCCCGTACGTGCTCGAGGCCATCGACGTGTTCGGCGTGGCGCGCTGCATGTTCGCGTCGAACTTCCCGGTCGATCGGCTCCATGCCGGCTATCGGGCGCTCTGGCACGCTTATGCGGCGATCGTCGCGGGAGCCGACGACGATGAGCGCGAGGCGCTGTTCGTCCACAATGCGCTGCAAACGTACCGATTGTGAGCCGCGTGCCACCGTGGACGCCAACGAGCGTGCACTCCGCGCGTCGCCGGCCGGCGTGATTCGCACCGCGCCGCAACGCGCGCTTCCGCCGGCTCCGACGGGGCCACGAGCAGCAGCGCGGCTGGCGCGATCGATGCGGCTGTATCGGCGCCGGCCACACTGCGCGCCGTCGAGCGGCGAGGGCCGGCGCCGCCCAGGAACCTGCCCGCTTTAACCGCGCAGCGCGGTCGCGACGACGCTCGCCAACGGCGTCGTGGGTCGACCGATCAGTCGCGCGAGGGCGCCGCCATCGTCGAACAGCGCACCGCGCGACGCGGCCGCGTCGGCATCGGCCAGGACGCTGGCAAACTCGGGCGGCAGCCCGGCGCTCGTCAACGCGTCTGCATAAGCATCCTGCGCGAGATCGTTGTAGACGACGCTCTTGCCGGACTGCCGCGAAACCTCGGCAGCCAGTTGCGCGAGCGTGAACGCATCGTCCGCCGCCAGTTCATAGGTCTTGCCTGCATGGCCGTCCGTCGTCAGTACCACGGCCGCGGCCGCCGCATAGTCCTTGCGCGCGGCGGCGGAGAAGCGCCCGTCCTTCGCGGCCCCGATGAACGCGCCGTGCTCGAGCGCCGCGGGGAGGGCCATCAGAGGATTCTCGGTGTACCAGCCATTGCGAAGGATGACGGCGGGAAGGCCCGCGGCCGCGATGATTTCTTCCGTCTGCCGGTGCTCGATCGCGAGTCGGGCGGGCGACGTGTCGGCGTGCAGCATGCTCGTATAGGCGAGCAACGAGACTTCCGCCCGCCGGGCCGCGTCGATCACCGCGCGATGGAGCGGCAGGCGCCCGGCGACTTCGGTCGACGAGATCAGCAGGAGCTTGTCGACCCCGGCGAACGCGGTAGCGAGCGTTTCAGGCCGCTTGTAGTCGGCCTCGCGCACCACCACGCCACGCGCCTCGAGGTCGCGTGCCTTCGCGGGATTCCTGACCGCCGCGACGATCCGGCTGGCCGGAACGGTTTCAAGCAATGCATCGATCACAAGGCGCCCGAGTTGCCCTGATGCTCCCGTTATTGCATACATGTTCATTCTCTCCGTGAATCGGTGGGTGAGGCTCCCAGTGTAGGGATGAAGGTTTCCATTGGAAACCACCTATCCATCAGTTACCATCATTTTCAAGTAACCAAATGGAAACCATCCCGGGACGACGATGGGCTTGAGAATGCGAAAGAAGGTGGAGCCGCTTCCCGGCTGCCCGATGTCGAAATGCATGGCGTTGATCGGCGGCCTCTGGACGCCCGAACTGATCTGGTGCCTGAGCAATGGCCCGCGCCGGTTTTCGGAGTTGCGGCGCGACAACCCGACCATCACCGCGAAGGTGCTGACCGGCAGGCTGCGTGATCTCGAGGAGCGGGGCGTGATCCGGCGAAGCGTGTTGCCGACGTCGCCGCCGTCGGTGGAATACGAGTTGACGTCGCTGGGCCAGGAACTGCTGCCGGCGATTACGTCCATCGTGGAGGTCGGGTCGCGCCTGCTGCTTCGCGACCGGCCCCGCTAGCCATTCGCGGCCGCGCGGGCTACCGCGCCGCCGTCGAACGCCTGCGCTTCGTATTCGGCAACGGCTCGTGCTGCATCGGCCCCTTGACGAGTTCGTTCATCGCGTCGCGAATCCAGCCGTTGGCCGGCTCGTGATGAAAGCGCGGATGCCAGTGCAGATAAAGCTCGTACGTGGGGGCGGGGAAGGGCAGCAGCGCTTCAGCGATTCGCTGTTCAACCCCGGAAAATAAAGCACGAAGTTGCGCGACGACTCGGCGGGGCGGAACTCGGGCATCGGCAGGATTTCGGTCTATACGAGATCCGGTAGCCGCGCTACCGGCCCGTCGAGTGCCGGCGCGCCTTGCCGCTTGCCGAACGGGACAGCATCGTCACGACGCTCCGTGAACAGGTCGCCGGGTGTGACATCCCGCCTGCGCCACGCGTTACGCGTCTTTCAGCCAGGGCATTTCCACGGGCGACACGACCAGTTGCCGGAATTCGCGCTTCAGATCGAAGATGAACCCGACCAGGATCATGGAGTCGGCGTAAGGAATCGGAAAGACCTGCGGATTTTCCGGGGTACGCAGCGGGCGCTCCGGCGTGTCCGCTGTCGCCGCGGCGTTTTCGCGAACGCTTTCCAGGTCGTCTGCCATGGCCGGGCCGCCGGCTTTCAGCACGCGGCTACGCAGCTCGCTGAAGGGTTCGATGCGCGCGGCGTCTTCGTGGTATTCGGGCACTTCATAAACGAACCAGGACATTGTCGTCTCCCAGGAGAAGGGGCGCTATTCTAACGCTACGCGTGGGCGCTGCCGAAAATCGGGGCGCCCACGTCTTCACGTGGGCAGGCTTTCGCCCGGAACGCCAAGTCATCGCGTCCATCAGTGGATTGCAGCAATGTCACACTTCGGATAACACATGATGCGCCGCGCGAACGACCGCATCTACCGTGATGTCGAATTTTTTGTACACGTCCTTGATTTTTCCCGACTCGCCGAAGCCGTGCATGCCGACGAACCGGCCTTCCGGTCCGAGGTACCGCTCCCATCCCAGTTCGACCGCCGCCTCGACCGCGACTCTCGCGGGAGAAGTGCCCAGCACGGCACGCTGGTAATCGCGCGGCTGCTCCTCGAACAGCAGGCGGCACGGCATCGATACGACGGCCGTCGGCACGCCTTCCTGCTGCAGGATGTCGCGTGCCTGAACGGCGAGGTCGACCTCCGAGCCTGTCGCGAGCAGCGTGAGTTGGCGCGGCCCGCCATCGGCCTCCCGCAAGACATAGGCGCCGCGCGCCGACTTGTTTTCGTTTCCGGGCTCGTTGCGCAGGAGCGGGACCGGCTGTCGTGACAATGCGAGCAGCGCAGCCCTGCGGGGCTGTTCGAGAATCAGCTCCCAGCACTCCGCCGTCTCGACTGGATCGGCCGGCCGATAGACGGCGAGTTGGGGAATGGCCCGAAGGGCGGCAAGGTGCTCGACGGGTTGATGCGTCGGGCCATCTTCTCCGAGACCGATGGAATCGTGCGTCATCACGAAGATGGCGCGCACCTGCATCATCGCGCTCAACCGGATCGCCGGGCGGCAGTAGTCCGAAAAACACAGAAAGGTGCCACCGTACGGAATGAGGCCTCCGTGAAGGGCAATGCCGTTCATGGCGGCGGCCATGCCGTGTTCGCGGACACCGTAGTGGATATATGAACCCTTGAACTGGCCGGGCTCGATCGCGACCTGGTTCTTCGTCTTCGTATTGTTGGACTGCGTAAGATCCGCCGAGCCGCCCAGCAATTCCGGAATCGCGTCGAAGAGATGATCAAGCACGTCACCGCTGGCCTTGCGGGTGGCCATTGCGTTGCCTGCGGCAACAAACGCCTGCCGCGCCGCCGCAATCGCCGTCTTCCAGTCATCCGGAAGCTTTCCCGCATTGCGCCGGTCGAATTCGGTACGCAGCGCCTGCGGCGCCCGGCTGACACGCTCATCCCACGCGAGTCTTGCCTTGCGGCCCCGCGCACCGATCTCCCGCCATGCTTTCAGCAGGTCGTCCGGGATTTCAAACGGCGGCGAATGCCAATCGAGGGCCTGGCGTGCGCCCGCGATTTCATCCTCGCCCGGGGCATCGCTGTGGGCTTTCTCGGTGCCAGCCTTCGTCGGAAAGCCGAACCCGATGATCGTCCTGCATGCGATCAAGGTCGGCCGGTCATGCGTTGCCCGGGCGACCTCGATAGCGCGCCGTATCGCATCCGTATCGTGACCGTCGATTTCCAGGACGTGCCACCCAGCCGAGTGAAAGCGCTCGATCTCGTTGTCCGAGACCGCGAGTTTCGTGGCGCCGTCGATGGAAATCGAATTGTTGTCCCAGAACGCGATCAGTCTGCCCAACCGGAGATGGCCCGCCAACGAAATGGCCTCGTGGCTGATGCCTTCCATCAGGCAACCGTCGCCGAGAAATACGTACGTGTAGTGATCAACGAGGTCATCGCCGAAATGCGCATTCATGATGCGCTCGGCCAACGCCATGCCGACGGATTCCGCGATGCCCTGCCCGAGGGGACCGGTAGTCAGTTCGATGCCATCGGCGTGCGAGTACTCCGGATGCCCCGGCGTCTTGCTGCCGACTTGCCGGAAGCGCTTGAGCTCGTCGAGGGTCATGTCGGCATAGCCCGTGAGATAGAGCAGGCTGTAGAGGAGCATCGATGCGTGTCCGTTGGAAAGGACCAAACGGTCTCGATCGATCCAGTGCGGGGCGGATGCATCAAATTGCATGGACTCCTTGAACAGCACCGTCGCGACGTCAGCCAGCCCCATTGGCGCACCAGGATGACCGCTGTTGGCATTCTGTACTGCATCCATTGCAAGGAAGCGAATACAGTTCGCCAGCGCGCGTAGATGCGGGTCTCGTGGGGGCGGCACCGCTTTGGCGGTCGTGCGGGAATGTGCGGTGGGATCGCTCATCGGTTCTCCTGTCTTTGGCTCGGAAAGATGAGGCTTCGGGGCAATATCCATGCCTTTTCCACGGGTGCAAGCCGACGGCCGAGGCCGAGGTCAGTCCCGGGTCGGGTGGAAGCACGGTCCACGGTGCGCATTGACGATGAGCTGTTGGAAGCTCCGGGATTCGACCCTTTTAAATTGATAATACGCATTATGTAAAGCGGGATTGACGCGAGCCATCATATGGATTCCATGCTGCGTACCCACACCTATCCGATATAGGCATAATGACGCCCGCCGTGCGAGCGCATCCGCGCTGCGCCGGTGAATCGAATCCGAAGCCCTGGAGCAAGCATGCGTGACATCATCGACGGTTTTCTACGTTTTCAGCGCGACGTCTACCCGCAGCGGGTCGAACTCTTCAAGCAACTCGCCACGTCGCAGAACCCCAAAGCACTGTTCGTCACGTGCTCAGACAGCCGCGTCGTGCCGGAACTGCTCACGCAGCGCGAACCGGGTGAACTGTTCGTGATCCGCAACGCCGGCAATATCGTGCCTTCGTACGGGCCGGAACCCGGCGGCGTGTCGGCCACGGTCGAATATGCGGTTGCCGTTCTCGGTGTTCGCGACATCGTGATCTGCGGCCACTCGGATTGCGGCGCGATGGGCGCGATTTCCCGTTGCACCTGCCTCGATCATTTGCCCGCGGTCGCGAACTGGTTGCGTCATGCCGACGCCGCGAAAGCCATCAACGCCGCGCATGAATACGATACGCCGCGTGCGAAGCTCGACGGGCTCGTCCGTGAAAACGTGATTGCCCAGCTCGCCAACCTCCGCACCCATCCTTCCGTCGCGCTCGCGCTCGAGCAAGGACGCTTGAACCTGCACGGATGGGTGTACGACATCGAGACGGGCGGCATGGACGCGCTCGACGGCGCAACCCGGCGCTTCGTCCCGCTCGCCGAGTCCCCTACGGTCGTCGCCATGGACGCCCGCAATCGCGGGCAGGTCTAGTTCCGCCGCGCGCAAGCACGCCGCGTCTCGCGCAGGCCGGCGGCCTGCGTCGCCGGTTCAATGCGCCGTGCGGCGCAACATCCCGGTATCGTAGCCCAGCGTCCGGACACGCTCGACGAGCGCGGCGGCTTGCTCGGGCGACGGCTTCGCGACGCGCGTCAGGATCCACAGGAATCGCCCTGACGGCTCGCCGACGATCGACCACGAATAGTCGTCGGCGTGATCGAGTATCCAGTAGTCGCCCCAGAAAAACGGTCCGAAGAACGACACCTTCAATTTAGCGCCGCTGCTGTTGGCCACGATCTTCGCGCGTCCGTCCGAGCTGCGTGCGGGGCCGCCCGGCTCGCCTTCGCGACACGTATTGCGCACGCCGATGAGGCCGTCCGCGCGTTTCGCATAATCGGCCGTCACGCCGTCGCAACCGCGCTCGAAACGGTTTTCATAGCGTGCGAACTCGTACCATCTGCCCACGTAGCGATCGAGATCGACCGCCTTGGCCGGTTGCGGCACCCGGGCGTTGCCGCTCTCGCCTCCCGCAAGGCCCGCGCATCCCGCGAGCAACAGCACCGCGCCGGCCAGGAGCCCCGAGGCCGCCCGCACGGATGCACAAAGAACAGATCGTTTCATTGAAGCCTTCTCAGCCACGAAATCGCATCATTGTGCACGCAACCACCGGGCGGCGTCAGCAGCGTCGGGCGCAGCGCTTGCCTGCATCCCGGCGCGCGATTCGTCCGTATCTCGTTGCAACATCTTCATACGGTTCGCCACCATGCGCGACATTCAGCGGGTCAGCCGTCGATCGCTCGATCAAGCGCATCCGGCAATGCTATATTTCGCTCGACCTCCTCGCCATTTCTTCAGCATGAACGACACGCCGGATGGTGCCGATTCCCTCGACCCCTCGATCGCCTCGCGCGATACCGACGCGGATGCCGTGCGGCGCGACCGCCTGAATCGCGTCATGTTGCAGGTCGCGAGCGGCGACCAGACGGCTTTCGCCGAGCTTTACCGGCTGACCTCGTCGCGGGTGTTCGGCATCATCCTGCGCATGGTTCATGATCGCGGGGAAGCCGAGGATCTGCTCCAGGAGGTCTACACCGCCGCATGGCGGCGTGCCGACGCGTTCGACCCGGCGCGCGGCGGCGCGATGACGTGGCTGACCACCCTGGCACGCAACCGGACGATCGACCGGTTACGTCAACATCGCGAGGCGCAACTCGACGACGAGCAGGTACCGGATCTCCCCGACGAGGATCCGACGCCCGCCGCGCTGGCGGAGGCAAGCCAGGAGCGGCAACGCCTCGAACGCTGCCTCGAACGGCTCGAGCCGCAACACGGCCGCGCAGTACGCGAGGCATTTTTCAGCGGTGCGACCTACGGCGAACTGGCTGCGCGGCTGCGTGTGCCGCTCGGCACCATGAAGAGCTGGATCCGGCGCAGCCTGATGCAGCTGAAGGTATGTCTCGAGCAATGAATACGCCCGCCGATCACGATCCCGAATTGCGCTGCGCGGAATACGCGCTCGGCGTGCTCGACGCCGCTGAGCGGCGCGCACTGGAGCAGTCCGCCGCACGCGATCCGTCGTTGCAAGCGATGTTGGAGCGCTGGCAGCGCCGCTTCGCGCTCCTCGCGGAAGACGTCGCCCCCGTCGCGCCGCCCGGCCGAGTCTGGGCGCGAATCCAGCGCGACCTCGGCTTCTTCGTTCCGCCGGCCGCAAGCAGCGCGCCATCGGGCGGCTGGTGGAACAGCCTGCCGCTGTGGCGCTGGGTCGGCATCGGCGCCAGCGCGGCCGCGCTGGGACTGCTCGCGGTCAACCTCGTCCGGGTCGGCGAAGCGCCGCCGCGCGTGGCCGCCGTCGAGGGCAGCTACATGGTCGCCACGATTGCACGATCGGACGGCGTCGCACACTGGACCGCCACGGTCGATCTGCGCCGGGCCCGAATGGTCGTGGTCCCGGCGGACAAGCCGACGATCGACGCGAATCACTCGACCGAACTCTGGTTGATTCCGCCGAACGCGAAGCCGATCTCGCTGGGCGTATTCACGCCGGACATGCCGGCGTCGATGACGCTGCCGCCCGAGATCGTCGCGCGGTTCAGCGCGCGCGCGGTGCTCGCCGTGTCGATCGAGCCGCACGGCGGTTCACCGAGCGGTCAACCCACGGGTCCGGTGCTCGCCACGGGCGCGATGCACGCGGCATAACCGGCGCCGCGCACCCTGCGGCGGACAGCCGACCGTTGCGGGCGAAGAAGGCGGCGCGCGCCCCGTTCTTCCACAAGCAGGCCGCCATGCATTCCGGTGCATCCGTTTGGCCGTCGGCTCCGTATATGACGGGTATCGCATCCTCGGAGCCGCCCGCATGCCCGCCGTCGCCGTCGCCCTCCTCGCTTTCGTCGGACTGTGCCTTTCGTTCACGGCGGTGTGGATCAGCCAATTGCGCTCCCGCAACGCCGGGATGATCGACCCGGTCTGGGCTGCGACGCTCGGCGGCATGGCCGTCTTCGTCGCAGGGCTCGGCACCGGTCCGGCATTGAATCGTGCGCTCGTCGCGACAGGCGGCGGCATCTGGGGGCTGCGGCTCGCGCGACACTTGTGGCATCGCAACCGCGGGCAGCCCGAAGACCCGCGCTATCGGCAATTCCGCCTGCAATGGGGCGACGTTGCGCCGCGCAACATGTTCTGGCTGTTCCAGTTGCAGGCGCTGATCTCGATGTTGCTGTCGGTCGCGTTCTTCGTCCCGGCATACAGCCCGGAAGCACCGTCCCGGCCCGCGGCCGCCGCAGCCGTCTCGATCTGGCTCGTCGCCGTGGTTGGAGAGGCCGCGGCCGACCGGCAGCTCAAGCGCTTCCTCGCCGCCCCCGGGCGCCGCGACCGTGTCTGTCGAGTGGGCTGGTGGCGCTATTCGCGGCATCCCAACTATTTCTTCGAATGCCTGCACTGGTGCGCGTACGCGGCGCTGGCGATCGGCATGCCGTGGGACTGGCTCACGCTGATGCCGCCGTTCCTGATGGCGTGGCTGCTGCTCAGGGTATCCGGCCTGCCGCTGCTCGAAGCGCATCTCGTCCGAACGCGGCCGGGCTACCGGGAATATGTGCGCACGACCAGCGCCCTCGTTCCGTGGCCGCCGAGGGCGGCCGACCGCCCGCCCCTTAACCATCCCGATCATCCGGAAGACAGGAGTACGCGATCGTGACCACCACCGCCTCGCAACCGTCACCCGCCCGGATAGCCGTACCCGGCGACACGTGGCTGATCCGCTGCTGTGAGCGCGGATGGCTGCCGGATCCGCTGATCCGCGCCGGGATGCGCGCCCTGCTTCGACAGCGGCTGCGCGATGAACATCTGCACGACGGCGAGCGACGCGCGGCCGCCCTCGACAGGCTGGTGCACGAACTGGATGCAAGTCCGATCGCGATCGACACGCATGCGGCCAACACCCAGCATTACGAGGTGCCCGGCGCCTTCTTTGAAGCCCATCTCGGCCCCAGGCTGAAATATTCGTGCGGCTATTACCCGCTCGGCAACGAAACGCTCGCGCAAGGCGAGGATGCCATGCTGGCGCTTTACGCGGAGCGGGCCGGTCTCGCGGACGGCCAGCGCATCCTGGATCTCGGCTGCGGCTGGGGTTCGCTGTCGCTGTGGCTCGCCGAGCGCTATCCGCACGCGCAGATCGTCGGCCTGTCGAATGCTCACGGTCAGCGAAACTTCATCGAGCAATGCGCGGCACGACGCGGGCTGACCAATCTGCGGATCGTCACAGGCAACGTGGTCAATTTCGATTTCGCGCCCGGCGAAGCGGTGTTCGATCGCGTGCTGTCGATCGAGATGTTCGAGCACATGAAGAACTACGGGCAACTGCTGGCGAAAATCGCCCGGTGGATGCACGACGACGGCAAGCTGTTCGTGCACGTCTTCGCGCACAAGCTGCTCGCCTATCATTTCGCGGTGCGCGACGGCACCGACTGGATGTCGCGCCATTTCTTCACCGGCGGCACGATGCCGTCGGCCAATCTGCTGCTGCGGTTCCAGGACGACGTGCGCATCGAGCGCCAATGGTGGATCGACGGCACCGCCTATGCCCGCACGGCCAACCACTGGCTCGCGTCGCTCGACGCCGCGCGCAACCGGATCATGCCGATCTTCGAAACGGTCTACGGCGCCGATGCGCGTATATGGTTCCAGCGCTGGCGAATGTTCTACATGGCCGTCGCCGAACTGTTCGGCTATGCCGGCGGCCAGGAGTGGGGTATTGCCCACTACCTGTTCGACAAGCGGCCCGAGCGCGCGTGAGACACGTCATGCCGTACCAGGCCGTCCGCCGCTTCGCCGCCGTGCTCGTCGCGGGCCTTGCGCTCGTCTCCGTCGCGGGCTGCTTGCGCGATGCGCCGAACGGGAATCCGCGCGCGGCCGCGCCCCTGTCGAGCGTGCCCGTCGACCTGCCCCGCTACATGGGCCGCTGGTACGTGATCGCCAATATCCCGTATTTCGCGGAACGCGGCTACGTGGGCAGCCGCGCCGAATGGGCGCTGCGCGATGACGGCCGGATCGACGACGTGTTCGTCGGCCGCAAGGGCGGCTTCGACCGACCCGAGAAACGCTTTCACTTCGTCGATACGGTAAAGCCCGGCAGCGGCGGCGGGGAATGGCGCGTGCGGCTGTTCTGGCCGATATACGTCACGCAGTTGACGCTCTATGTCGATCCCGACTACCGCCATACGATCCTCGGCTACCCGGGCAAGACGCTCGGATGGATCTTCTCGCGCGAGCCGACGATGGACGACGCGACCTATCGCTCGCTGCTCGCGCGGCTCGATGCGATGGGCTACGACACGTCGCGCTTCAGGCGCGTGCCCCAGACGCCCGGGCAGATCGGTCAACCGGGCTTCGCATCGCCGGGCGGGCGCGACTGACGGGGGCCGGCGCATCCGACTCCCGCTTTGCTCCGTATCTCCGAGAAATCGCTTCCAATTTCCTTCACCTGCCGCACGGAGACGCTTCGCGATGCACCAGCCCTTCACTGCCTCGCCGCCGGGGCGGCGGATCGCCGTCGTCGGCGCCGGCATCGCCGGCCTGGCGAGCGCTTACCTGCTGGCCCGTCGTCACCGCGTGACGCTGTTCGAGGCGGCCGGCTACCTCGGCGGCCATGCGCACACCGTCGATGTCGAACTCGACGGCACGAGCCATCCGGTCGATACCGGGTTCCTCGTCTTCAACGACCGGACCTATCCGAACCTGATCGCGCTGCTCGCCGAGCTCGGCGTGGCCGCGCATCCGAGCGACATGTCGTTCTCGGTTTCCGTCGACGGCGGCCGGCTCGAGTGGGCCGGCAGCAACCTCAACACCGTATTCGCGCAACGCCGCAACCTGTTTTCGCCGACATTTCTCGGCATGCTGCGCGATATCCTGCGCTTCAACGCATCCGCGCACGATCACCTCGATACGGCAAGCCGCGAGCGGCTGTCGGTCGGCGAACTGCTCGCCGCGGGCCGGTACGGCGCGCCGTTCCAGCATCAGTACCTGCTGCCGATGGCGGCCGCGATCTGGTCGAGCGCGGCCAGCGACGTCCTGCGGTTTCCGGCCGCGACGTTCCTGCGCTTCTGCCTGAACCACGCGCTGCTGCAGGTCAACAACCGCCCGCCATGGCGCACGGTCGCAGGCGGCGCACGGCAGTATGTCGAGCGCATCGCCGCGACGCTCGACGACGTCCGCATCGACACGCCGGTCCGCGCCATTCGGCGCGACGAACATGGCGTCACGGTGGCGACCGACGCCGCCGGCGCCGAGCGGTTCGACGCCCTCGTGCTCGCGTGCCACGCGCCGACGAGCCTGCGGCTGCTCGCGGATGCCAGCGACGCCGAGCGCGGCGTGCTGGGCGCCGTTCGCTATCAGCGCAACGTCGCGGTGCTGCATACCGATACGGCCTTGCTGCCGCGCCGCCGACGCGTGTGGTCGGCATGGAACTACCTGAGCGGGCCTGCCGCGCGGGCCGCCGACGGTGCATCGCCCGTGTGCGTGAGCTACCTGATCAACCAGTTGCAGCCGCTACCGTTCCGCACACCGGTCGTCGTCACGCTGAACCCGATCGATGCCCCGGCGCCCGGCACGCAACTCGGTCGCTACGACTACGAGCATCCGTTACTCGACCTCGCCGCCATCGACGCGCAAGACCGCCTGCCCGCGCTGCAGGGGCAGCGCCGCACGTGGTTCGCAGGCGCGTGGACGGGCTACGGTTTTCACGAGGACGGCCTGAAATCCGCATTGCGCGTGGCCGACGATTTCGGCGTGAAGCCGGCCTGGGCCGCGCCATGAACGCCCCGTTCGCGCGCGACGGCAGCGCCGCACGGCTTCTCGTGGGGCACGTGATGCACGAGCGGCTGCGGCCCGTGCACCATGCGTTCACGTATCCACTGTTCCAGGTCTGCTGCGACATCGATCGGCTTCACGAAATCGACGGCACCTGGTTCGGCGTCGATCGCTGGCGGCCATTCGGACTCGCGTCGCGCGACTACGGCCCGCGTGACGGCCAGCCGCTCGCGCCGTGGCTGCGTGCCCAGCTTGCCGAAGCCGGCATGCCGGCCGACGGCCCGATCTGGCTGCAGACGATCCCGCGCCTGTTCGGCCATGCATTCAATCCCGTGAGTTTCTGGTACTGCTACGACCGCGGGGGGCGGCTTCGCGCGCTGTACGCGGACGTGCGCAACACCTTCGGCGCGCATCACGGCTATCTGCTGAGCGCGACGCGTCACGCGCCGATCGGCGAAGGCACGGTCCTGGTCTGCCGCAAGACGTTTCACGTGTCGCCGTTCTGCGACGTCGCCGGGTCGTACGCGTTTCGCGTGCGGCAGCGCGGCGACCACCTGCGGGTCGCCATCGACTACCACGACGACGACGGCCTGCTGCTGCGCACGGCCCTCGTCATGCAGGCCGGCCCGCTGAGCGCCGCACGGGCATGGCGCGCGCTCGCGCGGCAACCGTTCAACGCAATCGGCGTGATCGTCCGAATCCATTGGCAGGCGCTGCGGCTCTGGCTCAAGCGCGTGCCGTTCCACGGCAGGACACCTCCTGGCCGGGCGCCCCGCGCCGACGCGCTGCCGTCCACGCCGGCACGGGTGTCGCCGCCATGCCGCCCCGAGGAGTCCGACCACGAGGTCCGCCCATGACCCTGCTGCGCCTGTTATCGAATGCATCGCAACCCGCGCTGCCGCTCTCGTCCCGGCTGTTTGTCGCGCTGCTGCGGCGGCTCGAGCACGGCCACCTGATACTCGTGACGCCCGAAGGCGCGCGATACGTGTTCGGCGATCCGCATCGTCATCCGGGCGCGACGCTGCAGATCCACGACTGGCGTGCGTGCCGCGCGATCCTGCGCGCCGGCGACATCGGGTTTGCCGATGCGTATCGCGCGGGCCGGCTCGACACGCCCGACCTCGTCGCGCTGCTGCGCCTGGCGATCCGCAACGAGCCGGCGATCGCGCGCACGGTGACGGGCGGCCGCTTCGCCCGCCTCTGGTATGCGCTGCGCCACCGGCTGCGGGCGAATACGCGTGCCGGCAGCCGCCGCAATATCCATGCGCATTACGATCTCGGCAACCGCTTCTACGGGCTGTGGCTCGACGAAACGTGGACCTATTCGAGCGCCTGCTTCGACGGCGACGCGCGGCGCTCGCTCGCCGATGCGCAGGCGGCGAAATATCAGCGCATCGTCGATTCGCTCGGCCTGCGCGCCGGCATGCGCGTGCTGGAGATCGGCTGCGGCTGGGGCGGCTTCGCCCTGCATGCGGCACGCCAGGGCATCCGCGTGCACGCGCTGACGATCTCGCCGTCGCAATACGCGCTGGCGGCAGAGCGCATCGCGCGCGCGGGGCTGTCGGATCGGGTGACGCTCGAGTTGCGCGACTACCGAGACATCGACGGGCGCTACGACGCGATCGTGTCCATCGAGATGTTCGAAGCCGTGGGCGAAGCGTTCTGGCCGGTGTATTTCGACACGGTCGGGCAACGCCTGAAAGCAGGCGCGCGGGCGTTGATCCAGTCGATCACGATCGCCGAAGCGCAGTTCGATGCCTACCGTGCATCGAGCGACTTCATCCGCGAGTTCATCTTTCCGGGCGGCATGTTGCCGAGCGCCGCACACTTCGTCGATGTGGCGCGGCGCGCTGGGCTCGCCGCCGAACCCGTGCACGCGTTCGGACTCGACTATGCGCACACGTTGCGCGCCTGGCGGGCAGCGTTCGAGGATCACGTCGACGCCGTGCGAGCGCAAGGGTTCGACGAGCCCTTCATCCGCACGTGGCGCCTGTACCTCGCCTATTGCGAAGCGGGATTCGCCGAGCGCCGCACGGACGTGATGCACTTCATCGTGTCGGCGCAAACCTGAACGATGCGGGCGTAGAGCCGCCAACGCAACGGAAACACCCGGGCGATCGAGTCTGCACGCGGTGCCGGAAGTATCCGGGCGAATTACATTGCGTCAAAAATAGAATATATCGGCGATATTTCCAATCATGAATTGAGCGCTAGAATCAGAAACAATCAACGACAATATTTTATATTAAATAAGAAACATCTCTTTTAAATACGGCTTCACATCTCCTCTTTCGCCCATCCGAACGGCGCGGGCCCACTCCTCTCGCCCCGCTTGTCGCGGGCTTCCGTGCGCGCCTATCCTCGACGCGACATCGTCGAATCCCCGACGCGATCATTTCACATTCCTCACCAGATCCAGTCTTGATTAACCACACCGAAATCAAAAATTAATCTTCAGGAAAATATCTTGTAATTATAAAAACGACCTTCTAGCATGCCCCTGCTGTTCGCGACATGTCTTGTTTAAAAGTCATCACTTGATGCATTCCTCGAACAAACCCATCCATAACCTGGGGAATTACATGAAGAAACTGTCTCGACTGCTGCCCATCACCGCGATTACCGTCGCGAGTCTCAGCGCTTTTGCCCAGGCCGGCGACCAGCCGGCCGCGGTCGACAAGGCGCTGCAACTGATCCAGCAGAACCCGGCCGCCTTCAGCGCGGCCGTCAGCGGCACGGCGCGCACGTTGAAGTTCGCGGGGCCACAAGCAGCCGCACCGACCGACGGCGATCAGTTCCAGGTACGCGACGTGATCGTCGATCCCGACGGCACCGAGCACGTGCGCTTCGACCGCTTCCATGCGGGCCTGCCCGTGATCGGCGGCGATGTGGTCGTCCATTCGAGCAAGGGGCAATTGAAACAGGCAAGCGTGACGCAGCTCGCGCCGATCAATCTCGCCGGCACGATCGGCAAGGTCGGGAACCGCGCCGTGGTACGCAACGCCCCCGACGTGGGTGCGACGCGCGCGAGACACATCGCGGCCGCGCGCTTCAACTCGGACGTGCGCCGCGTCGACGACGCGGAGCTGGTCGTATTCGCACGCGACGTCACGCCGACGCTGGCCTACGCGGTACGCGTCTACGGCAAGGCGACCGACACGCATGGCGACGCCGTGCTGTACTACGTCGACGCACGTACCGGCACCGTGCTCGACGCACAGGACCTGATCAAGACCGCCGCCGCGACCGGCACCGGCCGCTCGCTGTACTACGGCAACCTGACGCTCACGACGGACCAGACCGGCACGAACGCGTACCGGATGCTCGATCCGGGCCGCGGCGGCGGCTCGGTCTACGATGGGCGCGGTCTCAGCTCGGACGAAGTCGAGCAAGCGACCGACCTGCCGATCTTCACGAGCAGCACGAACGTGTGGGGCAACAACACGACCACCGACCGGCAGACCGTCGCGGCGGACATCGACTACGGGCTGGCATTGACTTGGGACTACTACAAGACCACGCACAACCGCAACGGCATCTTCAACGACGGCCGCGGCGTGAAAAGCTACGCGCACGTGGTGTTCAATACCGGCAGCGGCACGACGGGCGCGAACGCGGCATGGCTGTCGTCGCGCGTGATGGCATACGGCGACGGCGAGCCGGGCACGCGCCTGCCGAAACCCGTGGTGTCGGTCGACGTCGCCGGGCACGAGATGAGCCACGGCGTGACCGAGGCCACCGCCAACCTGAACTATTCGGGTGACGCGGGCGGCCTGAACGAATCGACGTCCGACATCTTCGGCACGCTCGTGAAGTTCTACGCGAACAACCCGAACGATCCCGGCAACTACGTGATCGGCGCGCGCGTGGTGAGCGGCGGCCTGCGCAAGATGTACAAGCAGGATCTCGACGGCCGGTCATTCAGCTGCTATCCGTCCGGCGGCTTCTCGTGGTCGAATCCGCGCCACGATCCGCATTTCTCGTCGGGGGTCGGCAACCGCTTCTTCTATCTGCTGTCGGAAGGCCCGTCGGTGCCGTCGACCGATACCGGCCTGTCGAGAGCGCAACTGGTCTGCAACGGCGACACGACCCTCAGCGGGCTGGGCCGCGACAAGGCCGGCAAGATCTGGTACCGGACGCTGACCGTGTACCTGAACGCCAACTCGAGCTATCCGAACGCGCGGCGTGCGTCGATCCAGGCGGCGAACGACCTGTACGGTGCGAACTCGGCCGAAAGCGCGACGGTTGCGCGCGCGTGGAGTGCGGTGGGGGTGAATTGACGGCACTTGTGTAAGCGTTGAACGGCAGAGGAATCAACCGCCTGCGAATGCAGGCGGTTGGCCGGTGGCCGGTGCTTTCCTGGTGCGGGACTGCGGATCTCGCGGAAGCCATCGCATATTCCCGTTCGTGCACTCCTCTACAAAACCTGCTCGAATTCCGAACCGCTTTGCTACACTGCCTGAGATTCGTCACTCCTCACGCGGATTGTTTCCCAATAATTCGAAATCGATCAATTGGAAATGAATTGGTTGCGAAATCTCATATTTCGAAAACAATCACATCTTATCCGCTCACACCAAAGGATTTCAGATTTATGGCCGTCGATCTGCAGGCGTCTCGATCCATTCAAGCCCATCTCGATCGTCTCTTGAGTTTCCTGGACGAGGATTCACGCAATCTCAACCTACTTGCCGACACTGCGACTGCCGCATTCGACGCCCACCAGTTCCAACTCTGCAATGAATTGCTGTCGCGTTACGAGGCGATTCAACCGCTGCCGCCATCGCTCGTCAATATGAGGGGCCTGTCGGCCATGTCCGAAGGTCGGTTTGAAGCCGCACTGACCGATTTTCGCGCACTCGTCGAACACGACGCGAATCCAGTCCTTTACTACAACTTTGCCTATGCGAGCGCCATGTGCGGCGCCTTCGAGCCCGCGGCGGACATGGCACCCGCCTGCCTTGAGGCGGTCGCGGGCGCCGCAGTCCTTAAATTGCGAGCCCTTCATTATCTGGGCCGTTTCGACGAAGCCATTCGGATGGCGGCGCTAACGGATCAGGCCACCCCGCCTCCGGGCATCGTGGGTGCGTACGCGTCGCTCTTGTTCGATCTTGGCGATCTGGAGAACGCGCGCCTCCATGCAGCGCGCGCGCCGGACTCTTCCGACAGCCTCGTGATCGTCGGATTGACGGAACTCGAAGCGGGCAATATCGAACGAGCGGCCGAACTACTTGAACGCGCGGCCGACAGCAATCCGCTGGAAGCACGCGCCACGCTGGGGCGCGGTCTTTGCCTGCTCGCTCAGGAGCGATTTCCGGACGCCGCGGTAACGCTTGATAACGCCGCCGAACGGCTCGCCAGCCATGCCGGCTCGTGGCTGGCGGCCGGTTGGGCCTGGCTGTTCGCCGGAAATCCGGGTACGGCGGCCGAACGCTTTCAGCACGCGGCAGTGCTGGATCGAGGTTTCGCGGAAGCCCACGGCTCGCTTGCGGTCGCGCTACGCCTTCAGGGGCGTCTAGACGAAGCCCGGCGCCACGCCGACATTGCGCTACGCCTCGATCCGGAGTCCTTGTCCGGCGCGCTTGCGAAGACCCTGGAACTCGAGGCAACGAACAACACCGAGTCAGCGAATGCGCTCGGGGAAGCCGTGCTGAATCGTCCTCTGGGGCCGACTGGTCGAACGCTGGCACAGTCATTGACCGCCTTCGGCCTGAAGCGCACGGCGAATCGAGCGTAACCGCGCACCACGCCGCTACTTCTCTCCCGATCCTGCCGCAGGGGTGCGTGACGGGCACCGCGGCTCGAGCGTGTCGATCGCAGCCCCGCCGAATTTGCTCACCAGACAGTCTTTCGGTCGCGTCGCTCGTGACGCGCCCTCTCCAGCACCGCATTGAACGCCAGCAGGAGATAATGCCTCTCTGTCATTAATATTTAACAATATTTAATCAGTTAATCAGGCACCTTCACAATGCCATTGATTGACAACACCGAGTTGATTTTCATCATCGATTAAATCCTTTCGGTCTCGTTGACAACATTACGATCACAATTCAATATAGATAAATAATCGTAATAAACAGTAACATCCTCCGGGGAATCGAGAGAATGTCGAGCGACAACGCACTGGGCCTTATGGCTCAGCTAATGTGGACGGGTTTGCTTGTCGCAGGCCCCATTCTTCTCGCCGCTCTGGTAACGGGGCTGGTCATCAGCCTGTTTCAAGTCGTCACGCAACTTCAGGAAATGAGTCTTTCCTACGTGCCGAAACTCGTTGTCGTCGGTTTCGTCATTGTCATGCTCGGTTCCTGGATGTTGGCCCGATTGACCGGCTTTACCCAATCCCTCTTTAATCTCATTCCAACACTGGGCTAACCATGATCGCCAATCCGAGTATCGGATGGGGTGCGGCGACGTTGTTGCTGTCGTTACGCATCGGCCCGGTTTTTGCGTTTGCCCCGCCCTTCTCGCAAATGATTGCGCCGATGCGAGTCAAGATCGCCGCGACACTCACGTTGTCCGCCTGCCTCGCGACTACCGTCGTCTATCGGGGGCCGGTCGATGCCGGCCTGCTTCCCGTTGCCGCATGGGAGTGCCTGCTCGGGTTCGCGATCGCCTTCGCATTCCAGGCCAGTTTCGCGGCCCTGTCCTTCGTCGGGCGCGTTCTGGACGTTCAGGCCGGCTATGGCCTGGCGATGGTGATCGATCCGGGCTCGCGTAGTCAGGCGCCGCTGCTCGGTTCGATCCTGACCATGACGGCAGGCGTCATTTTCTTCGCGTCCAACGGGCATCGCGATCTCCTCGCGCTGTTGTTCAAGCTCACGCAATCGTTTCCGCCTGCGTCTGTCCACATCATCGGCAACCCCGCATCGTTCACGTCGTACTTTGGCTCGTTGGCCGCCATCGCGCTCGGCGCGACCGCGGCCGTCATGCTGACGCTGTTTCTGACGGACCTTGCGATCGCGTTCCTGGCCCGTGCGCTTCCGCAGATGAATGCATTGATGCTGGGCTTCCAGGTCAAGGCGTTCGTCACGCTTGCCGCAATGGCATTGACGGCCGGCACGCTCGCACCGGTCGTACTGCGGCTTACGCGGCTCGCGCTCGACTTCGTTCCGACCACGTTCCGACACTATGGCTGAACAAGACGAGAACCGGTCCGAAGCCGCCACTGCCTACCGTCTCGAGCAGGCGCGCAAGAAGGGCATGACGCCAAAGAGTCAGGAGCTGGGCATGCTGGCCAGCCTGAGCGCCTGTGCGGCCTACCTGTGGACCGACGGCGCACACCTCGCGTCCGCCATCGCTACCCGCAGCGTCCGCCTGTTGGCGGAGATTCCAGCCGTCGCACATACACCCGGCGCGATGACGACGTGGTTGATGACGGCGGTGCTGGACGCCTTGCGTCTGATTGCACCGATGGCGCTTCTGTCGATGGGTGCCGGGCTGCTGGTTGCGGTGCTGCAAACCCGCTTTCTTTTTGCGCCGGCAGCCGTCAAAGCCGACATGTCCAGGCTCAATCCCGTCCAGGGATTCAAACGCGTCTTTTCGCTACAGACGCTGCTCGATTCGGCTCGCACGCTGATCAAAATGGCTGTTTACAGCCTGATCGCGTGGTTCTGCATCGCGTCGGTGATCGAAAGCGTCGCAAACACGCCGCTCAATCCGCGTAGCTTGAGCGAGCTGATGCAGACGTCCGGCCTGAGTTTCTTCGCGAAGCTGCTGATTGCCGCGGCGGTGTTCGCCTCACTCGACTTCGTGATCGTCCATCGCGTCTTCGCAAAGAAGATGCGCATGAGCCGTCACGAAATCAAACAGGAACACAAGCAGCGCGAAGGCGACCCGCGGATCAAGAATCAGCGGCGCAAGATTCGTCGCGAGCTGACCCAGAATGCGCGCAGCCTTCGCAACGTCCGCGAAGCGGACGTCCTGATTACGAATCCGACGCACTATGCGATCGGATTGAAGTACGTGCCCGCGCACATGGCAGCACCCAAGGTGATCGCACGGGGCGCCGGCGATTTTGCGCAACGGCTCAAGAAAGTTGCGTTCGCTTACGGCATTCCCGTCGTCGAATCGCCGGCGCTGGCTCGACGGATCTTTCGTGAAACGCGAGTCGACCAAGAGATTTCCGCCGGCTCGTATCGCGACGCCGCATCGGTCTACCTGCGCATTCGCCGCCGCAATGGCGAGGTCGCGGCATGAACGCGCTCGTATCTCGCCTGAGTCGGCAGCAGGATCTCGCGCTCGTGCTCGCCGTCATGGCGATCCTGCTGATCCTCTTCGCGCCGATCCCGTCCGCCGCGCTCGACCTGCTGATCATCACGAACTTCGCGTTCGCGTTCACGATCCTGCTGCTGACGATCTACGTTGTCCGGCCCGTCGACTTCTCGACCTTCCCGTCGCTGCTGCTGATCGCGACGCTGTTCCGGCTGTCGTTGAATATCGCGGCGACGAGACTCATCCTGTCGGGCGCCGAAGCCGGTCAGGTGATCGGCGCGATCGGCGAATTCGTCGTGCAGGGCAATTTCGTCATCGGCCTGATCATCTTTTTCATCCTGATCGTCGTCCAGTACGTGGTCGTGACGAACGGTGCACAGCGAGTCTCCGAGGTGGCGGCCCGCTTCGTGCTGGATGCAATGCCCGGCCAGCAGATGAGTATCGATGCGGACCTGAACATGGGCCTGATCGACCAGGACGAAGCGCGGGCACGCCGAAAGGCGCTGGAAAAGGAAGCCGCGTTCTATGGCTCGATGGACGGCGCGAGCAAGTTCGTCAAGGGCGACGCGATCGCCGGCATCATCATCATGCTCATCGACATCCTCGGCGGGTGGGCGGTCGGTGTCGCACAGATGGGCATGTCGCTCGGGCATGCACTGCAGAAATTCACGCTGCTGACGATCGGCGACGGCATCGTCACGCAGGTACCCGCGCTCGTGATCTCGGTGGCGACCGGGATCATCGTCACGCGCTCGGCGTCCGACGGCGAGCTGAGCAACGAAGTATTCCGCCAACTCGCGCAATTCCCCAAGATCCGGTTTCTCGTGACGGGCGCGCTGGTCGGTCTGCTGATCCTGCCGGGCATGCCGAAATGGCCGATCCTGATTCTCGCGCCGGTGGTCTTCTTCGCGTGGTGGTTCGCACGCGGCACGTCGTCCGAAGCAGCTACGGCAATGGCCGGTGCCGACTCGCCGACGACGCCCGCTGCCGCGAGCGACGGGCAGGCCTTGCCCGTTTCACCTGTCGAAGTCGGCTTCGGCCCGGAACTCGCGCGTGCATGGATTCCGCTGCAAGGCGTGCTGGCCGAACGGATTGCCGCATTTCGTAAGCAATACGCCGAGGAGATGGGCGTCACGATCCCGGCCGTAACGTTCCGCGATGCCGCGCAACTCGGCTCGAACGACTACCGGATCTCGCTGTACGGCAATCGCTTCGGCCAATCCGCACTGCATGCCGACAAAACACTCGCGATCCATCCGAGCGGCAAGTCCGATGATCTGACCGGCATCGCGACGCGCGACCCGGCATTCGGCCTGCCCGCGCTGTGGATCGACGAAGCGCAGCGCTCCCGCGCATCGTCGCTCGGTTATACGGCCGTCGACCCGATGACGGTACTCGTCACGCACGTCACCGAAGTCGTCCGCGCAAACATCTCGACGCTCCTGTCCCGCAGCGATGTCGTCACATTGCTCGAAGGCGTTCGCACACGCTCGCCCGGGCTCGTTGAAGAACTGGTGCCCAACATCCTGTCGGTCGGCGACGTGCAGGCCGTGTTGCAAAGCTTGCTGTCCGAGCATGTGCCGATCCGGAACATCGACCAGATCGTCGAGGTGCTGGCTGACGCCGGCCGGCACGAGAAAGATCCGGCCATGCTCGGGGAACGCGTACGTCAGAAGCTCGGACACAGCATCTGCCAGCGTCTGATCGGGGAGAAGGAAGCGCTTGCAGTACTGACGCTCGATCCGATGCTTGAAAACACGATTGCACACAACTTGCAGGGCGCCGACGGCAGCGGCGCGTTCGTGCTCGATCCTGGGCTGGCTGAATCGTTCCTCACGCGACTTGCGGAACAGGTCGACGCGATGCTTCGACAGAATCTGGCCCCTGCGCTGCTGTGCCGGCCCGAGCTGCGCCGGCACTTGAAGATATTTTCCCGCCGTATCGCCCCTCGGCTCGCCGTTCTGTCGATGAACGAGATCCCGCACGCGATCAATCTGCGTTCATTCGGGATGGTCGGTCTCGACCGTCACGCTTGAGCGGCATGACCGCCCCGCTTTCATGAACGATACCTGCCCCGCCCATGGATAACCTGATGACAACCGCCGTCGGCCTGATCTCGTCCGAGACGCGCCAGGTCGAAACCGCCGCGCAGAACGTCGCGAATCTCGCGACACCGGGCTACAAGCGGCTGATTACGTTCGCCGATGCGTTTTCGCAAGCCGAGTCGTCCGCACAAACGGCAACGCCCCGCGCATCCACGCGCGACGTCGCAACCGACTTCACGCCAGGCCGGATGGTTCACACCGGCAATCCGCTGGATCTCGCGCTGTCGAGCGACGGCTTCTTCGCGGTTTCCGCTCCCGATGGCGCCGCCTATCTGCGCGGTGGCTCGTTCCGGCTGGATGCCGATGGCCGGCTCGTCACGCGACAGGGCTGGGCGCTGCAAGGCAGCGGCGGCGGCGACATCGTCGTGCGTTCGCAGAACTGGCGCGTTCTTGCCGACGGGACCGTGCTGGACGACGGCCAGCCGGTCGCCGTGATCGGCACGGCGTCGTTCGCCAATCCGAATCAACTGGCCCGTACCAACGACGGGTTGTACCGCGCGAACGGTGCGCGACCGGTCGAGCTGGCCGATCCCCGCGTGATGCAGGGCTATCTGGAAGCATCGAACGTATCGAACGCTGACGAAATGATCCGGATGATGGCCGCGATGCGACGCGTCGAGTCCGGGCAAAAGCTCGTTCATGCGTACGACGACATGATGGGCAACGTCCTGCAACGTCTCGGAGACATGTAATCGTGAACAACGTGTTCTATATCGGCGCAACCGGCCTCAACGCGCAACAGACCGCCATCGACGTCACGGCGAACAACATCGCCAACATGACCACGCCCGCGTTCAAGCGCGGCACCGTCGCGTTCTCCGAACTGCTCACCACCGTGCCGGCGCCGCTCGTGCGCGATTACGCGAACGAAACGTCGAGCGTCGCGGCTGGCGTCAGCGCGGATCCGTCGCTGCACGTCTATACGCAGGGCGAATTACGGCCGACCAACAATGCGCTCGATCTGGCGATTCGTGGCAACGGCTTCATCGAACTCGCGTCCGATTCCGGCCAGACGCTGCTCTGGCGCGGCGGCACGCTGCGGGTCGGGGCCGACGGCTATCTCGCGACCGCGGATGGCCAGCGCCTGAAGGCGATGATTTCGGTGCCGCGCGATGCATCGGCGATCACGATCTCGCAGACCGGCCAGGTACAGGCAACCGTGTCCGGTCAAGCTGACCCGCTTGACATTGGTGAACTCGAGGTACTGGTGCCGTCCGACGTGCGTGCGCTCGAATCGGTTGGCGGCGGCGTCTATCGCGCACGGGACGACGCATCGTCGTTGACGCGCGTTCGCCCGGGAGAGGACAACGCCGGCGTGCTGGTGCAGGGATTCAGCGAGGCATCGAACGTATCGATGTCCGACGAACTCGTCGGCCTGATGCTCTACCAGCGAACCTATGCGGCCAACGCCCGACTCGTTCAAGTCGGGGACGAATTGATGTCCATTGCCAACGGGCTCAAGCGATGACACGCGGCTTTTCCAGTTCGAGCAACCCGCACGCACCGTCGATGGCGCGCGTTCGGCTGCTTTGCCTTGGTGCGCTCGTTCCCGCGGCCGTGCTCGGCGCGCCATCGCCCGACGCCGCGATCCTCTTTCGCTCCGCCGTCACCGTCGCACACCCGACAGTCATGCTGGCGGATGTTGCCGATCTGACCGCCTTGCCCGAGTCCATCGCCCAACGCGCGGCAACCGTTCCCGTGATGTCGCTCGCGCGATCGGCAACGGCCGTTCGCGTGGGCACCCGCCGGCTCGCCGACTCCGCGCGCCGCGCGATGCCGATGCTCGGTCCCTGGCTGGCAAACGTGCCGGTCGCCAACGTCGACATCACCCTTCTGCGAATTAGCAAAGCCAACGACGCGAGCTCGCGCTCCTGCGTGACCGTACTTGCGGATCTCCCGGTCGACGCCAGCCCGTCGGCAGACCGGATTCAACCGGTGGGCTGCCCGGGCGACGGCGCCGTGCGGGCCTGGCGCTACGACGCGGAATCGCATGTGGCGCGGGCGGCCCGCGCCATGACCGCCGGCGAGATCGTGCCGGCGCCCGCCGCTTCGCGTCTGGCCACCGTTCATCGTGGCGGACGCGTGTTCGACACCATCCAGGTAGGTGCCGTGACCGTGACGCGCTCCGGTACGGCACTCGCCGACGCCGGACCACAGCATGCGGCACCGGTACTGACCGGCAACGCGGACATCCAGATCTGGCGGGCGCCGTCGGCCGGGCGGGGGCACTGACATGCGCAGCATCCTTTCCTTCGTGTACGCGGCCGCGCTTGCGGCGTCGCTGCTCGGGGTGCGCCCCGCCTCAGCGGCCGACCTCTATCAAGGTTCGACCTATGAATCGCTGACGGCGGACCGACGCGCGTCGCGGCCGGGCGACATCGTCACGATCCTCATCTACGAAAACTCGAGCGCGAGCAATACCGCGGACACGTCGACGAAAACAGGCTTCGGTGTGCAGGGCAACGTGTCGACGCTGTACGCAGGCAAGAATTCCGCACAGGTCGGTCTCGGCGACAACTACGGCGGCAAAGGCCAGATTCAGCGCACGGGCCGGCTACTCGCACAGCTGAGCGCCAGCGTCACAGGCGTGACACCGAGCGGCGACCTCATCGTTGCCGGCACGCAGGACATCGACGTCAACGGCGAAAAAACCCGCATCCGTCTCGAAGGCCGCATCCGGCCGATCGACATCGCTGCGAACAACACGGTGCTATCGACGCGACTCGCGGATGCGAAGATCGACTACACCGGCGAAGGCTTCATCACCGATCGCTCGCGGCCCGGCCTCATTCCACGCTTCTTCGCATGGCTCGGCCTATGGTAAAGCGCTTCTTCATCCATGCCGCGTGGCTGGTCTGCGCGATCTCGACCACCGCCAGCGCGGCCACGGCCGATGTTCGCCTCAAGGATCTCGGCCGCTTCCTCGGCTGGCGTGACAACATGCTGGTCGGATACGGGATCGTCACCGGCCTGTCGGGCTCGGGCGACACCCCGCGCAACCAGGCGACCCGCCAGGCGATGACGAACATGCTGTCGCAGTTCGATCTGAACCTGACACAAGATCAACTGCAAAGCCGCAACGTCGCGATGGTCATGATCACGGCGTCGCTGCCGCCGACCTCGGACGTCGGCGACAAGCTCGACGTCAACGTGACGTCGATGGGCGATGCACGCAGCCTGTCCGGTGGCACGCTGATCATGACGCCGCTGCGCGGGCCCGACCGCAAGGTCTATGCGCTCGCGCAGGGGGCGGTATCCGTCGGCGGCTATCGCTACGATGCAAACGGCAACCTGCGCATGAAGAATCACCCTACCGCAGGCACCGTTCCCGAGGGGGCGACCGTCGAAGTACCGGTCACGGCCGAACTGATCAATCGCGACGGCTACCTCAGTTTCGTCCTGAAGGACGCCGACGCGATCACGGCGGAACGCATTGCGGCGCAGATCAACCGCTCGTTCGGCGGCGGGACCGCCCGCTCGACCGATGCGCGCACCGTGCGCATCCGGGCGCCGCTGGACGGTGGCAACCTGAACGGTTACGTCGCGCGCATCGAATCCCTCGCCGTGGCCCCCGACCAGCGTTCGCGCGTCGTGATCAACGAGCGTTCCGGCACGGTCGTCGCGGGTGGCGATACGCACATCGCACCGATCACGATCTCGCACGGCGACATCAAGGTGACCGTCGCCACGCAGTACAACGCGTCGCAACCGGGCCTCATCGGGATCACGGGCCCGAACGTGCGCAGCCTCGTCGTCGGCAACAGCGAGCTCTACGTCGACGAACCGGGCCAGACGGTCGCCGCATCGTTTCCGCAAGGCAGCGTCGGTGATCTCGTCCAGGCGCTCAAGGCCAGCCGGATCAGCACGCGGGATGTGATCGCGATCCTTGAGGCAATCAAAGCCGCCGGCGCGCTGCACGCCGACATCATCGTTCAATAAGGAGAGGGATTCATGTCCATCGATCTCGTCGCGTCGATCGCAACCAAGGCGCTCGACGGGCTGTTCGCGCGACAGGCCGCCACCGCACAGAACATCGCGAACGCCAATTCGGTCGGGTACGTGCCGGTCCGCGTGACATTCGAAGACGCATTGCGCGATGCAGCCGACACCCGTGCGGGCGACACCGTCGATACGCGTCTCGCGCGCATCCGGTCGGTCGAACCTTCGTTCGGCGCACCGCTGCCGATCGACGTCAACACGGTCCGTCTCGATGATGAAATCGCGTCCGCATCCGAAACCGCCGCGCGCTACGCGATGCTGATCGGCATGCTCGACCGGACGCTGCAGATCCGCCAACTCGCCATCAAGGGAATGTAAGCGATGGGAAACAGCCTTTTTGCAATCGCCCGCTCGGGGCTCGACGTCGAGCGCCAGCGTATGGAAGTCATCGCACAGAACCTCGCCAATGCCGGCACGACCCGCACGGCGGACGGGCAGCCGTACCACCCGTTACGTCTCGTCTCCGGCCCGAGAGTCGGCGCAACCTTCGACGATCACCTGCGCAACGGTGATACGTCGCCGACCTTCGGCATGACGGGTGTCCAGAGCTACGGCGTCGAGCGCATGGATACGCCGCTGCGGCTCGTCCACGACCCGGCGCATCCGCATGCCGATGCCAACGGCATGGTCGCCTATCCGGGAATCGACCATGCCGGAGAAATGGCGTTGATGGTGCAGACGCTGCGCAGCTACGAAGCCGATACGGTGATCTTCAACGCCGCACGATCGATGTACATGCGTGCGCTCGAACTCGGGGCCCGCTCATGAGCGCCAATCCGGTCGAATCGATCTCCATGCTGCAGAGCGCCCCGCTGTCGGAAACGGCCGCGATGTCGCCGCTTGCGCAGCAGTCGAGTTTCGCGGACTGGCTCGTCGCGGGCGCGACCCGTGTCGACCAGACCGCCAGGCTTGCCGACGACGCCGTCACCCGTTTCGCGCTCGACGGCGCCGTACCGCCGCATCAGGTCATGATCGCGCTGGAGGAAGCGCGCATGTCGCTGCAGCTCGCGTTGCAAGTGCGCTCTCGCATCGTCGAGGGTTACCAGGAACTGATGCGGATGCAGCTGTAAACCATGGAATCCCTGCTCACACGTATTCGCGCGTCGTTTGCCGACGCGTCGCCGCGCCGCCAGTTGGCTGGCGTTGCCATACTCGTCGCGATCGTCGCATCGCTGATCGCGGCCGGCTATTTCGCATTGCGTCCACGCTATCAGGTATTGTTCCGCGACCTGAAACCACAGGACGCGGCCACCATCGTCGCCGAACTCGAACGGCAGAAAGTCCCCTTCCGGGTCGACGAATCGTCGTCTGCCGTGCTGGTTCCCGCCGCCGACGCGCAAGTCATGCGGCTCAAGCTGATGAGTAGCGACATGCGGCTACAGGGGGCCGTCGGCTTCGAACTGTTCAACAACTCGGATCTCGGCATCACCGACTTCGCGCAGAAGGTTAACTACCAGGGTGCGCTGCAGGGCGAACTCGCACGAACCATCATGTCGCTCGACGAGATTGAACTCGCGCGTGTCCATCTCGCGTTTCCCGATTCGTCGATCTTCCGGCGCGCGGATGATCGGCCGAAGGCCTCCGTCGCACTGTTCATGCGCAGCGGCCATACGCTCGGCCCCGACACGGTGCGCGGCATTCAGCGCCTCGTGGCCGCCGCGGTTCCGCAGTTGTCTGCCGCCGACGTGACGGTGCTCGACCAGCGCGGGGAATCGGCCGCGGGGCGCGACGTGCCCGTCGATGATCCGCACTACGCGCTCAAGCACGCACTCGAACGCGAGTACGAGCGCAAGATCGGCGTGCAGATTGCCCCGTTGCTCGGCGCGCGCCATGCAACGGTCAGCGTCGACGCAATGCTGAATTTCGATCAGGTGCGCATCACCAACGAATCCGATCTGAACCGGCCGATCGCGAGCGCGGGCTCGACCGGCACCCCGTTGCCACCCTCGTCGACGAACGGCAAAGGCATCGGAGCCCCCGGCCTACCTCCGTTGCCGTCCACACCGTCGTCCGACGGCACGCGATCGGAACGCAAGCTGGAGCAGGTCGTGTCGGCCCCGGGCTCGCTGAAACATCTGAGCGTCGGCGTCGTGATCGACGGCACGCTGCCTGAAGAAACGCTGGCGCAGCTGAAATCCGTCACGGCCGCGGCCGTCGGTGCTGACGGGGCGCGTGGCGATACGGTGGCCATTTTTGCACGCACGCAGCCAGCTGACGGATCGGCAACCGGAATCGCGTCGCCGCTGCCAGTAGACGGCGCCGACCGCACCGTTCCTGCATCGAACCTCGCCGACGATCCGCGCACCGAACCGGTGTCCGCGCAACCGGACGGCACGCAGCGTATTTTGAAGCGGCTCGGATTGCCCGGGCCCGTCGTCGCGTATGCAACGGTCCTCGCGCTGCTCATCGGAAGCGCCCTGCTGTGGCGCGCGCTGGCTACCAGCAGACGATCGACCGGCCTGCACGCGATGACTTCGACCGAACGTGCCGAGTACGTCACGCGCCTCCGTGCCCTTCTTTCCGAGAGTCGTCAGCATCATGAAGGCTAACGCGCGTATCGACCGACGCCTGCGCGGCCTGGTCGCCGATCTCGCCCATCGGCCTGCCGATGACATCGAAGCCGTCTGGCATGCGTTGTCGGACGCCGAGCGCAAGCAGTTACGCCCGCTGCTCAAGGACGCGGCGTCGCTCGGCCCGGGAGAAGCTGGCGGATTCGCGACGGTCCTGTCTGCCGCACCGTCGCAAGACGAGAGCCACGGATCGGCCGACCATGCCGTTCCCGCGATCGGACGCCTCGCCGGCCACTGGCCCGATGCGCTGCTCGCACAACTGGCCGGCTGTTTTGACGACGCGCAGCGCACGCGCCTGTTCGCCGATCATCCGGCATGGCGGCGTCATGTCGTCGCGCCGCTTCCCCCGCGTGCACGCGCCGCGCTGCTGCGCGCCGCTGACGAAGCGATTCGGGCGCTTCCGCCGGCCGTCGAGGCCGACGCAACTTCGCGGCGCCCCTCGAGCTCATGGACGCGGCGTCTGCTCGACGGCCTCCGCGGGAGGCGCGCATGAGCCCGATCATCAAGGCCGCTCAGATCATGCTGAGTGTCGATCGCGTGTCGCTCGGTGCACAGTCGGCCGTGACGGAGCCTGGTTCGTCGCCGGCGGAACTTGCCCCGGTGGCGCGTGTGCTCGACGATGGCAACACCAACGATGCCTTTGCGCCGGAGCGTGATCGCCTGCTTGCACGGATCGCCGCACTCGAAGCGGCAGCATCGGGCCACGAGGCCGAACTCGCGCAATCCTCCCGAACGGCATTCGAGCGCGGCATCGAAGAAGGCATTCGGCAGGCGGCGCATGCCGAGACCGAACGGCTCGTGTTGCTGAAAAGCGGCATCGATACCGCGCGCGACATGTTCATTGCTCGGCTTGCGTCGCTGGAGAGGCTCGCGGCAGAGGTCGCACTTGTCGCTCTGGAGCGCGTGCTGGGAGATCCGACCAGTCATGCCGACCTCGTCATCGACACCGTACGCCATCGCCTGACGTCGATCGCGCAGGAGTCGCTCGTCGGAATCCGCGTGTCCGCTGACGATTTCCGCGATCCGGCACGGCTCGACACTGTTCGGCGCACGCTCGACACGGCACCGTCGGTGTCGCTCGTCGCCGATCCGCAGCTTCCTGCCGGTGCCTGCGTCATCGAACTGACGCTCGGCAAGCTCGACGTCGGCATCCCGCGCCAGTTGGCGAGCATCGCCGCGACGATCCGGGAGACCGACAGTCATGTCTGAGCGGCGCTCCGTGCATCCCTATATCGACGCGCTGCGCCGCCTCGACCCCGCGGCGCGACTCGGCAACGTGACCCGCATCATGCCGACCTTCGTCGATGCAAACGGCCCCGGCGTAGCAGTCGGGTCGCTTTGCGTCCTGGGAGAACAATCGCCGCCGCTTTATGCCGAGGTCACTCGTGCGGAAGTGGGCAGAATTACGCTTGCCCCTTATCAGGCCACCCCGTCGCTGCGTGTCGGAGATACGGTACGCGCGGTCGGCTCGGACGCGACACTGCCCGTCGGCGAAGCGTACCTGGGGCGGATCGTCGATCCGCTCGGCCAGCCGCTCGACGGCGGGGCTGCGATTGCCGCCCGCCATGCGTGGCCGCTTGCGGGCGTGCCCACGTCGCCGCTCGATCGCGCCACCCCCGACCGTACGCTGGACACGGGGATCCGGGCAATCGATACGCTACTGACGCTCGGTGTCGGCCAGCGCATCGGCGTCTTCGCGGGTAGCGGCGTCGGTAAAACGACGCTGCTGTCCGGACTGGCTCGCCACGTCGATGCAGACGTGTGCGTTCTGTGCCTCGTCGGCGAACGCGGACGTGAAGCCGAGGATTTCTGGCACCGGTCGCTTCAGGATGCGTCGCGCGCGCGGTCGGTGATGGTAATCGCCACATCCGACCAACCCGCCATCCTGCGCGCGCGCAGCGTATCGGCCGCGCTCGCTCACGCCGAGTATTTCCGTTCGCAGGGCAAGCATGTGCTGCTGCTGCTCGACTCGATCACGCGCTATGCACTCGCACTGCGCGAGATCGGCCTCGCGGCGGGAGAGCCGCCGACCCTTCGCGCCTATACGCCGAGTGTCTTCGCCGCGTTACCGAAGATCGTCGAGCGCTGCGGCGCGGTGCGCGACGGCGGCGCCATCACCGCGCTGATGACGGTACTGGCCGAAACCGATGAAATCGACGATCCGATGGCGGAGACCATGCGCGCGCTGCTGGATGGACACCTCGTGCTGACACGAACGCTCGCCGAACAGGGGCATTTTCCGGCGATCGACGTGACGCGCAGCGTCAGTCGGGTCATGCAACACGTCGCCAGCGACGATGCACGCCGTCTGGCCGCGCGCACAGTCGCCGGCCTGTCGCTGTACGAGCGCTCGCGCACGCTCATCGAAGCCGGCCTTTACGTCGCCGGCAGCAATCCCGTGCTCGACGACGCGTTGCGCGTGCGTTCCGGCCTCATCGATTTTCTCCGGCAGGACGTCGGGCAGGCTACCGATCGCGATCACGCGATCGCCTCGCTTAAAACCATACTGGAGGCGACGCCATGACACGCCGCTCGCAACGGGACGCTGCGCTCGACATTGCACTCGTCCGTCGGCTGCAACTGCAGCAGGCGATCTCGCGTGCCGCGCACGCCCGTGCTGCGCTCGATGTCGAGCGCGACCGACAACAGCAGGTCGAAGCCGAGCACGACGCGCATCTCGCGGCGTGGCGCAGTGCGGCCCTGTCCGACCGGCTATCGCCCGCGCTGCTCGCCAATTGCTCGGCCGCACTCGACTCCGTTTCCGTGCACCGCGACGCCGCATCCCGGCGCGTCGACGTGCGGACCACCGAGCTGGAGGCTGTTCGCGCGACTCTGCAGCAACGCGACCGCCTCGCCGAATCCGCCGATCGGTACGCCCTGCACGCGGAGAAACGACATCGCGCGACGCTCGACGAGCGACGGATGACCGAACTGGAGATCCGAGTGGCCCTTTCTGGAGGGAGCCGATGACAACGGATGTTCAACTGCTTCGCCCGGCCGACACATCTGCCGAACCGCCGCGCTTATCGGTCGGCGGCACCGGCAATGCGTTTGGTCAGTTGCTTCGCTCGATGGAGCAGGACATGTGGCGTAACGCGGTGTCGGCCGGCAGTCCCGCCAGGCCGACGCCCGCCAACACGCCAATCGTCGAGTCGCGGATGGTCGCTCCCCAAATCGCCGGACAACAATACATCGCCTCGATCGCGTCGCCTCTCTCGTCGCAAGCCGTGGCGACGGTTGCGCCCGCCGTCCGCCCGACGGTCACGCTTACGCAAACAAGCGCGCCGACAGCGCAGCCACAGCGTGGGGATTCGGCCCGGTCGGCGAGCGCATATCAGGCGCCTGGTCCGCGCCCGATGCCAGCGCGTTTCGGGCAACCAGACGCAAAAGCACCCGGCTCGACAGAGCACATCCCCGCCGTCGCCCCCAGCCGCGACCTCCCGGCCGCCAACGTATCGCAAGCACCGGCCACGTCGCCGTTTCGCGTGACGGTCCTGCCGGGGAACGGCGCGCCACTTGTGTCGCTTCGCATCGCGCAGGCCGATCGTGACGATCTCGACCTGCTCGATTCCCATGTTCGCGCCGCTCTTCAGCAGAGCGGCTACCCCGCGTCGAAGCTCCTGATCAACGGCATCGACCGCAACGCTCCCGGAGAAACCACTCATGGCGATTGATCCCATTGCCTCGTCCGCCAATCTCGGCGCCCGGGCAGATTCGCTCGGCCTGAACATGCAGTCGCTGCTGCAGATCATCCTGACGCAGCTCACCTACCAGGATCCACTGAAGCCCGTCGACAACTTCGAGTTCGTGTCGCAGCTCGCACAGTTCACGTCGCTCGAGCAGAGCCGGCAGATGACGGACAAGATCGACAGCCTGCTGACGGTCCAGTCGGCCACGAGGACGGTCGGCCTGCTCGGCCGCAACGTAGACGTGCAGACGGATACGGCCCAACTGAGCGGTGTCGTGAAGAGCGTGTCGTTCAAGGACG
Source organism: Burkholderia sp. BCC0097 (assembly GCF_902832985.1). Lineage (NCBI taxonomy): Bacteria > Pseudomonadati > Pseudomonadota > Betaproteobacteria > Burkholderiales > Burkholderiaceae > Burkholderia > Burkholderia sp. BCC0097. The sequence goes on from NZ_CADFDM010000002.1 coordinate 632,257, forward strand.
GCCAGCCGCAATTGACGATCGAAACGGCAGACGGCCAGTTCCTGACCAACGCGACGGTCGCGCAGATCGTCGCGGTCCGATAGTCGGCGCGACCGGGAGAGATCCATGCTTGAAAGCATCTACATCGGCATGAGCGGCTTGACCGCGTATTCGCGCGGCTTGCAGACCATCAGCAACAATGTGGCCAACCTCAATACCGCCGGTTTCAAGACATCGACGCCGCAGTTCGCCGACCTCTACTACGGACAGCAATTCGCACGCGGCTCGAGCGGCAATCCGAACGTCACCTATTCGGGGAGCGGTGTCGAATACGGCTACGCTTCGCTGAATTTCAAGCAAGGCGACACGCGACCAAGCGATGGTCAGCTCGATCTCGCGATCCAGGGCAACGGGTTCCTGACGCTGCTCGACGGAAAGGACGCCCGCTACACGAGAACCGGCCAGTTCATCGTCGACGACGACGGGTCGATTCGCGACAAGAGCACCGGCCTGCAACTGGCGGCGCTCACCGGCTCGGGCGATCTCTCGGGTCTGTCGGTTGCCGGCAAGCAAGTGAATCCACCGGTGGCAACGACCGTCGTCAAATTCACCGACAACCTGTCGACGGGGTCGACCAGCTTCTCGATCCCCAACATCGACATCTATGACGCCACGGGCGGAAAACACACGCTCAAGGTCGATTTCAAACCGGATTCCGGTCCGCTTCCTGGACGCTGGAAGGTGTCCGTCAGCGACGAGAACGGCGCACCCGTCCAGGAAAGCACGCTGCAATTCACGGGCGGCATTCCCGATCCCGGGCAGAACAAGATCAGTGTCACGTTGCGCCCTGCCAACGCGCCGCTGCTCACGGTATCGCTCGACTTCTCCAATGGCGTGACGAGCTATTCTGCGGGCACGACATCGACCCTGCGCGTGTCGTCCAAGGATGGGTACGCGACCGGCACGCTGTCGTCGCTGAGCGTCGACCAGGACGGTCAGCTCGTGATCGGCTATTCCAACGGACAAAACGACAAGCTCGGCGCGGTCGCCCTCGCCAGTTTTTCCAATCCCCAGGAACTGATTCAGATGGGCAAGGGACTGTTCGATGCGAGCCACGCCGCCACGCCTGCGTATCGCTCAAGCAACGGCGCCGGCGTCGGCAAGCTGCTTTCCGGTGCGACCGAGGCGTCGAACGTCGACCTGTCGTCCGAGTTCGGCCAGCTCATCCTGATCCAGCGCGGCTTTCAGGCTTCGTCCCAAGTCGTGAGCGCGGCGAACGAGATGATGCAACAGCTGCTTCAGATGCGGAGTCAGGGATGAGCGTCGGCCCCGTCACCTGGCGCCCGGCCGGCAACCGCGATCCTGATCTCGCGCGGGCGCTGTTCGAGACGGCACTCTCCGACTGGCAGTCGCGGTGGTTCGGTCGGACGTGTTTTTCGCTGGGCGACGTCGCGAGCCTGCCCGGCACACCGCCCGAACCCGACGCGCGGGCGCAAACCAGTCACTGGTGTGCTCCGGGGGTGCGCATCGACATGTCCGAGCGCAGCGATCGGCGTCTGATCGACGCCGCGTTCGCCGCGGGTGGACACGCATTCGACAACCCCTCATGCCATGACTTCCTCGCATCGATCGCCGCCGAAATCCGCGACGACCTGATTGCGTCACTGTGCGCATCGCCCGCTTCCAGCCATACAGCTTCAGCACCCGCCGGCAATGACGTCCCCGCCGCCGCCGCATCGTTCAGCGGCTACGGTCTTTTTCGGCTGGCGATCGTCGCGCCGGATGGCGACGCGCTTGCGTTGCTGTTCTGCGACGTCCGGCACATCTGGAACAACGGAGCATCCGACGCGCGCACCACCCCGCGTTCGGGCATCGACATCGGGCTGACGCCGCGCCGTATCGCGCTGGATACGTGTCAGGTCGCACTGTCCGTGCGGCTCGGTCGATGTGAATTGTCCGCTGCCCAGCTGACGACGTTGTCGCCGGGCGACGTCATCGTCCTTGATCGCACGATCGACGCGCCTGCCACGCTGGTCGTCGACGAAACCTCGTCAACCGTCGCATTCGGTACGCCCGGTCATACCGGTACATCGCTTTCCTTCAAACTGACGTCGCTCGCGACGCCCGACTCGCCATGACTACCCATACGTTTCCCAAACAGGCCGTCGCGGCCCGCGTCGATCTGCCCGAACAGCACGCCGACGCGAGCGCGGAAGCATCGCCGCGCCCGATGCTCGAGCTGCTCGACGGCGTCAAGGTCACGGTCGACGTGCTGCTCGGTCGCGCCACGATGAACGTCAAGGACATGATGACGCTGCAATCGGGCGGCGTGCTCGAGCTGGATCGATCGCTCGGCGATCCGGTCGAGATCGCGTTGAACGGCAAGGCGATCGCGACCGGCGAAATCGTCGCCGTCGATGGCCGTTTCGGCGTGCGCATCGTCAGCGTCGGAACAGCCGATCGATGACCGCACCGGTACCCGCATCGTGGCTCGAGCGCACACCGGATGCCGCGCCCGCCGCCGGCCTCTTCTCGCACCTCGGCGTCGACTGGGTTCGCGTCGTGCTGGCGTTGCTGTTGTGCCTCGCGATCGGCGTGCTCGCCGCACTCGTCATCCGGGCACGCTCCGGCCGCGGCACGCCACGCGATCCCGGAAATGTGCCGCGCATTCGCGTGATCGAACATGCCCGCCTGTCCGCCCGGGCCACCTTGCATCTGATCGAATATGACCGGCGCGTCGTTCTCCTCATGTCGGATGCGAACGGCAGCCGTGTCGTCGACGCTCGCGACCAGTCGCCGCAGGAGCCCTGAGATGCGCTCGACATTGCTCCGCTTTCTGGCCGTCATGCTGTTCGCCCTCCTGGGCGGTGCCGCCAATTGGGTCCATGCGGCTTCTGCGGCGCAGGCTGCAGCCCCGCTGTCGGCGCTCGGCGTCGCCGACTTCGCGCGCACCGGGGCCGGCATGTCCGAAGCCGTCCGAATCGCCGTGCTACTGACGGTACTCAGCCTGCTCCCGGCATTCGTGGTCTCCATGACGGCTTTCATCCGGATCGCGATCGTGCTGTCGATGATCCGCCATGCATTCGGCATGCCCGAAACGCCGCCGACGCCGGTACTGATCAGCCTCGCGCTGTTCCTGACCGTGTTCGCGATGCTGCCGACGCTGCAGACGATCAACCACGATGCGCTTCAGCCGTTCATCGGCGGTCACCTGGAATTGTCGCAGGCGCTCGAGCGTAGCAGCGGGCCGTTGCGCGACTTCATGCTGCGCCAGGTGCGCGAAGACGAACTGAAGTGGATGTACGAGATGTCGCGCCAACCGCTTCCGGCCACGCCCGCCGACGTCAGCCTGCTGCAATTGACGCCCGCATTCATCCTGAACGAGCTGCGCGTGTCGTTCCAGATCGGCTTCGTCATCTTGTTGCCGTTCCTGCTGATCGACCTCGTCGTCTCCAGCGTACTGCTGTCGCTCGGCATGCTGATGGTGCCGCCCGCGACGATCTCGCTGCCGCTCAAGGTGCTGATGTTCGTGCTGGTCGACGGCTGGGGCCTCATTTTGCGCGGCGTGCTGGGCAGTTTCAAATGACGCTGCCGGATCTGCCGGGCGCGACGCACGCTCTGTCGCCAGAAGGACGGGAACACGATCTGTGGCTCGCCTTCGAGCGCAGGCGCGACCCCGATGCCAGGGAGGCGCTGTTCGATTTTTACCTGTCGTATGCGGCCGCGCTCGCCGGCAAGCTGTATCGCGGGCGGCATCGGGACGATGTCGAGTACCAGGACTACATGCAGTTCTCCTGCGTCGGCCTGCTCGAATCCATCGACCGGTTCGACCGGACCCGCGGCGTCGCATTCACGACGTTCGCCACGCAACGGATCAAGGGCAGCGTGCTGGACGGCGTCGTCCGGCTGACCGACGGGCAGGAACAGACCGCGCTGCGCGCCAGCATCCGCCGTGAGCGGCTCGAGTCCCTGAAGGATGCACCCGGTGACGAGCCGCGCGACGTGTTTCGCGTGCTCGCGGGCGTGACGGTCGGCCTCGCCATCAGTTTCATGCTCGACGATACGGGCATGATCGATGCCGCCCCAGGTGCGGTGCAGCCCTTCCAGGACCATCCATACCGGACGCTGGCGCAGCAGCAGACGCGTTCCCGCCTGTACGATGCGGTCGACCGCCTGCCTGCGCGCGAGCAGAAGATCATTCGCTACCACTACTTTCACCGCTTGAGCTTCGAGCACATCGCCGACATTCTCAACCTGTCCAAAGGCCGCATTTCGCAGTTGCATCGCGCGGCACTCGACGAGCTTCGTCGGCAGATCGGCACCGACGACTTCTATCTTCTTGCGTGACTCGCCATGGAAAACAACCCGTCATCGATCTTGTGCCCGGACGACCGGATGGCCGTGCTGGTGGAAACCATGCGATCCAGCGACGAGGCGGCGCTCCACGCGTTGAACAACGCACTCGAGCGCTGGCCCGACGACTATCGCCTGTGGTTCCTGCGCGGTGCCGTTCATGCCGGATCGCAGCACTACGAGGCCGCCAGAAACGATTTCGACGCATCGCGGCAACTGACGCCCGATTTCCCTGTCGCCGGGTTCATGCTCGGCTTTCTCCACTTGACTCACGGTCACGTCGATCGTGCAGTCGAGGCATGGCGGCCACTCGACGCGCTGCCAGCTGACGATACGCTGCGCGTGCTGAAAACCGGCTTGCTGAATCTCGTGGACGACCGCTTCGCGCTGGCCGGCGAGCAGCTGCGTGCGGGCATCGCATCGAATACGAAATACCCGCTGATCAATCGCTATATTGCGGATGTACTCCGCCACATCGAGTCGATCGTTGGTACGTCGCCGGGCAGTCACGCGTCATCCGAAAAGACGAGTATCCTTCCGGAAATCGATTCCGCGTCTTCCGCGCCCCGCTGACAGGCTTTTCCATCGCCATGATTTCCCGCACCACGCTCGACCAGCTCACCGAGATACTGCGCAGCGAGCTCGACAAGAAGGCCCGTGCGCGGCCGGGCGCCGCAGGCGCGACGTCGGCCGGCAGTACGACATCGAAAGGCGGCCCGCGCCCGTTGGGCGAAACGCTCCGGGCGCATATCGACCAGCTGCTCGCAGCGGGCGTGACCGACGAGTTCCAGTTGACGCGCGCCGCGGTCGAGCATGTGCTGCACCGACAATTCGGCGACGAGCAGGTCAACGATCCGACGTTTCAGTCGATTGCGAACCGGGTGGCGCAAGCCATCCTGGAAGATGACAGCCTCAAGGACGACCTGATGGCCGCGTTTGCACGCCGCAAGTAATGCTCGTCAAACTGAGCGAACGCACTTCACCGGGGGTAAAGTGACAAGCGATCACACCGTGCTCGACAGCGCATACGAGATCTATCTCCGCGACAAATCCCCGAGCGCCGGACTCGCGCTGTGTCGGGCGCTCAGACTCTCCGGTCACGCGGAAGAAGCCATACGGGTGTTGAAAGAACTCGCGGACAGCGTTGACGATCCGTTTTTTCGCGCGCAGATCGGTATCGACATGAACCTTCTCGGTCTTTTCTCGCAGGCCGAACCTCTATTGAGTCAATCGCTCACGGTGCTTCACCACGAACCTGATCGGCGAGCCTTGACAGCTGAACTCCTGATCTCGCAGTACGCTCAAGGCCGTTTTCGCGAAGCCCACACGCTTAATCGGCGCTCGCGCGATGCTTGGGGGCGAGCCGGCGTGGTTTCAAATATTTATCCGTCTCATACCAGCGAGTATCAGAGGATTGTCAACAAACTGCTTCGATGCGACGAATCTGTCGCCGGGAAGCGTGTCCTCATCATCCAGGAGGGCGGCCTTGGCGACGTGCTCATGTTCTCCCGGTACCTGCGCGCGTTACGGGATGAAGGTGCGGCGGGTATCGTATTGCAGGCGCCAGCCATACTCGCTCCGGTACTCGCCACCTATGACTGGGTCACGCTGGTCGAGAATGCCGGCGATGCAATCGACCAAAGCGATTGCATCATCTGCACCTTCGATCTCTTTGTCCGGTATCAAAAAACGCCGTACTTCCCGAGCTGGGGGGAGCCGTACGTACAAGCGCCGGCTGGACGGGAAATGGCGCCCCTTGCGAGTGCTACTTTCCGCAATCGACGCCATGGCGTTCGCGAGATAGGTTTGATCTGGCGCAGCAATACTGCGGTGCGGCACGAGCCGTATCGATCTATCTCGCTGGAGCAACTCGCACCGTTGTTCAGTTCGTCGGAATGTCGTTTTCATGCGCTACAGTTCGGCAAGATCACCGACGACGAGCATAGGCTGCTGGATCAACACGGCATCGGCATCCTCGGTCACGAGCTGCGCGATCTCGGCGATACGGCCGTCATTCTCAATGAGCTCGATTTATTGATCACGGTGGATACGGGCCCGGCTCACCTCGCTGGGGCGCTTGGGCGGCCAGTATGGGTGTTGCTGTCTGCGGCATGCGACGAGCGCTGGTACAACAGCCATCGCGATACGCCGTGGTACAGGTCAATGCAGCTATATCGGCAAGCAAGATTGGGCGACTGGAGCAGACCGATAACAGAAATGGCTGATGCGTTGGCTGGCGATGATGAAATGGGGTGATCGCTGCGCGGGCGAGGCGTGGTGATGGCCCGCTTCTACGACGATTTGCTGTCCGTCAGTCCATTCGGCGCAAGACGGCGCGCTCCGATTTCGGCGTGTAACGGGCCGGGGATCTTCTGGTACCAGATTGCGCGCTTACCTCGCAAAATAATTGGGCAACATGTCCAGCGTCCTGGCGATATCCAGCCCCTTCAGCTTGATATAACCATTACTGAAGCGGGACAATCGATCTTACTCAAAAAGCCCGAGAAGCAACTTGTCATAAGCTTCGATCTGCTTCGGATTGGTCGACAAAAACCGCCCAATCTTTTCTCGTTGCTGATTTCGATAATCTTGCCAACTCTCGTCGTGAAGTTCGATCGCTCGTTCGAGTTGCCGACAGCCTTCATCCACATCGTTTTTATTGTAAAAGTAACCCAGTTCGCGGCAGAGGTCGGCGTTGTGAACCAGCGCGTAACCGTTCCAGCATACGTCGAAATAGAAATAATTCAACGCAAGCCCTGATTGATGGGAGATGACGATGTCAGTGAATTCCGCAAGAAACTGAGGTGTATTGTGATACCCAACGAAGCTTATTTTTGAATCTCTCACGAGATCCAGGTGATGCGCAATGCCGATAAATTCGGGGCTGCCTTTTGCAAGATGCTCCGAATTCGTCGCATGCACATAGGATATTTTTGAGCCGAAGTTCCGGTAACCCAATTCCGCGATCAAGATCGGGTAGAGGCAGAACTTGGTGACGTCGATGTTCGGCTCCATGACTGACAACCGCTTCGGTTGCCCGGTCGGGCGATACTCCCCGCGATGTGGGAGCGCGGCTGATCGTTCTTCAACGCAGATCGGGTCCCAGACGAACGGTACCTCGCGAACAGGCTGGCGTCGCAATACGCTGAAGAAGCCGGCGCTGGTGTCGACGACTTGCGGGATGATCCACACCTGGTCGTAACGTTGGTTGATGAATACCGTTTCAGCATGCCGTCTGCCGAAAATCATGGCTTGCATCATGTGCACGTATTCCGGACCGCAGCAGTAGCTCACGACTTTCGTGCCACGCGCCTGCAGATACGCGGTTTGCTCTTGATCGATTTGCCCGCCGAGCTCGATCAGCACATCGAGCGAATCTTTCGCATCGTCGAAGGAGCACACCGGAAACTGCCCAAGATCCCACGGAAGATCGTTTGTGATCTTGACGCTCGTTGTATTGACCAGCTTGACTTGATGCCCGAGCGGTGAGTGCTGAAAGAGCTTCATCAGATACAGGGCGTTCTGCTTGATGCCGTTGACCCAAAGGCTCTCCGTCGCGTGGTGAAGGCCGATTGTGATGCCAATTTTAAGTGATCGTGCCGAACTCATTGGGTCTCCGGTGCTCGATAAGTAGCGAATAAGATCATAGCGTCCCCGCTTCTTCTGAGCAGTTAAAAACTGTCAAAATTCGAACTGATCGACCCTGGAAACCCTGGACACACATGAGTGTTAGTGTTCGGAGGCAATTTTCCCAACAGGAACGGGAGGTTGACGATGAAGCGCAAGCAATACTCGGTGGAACAGATCGTAACCGCGCTCAAGCACGCTGAGCTGGGTACCACCGTAACCGTCCCTGCGCGTGGAGGCCTTGCGCAGTTCCGTCCGTTGCTCCTCGATGAATCGTTCGGCCGAACCTTTCAGGATGTCGCGAGGGATGCCCATTTTGCGCGCCCATCGTCCATTCATTCATATCGCCGAAGGTCGAAAACATGGGCGTCACTTCGTCGCTACGCCTGATTTCTCTCTCGACTGCGCCGCTACTCTACAGCGAGAAACCAACGTCACACATTAACAAAAAGAACGTTTTCCTCATTCACCCAGAAGCGTTTGAGTAATTCGCTGTCATCGGCTGGTACCGCAAGCATGTTGAGGCCCGCGTCGAAAAAGCGGTAATCGTACTCACCGAGCAGATCTTTGATGCGCTGCGCGTCAGTCTTGAGCGTCTCCACCCAGATCATCGGGCGAAATGTCTTGATGATGAAGCGCGCTCCCATCAATACATCGATCTCCATCGATTCAACATCGATCTTCAGCAGGTCGACCCTCTTCAGGTTCAAACCATCGAGGGTGATTTGACGAACTTGTCGCCCTGTCTCCGGTGTGTAATCGACGGATTGCCCGATCGACAACACTGACGTCGCAGGCTCCCTGATCTCGAGGCTGCCGTACGAACCCGGCTGAGAATAGTTCACACTCGGGATCGTGATGACTTCGTCTGCCGCGCCGAGCGCAACTCCATGCGCCTGAACATTAAAAAGGTTATTTAGGGCAATGTTGCCGGCCAGAGCATAAAAAATGAAGTCTTGTGGCTCGAAAGCGTGCACCGTTCCCCATTGTGTCATCATGCGACCGGCCTCTATTGAAAATACGCCGATATTAGCCCCGCAATCGAGGAATACCACGCCGTCGCCTAACCTCTGTCGCTGAACGCGCAGCAGCGACAGTAGGAATTCAACCTCCGATCCGTCGAACGAGCCTGTTTCGAGCAGGTTAAAACCTACACCATAGCAAGGTCGTCCGTCGACCATCGCATAATCGTTGCGATTGACGATTAGCGGACCGTGGTTGGTCGCAGCAAGAATGAACGCTGTAGGGCGCTGCTCCGAGAACATGGTGGCCTCCTGTCGATTCCGGTGATTTAAACACAGCTCGGGTAGGAGGTGTCGAAGTCGTAGGTGAACAAGCAAGTATGGCCGCATTCAGCAATGTGTCCGCCAAGCAATGCAGGTTGAAGCTTGTCGTAGCTATCTACTTCCATGTTTGGCTCTCCGCGATCCTGATGCCCCTCCTTGATTCGATCCGGTCGCAGGCACATACCGCGGGATTTCCAGATTCTTGTCCAGAAGGGATGTCGTGATCGATTCGCGATTGATGAGCCGGATGCCGATCTTCACGTATCGAACGCGGTCCGCCTCGCGTCCTGAACGAGACGGCGCAGCGCCATTCACCCGGACTGCGTTTACGATTTGGCGACCGCTGCGCGGAACGCGGCATCCTCCAGCAACTGGCCAATCAAACTTCGATACAAGGATTCATACTGCCCTGCCGCCTGGGGAATTGCCGATACGCCAAGGAAAGCCGAATCCCATTCAGTACTCGCGGTCAGGATGCGGTCGTACAGTACTGTTGCCGTCCGCGTCACCACAAAGCGTGCAGCAAGCGTCGCCCTGCCGGTACCGACAGGCGCTTCAATGGAGCTTTTCAACAGCGAGCCGGTAATGACCGTATCGGAATGCGGGTCGAGTAGCCCGGCCGACTGCAACTCTACGCGTAACGTTTCCCGGAGATATTGGGCAAATGAGTTCTCCAGCGGCGACCGCACCATATTGCTTCGAACGCTGACGCCGCGATCAACGCTTGCAGGAAGCGCGGCATCGAGCCTGAACTCGCCCACGGCCATCGCCCCGAGTACCGGGCCGCCCGCTCGCATACGCACGGTGTTCTCGATAGTGGGCTTCGGCAAGCTCATTGGCATCTCCGCGCAGCCTGTCAACGATGCGACAAGCAAGAACGCACCGAAGCCAATCAAGCGGCTGATACGCCAATCAATTGAAAGCCGGATCATCGGCAAGGTCCTTCAGCGCATTGCTCAACACGTCGCGCGTCATTGTCTCGATCGCCTCGCGGATCGACGCCGCCTTCTGTGCGGCTGGCGGCGGGCTGGTTATTCCCACTGTCGTGTGAATGGCATGGCGTGCAGTCTTCACGATCGGCGTGCTGCGACCCGCCGGCAAATACGAAACCGTGCAGATATACCCGTCCGTTACGACGTTGCCGGCAAGGCCGAAAGTCAGGCCCGTGACAAATCCCTTCGCGGCGGGATTGTCCGTCAGCACAACGTTGTTCAACGTCACATTGAGCAGAGCGACGTCGGGCGCCGAATCGGTCGACACGGCCGAAAACAGGTTGGTGTCCTTGACTTCCTTGATCACGACATCTTTCAACTGGTCTGTCGCACGCGGATTCGGGGCGCCCTTGCTCTGGAACTCGAATACCAACTGGACAGGCTTCGGCTGCGCAACCTGTTTCATCTCCGCCGCCGGCACCTCTTTGATGGTCGTGTCGACATAGGAACTCGCGCAGGCAGAGAGCAGTGCTGTGACGACCAGCAGCGATGCGAGCATCGTGCCGCGGAGTCGCGTCCCCTTGCTTTGTTGATTCATGATTTGTTAATAATTTAAATTATTTAAATGTCAACACTATCGTTCAAAATATAAATTATCCGGAATACCCAATCACATCCCAAAAAAAATTCATGCATCTCAAATTTGCCACAATTGCTTGAAAAAATTAACCACTGCGCGGAAATAAATAAACCCAATAACCCCTGATGGGATTCAATGACTCCGTTTCATCAGGAAAAGCACGCCTGACAATGACCCCTTTATGGGCTCGCGAACATTGCGGTCCGCTCGGAGAGGTGTTGTCACGTTAGCGAGCGATGTCTCAAACCCGCGCCACGCTTGGCTGTCCATCTGCTCGACGCACCGCCTCCAGCCATGCCAGCCTTGCCGATCACCGATGACGACCGCGCGTTCTTTGTCGCCCTGGGCGAACGTATGGCCCAGTTCCGCAAGACGCGCGGCCTCACACAAGCCCAGCTCGCGGAAACGCTCGGATTGACCCAACAGACTTACCAGTCGTATGAGGTCGGCCGCCGCCGCATTCCGGTTTCGGCGCTGCCTCACGTCGCGCGCGCACTGTCGGTCACACTCGATGATTTGTTTGGAGAGGCGGACTCGACGCCGCGCAGCAAGCGCGAGCCGATGCCAAAGTGGCAGAAGCAGATCGAAGTGATCGCGCAACTGCCTCGCGCCAAGCAGCAGTTCGTCGCGCGGGTCCTCGATACCGTGCTCGCACAGGAAGCACGCTGATCGACCTTCCTCTTTAGCCGCTCACGACGAGCGGCTCACCCACCCCACGCGACTGCCGGGGTTGGGGAGCCTATTTTTTATTTCTATAAAGACAGCAGCCGAACTGCATCGAGCAACGAGGGCCATTCCAACATCGGCCCCTGTCATACGTTTCGGCACCATGTGCCTATCCTGCAATAGCGTCCTTTGCTCCTCGCACGAACGCAACAGGAACACGACCGGTACACGGCAGCACATCGATGGAACATCGACAGCACCTCTCTGGTTTCCAAAGGGCTGCGCCCTTTGGGCACGATATGGTTCGGCAATGCGTCCCCGCATTTCCGTAAACATATCCGTCGTGCCTGTCGTTTTCTGTCGGGCGACACCCGGGATACAGGTCTGCGAGACGATCGATACACCAGGGCCACAACAAGGCCACACGGTCGTCGGCGTGCGCTCGATGTGGTGCAATCTGCACCATGCCGCAAAGCCCCGTCCGTATTGGCTCAGCGCGATCCGCGGTCGCCGCAGTTCGTTTCTCCGCTCAGGAATGTGGTGCGCCTCAAACCCGCGCCACGCTTGGCTGAGCGACCGTTTCGCACGCGATTTGGTACGTGCGTCATGTCTGTGCTATTTCCAAGGGGTGGTGCGTTTTGGACCAACACAAGATTTATGCTGCAAACGGGACCAACGACGGCGCGACGGCCAGCGCTGGAATTCGGCAATTGCCGGCGTCGACGGCGGCCGTCACGAACGACGAACATCGAGTCATTGCCGACGACTGGCTGCGTCGCGCGGTCGATGGAATCCGCGTCATGCACCTCGATGACGACGAACGCCGGCGCGTCGCCAAACAGCTCTTCTAGGATTCGAGCGCAGATGCAACAACGCCCGCTTGCGCGGGCGTTCGTGCTCGTTATATGTGACGAACTCGCCTAATGTTTCGTCGTTGGCAGACCGTCAAACTGACCGCTGAAGTCCACGAACGGCTCTTCGTTGATCGAAGAGGTATACGTCAATGGGAACAGCGATTCGAATGTCTGGCCAGACTCACGCGACTGCACCTGGAGGAACGCATTCAGTTGCTTAGCAGAGAGATCCGGTAGATTCATGTTGACATGGAATACACGGTCTCCCCCAAACAAACCGAAGGAGAAGACCCGCTCAATACCAACAACGTAGCCAGCGAACGATCGACCGTCTGGCGTTCTGAAGTTCGCACGAATAGACAACGCTCGCTCCGACTCAGGAAGTTGGTCAGCACTCGTTACCGGATGATAGAGATCATCTTCATCGTCGTAACGCCAAATCGGCCAAGCCGCGAAGTCTTGCGGTGCAAGCACCTCTTTTGCATCAGTACCCAAGTTGAACCCCTTTAATCAATCCCGAATCCCTAAGCAGCAGTTGGGCCGGTGTTCGCGCAGAACTCGGAGCAATAACGATATTCTTCCCGACTCCTCCAATCGGATCAAATCGATCGAAGAAACGTGCAGCTACGGCCGGGTTATCTAAAGTCACAATCTGGATCGGAACGTCCCTCACCCCTGCTAAGTTGAACGCAACAAGGCGACGATTGTCGATTGAGAACGGAAGGCCCTCATGCATCACAATCTGCAGTGGATTACCGACTTGGTCTGCGATGACCTTGCCAGACCGGAGGTCTGAAACCAGACTGTCAATCGTGCCGCCCTTCGAGAAGAATGGACTGGCATCTGACTGCGTAAACCGAATCTGAGCCGGATCTGCACGATAGAAACCGGGAGCGACATCGCCAGCTGACAGGTCAACCAAGCCAGCTCTGCTTATCCCCGATGACCCTGCTTCTACGACATTCAGCTGCATACCGCTACGCGTCATGTAGCTGTTCATCGCACGGCTAACCGCCGGCCCGAAGGTCTCAACTGCCGCAGGCGCTGCCAAGCCGATCCCTCTCAGCGCTGCTCCGGCCATCGGTGCTGCGCCGGCCGCCATACCCAATTCAGTCAGCGCGGCTCCACCATAGCTCCCATCCGAAACCTGCTGCGCAAAGGCACTGCGCCAACCGCCCGTCGCTCCGCTCGCTGCGGAGTACACGTCTCGATATTGATTGCCAAGTTCGATCAGCGGATCGGCGATGAACTCGCCCACCGCTCGTACGCCTGCCCCGATCTTTTCCGACAACGGAGCAGGCGTCTCGAACACATTGCGCGTGTCGCCCGCAAGACCGCGCCAGAAACCACCATCGGTTTGCGCGAGCCTGATGTCGGTGCTCGGACCGTTCATCGCCGAACGAAACGCCGCATCGTTCAGATTCAACCGGGTATCGTCCGACCAAGCCGCAAATGCGCCGTCGTAACCCGTTCCATACAGGGCACCGAGACCGCTTGTCGAACCCGATGCAGTCACATTGATTGCATCAAGTGGCAGTGCACCGGGCCCAGCAAACTGAGCGCCCGCATACGGGCTCGGCGTATTGCTGTACGCCTCAATTGCACCAGTCAGCGCACCCAGAAATTGGACATCGTCGGGATGCATTGGCGACGCGTTGGCTTTCGCGACCGAGGCACCTTGGATTCGGTCCACCACCATATTGCCAACCGTGTCGGCAACGATGTCCCCGATGTTACGCGACAAGCTCCCGCCACGAACCACCGTACTCGCAACACCAGCGCTCAATCCGCCGGTTACGCCGCTGGCAAGCCGCGCCATGGCCGTGCTGGCACCCGCCCCGATCGCTACCTTCCCGACCTGCTCGCCCACCCCGTATCCTACACCAGACGCAATCGCGCTGGCCGCCACGCCTTTCCAGTCAAATCGATCCTGCAGCCCCGTTACTACCCCGATGCCCTGCGTCGCAACTGACCTTACGGTACCTTGAGCCGCTGCACTCCACGCGCTACCCGGAGCACCCGCCGCGGCACCAATGCCCGCTGTGACGCCTGCCGATATAGCACCTAACGTGATGCTTGCAAAATTCAAGCCGTGCTGCTCACCACCGGCGATCATCACGCCCTGGCTTGCAAGCGCACCCGCTGCACCACCAATACCCGCAGCGACCGCCCCGGACGCCGCACCCAACGTGCCACCGGTCACGCTGCCCGACAACGTCGCCACGCCCAAGCTACCCAATCCACCACCTGCCGTTGCACCGGCCCCGGTTGCCGTCACACCTAGCAATTCGGACGCCGCGCCGGCAGTGTAGACCGTTGCCACTACCGCCACGATGATCGCAATGATCGGCAAGAATCCGCCGCAACCACCCGGCCCCGGCGGCGGCGGCGGCGCCGGCAGCGTTGGCTGCGTATTACCAATCGCCAGCCCCGGATCGTACGGCTTGAACGTCGTCGACGTGTTGTGGACGTTCGTCACCTTGTTCGGCACGGTCAACAACTGTCCGGGCCGCAGTTCATCCGTACTCTTCAGACCATTCGCATCCGCCAGGATGTACCACAGACTCGAATCGCCCCACAGCGCGGACGCAACCGATTTCAGCGTATCGCCCGCACGTACCGTCCACTGGCCCGCGCTCGCCGCCGGATACGTGCCGTTGATCGCCATGTAGTTCTCGTCGAAGTCGGCAGCACTGATCGGCGTGAACACCCGATACTGATTCTCGTTGCCCTTGCCCAGCTTGCCGGCAAGTTCCTGCATGTAGTCGATCTGGTCGATCCCGTCGTTACCCTGGTTCCCGACCCGGTTGCCGTTCAGGTAGTAGTAGTTGTGTTTGCGATCGCCGGCCGCGCCCGTAATCTGGCCGTTCGCATCGACATTTACGCCGGTCAGTTCATCGCGTCGCTGCACCTGGCCGCGCAAATCGGTCCAGTACTGGAACGCGCGAGCCTTGCCCGGATCGTTCCCGCCGTCGTCATACGTGCTCTTCAGGTTTCCGTTCGCGTCGTAGTTGAAATATGACGTCGCCGGCTTCCAGCCTGGCGCGTTCGGATTCGACGCCTGCACCGTCACGCGCGATTGCTTTGCGCTGTCCCACAACTCGTACGCATAGGTGGAAGTTGTGCGCGTCTCGCTCGCGTCGTCCGGCGTCGTTTCCACCTTCGTCAGCGTACCGTCCGCCATGCGCGTATAGACGGATGTCGCGTGATGCAGATTGTCGCGCTCTTGCGAGATCATCCCGTCCGCATCCCAGGTACGATCGATCCCGGTCACCTGCTGGCCGGTGTTCGCGTCGCGCTCTACGAAACCGGTCACGCGACCCATTAGGTCGTTCTTGCGCTCCTGCACGACGATGTCGTTGACGCTCTGCGTGGCAAGATAGCCGTTGGCGTCGTACGTGTAACGCTCAGTCCGGCCGTCTTTCGCGTACACAGCCAACACCCGTTCACCCGCGGCGTTATAGCCAAGTTGTATGCCGTCTCCGCCGAGCGTTCCCTTCACGATCGAAACGCTCGTGTCGCTCGGATCCGTTGCACGCGCACCCGACAGGCTGCCCATCGACACCGTGAATCGATTCAGCGCATCGTATTCGTACCAGTACTCCTGCTCCCGGTCGTGATATCCGACCATGTCGGTGTACTTCGCAAGCATCCGTCGGCGATTGCCCACCGCGTCGTACTCGTAGTAAACCTTGTACGCATCATCCTCGATCGCAGTCACCCGGTTCAACGCGTCGTACTTCACGCGAGATTGCGCGAACACAAATACATCGCCGAAATTCGAGAAGTACTCGGCCGTGCGATTGCCGTCACCATCGTATTCGTACAGCGATTGCGTCTTCGTCGCGTTATCCTGGATCGAGCGCACCAGCCCGTTCGAGTAGTACGTGTAGTCGACGTCCTGGCCACTCGTTCCCGACTGTTTCGTCAGCAGGCCCGCCCAGTTGTACTGGTACTGGAACACGTGCCCACCGAGGTCCGTGTGCTTCATCAAGCGACCGAACTGGTCGTTCTCGTCGACCGTCGTCATGCCGTTGGCATTGGTCGTCGTGCGAATCCAACCGCCCGCGGTCGCCGATCCGGCCGACCCCATGCTCGTGGCCCACTTATAGTCATACTTGACTTCGCGACCCGCTGCGCTGATCGTCTTTACCACCCGCCCATCGACGTCGTAGAACGTACGCTCGCGGCCGCCCTGCGCATCGGTATGTGCAATACGCCGATCCAGTGCATCGTATTCGTAGCGGTCGATGCTCCGTTGGCCATCCGCCAGCGCCGGCCGATCGACTTCGATCAGACGGTTCATTTTGTCGTAACGGTAGTCCGTGCGACGATTCAGCTCATCGGTCGTCGTTCGCAGATTGCCAAACACGTCGTACTGCATCACCTTGCTGAACCCCAGTGCATCCCATGTCCGGGCGACCGTGGCCTTGGCAGACCCGTAGTTCCACTGCTGGGTAGTCAGGTTGCCGTTGGCATCCTTCAACCCGACCAGGTTGCCGGTGAGGTCGTAGTAAAAGCTCGTGTCCGGCTCGACTTCGACTTGTGCGCCATTCGCGAGCGTCACGCTGACCTTCGGCTCGTGCTTGAGCGTCAGATACCCCATCGTGTTGTATGACGAGGTCGTCCAGTTGCCGCGGCCGTCACGTTCGGCCGACACCTCGCCGAATGCATTGTGCTGCTGCAAACGGTCGATCGTCATGTCCTTCGCTGTCTCGTCGATCACGCCGACGATATCAACGTTCGTCACCGGGTTGTTACGCGTACCGGTCAGGAAATAGCTCTGGCGCTCGGTCAACACCGTGCCGTTTGCATCCTTGGCCAGGTAGCGATATTCGAACTCGGCTCGCGTGGGCAGCGCCGATGCGTCGAACAGGAAGCGCCCCAGTGCGTCGCGCGTCAGCGTCACCTCGGTAAACGGGCGATCGAATGCCTGGTCCTTCGCCGTGGATTGACGGTAGTACAACGTGATCGTGTTGACGTTCGTCAGCGGCTGGCCGTCCGCACCGACCGGCTTGAATTCGAAAATGCTCGGTCGCTCACTACCCGTCAACGTGACCTGCGCATTGCCCACCGTCCCGACGGTGATGTCGCCAGCGCCCATCGCCAGCGGTACACCGGCAGCGTCGTATGCGGTGTACTTGATCGCGTAGCCGTACGACTGGCCGGGTTGCGGGATCAGGCCGCCCGCCTGGACATCCCAGGTGAACTCGCCATTACCCATGCGCGTAACGCGCGAATAACGTGTCGTGCCGTCCTGCACCCACGACACCATGATGTAATCGGTGTCGGCAGGTTGCGAATGGAAGACGATCGTCGATTTCAGATCGGCCAGGTAGTTCGTGCTGAACGACGGCGAACCGTTTCCGCCCGGCAATCCCACTGAACTCAGCACCGCATCGAACTTCTGACCCGCTGCGTTGTACAGGTCGAACTCCACGTCGAGGTTGCCCGGCGCGTATCCCGACAGGTCGATCGAGAATGCGCCCGTGGCAGGATCGCGCCAGAGCGTTCGTTCTTCGGTCCATGTGGCGCCGCCCTGCGGACGCATCTTCACGACGACGTGGTCGGCAAGATGCAGCGCGGAATCGCGCGCCGAGTAGAGGTTCAGGGTTTGCGGCGACGTCCAGATGTAGCTGCCGGATGCGTCGGCCAGGAAACCGGCACGACTGCTTTCCTCGTAAAGGGGGATCGGCGACGACGTTATGGTCGAGTTACCGCCGCGCGCGATATGTGCGTTATAGCCATCACGGCGCAGCAACGTACCGGGCTCGCGCCCGTCGCTGCCGTCCGAAACGGCCATGAAGATCATTTCGTAGTCGCCATCAGGTAAGTTACCGATGTCGACCGTGTACGAACCCGGCTGGCTGAACGAACTCTTGTCCAGTGTCCGAAATACCTCATTCGTTCCTGCCGGCCGATAGTACAGTTTCGCCTGAGCGCCGGCAGGCAACGAGTTCCGTGCGACGCTGAGGAGACTAGCCGCGCCCTCCAGCGGTGTATCGACATCAAGCGCATTAGGTGCTGCGACCGTCACCGTCTCGTGATATGCATCGCCGCCACCATCCTCTACACTAGAGAACAGCGTGGCGGATTGCGAAAACGTGCCGACCGATATAGGACCGGAAGCGCCGCTCCGGGGTGTCACGAACACTTCCACCGATGCGGAAAAATTCACTTGGTTCTTTCCCGCGAACCCATTTACCCAGAGCGACTCCGGTGTCGTGTAGTTGATTGGTACGCTAACCTGGGTGGCATTGACTGGCATCGGTCCAGACGTCACGGTGGCCGATTTGCCGAATCCATTCGTCTCCATCGACTGTTCGCCGCCAGTCGGAGCCCAGATAAACCCATTGACGGTATAGCTGACGCGTACTTCGACATTGTATGCGCCATACAACGCCGAGAAATCCGGCAACGTGAAATCCAGCGACTGGATCGTGACGTTGCCTCCCGAACCGCTGCCGCGATCTCCAAAGTCCGGATAGTTGACTGCCCATTTGGAAGTCGCATGCGCCACGCCGCCCGAGCTGGACATGCCGACATCCCCCCCCTCCAGAGGCAATATCGGCCCAAGTACTGGCCGATTCTGCTTCTCGATCCATCCACCGATACTCAACTGCGTATTCGCAAACACCCCGCCGTCGATCGGAATATCGACCGGGCTGAAGCTGATACGCGGCACACTGCCGGACGTCTTCGGCTGGCGAATCTGGATGACCTGATTACGCGCGTCGTAGCGCGTAAAGGTCTGCATCATGTCCGCCTTCTGCAGCAGATTCTGGAGATCCTCACCCGTCCTGACGGCGAACCCGCGTAGATCGGTCTGCATCGACTCAACCTTCAGCGTCGCATTCCCATTGCGATCGTACATGTACAGATGCGAGATGCCGTCGTTGAAGTTCGTGCGGACGACACGGCCAGCATTGTCGTAGTCCGTGTATTCCTGCCACTCGCCGCCTTGCTCGGAGAGTACCCCGTTGCCGTTCGTGCGCCGACCAATCAATTCACCGTACGCGTTATAACGCAACTCGGTCTGGATGCCCTGCTCCGTGCCGCTTTCCCGCCATGTTCCGCTGAATCGCTTGATTTCCCGGTTTTCCAAGTCGTAGCGGGTCGCGAACGAGTAAAATTTTCCAGGTCCATCAGCCTCGACGTTACCGAAAGACGCACCCGTCACATTACCGGACACGTCGTACGAGTAAATGGTCAGTGTCCCGTCCGCATACCACTTGCCTTCGACTCGGCCACGAGCGTAAGTGTATGCAGTCTCCTCGTCCCCGCTACTGTGCTGCCGGGTTTCCCGGGTGATATTGCCGAGACCGTCATACTGGTACACAGTCCGTGCGCGGGTTCGCTGTCCCTGGTAATCGGTGAACTCCGGCAATATTTCCAGCGTGCGATGGCTGAGCACATCGTATCCATAGTCGTACTGGTTGCCGTTGGCATCGATCTGCTTCAACAGATTGCCGTTGCCGTCGTATGCATAACGCGTCCTCGCCGCACCGACCTGTTGCGTCAGCTTACCGTTGCCATCGACCGCAGCGAACTGAACGTTTTCGCGAGTCTCACTCGTCTTTCGACCGTTGCGATCCCACGTGTACTCAGTGATCCGGTCGTCTTCGCTGCGCGGCCATGCGTTGATCAGCGTGGCGCCGAGCAAGGGATTCGCCGTCACTGGGTCCGGATACGGTTTGGCGAACCGTATCTCCTGTGTCACGTCACCTCGCTCGTTCAGCGTATAGGCGATGCCGTATCCCTTTGCGTCGATCTCCAGCGTCTTCTTGCCGCTACCGTTGTAGAAGTACAGTGTGCGACCGCCGCTCGGGTCCGTTTTGGAGATGACCGCGCCACGTCCGTCGTATTCCCATTGAGTGACGAGCTCACTGCCTGATGTGATGAAGTATTCACCACGCTGGTCTTCGCCCGCGCTCGGATCGAAATACCCGGTCGCGACGTTCATCACGCGCGACTGGACGAGGCGTCCGTCTGCGTCAAAGACCGTGCGTGTTTCGCGCACGTTGGTCGCATCGACCGGCACCGGCGGCGCTGAACCTTGCGTAGCCTTCACCAGGTCCCCGAAGATCCGCGTACGCGTCGCATTACCGGACGGATCGTACTCCCACAAAGTGAGCGTACCGAGTGGGCTGACCTGCCCGGTCTTGCGGCCTGCGGCGTCGTAATACAACGTCGTCACCCCGCCACTCACGTTGACCTTCGACACAAGATTACCGCGCGCATCGTAGATGTCTGTCTCAACCGCATCGGCCACGTTATAGTTGCCTAAATAGACAGACTGATAAGTTCGAACCTTGCGGTCAAGCAGATCGTAGCCGTACTCGGTAATGCGTTCTTCGTCGAGCCCCTGCGCTTCCGTCATCTTGATCCGGTTGCCGCGCGAATCGTACTCGAAGCGGTTGACGACGGCCTTGTCCTTCGACCGGATCGGCAACGTCTCGGACGTCATCCGGCCCAGATGGTCGTACGTATAAGTGAACGTGCCGCCCAGCTTGTTCGTATAGCTGGTGCGATTGCCGAGCCCGTCATACCCGTAGGTTTCGAAATACCCTTCTGCATCCGTCGACTTGATCAAGCGACCGAGCTTGTCATACTCCATGCGCGTGACGGCATCTGCCGGATCGCCGGCCGGCAGTACCTGCGACAGATCCGACTTCCAGCCGTCGCGTTTCCAGGCATCATCGACCGCGCCCGATCGCGCGAGCCGGTAATCGGTCACTTGCGACACGGTGCCGAATGCATCGTATTGCGTGCCGACGACCCAGTTTTCCGGGCTGACCTGCGCGACGACCCGATTGAGCTTGTCATAGAACGACACCGTCGTGGCCGACAACGGGTCGGTCATCGTCACCTGGTTGCCAAACGCGTCGTACTGGTAACGCGTCACGTTGTGCAGCGCGTCCGCCTTCTCGGTCACCCGACCGGCGGCATCATAGCTCTGAGTGCTGGTGTAAGCCTGCAACAGCGCGCGCTTCTGGTCATCGGTCAGAGCGGCCGCAGCCAGCGCGTTGCCGGCGCCATCCACGAGGCCTCGCGCACCTCGCTCCGCGAGCGCCCAGGCGGTGTCCTGTTCGGCAAGTTCGACACCGCGCGGGTCGGTCGTCGCAATCCGCCGGCCGACTGCGTCGTACGCATAGCGGGTCGTGATAGCAACGGCCGTGCCGTACGCCTGCGTCTTCGCGATCAGGTTGCCCGCCAGATCGTAGACGGCATGCGTCGTCGACGCGTCGCTCGTGCCGGCGGCCACGGTCGTATCGACGGCCCGGCCGAGGGCGTCGAGCGTGTAGCTCGTTTTGACGCCCAGCGCGTTGGTCGTCTCGATCAGACGCCCCGCACCATCGTACCGATAGGAAGTGACCGCGGCCTGGTCAAGCGTCTCCGACCTGAACGCCAGCCACATGTCGTAGGTCTTCTTGTAGCTTGCCGCTTCAGGATGAGCACGTGCGTAACGAATCGTCTTCGCGAGACGACCGGCATTGTCGTATTGATTTTCGGTGACGTAGCCCTCAGCGTCGACCGTGTACAGCGGACGGTTCGCGTCGTCGTAGAACCACCGGGTTTCGCGTGACGTATTCTGCGCCCCTTGCGCATCCCACGTGTTCAGCAGATCCGTGAAGGTGGCGTAGTTCGGATTGTCGGTGCCCATATAGGGCGTCGCGTAGGACTTCGTGTCGACCAGTTGGTCGGTCGCATTGTATGTATTTCGCGTGACGTAGCCGGCTGCATCGATCGTTGCGACCAGGCGATGCTTGACGTCATACACCATGCGCGTCACGCGGTCGCCTGCCTGAACCTGAGCGTCGATCCGCGACAATGCAGTTCGGATAGCGTCTTGCGACTCGCCTTCAGCCGGGTTGATGAACCCCGCGTACGCCGTCTTGCGAACCACGTTGTTGCTCGCGTCGTACGTCAATTCCGTGACGGCGCCTGCTGCATCGACGGTGAAGCGCAACCGGCCGTCAGCATCGTAGACGTTCCGCGCGATCTCGTCCTGTTGCGATGCAGGCACCAGGCTACGCAATTGTTCCGACGTCAGTTGGTCCGGCAAGCCGGCCAGTGCTACCGGCGTCGCATACACGGTACGTTTGACGGTCCGCCCTTCGGCATCGCGGTCGATGGCGGTTACGGTACCCGTCGGACCAACCGATCCAACTTCCCGGCCAGCGGCCTCGTAGACATGGTGCGTGACGCCGCCCGCCGCATTGGTCTCGGACACCAGGTTGCCGGCCGGATCGTACGCATAGCGCGTCGTCAGCTTCAGACCGGCCGGATCGACGATCTGCTCGATCAGCCGACCGGCGCCATCGTACGTGTTCTGCGTGACCTTTGCGGTCGCGCTGTCCGCACCCTCGGTCACCGTCAGGACCTGGCCCGTGCCGTCATAGGTGAAGGTCGTCGTCAGCTTCTGGCCGCTCGGATCGACGATCACCGTCATCGTGCGGCCGTTCAGGTCATAGTGCGTGTCGGTAATCGTTCCGGACGGGTCGGTCGTGCGAACCTGCTGCCCTTTTGCGTCGTATTCGTACTTGGTGACCAGTTCGACCGGAACCCAGCCGTCCGGGCCGCTCGCCGGCGAATTCTGATTGGTTCGTTCCTTCCGCGTCAAAACGCGACCGACTGCGTCGTAGCTGTACTCGACGGACTTTCGGTCTCCCTCGTACTCAGTCAGTACGTTGCCGGCATGATCGCGGTCATATCCGTGGGACTGGTCGATGTCGTAGCCGTGCAGCGTCCGGCTTTGACTACTCACATTCTTCAGGAGACCGTCGCGATCGTACTGGTATTTGACGACGTTATCCTGACCATCAATCACACTTTCAATCTGGCCGAACTCGTTGTACTTCGTGGTCGTCACAACCCCTTCAGGCGTTCTGACGATCATCCACTGCATCTTCGAGCTGTAGCTGTACGTGGTCGTATTGCCCAGGTGGTCTGTTTGCGTCAGCACGTTGTTGAACGCGTCGTACGTCGTACTGGTCCGGCCCGCCGCATCACGCATGCCGACAATGCGCCCGTTGCGATCGTACTCCGTGATGCGTGACACACCGTTCGCGTCGACGGATTGAACTACTCGACCGAAGGCGTCGTAGACGGCTTTCGTAATCAGATTAAGGTAGCCGGGATCTGTCGCTTGCTGAATCTGATGTCCGACGCGATCGTAGTCGTATGTCGTGATCCGATGCGTATTGACGCCCACCTGTTGGGATTGCGACGTCACCTCACCGAATGCGTTGTATGCATACTCGGTGGTCGCGCCCATCGCATCAGTGCGCTTCGTCAATCGGCCGGCCGTGCTGTAGTTGAAGGACGTGCGGGACGCGTCGGTGTCGTCGAGGGACGCAATGGCGGTCGCCACATCATCCGTGAGACGGCCGCCCTGAAGCGCCTTGAGTACATCAGCCGACAGTCGAACCGCGTAAGCAGTGGTCTGAGCTATATCCCCGAAAGCATCGCGGGTATGCGCGACCACTTCACCGGCCGCGTTGATCGTGACCGCAAGATTGCCGTTCGCGTCGTAGTAGTAGAGCGTCTTGCGGCCGTCAGCATCGGTTGCGGATGTCCGCAAGCCAGTCGCATCGTACGTGTAGGTTTCGTAGAACTCGTCGCGACGAAGCTGTGCAAGCATGGCGGCATCGCCACTCTTCTCGTACAAGTCGATCAGTTCGAGTATCCTGCTGCCCTCTCCGGAATACTTCCGGACCACGCGACCCTCTTCGTCGTAGCGATACGTCGTCGTACGGTTGAACGGCGGCTTGCCCTGCGTTTCCGTCAGAACGCGCCCGACCTCGTCGTACGTGAAGCTCGACGTCTTGGAACCCATTACGCCATAGGTGACCTGCTCCAGCAGACGGCCCATCGCGTCGTACGCGTAGGTCGTACGCTCAAGGTTGCCCGGCGTCGATGCCGATGCGATCAGATCGGCGGCATTGAGCGTGTAGCGAGCACCGAACCATTGCGGGCCGTCGATGCCCATCAGCGACGGCGTCGCAACAACTTGACTGAACACGTGATTGTCGAAGCTTGCACTACGTACCGTGACCGGGTTTTCTCTCCCTGCGCGGAATTCGACTGTATGACTCGCCAGCGGAATCGCATTGGGTACCGTCAACGTATAGGTGGCGTAATCTGCCGAGGTGAGCGTCACCGTGCCCGCTTGTACGCCGTCCAGCCAGATCTCCAGCTTCGCGCCAATGTTGCCCGCGGCCTCGATCTCCACTGGCACCTGCTGCGGCTGGCCCAACGCACCCAACGCGATGCGCTGCCCTCGCACGCGCTCGGTGACGTTGCCCTGAGCGTCGTATTGATAGCGCGTGACGTAACCCTCGCCATCGATTTCCGCCGCAAGCAGTCCACGCGCGTCGTAGACGAAGCGCGACGACGTGTCCTGTGCGCTGGCGCCTGGAATGAGGTCGACAAGCTTGGGCACCGAATTGCCGTTGAACGCCAAGCGAAGCGATTCGCCCACGGGTGTCGCATAATGCACGGTTTCGATGCGTTCGCCAGCAGCGTTGTAGCGGTATTCCGTCAGGTAACCCTGCGGGTCAAGCTCGCCGCGCAGCAGCCCGTCCTGGTCATACAGGTAGTGCGTCGACCGGTCTCGCGCCGGATCGGCTGCCGGAACGCCCATCGGCGGCATCGCGGTCGGATCGACACGATTGGCATATATGGTCTTGCTGGTCAAACGGCCGAAGCCATCGTAATCCAATTGCGTCAATGTTCCGTCCGCATCGACCGTGCGATTGACCCAAGCGTTGTTCATCCTGAACATCCAGCTCGAGCGATCCGCGGTGGTTGCAGTGGGCCGGAGCCCGGAGGTTTCGAGCGTCAAGGCGCTCCCGGACGGCAATCGTTCGATCGGCCGCCCAGTGCTGTCGGACAACGTGGCGAGTTGCGCCGCGGTCAGCCGCGTTGCATAAGTCACCGCCCGTGTCTGGAATGCGTAGGCCCTGTCGTAGACGTATTCCGTGAGTGTCCCGTCCGGCGCTATCTCGGCAACCCGCTGGTTGCGGGCGTTATATAGATAGTGGGTATTCTGGCCGTTCGCGTCGGTCGATATCCGAAGCCTCCCATCGGCGTCGTATCGGTTCGACGTCTTCGAAAGAAGCCGGCCTTGGACCGTATCGGTGGACGCGACGAGTTCACCGGCCGCGTTCCAGACCGACGTACGCGTGAGGCCGTTTGCAAATGTCACTGAAGCCGCATGACCTTTGTCGTCGTACTGATACGTCGTCAGTGCACCATCGAAACTCACGGCGCTCAACAACCGCCCGAGGCCGTCGTATGCGAATTGCTCGACCCGCTCCTGCCCCGACGGGCCGATGTAGCGCTCCAGCAGGCGCCCATGCGGATCATAGACGTAGCGCGTCTGGGATACCCCTCCAGACGTATCGCCCGTGCCGTCGGCCAGCAAGCGCTCGTACCGCGTTTCGACCGCCACGTTGCCACGCCAGTCGTAGGTCGAATCGATACGCAACGCATCTTCCCGACTACCGAGGCCGCTCACCCACGCATCGAGCGAATCGATGGATAACGCCGTCGACTCGGCCAAACCTGCGACGTCGAACACACCGCTGTTGTAACGGATTTCCGCTACGCGCTGTCCGGCCGCGTTGTAACGGTATTCCGTCACCCGGCCCTCGGCGGTCACTGTATAACGCAGGTGTGCGACGGCATCGTATGCATATCGCGTCGTCTGCGACATGAACTCCGGGCTGCCCATCGAACCCCTGACCGTCTCCGTCAGGACCTCGTTACGCGAGCCATAAGTACGCAGCACGTTCGTCCCGATATTGCCTTCCAGAATTAGATTTCCTACGGAGTCGTACTTGAGGTACGCGTGGCCGAGCAACGTATCATTCTGGTTGCTCAGATTTCCTTGAGCGTCGTAGTAGAAACTAGCCTCACGGCGTTCCCATTGCCCGTCGAGAGAAGATGCTGTCCGGATATCAGTCAGCCGCCCGGACTCGTCCCACGACATCACCTGAACGAAACCAAGCGGATCGGTCACGGTCGTCTCGCGTTTCGTGAGGTCGTACCGCAGCCTTGTCATCCTCACCGCACCGTTGTCGGCAAACTGCGCGATCGTCGAAACGCGATACTCGCCACCGAGTAGCTCATACGCGAATTCCACCCGCGAGCCGTCCGTCTGCCCGATCGACGCAATCCGGTCGCTCGTGCCGTCATACGTGTACGTCGTCGTAAACACGTTGCCGTCGGAAATGCTGTTGTCTTCAGGCGAGAGGTCGGTCACGACCTGCGACAGTCGCCCCTGCGCGTCGTATGCATAGCGCACCGTGGTCTCGGTCGCAGCCTGCCCGTTCGCTTGCTGATAGACCGAACGCAGCGCCGAAAGCCGCCCGGCTGCGTCGTAGTCAAGATAGGTGACATCCCCGCCCGCCGTCGTGATCTGTGCGAGTTGACCAGAGGCGGCATACCCGTACTTCACGGTATTGCCGTCGACGTCCCGGCTCGACACCAGCCGACCGCCCTGGGCCGCGCCGTACGTTTCCGTCACGTGCTGATTGCCATCGGTCCACATCCAGCTGTTCGTGGAAGCATCGAACTGCAGGGTTGCACGTGGCCCCGTCGTCGTCACGGCCGTCGGCCCGGGCTGGTTCGCATCGCCGACGTTCGCGCCCACACCTGCCGTCGATACGTAGAGATTGCGCGCGGCATCGAACGCAAACTTCGTTTGCGAACCGTCCCAGTCCGTCAACGTGATCGTGCTTCCGGCCTCGTTCAGCGTGCCGGTCAGCCCGTCTACGGTACGGGATGCCCCTTCACGCCAGTTGAACTGCCCGAGGCTGTTGTATGCCCGGTACACCGCGCCGTTGATCCCCTGCCCCAACAGCAGCTGATCACGATCCTGCAGCATCAGGTTGCCGTTCGCCGCGTTGACGTAGACCTGTTCGCCCGTCTGGCCGAACGCGGCATTGCCCAGTACGCCTCTATTGCCCAACGCCGTGGACGAAGAGGATTGCAGACCCAGCCCTTGGCCCGTAACGATCGCTACCATGCGCTTGCTCTCCCGTATTCGGTGTGGTTGCCGCCTGGCCAGGTGGGCCGGATACGGCTTTCATGCGGGAGTTATCTGAAGCTTTCGAAATTCGTTTAGCGATCGGACGGCAAAGTTACATTTTGTTACACATGGCTGTATAACGTGGGAACCCGCGCCCGGCCGACAACATTTGTCAAATAACTTGAATGACCGCCAACCGGCCGGCAATTTGCCTTAACATCCGGCCGTCATATCGGCTCATGTCGAACGCGGTCGGTCAATCGTCGCGCATCGGCTATTGATTGCTCTACCGGACGCCCCCCGGCGCACCCCTTTCACCTGCCCCCAGGACCGACCATGTTCCAGACCCCGGGAGATTCCTTCGTCAACGGCTCGCTGCTGGGCCTGTGCGTCGAGGTGCCGCTTGCCGCGCTGTTTTCGCTGGCCATGCACGGCGTCGACTGGAACGGCCCGCGCGTCGCGATGCTCATCGCCACGCCCGTGCTGATCGCGTGCCTTGCGCTGCTGACCCGCCCGGTCGCATTCAGCACGGTCTGGAAGCACAAGCGCTCGCCTTTCGAGCTCGACGACAACGTTCGCGCATCGATCTACGGCCGGCTCTGCGGGATCGTGCTCGGCGTGGTATTCGGCATCATGGTCGCGACGACGTTCGCCTGAGCCGCCCGCCTGAATCCTCCGACGAAACCTGCATCACCGCTGCCCCGCACGCGCCTCCCGTTTCATCGCATCACCCCGCCGCAACCAGCGGATTGAACGAGGTGTCCCAGAACGGCGCGACGTGGGCCGGCCCATCCAGCACGCCGATGCGGGCAAACACGTCCGCGACCTGCTGGTGCTGCGCGACCACGTCGGGCGTCACCGGCAGCAGCGCGAAGTCTTCGCTGCGCTGGTCGAACATCGCGACGAGATCGGCAACCGGCACACGCGTCTCGCGATTCTGCGCGAGCGCATAGTCGCGGAAATGCCCGTTCGCCCATGCATACGCACGTCGAAACCGCAGCAGCAGATCGCCCGTTGCCGCGCGGCGACGCGCATCGTCGAGCGTGCGCGGATTCGCGTACACCGGAAAATTACCCGACAGATACTCCTTCCCCGTCTTCAGCACACGGGCGTCGTAGCGATTGCGCGCGAGCTGGCCGTTGTAGCCGTAGATCGCCCATGCGTCGATGTCGCCGCGATCGTACGCGGACAGCCCGTCGGTCGGCGAAAGGTTGATCGGCTGGATGTCGTCGAAGGTCAGGCCGGCTTCCGTTAGTTGTCGATACAGGAAATAGTGCGACGTCGTCGCGCGCACGTAGCCGACGCGCTTGCCCTTCAGATCCGCGATGCCGCGGATCGGCGTGTCCTTGCGCGCGAGCGTGACCTGGTTGTTCAGGTCTTCGCGCACGCGCGAGATGAATCGCACGTTGGCTTTCTGGCGCGCGGCGAATACGGCCGGAATTTCGCTACCCGAACCGATATCGAGCGCGTCCGCGTTGAGCGCCTCGATATGCAGCACGCCGTTGTTCAGTTCGCGCCAGTCGATCCGGTACGGCGTGTCGGCGAGCCCGGCCGCCTGCAACAGCGCGCGCCAGCCGCCTTTGTAGGTCGCGACGCGCAACGTCGTGCCGGCCAGATCGGCGTCGGCGGCCGGCGCGGCGAACGCGGCCAATGGGTGCGCCGCGATGGCGGCGCCGGCAAGCAGCAAGCGGCGACGTGCCGCCGACATTGACGACATCGGATACTCCTGTCGATCGGATGAGAAGGAAGTGGAACCGCCGTGTCAATGCAGCGCCGGAAAACCGTGGCGCTCGGCCAGCAGTTGGAGGATGCGGCGCGCGTCGGTGACGAAGCGCACGTCGCCGAGCGTCTGCGCGTCGTCCGGCGCGGGCTGGTCGCGGCCCAGCACGAGCACCGGCAGGCCCTGATGGGCGTCGTCGAGCGCGTCGATCACCGCTGGCCGCGGCCGCTCGAAGCCGACGCGCTTCACTTCGAGGCGCGCGGCGAGATCCGGCGCGCTCGCCAACAACCCCTCGATCGGCAAGCCATGCGGACAGACGAAGCGCTGGCCCGGATGCTTCGGATCGGCAAAGCCCGGTTCCAGCAGAAACAGTACATCGCGACTCATGTCGAACGGCTCCTTTCTCGTTGATCGATCCAAGCGGGAAGCGCGCGCACCTGTGCGCCCTGCCGTTCCCGAGGCATGCCCGGCCAGCGCCGGATGCCAGACTCTACCGTCGCACCTCGCTCGGCCCTACCAACGTTTTGCGGAATCGATATGCAAACGCGCATAGCGCATCGGCCGGTGGTCGCCTAGCGGGCCGTTGCGTAAACGCATCGTCCTGCGAACGACAGATATTGCGGATATCGAATGATTTCATCGATCGATATGACCGCGCATGGTCGTTTCCGGCGAGCGACGTTCGCGGTCCGCGCGATGCGTTCGCCGCAGCAGGCGCGCCGGATGCGATCGCGACACACCTGTCGGGCCGGCGGCAACGCACATTACAAATCGGCCGCGCCGCGATTTACAAACCACGGATCGGCCGTTCATCGGCGCGTCGGTCGTCAATAGCATCGTGATCCTCGCAAACGTATTGATAAAAACAGAGGATGGTCATGATCAAAAAAACGGTGGTACTGGGTTTGGTGTCGATCGGTTCGGTCAGCGCGCAGGCGCAGAGTTCGGTGACGTTGTACGGCGTGGTCGACGCCGGCATCGCGTATACGAACAACCAGGGCGGCGCGAGCAACATCCAGCAGACGAGCGGCAAGCTGAGCGGCAGCCGCTGGGGCCTGAAAGGCGCGGAGGATCTCGGCGGCGGCCTGCAGGCGGTCTTCACGCTGGAAAGCGGGTTCCGGCCGAGCGACGGCGGGCTCGGCCAGGGCGGCCGCCTGTTCGGCCGGTCCGCGTACGTGGGCCTCGGCAAGAAAGGCCTCGGCACGCTGACGTTCGGCCGTCAGTACGAGCCGATCACCGATCTCGTCGCGCAGTATTCGGGAGCGGGTTTCTGGTCGCCGGCCACGCACGTGGGCGACAACGACAACCTGAACCAGAGCTTCCGGCTGAACAACGCGGTGAAGTTCCGCAGCGACACGATCGCCGGCTTCACGGCCGATCTGCTCTATGCATTCAGCAACCAGGCCAATGGCGGCGCGGGCACCGGGTTCTCGAACAACAACGCATGGGGCGCATCGGCGAATTACGTGAACGGTCCACTGTCGATCGGCGGCGGCTACGTGCGGTTCAATCATCCGAATGCGGCGTCGAATACCAGCGGCGCGGTGGGCGGCGCAACCTCGACCACCGGCAACGACTACAGCGGCGCGTTCTTCTACGGGCTGAACGGCGGCGTACTGAAGCAGCAGATCGGCGCGGTGGGCGCGAACTACGCGCTTGGCCCCGCGACGCTCGGCTTCGCATGGAGCCACACGCAGCTCAACTATCTCGACGGCTCGTCGCGCAAGTTCAACAACTACGACGTGAACGCGCGCTACCAGATCACGCCGGCGGCCACGCTGATCGGCGTCTATACGTTTACCGACGGGCGCGCGAGCGGCCTGCCGGGCACGAGCGGCCAGACGCTGAAGCCGCGCTGGCACCAGTTCACGCTCGGGTTCGACTATGCGCTGTCGAAGCGTACCGATATCTACGTGTCGGGCATCTACCAGCTCGCGGCCGGCGATGCGAGCACCGCGACGGCGGGCGGCTATCGCAAGATCGCGGCGATCTCGAACATCGGTAGCGCGTCGTCGACGAACCGCCAGCTTGCGTTCGTCAGCGGGCTGCGCGTGAAGTTCTGACGGCACGCGCGTCGGGCGCGGCGCAATCGTCACGATAAGCAAAGCGGGAATCGTTGTTTGCCGTGCCACGCCCGGTTGCCGAGAATGATCGTTTGTCCGCGCGGCTCCCACGCCACACGCATTCCACCATGACCGATTCCCGCTTTCCTCCACGTGCCCCGCACCCCGGCCGGCGCACGGCGCTGCGCCAGCTCGCCGGCGGCTGGGCGGCCACGATGCTGCCCGCCGGCGGTGCGCTCGCGAGCGAGCCGCTCGATGTGCCGCCGTGGACGCGCACGCCCGGTGCGCCGCTGCTGTCGCCACCCTACGGCGTGCCGGGGCAGCACGAGCGCGACGTGATTCGCCGCAGCGCCCGCACGCCTGCGCTGCCCAGTTCCGGCTCGTCGATGACGCCGCTCGCCGACCTGTTCGGCGACATCACGCCGAACGGGCTCGTCTACGAGCGTCATCACGCGGGCGTGCCGGACATCGATGCGCAACGCCATCGCGTCGTCGTGCACGGCCTCGTGCGCGAGCCGCGCATCTTCACGCTCGACGACCTGCTGCGCTTTCCGTCCGAATCGCGCATTCACTTCCTCGAATGCTCGGGCAACACGGGCAGCGAATGGAACGGCCCGAGCGGGCTGCCGGTTCAGTTTACGCACGGGTTGCTGTCGTGCTGCGAATGGACCGGCGTGCGGCTGTCGACGCTGCTCGACGAGACAGGCGTCGACGCCGACGCACGCTGGCTGCTCGCCGAAGGCGCGGACGGCGCGGCGATGACGCGCAGCCTGCCGCTCGACCGGATTCTCGAGCGCGCGCTGGTCGTCTATGCGCAGAACGGCGAACGGCTGCGCCCGGAGAACGGTTACCCGGTGCGGCTGATCGTGCCGGGTTTCGAAGGCAATACGAACATCAAGTGGCTGCGGCGGCTGAAGCTGGTGCGTGCGCCGGAGATGACGCGCGAGGAAACGTCGAAATACACGAATCTGCTGCCGGACGGCTGCGCGCGCCAGTTCGTATTCGAGATGGACGCGAAGTCGGTCATCACGCGGCCGTCGGCCGGCCATCGGCTCGCCGCGCACGGCTACTACCCGATCAGCGGCTACGCGTGGTCGGGCCGTGGCCGGATCCGCGCCGTCGACGTGTCGACCGACGGCGGCCGCACGTGGCGGCCGGCGCGGCTCGCCGGCGACGTACGCGACCGTGCGCTGACGCGCTTCGAGGCCGACTGGATATGGCGCGGCGAGCCGGCCGACCTGCAAAGCCGTGCGACCGACGAGACCGGCTACGTGCAGCCGACCCGCGACGCGCTCGTCGCCGCGCGGGGCCTGAACTCGCAGTACCACTACAACGGCATCCAGAACTGGCGCGTCGGCTCGGACGGCGAGGTGCGCAATGCGTAAGCCGCTCGCCTGCCTCCTTGCAGCCTGCGCGATGACGTCGAGCGCGTTCGGCGCGGGCTTCGGCCTCGGGCAGCCGGTCGACCGCGCGGCGCTCGCCGCGTGGGACATCGACGTCGCGCCGGACGGCAGCGGCCTGCCGCCCGGCGCGGGCACGGTCGCACGCGGCGGCCACGTGTTCGCCGACAAATGCGCGATGTGTCACGGCGCCGGCGGCGAAGGCGGCGTCGGCGACCCGCTCGTCGGCGGCGTCGGCTCGCTCGCAAGCGCAAAACCCAAGAAGACGGTCGGCAGCTACTGGCCCTACGCGACGACGCTGTTCGACTACATTCGCCGCGCGATGCCGTACAACGCGCCGCAATCGCTGAGCGCGGACGACGTCTATGCGGTCACCGCGTACGTCCTGCACCTGAACGGCATCGTGCCCGGCGACGCCCGGCTCGACGCGCGCACGCTGCCGCGTGTGCGGATGCCGAACCGCGACGGCTTCGTGCCCGACCCGAGGCCGGGCACGTTATGACGCGTCTCGCTCCGCTTGCCGCCGCATTGGGCCGCGCACCCGCGCGAGTCGCGCCGCACCTTTCAGCAAGGACCCCGTGATGAGCGATTCCACCCTCGCCGCCCCGCTCGCGCCGACGCCGTTCGTCGGCGTGCGTTCGCCGGCCGAGTTCCCCGACAGCCCCGCCTCGCGCACGCTCGCACAGCCGCTGATGCTCGGGTTGTTCCTGCCGATCCAGGCCGGCGGATGGAGCGCGTCGACGCTGCCGCGCTCGACCGACTGGACGTTCGACTACAACGCCGATCTCGTGGCCCGCGCCGAAGCGCTCGGCTTCGATCTCGTGTTCGCGCTGTCGCAGTGGCTGCCGAAAGGCGGTTACGGCGGCGTGTTCGACGGCCAGGCGCTCGACTCGTTCATGACGCTGGCCGCGCTGACGGCGCGCACCGAGCGGATCATCCTCGTCGCGACGAGCCACGTGCTCTACGGGCCGTGGCATCCGCTGCATTTCGCGAAGTTCACCGCGACGCTCGACCACATTTCGCGCGGCCGCTGGGGCATCAACGTGGTGACCGGCCACCGCGCGATCGAGCATGAGATGTTCGGCTGGAACCGGATCGAACACGACCGACGCTACGAGATGGCCGCCGAATTCCTCGATGCGGTCCAGCAGTTGTGGGCGCAACCGGACAATTTCAGCTACACGCCCGAGCTGTCGAGCTGGCGGCTGGGCGGCGCATTCGTGACGCCGAAGCCGCGCTACGGCCGCCCGCTGCTGATCAACGCGACGGGTTCCGATGCGGGCATCGAATTCGCCGCGCGCTATTCGGACATCGTGTTCGTCACGAGCCCGGCTGGCCCGGATGCCGAACGCGCGATCGACGCGCTGCCCGCGCATACCGCCCGCGTGAAGGCGGCCGCCGCCAAGCGCGGCCGTACGATCCGCACACTGCTCAATCCGCTCGTGATCTGCCGCGAAACGGCCGCCGAAGCGCGCGCCTACCGCGACGCGATCGTCGCGCATGCGGACGAAGGCAGTTTCCACCGCTTCGACAGCGACGCGCACGCGTGGCGCGGCGGATTCGAGCAGCGTGCCCAGGCCGCCGCGCGCGCGATCGGCGGCAATATCTCGATCACCGGCTCGCCCGAAGAAGTCACCGATACCATCGTGCGGCTGCACCGCGCGGGCATCGACGGCATCCAGTTGAGTTTCTACGATTTCAGGCCCGATCTGGACTTCTTCGGCGAGCGTGTGCTGCCGCTGCTGCGCGAAGCCGGCTTGCGGCGTTGAAGCCGGCGCCGAAACCCGGCGCGACGGCGTAGCCGCCGCCGCGGGCGGCCGCCGTCAGAACACGCGCCCTTCGGTCAGGTGCGTGGTTACACCGTTCAACACGTAATCGCCGACCACGCGCGCCTTGTGCAGCAGCGGGTTGTGGCTGAAGATCGTGCGCAGGTTGCGCCAGTGGCGATCGAAGTTGTGCTCGCGCGCCGTCGCCGACGCGCCGCCCACTTCGAACAGCCGCTCGGCCGCATGCAGCGCGAGCTTGCTGACGATCAGTTGCGTGCGCGCGGTCGCGAGCGCGCTGTCGAGCACGAGCGCATCCGCATCGGCGGCGCCCGCTTCGATCGCGTCGGCGGAGCGGTCGAGTGCGCGCGCGTTTTCTCGCACGAGCGCATCGATCGCGTGGCTATGCGCGGACAGTTCGCCGACGATCTGCTGGACGAAATGGTCGTCGCGCGCGGTCGGCGCCGGGCTGTGGAGCGCGGGACGGCCGTGCGCGAGCACGTAGCGGCGCGCGTCGGCCACCACGTTGCGCACGATGCCCGCGCCCGTCGCGACGAGATGAAGCTGCCGCAGCGCGCCGCAATGACGGCCGACGAGCGTCGACCCGTCGCGCGGGGCCACTTCGTCCGCGAATACCTGCACGTCGTTGAGCAACAGGCTGCCGCTCGCGGTCATGCGCTGGCCCATGCCGTCCCAGTCGTCGAGCACCTGCAGGCCGTCGCGCGCCACGGGAATGATCACGGCGAGCGGGTCGCCTTGCTCGTTCTCCACGTTGATGCGCGCGAAATCGGCGAACGCGGTGCCCGTCGAATAGTATTTGCGGCCCGTCACGCGGTAGTGGTCGCCGTCGCGGCGCAGCACGGTCGTGTTCTCGCCCGGGCGCGACGTGCCGCGCTCGGTCGACGCGCCGCCGAAGATCGCGCCGGCGAGCACGCGCTCGAGCTGCACGTCGTTGAACGCGGTGCGCGGCGACAGCCGCAGCGTCTCGGTCTGGTCGTAGTGGATACGCAGCGCGTGCGCGAGATTCGAATCGGCGGCCGCCAGCGTCGCGATCGACTCGAACAGGTCGACCAGCGTGCCGCCCAGCCCGCCGCGTTCGACCGGAATCCGCAGCGCGCCCAGCGCCGAGCGCCGGAAGAGCGCGAAGCCTTCGAACGGCAGTTCGCGACGCGCCTCGCGTGGTGCGGCATCCTCGCCGATCAAAGTCGCGAGGTCGGGCAGCGCGGCGAGCGCGTCGCGCAATGCGTCGCGCGGATCGACGGCATCACGGGCAGTCATTCGGCAGGTCCTTGTTCGGGTAGATCAGGGAGTATAAGGACGCCCCCGCCGCGCGTGAAAAGCCGATTTCAGCTTACGTTATGCATGCCCCGGGATTGATCGCGGACGGACGCGTCAGTGCTGAATGCCCCAGCGCCGCACGGTCACGCGTTCGAGCGTATCGAACACGAGGTTCTCGACCAGCAGCCCGATCACGATGACCGCCGCGAGACCCGCGAACACGCGATCGGTATACAACTCGTTGCGGTTCTGGAAGATGTACCAGCCGAGCCCGCCCTGCCCCGCGCTCGCGCCGAACACGAGCTCGGCCGCGATCAGCGTGCGCCACGCGAAGGCCCAGCCGACGCGCAGCCCGGACAGGATCGAGGGCAGCGCGGCCGGCACGAGGATCAGCGCGATCTGGCGCAGGCCCGTGAGCCCGTAGTTGCGCCCGGCCATTTTCAGCGTGGCGGGCACGCCGACGAAGCCGGTATAGATGCTGAGCGCGAGCGGCCACAGCACCGCATGCACGAGCACGAACAGCAGGCTGCCGGTGCCGAGCCCGAACCACAGCAGCGCGATCGGCAGCAACGCGATCGACGGCAGCGGATTGAACATCGACGTCAGCATCGTCAGCAGGTCGCGGCCGATGCGCGTCGATACCGCGAGCGACGTCAGCGCGAACGCCAGCAGCACGCCCAGCGCATAGCCGCGCAGCAGCACCGACATCGAGATGCCCGTCTTCACGAGCAGTTCGCCCGACTCGATGCCCTGCACGAACGCGACCAGCGTCGCGCCGAAGGTCGGGACGAGCAGATCGTTCGCGACGATGCGCGCGACGATCTCCCATGCGGCGATCAGCACGAGCGCGATGACGCTGCGGCGAAACCACGCGGCGTCGGCAACGCGGCGCAGCAGCGGCGCGGGCGCCGCCCGCTCGGCGTCGGGCAGCGCGTCGAGCGGGCGCGTATATTCGTCGCGCACGGGCGGCAGTGGCGGCACGGCCGGATCGATCGTACTCATGATGCGGCGCCCTCCGTCGTCGCTGCGTGCGGTGCGTGCGGTGCGTGCGGTGCGTGCGGTGCGTGCGGTGCGTGCGGTGCGTGCGGTGCGTCGGTGTCGAACAGCAGGCGGTGGATTCGCGCGACGTTGTCGCGGAAGTCGCCGGTGTCGACGTTCTCGAGCGAATGCTCGTGGCTGTTGAGTTCCGCGCGCACGCGGCCCGGATGCGGCGACAGCAGCAGAATCCGGTTGCCGACCACGAGCGCCTCCTCGATCGAGTGCGTGACGAACAGCAGCGTGAAACGGAACTCGTCCCACAGCCGCAGCAGTTCCTCCTGCATCTTGCGGCGCGTGAGCGCGTCGAGCGCTGCGAACGGTTCGTCCATCAGCAGCACGCGCGGCTGCATCGCCAGCGCCCGCGCAATCGCGACGCGCTGCTTCATGCCGCCCGACAGCGTATGCGGATAAGCGTCGGCAAACGTGCCGAGGCCGACCTTGTCGAGATAGTGCAGCGCGCGCTCGCGTGCTTCGGCGCGCGACAGCTTAGCGGCGGCGCGCAACGGAAACGCGACGTTCTCGACCACCGTCTTCCACGGCGGCAACTGATCGAATTCCTGGAACACGACGATGCGGTCGGGGCCCGGCCCGCGCACGGGCCGGCCATCGAGCGCGATCGAACCCGCGACGGGCTCGATGAAGCCGGCGATCGCCTTCAGCAGCGTCGACTTCCCGCACCCCGACGGGCCGAGCAGCACGAAGCGGTCGCTACCGTACACGTCGAAGCTCACCTGATGCGTCGCGCGAACGATCCGTTCGCCGCTGCGGTATTCGAGGCTGACCTGGTCGATGGCGAGCAGGCGTTCGCTGTGCGTGGCGGCCGGCTCGGCCTGCGCGGCCGAGTGGTCGCCGGCACGTGTATCGGGCACGGCCGGCGCGGCCGGCGACGCGCCGCCACGTGCCGCATACGGCGGCAACCAGGTTCGGGGAGAAGTGGCGTTCACGATCGAATCTCTTGCGGGAAAAGCATCAACATACGGCCGGGCGTCGTGCGGACCAACCATCGATTGCACATATCGAAACCGCGCCGACGCATAAGCGTCGAACGCGGCGTCGCAGCATCGGCGCCGCTCAACTGCCGCCGGCCGTCGCCGGATCGTCGAAGAAGTAGTCGCGCCACGACTTCGGTTCGTTGCGGATCGCGCCGGTGCGATGCATGAACTGCGCGAGCGGCAGCGTGTTCTGCGGCGCGGTCTTGAACTGCACCTGCGGATTGCGCAGGATCTTCAGCAGCAGCGCGCGATCGATCTTCGACCCGTTCACGCGAATATAGGTATCGGCCGCGCGTTCCGGATCGGCCGCGATCTGCCGGGCGGCATCGGCCAGCGCGGCGACGAACGCCCGGTAGGTCTTCGGGTTGTCGTCGCGGAACTTCTCGGTCGCGTACAGCACCGTCGCGGAGCTCGGGCCGCCGAGCACGTCATACGAATTCAGCACGATGTGCGCGTTTGGGTTGCCGGCGAGTTCCTGCTCCTGGAACGGCGGATTGCCGAAGTGGCCGGTAATCACGTTGCTGTTCGCGAGAATCGCGGCCGTCGCGTCGGGATGCGGAATCGCCTGCGTGAGCGAGTCGAGCTTGTCGAACTGCTTGTCGCCCCACTGCTTCGCGGCCGCGTACTGCAGCACGCGCGACTGCACCGACACGCCGACCGCCGGCACCGCGATACGGTCCTTCGCGCTCAGGTCGGCGATCGTCTTCACGTTCGGGTTGCTGCTCACGAGGTAGTACGGAAAGTTGCCGAGCGACGCGACGCCCTTCACGTTCTGCCGGCCGCGCGTGCGGTCCCACACGGTCAGGAGCGGCCCGACGCCCGCGCCCGCGATGTCGACCGCGCCCGACAGCAGCGCGTCGTTCACGGCCGCGCCGCCCGACAACCGTACCCAGTCGACCTTGATGTCGAGGCCGGCCTTGCGCCCTTCCTTCTCGATCAGTTGCTGGTCGCGCGCGACGTTCAGCATCAGGTAGACGACGCCGAACTGCTCGGCGATGCGGATGCGGCCCTCCGCATGCGCGGCTTGCGGGATGACCACGCCCGCGAAGGCGAGCGCGGCGGTGAGCGTGGCCGCCAGCGCACGACGCGCCGGCAAGAACGAAAACGACATCGGAACTCCGGTCAGGAAGGGGCGGAAATGAATGACGCGGCGCGCGGCTCAGAAAGGCGCGTCGCCTTCGATCGTCGTGCGGTACAGCTTGCGGCGCAGATGGTCGGGCGTGCCGGCGGCGAGATGCATCAGCGAACGGTTGTCCCAGAAAACCAGATCGTGGTCGCGCCATGCGTGCCGGTACAGGTGCTCGGCGCGCACGCTGTGCGCGAACAGCTCGTCGAGCAGCGCGCGGCTTTCGTCGTCGGGCAGCCCGACGATGCGCGTCGTGAAATGCTCGCTGACGAACAGCGCCTTGCGGCCGGTTTCCGGATGGGTGCGCACGACCGGATGCACGACCGCCGCGACCTGCGCGATCTGCTCGGGCGACAGGTTCGGCCGCCACGGGCTGCGCGCCTGCAGTTCCGCATAGCGCGCGAGATACGTATGCTCGGCGCGCCGCCCTTCGACCGCGCGGCGCAGGTGCGCGGGCAGCGTATCCCATGCAAGATGCATGTTCGCGAACAGCGTGTCGCCGCCTTCGGCTGGCAGTTCCTGCGCGTGCAGCAGCGAGCCGAGGCTCGGTTTTTCCTTGTACGACAGGTCGGAATGCCAGAAATGGCCGGCATCGCCGAGCCCGACCGGCTTGCCGTTCTCGACGATGTTCGACACGATCAGCACTTCCGGGTGGCCGGCCAGCGCGAACTGGTGCAGTACATGAATCTGCAGCGGGCCGAAGCGGCGGCTGAATGCGATGTGCTCGTCCGGCGTGATGCGCTGGTCGCGAAACACCAGCACGTGGTGATCGAGATGCGCGCGATGGATGCGCGCGAAATCGTCGGCGCCGAGCGGTTGCGACAGGTTCAGGCCGATCACTTCGGCGCCGAGCGGCGCGTCGAACGGCACGATGTCGAAATGCTGCGCCGCGCCGTCCGGCCGCAAGGCGGGATGCCCGGCGGAAAGCGTTGCGGCGTCGCGGATGGCGGTAGTCGTCACGGCACGGCCCCTGATTCGGTCAAAACGCGAATCTACGAGGGCGTGCCGGCGTGCGTCAACGAAGCGATTCGGATACGTTTATCTGCTGCGGTGATAAAGATCGCTGCTCGCGCATACGGTGCCGATTGGGGGGCGGAATCGTCCAAGCGGTGTTAATGAACGGTGGCTCCGGCAGCATACAGCCGCGTCGGCCTGCACCGCGAACCGCCTAAGGCTGCCCCGCCCCACCCGACGCGCCATAGATCTGCCCGGTCACGTAGCTCGAACGCGACGAAAGCAGCTCGACGTAGATCGACGCGATCTCGGCCGGTTGCCCCGGCCGCCCCATCGGCACCTGCTCCCCGAACGTCTCCACGTTGTGCGTGGTCTGCCCGCCGCTGACCTGCAACGGCGTCCAGAACGGCCCCGGCGCGACGCCGTTGACGCGAATCCCGCGCTTGATCATCTGCTTCGCGAGCCCCTTCGTGAAATTCGCGATCGCCGCTTTCGTCATCGCGTAGTCCAGCAGGTTCGCCGACGGATCGTACGCATTGACCGACGTCGTGTTGACGATCGCCGAACCGGGCGGCATGTGCGGAATGGCGGCCCGCGTGATCCAGAACATCGCATAAAGGTTGGTGCGCAGCGTCCAGTCGAACTGCTCGGTGCTGATGTCGAGGATCGATTCGTGGCTCTGCTGGCGGCCCGCGTTGTTCACGAGAATGTCGAGCCCGCCGAGCGCGGCGACCGCCCGCTCGACGAGGCCGTTGCACGCGCCCTCGCTGCGAATGTCGACCGGCAGCGGCACCGCCTTGCGCCCCGCGCTGCGGATCAGGTCCACGACTTCGCGCGCATCGGGCTCCTCGTCGGGCAGATAGACGATCGCGACGTCCGCGCCTTCTCGGGCACAGGCAATCGCCACCGCGCGGCCGATGCCCGAGTCGCCGCCGGTGATGAGCGCCTTGCGCCCGTCGAGCCTGCCGCTGCCGCGATAGCTGCGCTCGCCGTGATCGGGGCGCGGCGTCATGCGGCCCGCGAGGCCCGGCCAGGGCTGATGCTGTTGCGGAAACGGCGCATGCGGATAAAGCGTGCGCGGATCGCGCGGCGCCGTATCGCCGGCGTCGGGCGCGCCGCCGCCCGTCTGCGCGAGCGTCGGCAGGGCGACGCTGGCGACCAGTCCGGCCGTCGTGCCCTGCACCCATTTACGGCGCGACTCGGAAACTTCGTCTGATGACATGATGGACTCCGGTGCGTGGATGGCGGAACGGAACGAGGCGTGACGATTCGGCCGGCGTCCCCGCTCCGGTGCGCTACAGCGGCCGCGGCCGGTTGCCCGAATCGTCGGGCGCGTCGTGCTCGTCCGGCCACGGCTTGCCGGTCGGGTCGTGCACCTCGGTCTGGCGCGGGTCGTCCGGCACGACCTTGCGCACCTGATCGTCGGGAATCGTGTCGAGTTCGCCGCCGCCGGGCGCATGGCCGGGGCGCGCGGTCGATTCGCCAGCGGGTGGCGGATTGCGCCGCTCCGGCGCATCGGCCGTCTCGCGCGCCGCGTCGGGCGACGCGGGGTGCTGTCCTTGACTGTCCTGGGTCATGAATTTCTCCCTGTCCTGATGGAGGCCGCGTTGCGCCATGCCACGCCGCGCGACGGGCGATGCGGCGGTCTACGACACTCCCAGCAAGCGACATGCCGTTATCGGGCTGCGTCGTCGCCCCGCCGGCCGGTCAAGCCGCTCCAGAAATTACAAGGGACGCGTCATGCGGCGCAGTAACGGCCAGACGCGCGGCCTGTCGACGCGGAAACGAAACGCGGCACGCGCGATGCTCGAAAGCGGCAGGCCGGCTGCACGCCGGCGCCCTTTCGATGCCGAGGAGGACGATGATGAGCGCGACGCACGCGACAAACGCGACACCGAACGACGACGATATGACCGACACGCCGGATATTCCGCCGCCCGAGCCCGACGACGAGCGCCACGACGACCTGCCCGACTTGCCGGACCCGACCGAAGTGGGCGAGGACGGTTAGCCGATCGCGCCGCCGCAGTGGGCGCTGCGGCCCGATCGCGCACATCGCGTCGTACGATGCGACGTGCGCCGGCCGCCCCCTACTGCTTGTTGCCCGGCTCGCGCGTACGCTCGCCGTACGTGCCGTTACCGCAATGCGGGCACTTCGGGATCGGGTGTCCCGCCTGCACGTGCGTCGATCGATGGCATTTCTCGCATCGAAAGTCGCCGGTCTTTTCCGCCTTTTCTCCTGCGTGCGCCGTCATCTTCGTCCTCCTTGCGGCTTGCTATTACCCGCGCTTCACCGCGTGCGCCGCCTTTCGCGCGCGACCTCGCCGGTCGGCACCGCATCGACGTCCTGCAGCGGCTCGCCGGGGATGCGGCGCTTCGCGGACTGGTCGGCCGGCACATCTTCTGTCTGCCCGGCACGCTCGTCCGCCGCGATGCTGCCCTCGGCGTCGAGTTGCTGCTCGGCCCGCTGCCAGTATTCGTCGGCCCTGCCGTCCGGCGCGCCGTCCGCCTGCCACAGCCGGTACGCACGCTCGCGGATCTGCGTTTCCCTGTCTTCGTTCATGTCGTTCTCCGTGTCTGCCATGGCGATCACCGATCCGTGCGGGACGGCGCAGATACCGCGGCGAACGTCGACGACATCGCGCCGTCCGCGGCGGTCGCCAGATCACCCAGCGCGACGATGCCGACCAGCCGCTTCTGCCGGTCGACCACCGGCACACGGCGGATCTGCGCGTCTTCCATCTTCTTTTGCACCGCCGACATGTCGTCGTCCCCGTAACACCAGTTCGCGGGCCCGCTGACGACGCCCTCCACCGGCTCGTCCGGCGGCACGCCCATCGACACCGCGCGCACGACGATGTCCCGGTCCGTCAGCATGCCGATCAGCCGCGTGCCGTCGCAGACGGGCAGCGCGCCGACGTTCAGGTCGCTCATCAGCCGGGCCGCCTCGCGCAGGCTCTGCGTCGGGCCGATGGTCGCGGCGTCGCGTGTCATCACTTCCGATACACGTGTCATGTTTCGCTCCTTGATGAACCGCCCACGGCGGCCTGCTGCACGAGCATCGCGCGTTCCGGCCGCCGCCCGCGTCA
This sequence comes from Burkholderia sp. BCC0097, assembly GCF_902832985.1. Lineage (NCBI taxonomy): Bacteria > Pseudomonadati > Pseudomonadota > Betaproteobacteria > Burkholderiales > Burkholderiaceae > Burkholderia > Burkholderia sp. BCC0097. Next base: position 675,054 of record NZ_CADFDM010000002.1, read on the forward strand.
GTTCTCCGTCGAGCCGCGGACCGACGTCAGGCCGGCCGATTCGACGATTCGCATCAGTTGCTTCAGCATCACGTCGGCGCCGGCCGCTTCGCGCCACTGCACGAACAGTTCTTCCTCGCGCACCCGGGCGGCCGTTTCGCAAAAGCTTTTCGTCCGGCATGTGAAGCCCGCATCGCGCAGCTTCGCGGCCAGTTGTTCGCGCACGGCCGAGCTCGGCGGATATTCGATCGTGACCAGCGCGGTCCTGACGCCGCGCAGGCGCCGCTCGACGAACCGCAGCGGCCAGACGACCAGCAGCGCGAGCACCAGTCCGAGCACGCCGAGCGACAACTGGCCGCCGCCGATGCATAGCCCGATGACCGTCACGAACCACAGCGTCGCGGCCGTGGTGACGCCCGACACCAGGCCGTCGCGATGCAGGATCGCGCCGCCGCCGATGAAGCCCATCCCGGTCAGGATGCCGAGCGGCAGCCGCATCAGGTCGAGTACCGAGAACGCGCCCTCCGGCTTGCCCGCCTGCAGCAGCAGCGCGTTGACCTGCAGCATCGACAGGCACGCGGCGAGGCAGACGAGAATCGTCGTGCGCAGGCCGGCCGTCTTGCCGGATTCGCTGCGGTCGACACCGATCAGCCCGCCGGCGACGAGCGCCAGCGCGATCCTGACGAGCACGTCGTGCCACTGCAGTACGAGCGGCATCGGTTCCATACGCCCTCCCGTGCAAATCGTCATGAGTCGGGGCGCGAACGCCGCCGACGACGCTTGTCGATCGCAAGGATCGGGCCTGCTTTCCGGGTGCGACGGCGCGTGTAGCGTGTCGGGGGAAATTGTAGAAAGGGGCGTTCTGCGGGCAGCGTGCCGCGGTGGCGAAGGGTTCGGGCCGACTCTGTTCGCGGAACGATCGAGGATCGTCGCTCGGCGCGCGGAACGGCCGCGGACGGACTGCCGAGGCGGACATCCAGCGGGCGCCGTCGTCGGCGTGGCCGGTGTGGCGCGTGCAAAGGTGCCACGGCCCCCGCCTTCTCCGTATCCGATCGGATACGAACATCGTCACAGCCATCCTTTCTCGGCGATCCGTTCCCAGTCGGGAACGAAATAAAGATGCAGCTTGCGGGATCCGCCGTTCGTTCCCGTACGAATACGAATTGCTGCCGAATCCGGTGAGGTATGCAATACTGTTCCCGATCAGATACGAAGCACGGAGAACGTCATGTCGGAGTCCCAATCCGTCGACACGATCGGCGCGCTCGCCCACTTCATTCGCGCGGCGCGGATCCAGCAGGGGTTCACGCGGGACGAGCTCGCGAACGCGACCGGGCTGTCGCCGAAATTCATCAGCCAGGTGGAAGCCGGCAAGCCGACCGCGCAAATCGGCAAGGTCATGCTGCTGCTGAGTGAGCTCGGCGTGCGGCTGTATGCCGAGTCGTCGATCGAGATCTCCGAAGCCACCGCGCTGAAGGCCGCGCAACGCCGCAGGAGCAGCCATGGCGGCTAGAACGCTGATCGCATCCGCGAACGGCGTGCGCATGGGCACGCTGACAGACGACAAGGGGATCTGGTCGTTCGCGTACGACCCGCAATGGCTCGCGTCACCCGTCGCATATCCGCTGTCGCCGGCGTTTGCGCTGCGCGCGGGTGTGTTCACCGACACGTCGACCGATCGCCCGGTCCAGTGGTTCTTCGACAACCTGCTGCCCGAGGAAGGCATGCGCACGTCGCTCGCGCGCGAGGCGAAGGTCGATGCGGCCGACGCGTGGGGCCTGCTCGCATACTTCGGCCGCGAATCGGCCGGCGCGCTGACGCTGCTGGCCGATGGCGAGCAGGAAACGCCCGGCGGCCTGCAGCCGCTGTCGCTCGACGAGCTCGAGCGCCGGATCCAGGCGATGCCCGAGCGCGCGCTGACCGCCACCGCGCCCAAGCGCATGTCGGCGGCCGGCGCGCAGCAGAAGCTGCTGTTGGTGTTGCGCGGCGATGCGCCCGACTACGCGCTGTTCGAGCCGGTCGGCAGCGAGCCGTCGATGCACCTGCTCAAACCCGACATGCGCGCGGCCGGCTATCCGCATTCGGCGATCAACGAGTTCTTCTGCATGCGGCTCGCGAAGAAGATGGGGCTCGACGTGCCGGACGTGCATTTCCTGCGTGCGCCGTCCGCCTGCTACGTGATCGACCGGTTCGACCGCGACATCGCGTCCAAACCGGCCGGGCGCGTGCATACGATCGACGCGATGCAGTTGCTCAACTACGACCGCGGTTTCAAGTACCAGCGGGCGAATGCGCAGGAGCTCGCCCGCGCGATCGACCGCACCAGCACGCGCGCACTGACACGCCTGTCGGTGTTCCGCTGGACTGTGTTCAACGTGGTGGTCGGCAATGCCGACGCGCACCTGAAGAATCTGTCGTTCTTCGTCGACGCGCGCGGCTACCGGCTCGCGCCGTTCTACGACATCGTCAGCACGGTCGTGTATCACACGCCGACGCACCGGCCCGACCATCGCGGCGATCACTGGCCGCACTGCGAACTGACGATGCCGCTCGGGAATGCGACGCGGTTCGCCGATATCGACGCGAATGCGCTGGTCGCGTTCGGTCAGGCGCTCGGGCTCAGGGAGAAAGCAGCCGCCAGCGAACTGCAGCGCTTTCTCGAGCCACTCGATCGTCACGTCGAGCAGACGCTCGATGAAGTGCGAAACATCGCGCATCCGGACGCCGGGGAAATGCGGTTGCTGAATTCGATCACCGCGATGCCGATCGCGGAGATGGGGCGCGCGCTGCGGCAGGCGCGCGGATAGCTTGCCGCGCGCGAGTATCGAACCGCCGCCGATACCCGCGCGCCGCCCGGCCCGGCGAATACCTGAGCGTCAGCCCCGCGCCGCAAAGGCATCGACACCCGTCGCTGCCGCGGACCACGCCCACAGCCGCGCCGCCGCCTCCGGATCGATCGCATGCGGCCGCACGCCCGACTCCTCGTCGCCCCGGGTCACCGCCGCGACATCGCAATCCTCGCAATAGACGCCGCCGAGATCGGCCAGGCGCGGCGACGTCGCCGCCCAAACCTGGGTTGCCGCCCCCTGCGCGGGCGTCTTGAACGTCGGATCGATCGGCTCGCCGTGTTCGTCGACCCAGCCCTGCGCCATCATTTCCTCGCGCGTCAGATGGCGCTGCAGCGGCGTCGCGATCTTGCCGGGATGCAGCGAATACGCGCGGACGCCAAATGGCGCGCCGAGCACGTCGAGTTGCACCGCGAACAACGCATTGGCGGTTTTCGACTGCCCGTACGCCAGCCATTTGTCGTAACCGCGCGCGAAATCGATATCGTCCCAGCGGATCGGCGACAGCCGGTGCCCGAGCGACGACACCGCGACCACGCGAGCGCCGTCGCCATGCGCGAGCGCCGGCCACAGGCGGTTGACGAGCGCGTAGTGACCGAGGTGATTGACGGCCAGCTGCGCTTCCCGACCGTCGCCCAAGCGAGTCTCCGGGCACGCCATGATGCCCGCGCTGTTGATGACGATATGCACGTGGCGTCCCGCATCGACAAACCGCGCGGTGAATGCGGCCACGCTGGCTGGGTCCGCAAGTTCGAGCGCCGCGATCTCCACGCCAGCGATGCCGTGCGTCGCCTCGCGCGCGGCCGCGACGCTCCGTGCGCCGACGACGACGTGCGCACCGGCCTGCGCCAGCGCCCGCGTGGTTTCGAGGCCGAGACCCGAATGGCCACCCGTGACGATGGCGGTCTTGCCGTGCAAATCGAGGCCGGCCAGGACGTCGCTCGCCGTCGAGGCGGCGTCGAATCCGGAATGAAGGGGATGCTGCCTGCTCGTCATCGAAAGCTCCAGAAACGGTGCGCGAAGCACGCGGCCGCCCATCGGCCGCGTCACTGCACGAACACATTCTCCGGCCGCGCATCCGGACTGTGAATGCAATAGAATCCGGTTTTTCGTCGAGATCGTCCGGGGAATGCGCGTGGACCCGCTATCGGAAGTGCTGTCGCTGCTGGAAACGCGCGACTCGTTTTTCACCGGCCTGCGCGCCGGCGGCCCGTGGGCGGTCGACCTTCCCCCGCCCGACGGGATCAAGTTCAACGCGGTGGTCGAAGGCAGTTGCTGGTTGACCGTCGACGGTGCGGGGCCCCCTGTTCGGCTGCGCACGGGAGACTGCTTCCTGCTCGCCGCGCCACGGGCATTTTCGCTGGCGAGCGATCCGTCGGTCGCGCCGGTGCCGGCCGCCGACGTGTACCGGCATGTCGAACGCGGTATCGCGCACTATGGCGAGCCGGCCGACTGCTTTCTGATCGGCGGCCGCTTCGCGTACGAGGAACGCATGCCGCTGCTGCTCGGCAGCCTGCCGCCCGTGGTGATCGTGAGCGGCGATTCCGAACCGGCGGCGGTGCTGCGCTGGTCGCTGCAGCAGCTCGCACGGGAATTCGGCGCGTCGTCGCCGGGCGGGTCGCTGATGGTTCGACATCTCGGACACATGATGCTGGTGCAGATCCTGCGGCGCTACGTGGACGCCGGCGCGAACGGCGATGTCGGGTGGCTGGCCGGGTTCGCGGATGCGCGGGTCAGCGCGGCGCTGGCCGCGATTCACGCGGCGCCCGAGCGGCGCTGGACCGTCGACGCACTGGCGGCCTGCTGCCACGTGTCGCGTTCGACGTTCGCGCTGCATTTCAAGCGGCGGTTGGGGTTCGGGCCGCTCGAATACGTGCTGCGGTGGCGGATACAACTGGCGATGCGCGAACTGCGCCGCTCGAACGCGTCGATCTCGGCAATCGCGCAGCGGCTCGGCTACGACTCGGATAGCGCGTTCGGCCATGCGTTCAAGCGCATCGTGGGCTGCTCGCCGCGCGCCTATCGTCATGACGTGACGAAGGAACCGGGTAACTAGCGTCGTGACCGCCCTCGTCGGGCACGCGATGTGGCGATTTCATCAACGCCACGCATTCGCATCACGACCATCGGGATAAGTATTCTTATCACAATGGATCTATTTCAATTCAAAACTCGGCCGTGAGGCAATGCGTCGGCGCATCACCCGCGGGTATGCCGCAATTCCCCGTCGATGTGCTGCGGCAGCCTCAGCAGGTTGAAGATCGGACACACCTGCTCCACCGCCTGATGCAATGCACGGATCGCCTCCGGCGGCTCCGGCGACACGATGTCCAGCGTATAGCGGAGGTTGTGCGGGAATACCGGCACATGCTCGAACCCCGGCTGCTGCGCGAGCGGATGCTGATCGCCGGTGACTTCGACTTCGATCGCGTCGATCTTCAGCCCCCGCTCCGCGGCCTGGATCAACGTGATGTGCGTGAGGCAACTGCCGAGCACGCCTAGTTGCAGTTCCGGCGATGCAGGCCCGAGGTTGTAGCCCGCGAAATCAGGCGGACTATCGCTGATCACCTGGAAATCGCGAATCCGGATCTCGCGCACGCCGCTGCGACCAAGCGCGCGCACGGTCGCCTTCAGCGGCGTCGCCTTGAAATCTGGATCGTTGCGGGCGGCCTGCTGCTTCGCGTGCCACGCATCGCGCTTTTGCGCGAGATAGTCGTTCAGGGTCGTCATGGTCGCTCGCCGATCTCCAGGCCGAACACGGCACCGCGATGCTGTTCATCTCGCATGACCTGGGCGTGGTGCATCACGTGGCCGACCGGATTCTCGTGATGCGACGCGGCCGCGTGGTCGAAAGCGGGCAGGTCACGCAGGTATTCGACGCGCCGTCGCACCCGTATACCGCGTCGCTTCTCGACGCACTGCCCACGCTGCCCGGCGGCACGGTTACCGCCCCGACGCTCACCGCGCTCGCATGACGGCTGCCTGCCACGGTCGAACCGCCGCGTTGAGCTGATCGACCGCCGGTGCTCGCCGTCAAGTCCGCTTCGGCGCGATCACGCGCGATCGAACCGCCTGGCCCCCGCGCGGCAACCGCGCGTCAGCGCCCGATCGGCAACCCGGTCGGCTCGATCCAGCCGAGCTTGTACGCGATCAGCAGCGACAGGAACAGCGTGACCGACAAGCCGACGCGCGCGGCGAGCGACCACGCCATCCGCTTGGACTTGCCGCGATCGTGATTCATGAAGTACAGCGCGAAGATCAGGCTCGCGATGATCATCGCGAATGCCACAGAAACCAGCAGGGTTTTCATTGCCGTTGCCTTTGAAGATCCGAATCGGCCTGAATCAGTTCGGCCAGTTTTTGCCGCTCGTCGGCGACGCCGCCGACGCCCGACGCCGGCCAGTCCAGCGCGACGCCGTTGCCCAGCGAATCGCGCACCAGCGCCTGGTAGCGCCGGTCGTTGATCGTGCCGTGCTCCATCGTGTCCGAGATCTCGCGCCTAAACGGCAGCGGGAAACTCGCGTACGCGCGCGACAGCGCCGCGTATTGTCTCGCATCGATCTCTTTCGACGATGGTATGACAGTCCAGATCACCACGGCGACGATGGCCGTGAACGGGATCGCCGTGTAGCGAAGGATGAACTTGATCGGGGTCATGAAGCGGTGGGCAGAAGGGAATCGCAGGCGCGCGCCGCGCCGCGGCGAAACAGCCGGACGATGGCGCATTGCACTATTGTACTGAAAGCACCATCCGGCCAACAGAGTATGATAATGACATTATCATGTTCATCACATGATTCGACAGCCCTGTATCCGGTGCAAGCGGCGTGCCCGTCACGCGGTCCGGCACCGGTTTTCCGCCTGTGCCCGCGAATCCGCGACGATCGAGCGAAGCCCTTATGCCAGCGCAGTACTTTCGAAACCTGACGGGAAAACACCGCAGCGCAACCGCGAACCGCCAGCTCGGGTTTTCGCTCGCGTTCGTCGCCGGCGCGGCCAATGCCGGCGGCTTTCTCGCGGTCAAGCAATACACGTCGCACATGAGCGGCATCGTGTCGGCGATCGCCGACCAGACGGCGCTCGGCGACGTGCGGCTCGCGCTCGCCGGCATCAGCTCGCTGGGGTCGTTCCTGATCGGCGCCAGTTGCTCGGCGATCCTCGTCAACTGGGGGCGCCGCCAGGGCCTGCACAGCCAGTTCATGCTGCCGCTGCTGGTCGAAGCCGCGCTGCTGTTGCTGTTCGGGCTGCTCGGCAGCCACCTCGCGCTGTGGGAAACGTTCTTCGTGCCGGTGACCGTGACGCTGCTGTGCTTCATCATGGGGCTGCAGAACGCGACGATCACGAAGCTGTCCGGCGCGGAAATCCGCACGACGCACATCACGGGCATCGTGACCGACCTCGGCATCGAGCTCGGGAAGCTGTTCTACTGGAACCGCTCGGCCATCGACGTCGACGCGCACGCGGTGATCGCCAACCGTTCGAAACTGCGGATACACGCGACGATGCTCGCGTCGTTCTTCGTCGGCGGCCTGGCCGGCGCCATCGGCTTCAAGCATGTGGGCTACGTGTCGACCGTGCCGCTCGCCGCGGTGCTCGTCACGCTCGCCATCGTGCCGGTGATCGACGACCTGCTCGCGCTGCTGCGCGGCCAACGCTGATGGTGCGCCACGGGCCGTGCGCGCGGTGCGTGCGCGGTAACGCCGAAAGCGGATCGATTATAATTTGATTAACATACCGACCACCCTCGCCCCGTCATGGAAACGAAAACCGCCCGCCTGACCGTCCTGATCGATCCCGCGAAGAAGGAAGCCTTCGAGATGCTCTGCGCGGAGCAGGATCTTACGCCGTCGCAAGTCGTCCGGCAGTTGATCCGCGAATATCTCGACCGGCACGGCGTCACGTACAAGACCCGCAGCGCGATCGGCAAGCGTGTGAAGTAAGCGCGGCCGTCAAGGCCGCGTGGCGCCGGCCGGGCACCCCGGCACCTCGGCACTGTTACGCGCCGATCTCCCAACGTTCGTGCGATTGCGCACGCCACACCAGCCGCCGCGGATCGATGCCCTCGCCGTGCTTCATGCGCCGCGCGGTGGCAGCGAGCTTCAGTTCGCCGGCCTGCGGGCAGGCGAGCGCCCGCTCCAGCAGGATACGCAACGACGGCAGCCGGCTGCCGTCCTTCCACGCGAAGGCAACGAAGTTGTTGTCGTCGCCACACGGCACCAGCGCATACGACGAACCGAATACCGATCGCAGTTGCTCGAGGTGCTCCGGCAAGGCCGGATCGTCGTCCATGAAGTTGATCGCGAGCACGCCGGATTCGCTCAGGCGCGCGCGGCACATATCGAGGAATGTGCCGCCCGTACAGCGCCCGCGCCTCCCGTCGGCGACGAACGCGTCGTGCAGGATCACGTCCGTCCGGACGTCCGCCCGCTCGAGATGATCCGCGCCGTCCGCGCATATCACGCGAAAGCGCGCATCATCGGCAGGAATCCTGAACACGTCGCGCAGCGCGATCACGTCCGGATTGATTTCGACCGCGTCGAGCGTCGTGCCGGGCAGGTGGCGGTGGCAGTACTTCGCGAGCGACCCGCCGCCGAGCCCAAGCATGCAGATATGTGCAGGCTCGGCCTGCAACAGCAGAAAACCCATCATCACGCGCGTATAACCGAGCGCGAGCCGCACCGGATCGCGCAGCGACATGAAGCTCTGGGTGCCGAAATGATCGAAGTGCAGCGAGACCGCGTGCTGCGTCTCCAGCACGAACGGCCGGCCGTCGTTCAGCGGCGTCGCCAGGAACCTGACGAACGCGTCGTAGGAAGTTCGATCCTCGGCCATGTGCGGGTAACCGGTTGAAGAGGCGGCGGATGAAAACGCGGATGCAGCGGCTGCCTGAACCGTGCGCTCAGACCTTCTTCAGATAGCACGCCTTCAGCATGAAGCCGCCCATGTCGGTCTTGCAGTCGACTTCATGATCGCCGCCGACGAGCCGGATGCTCTTGACCTTGGTGCCCATTTTCAGCGTGATCGACGAACCCTTTACGCGCAGGTCCTTGATCAGCACGACCGAATCGCCGTCCGACAGCACGTTGCCGTTGGCGTCCTTGACGACGTCGCCGGCCGGTTCGTCGCCAGCCTCGGCGCCGGCGTCGACCGACCATTCATGACCGCAGTCCGCGCACACGGTCAGCGCGCCATCCGGGTAAGTGTTTTCCATCGCGCATTGCGGGCAGGCGGGGGCATTCATTGCAGCTTCCATTGGGGAGAGGTTCGGGTCGATCGACGATGCCGGGCGAGCAGGTCGCATGCCCGGATGCGCCGCCACGCGGCCGCCGGCAGTGCCGAGGCCGCCATCGGCGCACACGGCATTATAATGCAATTCACATGATCTGCCCGATGCATTATAATCACCCACTTTCCGACAATCCGCGCACTTGAAGGCGCCTTCGCAGCGGATGTCGGCATGTTCGCGCCGAATGGCGCGCGCACTCCGCCCGGCCGGCGCCCCGCGACCCTGCGGGAAATCGCGCCATGCCGGCCGCCCGATGTCCGCAACCCGCGCGCAACCGTGCAGGTCGCACGCCGCTCCGCCCACCTGTCCGGAGGCTTTCCAGCATCGTGGCAACTGTTGTGTACGTTCAAATCGGCCCCGCATGGAACCGTAATCGGGGCCGCGCCGCGCGCGACGCGACCGTCGACGCGGCACGCCGTTTCGACAGCGATATCCAGCTGATCGCGAACGGGCACGGCAGCAACGCGAAAGACAGCGGCGCGATCGCGTCGCTGCAGGTTCACGGCGGCACGTCGGCCCAGGTGCTCGCCACCGGCCCCGACGAGGAGGCGGCGCTGCAGGCGCTGTTGCCGTTGCTGCAAGCAGGCTGACGCGTGCGCCGCCGATCCAGCGGCCACGCGCCGTCCATCCCGAAACGCCATTTCCCGAGGAAGCGATGAACGACAATCTCACGTCCAACACCCCCAACCTGTCGGCCTCCGCGATCTGGGCGCTCGAACGCCTCGCCGATGTTCGCTACGGCCGCGATGCGCCGGCGCTCGGCTGGTCGATCGCGCGGGAGCTCGTCAGCGCCGGGTTCGTCAGCCATCCCCCGCACGGCCGCTCCGGCGCGTCGATCACGGCCGAAGGGCGTTCCTTCCTGAAAAGCCGCAAGTAACGCCCCTCCGGGACGGGCACGATCGAACGTCATGCGCCGACGCGGGCGGGGCATTGTGCCCCGCTCGCCGTTTACGCGGTATCGTACGGAGCCCAAGCGCGGCAGCCGTGCCGCCTTCCCTCATGGAACGCCCGATGACATTCAGCGCCGTGCCACCCGTCTCGTCCCCGCCCGTTCTCGACACGCCACGCCTGATTCTCGAAGGCCATCCGCTCGGCGACTTCGACGCACTCGCCGCGATGTGGGCGGAGCCCGGCGTCGTCGCGCACATCTTCAACGGCACGCCCTCCACACCGCGCGACTCGTGGATGCGCATGCTCGCGTATCGCGGGCTGTGGCCGCTGCTCGGCTATGGCTACTGGGCGATTCGCGAAAAGGCGTCGGGCCGTTATGTCGGCGATCTCGGCTTCGCGGATTTTCATCGGAACATCGAGCCGCCGATTCGCGGCGTGCCGGAAGCCGGCTGGGCGCTGGCGACATGGTCGCAGGGAAATGGCTACGCGACCGAGGCGCTCGCGGCCGCGCTCGCATGGCTCGATGCACAGCAGCGGTTCGAGCGCAGTGTGTGCCTGATCGCGCCGACCAACGTCGCCTCGATCCGGGTCGCTGAGAAAGCCGGTTACGGCGAGCCGCGGCGCATCCGCTTCAACGACGCCGATTCGCTTTTGTTTTCGCGCAAGTGCCGGTAAGCGCGGCGAACCGGCAGCCGGGTCAGTCGGCGACCGGTTCGTAGCAATGCATGAAGAGGCCGTCTTCCATCGGCCAGCAGTTGCCGCACTCATCGCGCAGAATCCAGTCGCCCGGCTTCACCGACCGCCAGCCTTCCGGCGTCGCGACCGCCCACCTGCCGTGACGGCGCTCTACCCGTTCATGGTCGCCCTCGGCGAACCATCGTGTTGCATCGACCTGACTCGCGCGTTTTCTGAATCTCATACCACCACCGAAGGAAACGAATCTCAATGTCGCGTTGCCGGGGCGCCGGCCTCGAGCGACCGCTGCCGCACTCTCAGCGCGTTCGTTGCCGCGCGGGTTGCGTGCAACGCCGTCCAGCCCTCCGCGACGAGCGCCTCCAGCGTTTCGCGCGCGGCGGTGGAAATCCGGACATCGATTTCCTGCACTTTCATCAGCGCCGACATGACCTCGTCCGGTTGATCGGGTGCAAGCGCAACGATGAATGCCGAACGCATCTCGGCAGCGCGGACGGCCTCGCTCCAGTCGGCGCGCGCCACCGCGGCTTCGATCGCGTGCGTGAGTGCATCGAGACTCAGGACGACTTGCAACGGCGTCATTTCGCTCCCCCGTGAATCCCGTGAATCATTCGTCTTGTCCGCTTGCCGGCCCGTCGCGAGCCGCTGCAGCATCGATCCGACCCGCGCGCATCCCGGTTCCGCACGCGAGCAGCCTGACTCGACGTGTCGTCGAAACCGACGGTCGACGTAACCGGAGAGCAGATGCCATCGCAGTATGCGAGGCGCGTAAGTCAGGTTCGGGAATTGTAGGGACCGAGACGCGCCAACGTCGGTAATATTTTGTAATGATATGTCGACTAACCTTGCCTCGCCTGGGTTCGGCCGGTGCAAGCGAGGTTCGCCGACGCCGGATTGGCGCAAACGTTTTCGTCTGAAGGATGCCCGCTCGCGCATCATCGCGCGCGCCGCGCCGGACCTCGCCTCGACCTGTTTCAACCTCACAAACGGCCTGACGCTACCCACGCCGCGCTTTCCACCCGCCGGCAGCGATTGGCCCACAGCTAAGCTGACCGAACGATCCAGATTTCGTCACATTCCGTCGGAATGTTGCGCAGTATCATCCACGTCGCTTCGGCTACGACGCGTTCGGACTGGGCCTGACCGCTCGCCACCTTCCCGTTTTGCCCCTTCGTTTACCGATGCCCATTCGAATCCTGCTCGTCGAAGACGACGTCCCGCTGTCCGCGCTGATCGCCGACTATCTGCGCAAGCATCATTACCTGGTGGACACGTTGTGCGACGGCGCCGGCGCGGTACCGGCGATCGTCGCGAGCCGCCCCGATCTCGTGCTGCTCGACGTCAACCTGCCGGGCAAGGACGGCTTCGAGATCTGCCGCGAGGCGCGCATGCGTTACGACGGCATCGTCATCATGGTGACGGGCCGCGACGAACCGTTCGACGAATTGCTCGGCCTGGAACTCGGTGCGGACGACTTTCTCCGCAAGCCGGTCGAGCCGCGCCTGCTGCTCGCGCGGATCAAGGCGCAGTTGCGGCGCACGCGCGTGCCGGCCGGCGAGCCCGTGCCGGATTCGCCGCAGCGATACGTGTTCGGCAAGTTCTCGATCGACCGGGCCGACCGTCGCGTGCATCTTCCCGACGGCAGCATGCCGCGCCTGACGTCGACCGAATTCGACCTGCTGTGGGCGCTCGTATGCCGCGCGGGCGAAGTGGTCAGCCGGGAAGACCTGACGCTGCTGCTGCGCGGCATCGCGTTCGACGGCCTCGATCGTTCGATCGACGGCCGCATCTCGAAGCTGCGCCGCAAGCTGCGCGACGATGCGAACGAACCGAAACGGATCAAGACCATCCGCTCCAAGGGCTATCAGTTCAGCAAGCACGCGTGGGATTGACGCCGCGCAGGGGCCGGCGAACGGCGTTGCGCGAGCGCGGCCCGCGAAATTCGGCGCGCGCTTGCGGCTACTGCGTGCGCGTCGCATCGGCATCCGCATTCGAATTCGTGCCCGGGCCGGCCTGCCATCCGCCGCCGAGCGCCTTGTACAGCGCGACGAGATCGGTGGTCGTCTGCAACGCGCCCTGCTCGGCCTGCTGCCGGCCCTCCGACCATTGCCGCTCGGCATCCAGCACGTCGAGGAACGGCGACAACCCTTTCCGGTAGCGATCGCGCGCGAGATCCAGCGCGCCCTGTTCGGCCTTCACCGCGTCGTCGAGCGCGGCCGCGCGCGCCTGGTCGGTGCGGTACACGGCCAGCGCATTGTCGACGTCGCGCAGCGCCAGGAGCACGGCTTGCCGGTAGGCGAGCGCCGCTTCCGCCTGGCGCGCCTGCGACAGCCGCAGGTTCGACACGAGCTGCCCGCCGGAGAAGATCGGCAGCGAGATGGCCGGCCCGAACGAATAGAACAGGTGCGACCAGTGCGCGAGTTCGCGCACGTGCGACGCACGCAGCCCGACTTGCCCCGTCAACGAGATGTCCGGATAGAACTGCGCGACCGCGACGCCGACGTCGGCGGTAGCCGCATGCAATTCGGCCTCCGCGCGGCGGATGTCGGGCCGCCGGCGCGCGAGCGTCGACGGCAGGCCGACGGGCACGGTCGGCGGCACGTCCGGCAATGCGCGCGGCGCGTCGAGCCAGTCGTCGAGCGCGCCTGGCGCACCGCCCACCAGATACGCGAGGCCGTTGCGCAGCAGCACGATCTGCTGGTCGAACTGCGGCAGTTGCGCATGGATCTGCGCGAGCCGGGCTTCGGCGCTGCGCACGTCGAGATCGCTCGCGAGGCCGTGCGCGGCCTGCTCGCGCGTCAGATCGAGCAGTTCCCGCTGCGCGCGTTGCAGATCGTCGGCCAGCGCGCGCTGCGCTTGCGCGCCGCGCAGTTGCAGATAGGTCTGCGCGACTTCGGCCTCCAGCGACAGCAACGCATCGTCGCGGCTGGCGATCGCCGCGCTCGTCTGCGCGCCGGCCGCTTCGACCGAGCGGCGCACCCGGCCGAACAGGTCCAGCTCCCACGATGCGTCGAACCCGGCCTGCCACAGGTTGACCGGCGCTTCGAGCGCATCGAGCGCGCCACGCGCGCCTTGCTGCACGCTCGCGCCGGTACCCGGCCCGAACCGGTCGAGCGGCGAGCCCGGCGCGCCGAGGCGATCGATTCGCTGGTCGATGCCCTGCTCCTCGACAATACCTTTCAGGCCGAGCTGCTCGCGCTGGTAGCTCGCGGTCGCCCGCACGTCCGGCAAACCCTGCGCGGCAGCCGCGCGGACCTGCGCGCGCGCCTCGGCGATGCGCAGCACGGCGGCCTGCACGTCGAGGTTGTCATGCGCGGCACGCTCGACGAGCTGGTCGAGCAGCGGATCGCCGAACGCGCGCCACCAGCGCGGATCGGGATCGGCGCTCGTCACCGGCGACGACGGCGCATGCGCGCCGGGGGCCGATGCAGCCGATGCAGCCGATGCCGCGGATGCGCCCGATGCCGGCGATGCCGCGCCCGCGGCCTGCAAGTCATGCCAGTTGGCCGGCGCGTCCGCCTGCGGCGGCTTGAAATCCGGCCCGACGGTACAGCCCGCGAGCACCGCGCAGGCGGCGAGCATCGCGGCGATCCCGCGTGCGGGTAGCGAATGTCGGCGACGGCCGCGTCGATGCATCGTCATCGTCAATGTCCTCCCGCGCCGCCCGCGGCCTTCGCCGGCGAGAACAGGAACGTCAGCGGAATGCTGAACGCGCAGAACACCGCGAGGATCGCGAACACGTCGATATACGCGAGGATCGTCGCCTGTTCGATGAAGGTCTGGTACAGCCGCCCGCTCGCCGTCTGCAGCGCGGCCGACGGCTGCGCGCCCGTCAGCGCGCCGATCGCGCGCGCATTCTCCTGCAACGCGTCCTGGAAGTTCTGCGACAGCGTCGACATGTGCGTGGACAGATGTGCCATGCGCGCCTGCGTGCGCTCGCGGATCAGCGCGGTCGACACCGAGATGCCGATCGAGCCCGCGACGTTGCGGAACATCGTGAACAGCGCGGACGCGTCGTCGTTGAGCCGCTGCGGCACGGTCAGGTACGCAAGCGTCGTGATCGGCACGAACATGAAGCCGATCGCGAGCGACTGCGCGCACCGGATCATCATCAGGTGCGTGTAGTCGATGTCGGGCACCAGCGTGCGCGAATAGATCAGCGAGCCGCACAGCAGCACGAAGCCGAATCCGACCAGATAGCGCGTCTGCACGTGCGGCATCAGCCGGCTCACGAGCGGAATCTCGAGCGTGATCAGCAGCGCGCCGGGCGACAGCACGAGCCCCGCGAGCGTCGCCGTGTAGCCGAGACGCTGCTGCGCGAGCTGCGGCACGATCACCGCGCTGCCGTACAGCACGGCCGCGAACGTCGCGATCGTCACGCAGCCGAGCGCGAAATTGCGGTCGCGCAGGCACGACAGGTCGACCACCGGTTTCTTCGTACGCAGCAGCCACAGCGTCGCGCCGACCAGCCCGAGCACGGACAGCACGGCAAAGACGCGGATGAAGTTCGAGCCGAACCAGTCCTCGTCCTCGCCGCGATCGAGCATCACCTGCAGGCAGCCGAGCCCGATCGCGATCAGCCCGATGCCGATGTAGTCGATCGAGATCCCGCGCTCGGCGTCGCGCCGCCACGGCGGATCCTCGACGAGCTGCATCACCGCGAGCACGGTCAGCGCGCCGATCGGCACGTTGAGCAGGAACACCCAGCGCCACGAGAAATGGTCGGTGATCCAGCCGCCGAGCGTCGGCCCGAGCACCGGCGCGACGACGATCGCGATCGCCGAAATCGAGAACGCGCGATTGCGCTGCTCGGGCGGAAACGTATCGAGGATGATCGACTGCTGGTTCGGCTGCAGCCCGCCGCCGAACAGCCCTTGCAGCACGCGGAACACGATCAGTTCGCCGAGGTTGGTCGCGACGCCGCACAGGAACGAGCACACGGTAAACGCGGCGATGCACAGCAGGAAGTAGCGCTTGCGGCCGAGCAGGCGCCCGAGGAACCCCGAAATCGGCAGCACGATGCCGTTCGCGACGAGGTACGAGGTGAGCGTCCAGGTCGCCTCGTCGTAGCTCGCCGACATCGTGCCGGCGATGTGCGGCAGCGCGACGTTGACGATCGTCGTGTCGAGCACTTCCATGAATGCGGCGAGCGTGACGACGATCGCGATGAGCCACAGGTTCGCGGCGGGTCGCCAGGTGCCGCCGGACGCGCCGCTGCGCTCAGGCGGCCGGTTCATCGGCGGGCCTCGCGAAACGGGAACGGCATGCGGGTATCGGGCATCGGATCGCTCCGGTCGACACCGGCCGCGGCGCGGCGGCCGGTCATTTCAGGTGGACGGTCGGCACGGCCGACAGGCCGAGACCGAGCGGTGGACGGGTCGGCAGCGGGCCGTCGAGCACGATCTTCACCGGCACGCGCTGCACGATCTTCACGAAGTTGCCGGTCGCGTTCTCGGTCGGAAATGCGGAGAAGCGCGAGCCGCTGCCGAGCTGGATGCTGTCGACGTGACCGTGCAGGTCGAGATCGGGATACGCGTCGACCGACACGTCGACACGGTCGCCGATGCGCATCCGCTCGAGCTGCGACTCCTTGAAATTCGCGGTGACCCACACGCGCGGCGTGACGATCGAGAAGATCGACGTGCCCGGTTGCAGGAACGAGCCCAGTTGCACGTTGCGCCGCGTGACCCAGCCGTCGGACGGCGCGCGCATCTCGCAGTACGACAGGTTCAGGTTGGCCGTCTCGAGCTGCGCGCGCGCCTGCAGCACCTGCTGGCGGCGTTCCTCGACGGCCGTCTCGGCCTGCCGGATCTGCTGCGGCACGAGGCTCGCGGTGCGCGCCTGCGCCTGGGCCATCGCGACGTTCGCGTCGGCGGTCGCGCGCTGCGCATCGGCCGCGTCGATCGCCTGCTGCGAGGTTGCGCGCGCATCGACCGCCCGCTGGCGGGACTGCGCGGCGAGCGCCTGCCGGTACGCGGCTTCCGCCGATTCGATCTGCGCGCGCGCCTGCCGGTACTGGGCCGGATACTGCACGCGCGCGATATCGAGCTGCACGCGCGCCGCATCGAGCTGCGCCTGCGCGAGACCGAGCTGGGCCTGCGCCGCGTCGACCTGCGCGCGGTAGTCGCGCGGATCGATCTCGACGAGCACGTCGCCGCGCCGCACGAAGGTGTTGTCGTCGACCGCCAGGCGCGTCACGTAGCCGGACACGTGCGGCGCGACCGCGATCGCGTTGCCGTCGGTATACGCATCGTCGGTGCTTTCCTGGTTGCGCGTCGCGAACCACCACACGAGCCCGCCGATGAGCAGCACGAACACCACCGCGCCGAGGATGATCAGCGGTTTCTTGCCGGGCCGCTTGCGTTCGCCGTCGCCGTCGTTGCCATTCCCGTCGCCGCCGGTGCGGCCGCCGCGATCGTCGTGCGGATGGTCGTCGCCGCCACCGCCGCCCGGCGCATCGGTCGGGTGCTCGCCGTTGCGGCCTGGCGCTGCGCCCGAGCCGCCGCCGGAGTGGCCGTCGCCTGCACGGGCGATGGCGGTGGACCCGCGCTCGAACGCAGGCGCTAACGCCGGCCAAGGCGCGCGCATCGGTGTTATCGGCCTCATCGGCCTCATCGGCGTCGACCGGGCGACACCGGCCACCGCCGGCGCGTACGCGTCCGGCGCGCCGGTGCCGCGCCGTCCGGGCGTCAACGCGCGCCGGACCGCGACGCACCATCGCTCACGAACGGACAACGGGCACAGGATCGCATCGGGCATGAAACGGGGCTCCAGGCGGCGGCGCGGGCGACATTGCTCGCGCCGACCTCAAGCGCGCGATCAAGCAAACGGCGGGCCCGGCCACCTGCTTCGTCCGATCACGGCATGCGCGATGCGCGACGCGTGCATTACGACCGCCCCGACAGGACTCGCGAACCATGACACGCTCGACCTCACTGGACACCGACACACGCGGCGAAGATCGCGGCGACAGCACGCCCGGCCCCGAAGGCAAGCGCCGGGGCACGGGCACGCCGCCGCCGCGCAGCGCCCACGACCCCGCCGAAGGCAAGCCGACCGGGCCGGGAAGCGGGACGCCGCCGCATCGGCCCGACGAAACGGACGGCTCGCGATAGTCCACGCGTCGCGCCGCACCGCCCATCCGCCCTCGATGGCCGGCGGCAGAAATGACAAGCCGTTGAAAAATCGCGGCCCGCGATCAGGCAGCGGCCCTGAAACGTTCGCATGCCGGCCGGTGCGGCGGCGAAGCGGGCATGCACGTTGCTGCACAAGGCCCCGGATCTTTCAATCACCCGTTGCCTGCCTTGCATGATGCTACCCGACCCGGCCGATTTCCCTGTTCGCGCGGTGCCGCTGGCGCCACTGGCGAAGGAACGCGCGACGATCATCTGCCATCGCAACCAGCGCGTGCTGCTGGTCGCGCGCGGGCGGGCGTCGCGCTGGACGTTGCCGGGCGGCGTGATTCGGCGCGGCGAATCGGCGCTCGACGCCGCGCATCGCGAACTTCGGGAGGAAACGGGGCTCGCCGATCTCGAACTCGCTTATTTCTTCCACGTGGACGGCAGCGTGAAACGCCATCACGTCTTCGTCGCGAGCCTGCCGCGCGGCGCGCACGCGTGCCCGGGCCGGGAAATCGCGCTGTGCCGCTGGGTCGGTATCGACGCGGTATCACACTGGCCGGCAAGCGCGCCGACGCAGCGCATCATCCGTCAGTTCGCGGGCCTGTGCGTGGCGAGCGACCTGCAACCGCGCGTGCTCACGCGTCTTTCGTCGTCTCGTTGAGCCCTGCGACCGGCGGCCGCGGATCGCGAGCGAGCCCTTGCGCGAAGACCTTCAGCCCGTCGAGCAGCGGCGCCAACGCGTCCCACAGCGCCTCGTCGTGCAGCAGCCGGTAGACACCGCGCACGCCGGGCGCGACATGCTCGTGCTGCGACGGCTGCCACGAGCCGACGTGATGCAGCGCGTCGGCCGCCGCGAATGCGGCACGGCTGAACTGCTCCGGCGGAATGCGCGACAGCGCCGTCACGAGCACCGCGAGATTCTCCATGCCGCTCTGCATGCCGGGCTTGTCGAGCGCGTCGACAAACGTATCGGCCAGCCGCGCGTTGGCGCTGACGACCTCGTTCGCGAAGCGCAGGAAGCCGTGCCGATGCAGGCTGCCGAGCAGGTGTTCGAGCGCGTCGTGCGCGCCGGGCTCCGGATGCGGAGGCGTCGTGTCGGGGGGCTGGCGTTCGTTCATGGGCTTGCTCCGGTTGGGGCGCCAGGCTGCCGTCGTGCCGGCAGCCGTGCGTGCGCCGAATGCGTGTCGTACTCGTTCGCCGGCCCCCGCCGGTGCGGGCAGCCGCGGCCGCGTCAGTGCGAATGCCCGTCGGGCGACGCCTTGTATTCGCTGCGCGCGCCCATCGCGTCCTCGACGTGATGCACGCCATGCAGCGCGGCAACGCCGTCGATCAGCGCCTGACGTTCGGCTTCCTCGACCTGTCCGGTCAGGCACACGTTGCCGCGCTCGACGCTCACGTCGATGTCGCGCGGGCGTGCGACGAGCCGGCCGAGCGCCGCACGCACGCGCTCGGCCACCTGCACGTCGCTCGCATCGCCCGCGAGCCAGTCCGCCCGCAGGCCGGCGATCGCGCCGCGCGCATGGTCGGCCGCCCGCTTCACCTGCGTATTCGCATAATCGGCCACGTCGTGCCGGCCCGCAACCGCCTTGTCGCGCAGATAAGCGCGTCGGCGCCGGCCGGACGCCGGATCGAGGAAGTACATCGCGGCCGCCCCGCAAGCGACGGCCACCGCAAGATTCAACAACGGATTCGAAGGAGTTCTGGAGTTCATGGAGGCACCGTGGGCAATACCCGGAACGACCGGGCTTCGTTTCGGCATGCAGCACGTGCCGTTCCCCCGCTGCGAGCGGCGCATGCAAGCCATCGCGCCACGGCGTGCCGACAGAAACGACAAGCGTTTGAAAAATCATCGGGCCGCGCATCGCTCGATCGGAAGATCCGACGATCACGATTCGGGGGGCGTGTCGGCCGTTTCCGCGCGCCTCCCGCCCGGCTCGTCCTCGCCGCGCTCGGCCGCGCGCTGCGCCATTTCGACATAGGTCTGCGCCAACGCGCGCAACTCCTCCTCCGACGCATCCTCGATCCCGATCAGCCGGTCGCTCGCCGCGCGCGTGACCGCGAGCAGCTCGTCGAGCTTCAGGTGCAACGCCACGCTGTCGCGGTTCTGGTTGCGCTGCAGCAGGAACACCATCAGGAACGTGATGATCGTGGTGCCGGTATTGATGACGAGTTGCCACGCGTCGGAGTAATGAAACAGCGGCCCGCTCACGAGCCACAGCACGGTGATCGCGACCGCGCTGCCGAACGCCACCGGCGAGCCGGCCCACGTGGTCACGCTCGACGCAAAACGTTCGAACGTGCGGGTGACGGCGTTCCCGGCCGGCCGGGAACCGGCGCCGGGCCCGCACGCCGTGTCGCGCCGGTCGCTCGGTGGTACGTTGGGTTCGCGCATGAAAGCCTCCGGATTCGATGTTCTGTTTGAATCGCGCGCAGGAGCCGCCGCGTCGCCTGCCGCGAACCGGTCGCAAGCCGGGCGTTTGGGGTTCGGTCCCGTGTACGCGCCGTCGAGACAAGCATCGCGCGTGCCCGGCCCGCAGCCCGTGTGGGCTTTACCGCGGCGCGTGCGTGTCCTCGTCGTCCGGGAAATAGCGCGCGTCGGTCAATTGCGCGATGCCGTCGAGATCCGGGAAGATCGTCGCGATACTCACGCCGACACCGGCCAGCTCCCGCCGGATCGTCGCGAACCGGGCACCCGGCACGACGATACGCATCAGGCGGCCGGCGAGGTCCGCATGCTCGTCGAGCGGCACGAAGCGCTCGGCGCCGGCGTCGTAGCAGTGAATCGTGAACCAGCCGTCCTGCGCGGTGATCCTCGGCATCACGTGGCGCGGCCGGAATACCTTGGTGCGCGTGACCCGCAGCGGCGCGCGCCGTTCGGCGGCGGTCGCGATGTCGTCGGCGTCGTGCGACAGGCACCACACCACGCCGTCTCCGCCCGCTTCGCCCGCGCGCCGGACCGCGAACCACAGCGCGGCGAGCGCGTTGCCCGACCAGTCGAGCAGGCGCGTGCGCATCCCGTGCTGCTGCGCGAGCGCGAGCCAGTCGCATGCATCGAGGTTCTGCCCGGGCTCCAGATGCGGCAGCGCGCGCCGCGTGAATTCGTCGAGCATCCGCGCTTCCACGTCGGGCGACGCGCGCTGCCGCGCGATGCCGGGCACGAGCGGCCAGCCGGCGTTGCACTGGCCGCGAAAGAGCCGCAGCGCCATCGTCTGCCGCTGCGCGCCGATCGCGGCCATGTAGTCGGCCACGCTGTCGACCGAGCGGCCCGCCGCCTCGTGCTTACCGTCCATGCATCGCGCCTCCTTTCGCGGCCGACAGGACGCACGGCCACCGCATCGGCACGTGTCCGGTATCGCCGCTTGTCGGATGCAGAACCATCGATACAGCCGGCTGCCTGTCGCCGTCTCGCATCGCGGTTCACGGCGTCTTGCCGTGCTCCTTCTGCCAGCGCTCCATCAGCGCGATCTCGTCGCGCTGCGCGGCGACGATCCGGCTCGCGAGCTGCCGCAGCGTCGGGTCCTTGCCGTATTTGAGCTCGACCTGCGCCATGTCGATCGCGCCCTGGTGATGCGGCGCCATGTGTGAGACGAAATCGCGATCGGCATCGCCGGTGTACGGCGCGCTCTCCATCGCTTCCATCATTTTTCGGTCCGCTCGCTTGAACGCCTGCGTGGACGTGTCGGGCACGCTGGCGGGATTGGACGGGCGCAACTGCCCGGCCGCGGGCAGCGCCGACGCGCACGCGGCCAGCAGTGCGCAGGCGGCGGAACGGCGTATGAATGAACGGTTGAATCCAGGCATGAGACGACTCCTCGACAAGAGATTGAACGGTTCGCGTACGGCGCCCTCTCTCGCACGCACACGTCGTACCGGCCGTTGGCGGGGCCGCGCCGCGCGATTCACCGCCATCGCGCACGCGCATGCGCGTCGCCGCGTGCCGCCAGCGCGCGGATGCGGTCGGCGGTACGGCACGCGATCGCCTGGATCGTCAGCGACGGATTCACGCCGCCCACCGTCGGAAACACCGAGCCGTCGCACACCCACAGGTTCGGGATGTCCCAGCTGCGGCAGTCCGCATCGACGACGCTCGTCGCCGGGTCGTCGCCCATCCGCGCGGTGCCGGCGAGATGGCACGTGTCGTCTTCCTCGTGCCAGATGTCGCGCGCGCCGGCCGCTTCCAGCGAACGCGCCATCTGCGCGAGCGCATGGCGGATCATCCGGCGGTCGTTGTCGTCGTACGAATAGGTGACGCGCGCGACCGGTAGCCCGAACGCGTCGCGCTCGTCGGCGAGCGTCACGCGGTTGTCCGCGCACGGCAGCGTCTCGCCGACGATCTTCAGGCCGGCCTGGAAGTTGTAGCGCGCCATCTCGCGCTTGAGCGCATCCCCCCACAGCCCGCGCGCGGCGACCTTGCGCGCCCATTCGATCGGCAGCGGCCCCTGGCTCATCCAGCAATAGCCGCCGAAGAAATCCTTGCCTTCGTCCGCGTAGTTCCAGTGCTCGGTGATCGACAGCGACGGCGGCCCCTTGTACCAGCGCACTTCGTCGTCCATCGTCCCCCACGATGCCTGGTTGAGCTGCGCCATCAGGTAGCGGCCGACGAGGCCCGAGCTGTTCGCGAGCCCCTGCGGATGCCGCCCGTTCGCGGACAGCAGCAACAGGCGCGGCGTCTCGATCGCATAACCGGCGACGACGACGTTGCGCGCGCGCTGGAACCGGGTGCGGCCATCGCGCCGGTAGTGCACGCCGGTCACGCGATCGCCTTCGGCGTCGATCCGCAGCGCCATCGCGAGATCGCGCACTTCGGCGCCGGCCGCGACCGCGCGCGGTATCCACGTGACGAGCGCGCTCTGCTTCGCGTTGGTCGCGCAGCCGGCGATGCAGAAGCCGCGATACACGCACGGATGCGCGCGGCCGCGCGGCGCGGACAGCGTCGCGAGCGGCGTCGGCGTCCAGTCGATGCCCATGGCCTCCGCGCCGCGCGCGAGCACGAGCGCGGCCGCATTCAGTTCGTGTGCGCGATACGGGTAGCGCGGCCGCGGCGGGCCCCACGGATAGTTCACCGGCCCGCTGATCTTCAACGCCTGTTCGACCTCGCGGTAGTAGCGCCACATCTCGCGCCAGTCGAGCGGCCAGTCGACGCCGTAGCCGAGCGCGCTACGCGAGCGAAACCACTCGGGCCGGAAGCGCAGCGACACCATCGCGAAATGCACGGTGCTGCCGCCGATCGCCCGGCCGCTGTTGTTGGTGCCGAGCGTGAGCGGATCAGCGCCGTCGCAGATCCGCTCGTCGGTCCAGAACAGCTTGTGCTGATGCGTCTCGTCCGACGCGAATTCCTCGAGCGGCCGCCACCAGGCGCCCGCATCGAGCGCGACGACCGAGAAACCGTATTCGGCGAGCTTGCACGCGAGCGTGCCGCCGCCGGCGCCGGTGCCGACAATCACGAAGTCGACCGCGTCGTCGTCGCGGAACATCCGCATCGGCGACCAGCCGCCGACGCGCAACGGATCGGGCGCACGGCCGTCGCGGCCGCGCGGCGTCGGGGCGGACAGCGGTTCATCGGCGGCCATCGCGATCGCCCTCCTCCACGCGCATTTCCGCTTCCCACGGGTCGCGGCGGTTGAAGTCCATCCGCACGTAGCCGCGCGGGCTCGCGGGGCCGCCGAAGCCGATCTCGTTCCATGCGAACGGATGGCCGTAATACGCGCCGCAGATATCCATCAGCACGCGCTTCATGAAGAACGTCTGCGGGTCCATGCCGGCCCAGGCCGGCGCTACCCGCGGATCGACGTCGCCTTTCTGGACCGCCTGCAGCAACGCATCGGCATCGCGTGCACCGAGCGTCGCGAACGAGCAGCCATACGCGTGCCGCGCCATTGCGTCGAGCGCGGCGAGCCCCGTCTGCCAGGCAGCTCGCAGCGGCGGCAGGCGTGCATCGCGATAGCCGTCGCCGCCGTCGGCCGCGAGCCGCGCGTCGACCAATGCCGCGGTTGGAATCGCGCCAGCGCCGCCCGGCTGCTGCGGGACGATGCGCGCGCACAACGCGCCGAGCGTCGCGAATCGTTCGGGATCCAGATAGCGCGGCGCATTGGCCGCGACGCGCAGCCGCGCATCGATCGCGCGCCGTGTTGCATCGTTCCACGACGGCGTATCGCGCTTGGCGAGCACGTCGTAGCCCGGGTAGCGCGGCAGCGCGACGGGCTTGCGGTTCACGTCGCTCATGGCGCCTCCCGTTCGGCGAGCGCGGTCGCGGCGAGCCCCGCGATCGCGAGCGCGGTGAAGCTCGGCGGCGCCGGCAGCGGCGGCCCCGAAAGCAGGTTCTGCGACCAGTTGCGCCAGCCGCCCATCTGCCGCGCGACGCCGCGCGCATGGAAGGCAACGCCGACGCACCCGAGCACGGCCGTCGCGCGCAGCCATCCGCGACAGAAGCGTCGGTCGGCGCGCGGGCGCGACAGCGCGAGCTGCGCGGTCGCCAGCGCGGCGAGCGGCGGCACGACGACCGGCGCGAACATCGCGCGATGCTGGAATGCGCCGCGAAAATGCAGCAGCCCGACTTCGCCGAGCGTGCCGACTAGGCCCGCCGTGACCAGTGCGGCCAGCGCGCGCCCCGCCGGCAGTCCGGCGAGCCGCGGCGCGTCGGCCGGGCTCTCGCGCAGCCGCTCGCCCGCCGCGCCCAGCGCGCCCGACAGCAGCAGCGCGAACGGCGCGCCGAGCGGTGCGCCGTAGAACAGGTTGTGCCAACTGAATCCACCGGGCCGCTTCGTCACGTTGTACAGGTGGAACGCCGAGCCGGCGACGCCCACCGCGGCCGACGCGACGTGCACCGCGTCGCGCAGCCGATGGCGCGCGGGCGTGTCGTCCGCGTGACCGTGCACGCTCGCGATCACCGACAGCGTCGACATCGCGAGCGGCGCGAGCATCGCGCGATTGTGAAAGGTGCCGCGATAGTGCTCGACGCCGCTGTCGGCGAGCACCGAGCCGGCCAGCAGCAACGCGCTGCGGTTCAACAGTCGCGCGGCGTCGGCCAGCAACCTGTCACGCTCGGCGGCGCGATGTCGGGGGTGTCGCATCGTTCCTCCTTGTCGGGATTCAGCGCGCGAAATCCAGCAGGTCGGCGGCGCGCAATTCGAGGCCGAGCCCGGCGCGCGTCGCGTCGATTTCCAGTGCGCCGTCGACGAGCGTCGGCGCACCGTCGAACAGCATCCGCTCGATGCGGACATGATCGTGAAACCATTCGACGTGACGCAGGCGCGGCGCCGCGCATCCAACGTGCCGGTGCAGCGCGGGCGCGCAATGGGCGGACAGGTCGACGTGATACGCATCGGCCAGCGCCGCGGCCGCGAGAAAGCCGCTCACGCCGCCGCAGCGCGTCGCGTCGGCCTGCAGCACGTCGACTGCGTGGCCTTCCAGCAAGCGCCGGAAATCGTCGGGGGTATACGCGTATTCGCCGGCGGCGATGTCGACTTCCGCACCGACGTGCTCGCGCACGAATCGCAGCCCGGCGACGTCGTCGCTGCTGACGGGCTCCTCGAACCAGCGGATGTCGCAATCGGCGGCGGCCTGCGCGAAGGCGAGCGCGGTGCGCGGCGCATACGCGCCGTTCGCATCGACGAACAGATCGACGCCGGGCCCGAGTGCATCGCGCGCCGCGCGCACGCGCGACAGATCGTGCACATCCTCCGCGCCGATCTTGATCTTGCATGCGCGTACGTGTTCGTCCCGCCAGCCGTCGAGCTGCGCGGCGAGCGTCGGCACATCGTAAGTCGTGAAGCCGCCGCTGCCGTACACCGGCACGCGGTCACGCAGACGGCCCAGCAACAGCGCGAGCGGCACGTCGGCGAGTTTCGCCTTCGCGTCCCACAACGCGACATCGAGCGCCGAAATCGCGGTCGCCGCGACCCCGCTGCGGCCGACGTTGCGCACCGCGCGCCACAGTGCATCGACCGCGGCCGGGATATCCACCACCGGCCGGTTGCGCAACACGCCGGCCAGCAGCGACGCCATGAGCGGCACGGCGCTCGCGTCGGTGTACGTATAGCCGAGCCCCGTCACGGGCCCCGCGTCGATCTCGACGACGACGACCGTCGTCGCGGTCCATGCGTAGGTCCCGTCGGCTTCGGGCCGGTCGGTCGGCACGCGGTACGCGCGGGCGCGCACGTCGTCGATCGCCGGCGCGGCGGAAAGTGCCATCGTTGCGCTCCGGTCAGCTTGCTTTTGCGTGCGGATGCCGCGTGCAACCGCTGTGCCCGACGCACGCGGCGCGGCACGTGCCTTGCGCGGCAACCTCGCATCGGCTCATCCCGAACCAAGGAGAAACGGCATGGCGACAGTGGCGGATTTCATCGTCGAGCGGCTGTACGACTGGGGCGTGCGCCGCATCTACGGCTACCCGGGCGACGGCATCAACGGCTTTTTTGGCGCGCTGAACCGCGCGGACGGCAAGATCGAATTCATCCAGGCGCGCCACGAGGAGATGGCGGCCTTCATGGCGTCCGCGCATGCAAAATTTACAGGCGAGCTGGGCGTATGCGTCGCGACGTCGGGCCCCGGCGCCGCGCACCTCGTGACGGGCCTTTACGACGCGCGGCTCGACCACATGCCGGTGCTCGCGATCGTCGGCCAGCAGGCGCGCGCGGCGCTCGGCGGCCACTATCAGCAGGAAGTGGATCTTCCGGCGCTTTTCAAAGACGTTGCAGGCGCATTCGTTCAGCTTGCAACGGTGCCCGGCCAGGTGCGCCATCTGGTGGACCGCGCGGTGCGCACCGCGCTCGGTGCGCGCGCGGTCACCGCGCTCGTGCTGCCGAACGACCTGCAGGAGCTCGATTACGCGCCGCCCAAGCGCGCGCACGGCACCGTGCATTCGGGCGTCGGCTATACCGCGCCGAAAGTCGTGCCGTATGCGGACGACCTGCGGCGCGCGGCCGACGTGCTCAACGCGGGGTCGAAAGTCGCGATGCTGGTGGGCGCCGGCGCGCTGAAGGCGACCGACGAAGTCATCGCGGTGGCCGACCGGCTCGGTGCCGGCGCCGCGAAAGCGCTGCTCGGCAAGGCCGCGCTGCCGGACGACCTGCCGTGGGTCACCGGCTCGATCGGGTTGCTCGGCACCCAGCCGAGCTACGAACTGATGACCGAATGCGACACGCTGCTGGTCGTCGGCTCAGGCTTTCCGTATTCGGAATTCCTGCCGAAGGAAGGTCAGGCGCGCGGCGTGCAGATCGACCTGAAGGCCGACATGCTGAGCCTGCGCTACCCGATGGAGGTCAACCTCGTCGGTGACAGCGCCGAGACGCTGCGCGCGCTGCTGCCGCTGCTGAACGAGCGGCGCGATACCGCGTGGCGCGACCGGATCGCGAAATGGAACCATGACTGGCACGACACGCTCGCGGCCCGCGCGGCCGCGAAGGCCAGCGCGGGGCGCGGCGTGAATCCGCAGCGCGCGTTTACCGAGCTGTCGCCGCGCCTGCCCGACGACGTGATCCTGACGAGCGATTCGGGCTCCTGTGCGAACTGGTATGCGCGCGACCTGATGATGCGGCGCGGGATGATGGGTTCGCTGTCCGGCGGCCTCGCGTCGATGGGCGCCGCGGTGCCCTACGCGATCGCCGCGAAGTTCGCGTACCCGGTGCGCCCGGTGATCGCGATGGTCGGCGACGGCGCGATGCAGATGAACAACATGGCCGAGCTGATCACCGTCGCGAAATACTGGCGCCAGTGGCCCGACCCGCGCTGGATCTGCATGGTGCTGAACAACGAGGACCTGAACCAGGTCACGTGGGAGCAGCGCGTGATGGAGGGCGACCCGAAGTTCGACGCGTCGCAGCAGATCCCGAACGTGCCGTACTACCGCTTCGCGACGCTGCTCGGCCTCAAGGGCATCTACGTCGACGATCCGGAACAGCTCGGCGCCGCGTGGGAAGAAGCGCTCGCGTCCGACCGGCCGGTCGTGCTCGAAGTGAAGAGCGACCCCGAGGTGCCGCCGCTGCCGCCGCACGTGACGCTGCAGCAGGCGAAGCATTTCGCCGAAACGCTGATGAAAGGCGACCCGCGCGAGGGCAACGTGATCGTCGAGACCGCGCGGCAGGTGCTGTCGGCCGTGCTGCCGGGCAACGGCGAACATGGCGACAAGCGTGGCAAGGGAGGGAAAGGCGAATCGTAGGCCAGGCAAGCGCGGGACGGCTGCGCGGCGCCCTAGCCGACGTCGACGTCGTCCCGCCCGCCGCCTTGCAGCGCGAGCCCCGCATTCACGAGCCCGACGTGCGCGAGCGTGAACGGAAAATTCCCGCACAGGCGCCGCGCCGTCACGTCGTATTCCTCGGACAGCAGCCCGAGGTCGTTGCGCAGGC
The DNA here is from genome assembly GCF_902832985.1 of Burkholderia sp. BCC0097. NCBI lineage: Bacteria > Pseudomonadati > Pseudomonadota > Betaproteobacteria > Burkholderiales > Burkholderiaceae > Burkholderia > Burkholderia sp. BCC0097. The sequence continues at coordinate 703,213 of NZ_CADFDM010000002.1, forward strand.
CGAGCAGCCGCTCGAACAGCGCATGCGCGTCGTCGTCGCGCCCCTGCATCCGGTACACCTGCACGAGCCAGAAGCCGGCCGGGAGAAACGCGCCTTCGTCGCCCTCGCAGCCGTCCGCGAAACGCGGCGGCCGATAGCGGAACGGCAAGCCGTCGTCCATCAGTTCGCGCTCGATCGCGGCGACCGTCGCGACCACGCGCGGGTCGGACGCATCGAGCATCCCCGTCAACGGAATCAGCAACAGGCTGACGTCGATGCCGTCGCCGTCGAAGCGGTCGACGAAGCGGCCCAACTGCGCGTGATAGCCGTGCTCGAGCACCTCCGCACGCACCGCATCGGCCCAGCGCCGCCATACGTCGAGCGGCGCGTGGTGGCCGAAGGCGCGCGCGGAACGGTACGCGCTTTCGACCGCGGCCCATACCATCACCTTCGACGACGTGAACGGGTGCCGGCCGCTGCGCACCTCCCAGATGCCTTCGTCCGGCTCGCGCCAGATCGTCGCGAGATGTTCGAGCAGCCTCCGCTCGAGCGTCCACGCGTCGTCGTCGGGCGGCAGCCCGTGCCGGCGCGCCTGGTACAGCGCGCCGAGCACCTCGCCGTACACGTCGAGCTGCAACTGGTCGGCCGCCGCATTGCCGAAGCGCACCGGCTGCGCGCCTTCGTAGCCGGCCAGATGCGCGGCTTCCCACTCGGCCGCGCGCCGGCCGCCGTCGGCCACATACAGCACCTGCAGTTGCGACGGGTGATCGGCGATCGCGCGCACGAGCCAGTCGCGCCAGCGCGCGGCTTCGTCGCGATAGCCGCAGCGCACCAGCGCACGCAGCGTGAAGCTCGCATCGCGCAGCCAGCAGAACCGGTAGTCCCAGTTGCGCTTGCCGCCGAAGCGCTCGGGCAGCGAACTGGTCGGCGCCGCGACGATGCCGCCCGTGCGCACGCTCGACAGCAGTTTCACCGTGATCAGCGCGCGCTCGATCGCGTCGCGATGCGGGCCCTTCGCCGCGTTGCAATCCGACCACGCGCGCCAGAATGCCTGCGTGTCGTGCAACGACGCGTGTGCGTCGGGCACGGCGGGCGCCGGATCGAACGAGCGCGCGTAACTGATGCAGAACGCCACCCGCTCGCCCGCCGCGATCCGTCGCGTGCCGACGAGCCGGTCGCCCTCCACGTCGAGCCGCGCATCGGTGTCGAGCCACATCGCATCGCCGCCCGTCATCATGGTCCAGCGCCGGCCGACATGCCGGCACCACGGCTGCGCGCTGCCGTAGTCGAAGCGCACGCCGAGATCGATATCGACGTCGACCGTCCCGCGCTCGCCGCTCACGCGGCGGATCAGGCACGGATCCGCCGCGTTCCAGCTCATCCAGTCGGTGATCGAGATGCGGCCCGACGGCGTTTCGAACGTCGTTTCGAGAATCGCGGTGCCCGGCAGATAGCGGCGTGTCGTGCGGGCATCGTGTTCGCGCGGCGCGATCCGGAACCGGCCGTTGTCCGGCGTACCGACGAGCGCGGCGAAACACGGCGGCGAATCGAAGTCCGGCCAGCACAGCCAGTCGATGCTGCCGTCGCGCGCGACGAGCGCGGCGCTGCGGCCGTCGCCGACGAGCGCGTAACCCTCGATCCGCATCGCGCTCACCGGCGCCATTTGCGTGCGGCGGCACATGCGGCCACGAGCACCACGACGGCCGCGCCGAACGCGAGCGCGCGCGACGCGCCGAGCCCGGCCTCCGCGCCCGAGCTGCGCGCTTCGTCGGTGAACGCGCCACGCGTCGCATGGCGGCCCGGCACGGGCGCCCACAGGTTCGACGCGCGCGGGCCAGCCGGCGCCGCGCGCTGCTGGCCGCGGACGGCCGTGCGCGCGAGATAGCGGTCGAAGCAGCCGGGCGCGATGCCGTTCGCGACGATCGCCGCGAGCGACGACCAGCCGACCCAGCGCTCGCGGCACGGATGCCGCGCGGCGTGCACGATCGCATCGGCCGCCACCTCCGGCGCATAGACCGGCGCGACCGGACGCGGTGCGTGCGGCAGCACCGATTCGGCCCAGTCGAACTGCGGCGTGTCGATCGCGGGCAGTTGCACCATCGTCACGCGCACGCGGCTGCGTGCATGCAGCAACTCGCAGCGCAGCGCGTCGGTGAAGCCGCGGATCGCATGTTTCGCGCCGCAGTACGGCGCCTGCAGCGGAATCGACCGGTACGCGAGCGCCGAGCCGACCTGCACGATCGTGCCGCGGTTGCGTGGGGCCATCCGCGCCAGCGCGGCACGCGTGCCGTACACGCAGCCGAGGTAGGTGACGGCCGTCACGCGCGCATAGTCTTCCGGCGAGATGGCGTCGAACGGCGCGAACACGGTGACCATCGCGTTGTTGACCCACACGTCGAGCGGCCCGAGCTCGTGTTCGATCCGCTCGGCCGCCGCGTCGAGCGCTGCCGCATCGCTCACGTCGACGGCGATCGGCAGCGCCCGGACGCCATATGCGCGCACCTCGCTCGCGGTGTCGTCCAGCGCGCGCGGATCGCGAGCGAGCAGCGCGACGTTCGCGCCGAGCCGCGCAAACGCGTGGGCGCTCGCACGACCGACGCCGGCGCTCGCACCCGTGATCACAACGGTCTTCACGGTCGGTTCCTCCCGTTTGTCGATGAGGGCCGGCACGCCAACGAAGCTGTCGCGCCGCCGCGTACCGGAACGCGTTCGACGCAGCAAGCGACATGCCGCCGGCCGCGCGGGCTCACGCAATCTCGACGCAATCCATATCGCCCCCCGCGCGTACCGTGAACGGTCGTCCAATTTACAAGCCGGCTGTAACGCACCGGCCCTAGCCCACGCCATCCCGCATTCCCGCGGCCGCATACATGCAAGCCGCACGCGCACGAAACTTGCTCCGCCGCGAACGGCTTTCGTCACGCCGCCCACTTCGGCAAGGAGTCGCGTTGCTCGTCCCGCTGCCCAACAAAGCGCGTCATATCGCATGCCTCGCACCGTCCGCGTGGGCGGTCGCGCCGCTCGTCGCGCGCGCGGCCGCCGAGCGCGCCGAGCCCGGCAATCCTGCCGCGCCGCTGCCGCTCGCGTACGTCGTGCACGCAGCCGGCCCCGCCGCGCAGCCGGTCTTCGTACTCGGCTGGGCGCTGCTCGCGCTGTGCACGTTCGTCTGCGTCGCGATCGCCGTGCTGCTGCTGATCGCGCTGTTTCGCCGTCGCGCGCAGGCGGGCGGCGGCTATGGCAGCGGGCTGACGATCGTGACCGTCGGCACCGCGATCTCGATCCTGCTGCTGTTCGGCGCGCTCGTGTACATGCTGCGCGTGATGGGCGCGATCGCGGCGCCGCCACGTCCGCCCGCGCTGACGATCACCGTGACCGCGCAAGACTGGTGGTGGGCCGTGCGTTATCCGGACGACGCGAACGGCCCGGGCTTCGTCACGGCGAACGAGATTCATATTCCGGTGGGCGAGCCCGTCGCGATCGAGCTGAAGAGCGCCGATGTGATCCACGCGTTCTGGGTGCCGCAACTCGCCGGCAAGACCCAGACGATTCCCGGCCAGACCAACCGCCAATGGCTGCAGGCCGACCGGCCTGGCGTCTACCGGGGGCAATGCTCGCAATACTGCGGCGCGCAGCATGCGCACATGGCGTTCGAAGTCGTGGCCGAGCCGCCAGCCGCGTTTCATGCGTGGCTCGCCGCGCAACGGCAACCGGCCCAGGCAGGCGCCGTGGGCGCCGGCGCCGAACGCCGCGGCCAGCGCGTGTTCGCCGCGCGCTGCGCGGGCTGCCACGCGGTGCGCGGCACCGATGCCGCGGGCGACGCGGGCCCCGATCTCACGCACGTCGGCACGCGCCGGCTGCTCGCGGCCGGCACGCTCGACAACACCCCCGACAACCTGCGCCGCTGGATCGCGCATGCGCAGCAGGTCAAGCCGCAGTCGCTGATGCCGTCGATCGCGCTCGCGCCGCGCGATGCCGACGATCTCGCCGCGTATCTCGCGACGCTGCACTGAACCGAGGACGCCGATGGCCATTGCCCGCGACACGCCCGCCCCGCTCAGCCGCGTACCCGATCTCGGCGAAGCGCCGCCCGGCTCCATGCACGAGCGCGCGCTGGCCGAGCTGTGGGAATCGGAACCCGGCTGGCGCGGCTGGCTCGGCACCGTCGATCACAAGCGCATCGGGTTGCGCTACATCGTCACCGCGTTCGTGTTCCTGCTGCTCGGCGGCGTCGAGGCGCTCGTGATGCGCATCCAGCTCGCGCGGCCGAACGCGACCGTGCTCACGCCCGCGCAATACGATTCGCTGTTCACGATGCACGGCGTCACGATGATCTTCCTGTACGCGCTGCCGGTGCTGTCCGGCTTCGCGAACTACCTGTGGCCGCTGATGCTCGGCTCGCGCGACATGGCGTTCCCGCGGCTAAACGCATTCTCGTACTGGTCGTTCCTGTTCGCCGGGCTGTTCCTGTACGCGAGCTTTCCGCTCGGCGCGGTGCCGGACGGCGGCTGGTTCAACTACGTGCCGCTCACGTCGCTCGACTACAGCGCCGGCGCGAACATCGACATCTACGCGCTCGGGATGATCCTGCTCGGCATCTCGACGACCGGCGGCGCCGCGAACTTCGTCGTCACGCTGCTGCGGATGCGCGCGCACGGGATGTCGATCGACCGGCTGCCGATCATCGTGTGGGGCACGCTGACCGCATCGGTCGCGAACCTGGTCGCGGTGCCGTCGGTGAGCCTAGCGTTCCTGCTGCTGTGGCTCGACCGCAATGCCGGCACGCACTTCTTCGACGTCGCGCACGGCGGCCGGCCGCTGCTGTGGCAGCACCTGTTCTGGATGTTCGCGCATCCGTGGGTCTACGTGGTCGTGCTGCCGGCGATGGGGATCGTGTCGGATGCGCTGCCGACCTTCTGCCGGCGGCCGCTCGTCGCGTACGAGGCCGTCGCGGTGTCGACCGTGGCGACGATGCTGATCGGCTTCGAGGTGTGGGTCCACCACATGTTCGCGACGGGCATCGCGCCGCTCGCGCTCGCGTTCTTCGGCGCCGCGAGCATGCTGATCTCGATCCCGAGCGCGGTCGCGGTGTTCGCATGGATCGCGACGATCTGGACCGGCCGCCCGGTGTTCCGCACGCCGTTCCTGTATTTCGCGGGCTTCGTGCTGATGTTCGTGATCGGCGGCGTGTCGGGCGTGATGACCGCGGCCGTGCCGCTCGACTGGCAGCTCACCGATACGTACTTCGTGGTCGCGCACCTGCATTACGTGCTGCTCGGCATCAACGTGTTCCCGGTGCTCGGCGGCGTCGCGTACTGGTTCCCGAAATTCACCGGGCGGATGATGAACGAGCGGTTCGGCAAGCTGACGTTCTGGGTCGTGCTGGTCGGCTTCAATCTCGGCTTCTTTCCGATGCACATTTCCGGGCTGCTCGGGATGCCGCGCCGGATCTATACCTATCCATCGGGGATGGGCTGGGACACGTCGAACCTGCTGACGACGATCGGCTCGTTCGTGTTCGGGATCGGCATCGTGATGTTCGTCGTCAACGCGCTGGTGAGCGCGCGGCGCGGCGTGCGTGCCGGCGAGAATCCGTGGGGCGCGGCCGGCCTCGAATGGTCGGTCGCGTCGCCGACGCCCGTGTACAACTTCGCGGTGCTGCCGCTCGTCGCGTCGCGGCATCCGCTGTGGGAAACGCGCGACGATCCGGCCCGCACCAGCCTGCGGGTCGGCTACCGGCTCGCGGACGGGCGCGAGGCGCTCGCGGTCACGCCGCTCGCCGCCGCGCCGAGCGCGATCCTGAAGATGCCCGAAGACAGTTGCGTGCCGTTCGTGCTCGCGCTGCTCGCGACCGCCGTGTTCGCGGCGATGCTCGCGCGCTCGCCGACGCTCGTCTGCGTGGCCGCCGCCGGTTGCGCGATCGCCACCGCCGCGTGGCTGTGGCCGCGCCGCGCACTCGGACAACGTACGCGCCTGCCGGCCCGCGCCGACACCCAGGCGCCCGCCACGGCCGCCGGGCGTCATCCGGACGAACCGCCGTCGGCGACGGTGCCGCCCGGTGCGCCGGCCGCGTGCATCGAACCGCTGCCCGTCGGCAGTTGCGGCGAGCGCGCGGGCGGCTGGTGGGGTGTGCTCACGCTGATCGTGACCGAGGCCGGACTATTCGGCTATTTGCTGTTCTGCTACTTCTACCTGCAGTCGCAATGGTCCGCGCCGTGGCCGCCCGAAGGCATGCCGAAGATCGGGCTCGCGGCCGCCAACACGGCCGTGCTGCTGTCGAGCAGCGTGTTCGTGTGGCTCGCGGAGCGCGCGGTGCGGGCCGAAAAACAGGCACGCGCGGTCGCGCTGCTCGTCGTCGCGCTGGTGCTCGGCACCGCGTTCGCGCTGGTCCAGCTGCACGAATGGCGCGACCATCCGTACGGCCCGACCGCGCACCTGTACGGCAGCCTCTACTTCACGATCACCGGGTTCCACCTCGCGCACGTCGTGGCCGGTCTCGCGATCCTCGCGCTGCTCGCCGGGTGGACGGCCGCCGGTTTCTTCGGCCGCGAACGGCGCGTCGCGCTGACGGTCGGCGGGCTCTACTGGCACTTCGTCGACATCGTGTGGCTGTTCATCTTCACCGCGCTGTACGTATCGCCATTCTGGCTGAGGAGCACGGGATGAACGACGCCCGACGCGCGTGGACCCCGCTGCTCGCGATCGCGGCCGGCCTCGTCGGCGCGCCCGCGCTGTGGTTCGCGCAGATGCTGGTGTCGGAGACGCTCGCGTCCACTGCGTGCTATCCGCTCGGTGTCGCGCAGGCCGCGCCGCGCTGGGCGCACGTCGGCGTGTGGCTCGCGCTGATCGCGGCAGGCGCGTTCGCGCTGGCCGCCGCCTGCGCGACGTGGCTCGCGCGCGCGTGGCGGCACCGGCACGATCCCGACGCGCCCGACGCGACGCGCGACGACAGTACGCGCTTTCTCGCGCGCTGCGGGATGCTCGCCGCGCTCGGCTTCGTGATCGGTCTGGTGTTCACGGGGATCGTCACGGCTTTCGTGGGGCCTTGCAGTCCATGGCGCTGATCTCGTTCGCTTCGTTTCCGTTCCGCGTTCCGCGCCGCCGCGCGGGCGTCGCGTTCGCCGTGTGCGTCGCGCTCTGCGGATGCGACATGCGGCAGGACGACAACCCGGCCGCACCCGGCAATGCGGCCGACGCCGCGTCGGCGGCGGAAGCGCCCGAGCCCGCGTCGGGCTGGCGGTTCGTGCGGATCGGTGCATCGGCGGCCGAGGCCGGTGCGTCGATGTCCGCGCGCGTGAAGGACGAGCGGCGGCTGTCACGCGACCGGGACGCGTCGGTGGCGGAGGCGCCATCGTCCGCGGCGTCCACCGCGCCGCCCGATGCGCCGCCCGATGCGGCGTCCGCTTCGACCGCCCGCCGCCCGGTGATCGCCGCGGCTGCTGCAAACGCCGACGCCGCGACGCTCGCGCGCGGCCGCTACCTCGCGCTCGCCGGCGATTGCGCCGCGTGCCACGACGCGGCCGACCATACGCCGTACGCGGGCGGCCAGCCGGTGAATTCGCCGTTCGGGCCGATCTATGCGCCGAACATCACGCCGGACCCGACGCACGGCATCGGCAACTACACGCTGCGGCAATTCGACGATGCCATGCGGCGCGGCGTGCGTGCGGACGGCAGCCGCCTGTATCCGGCAATGCCATATCCGTCGTTCGCGCACCTGACCGACGACGACGTGCGCGCGTTGTATGCGTATTTCATGCGCGGCGTCGCGCCGTCCTCGAATGCGGCCAAGCTCACGCAACTGCCGTTTCCGTTCAACCAGCGCTGGGCGCTGGGGTTATGGAGCCTCGTGTTCGCGAACCGCGACCGGTTCACGCCGCAGCCGTCGCAATCCGCGGAATGGAATCGCGGCGCGTATCTCGTGCAGGGGCTCGGCCATTGCGGCGCCTGCCATACGCCGCGCGGGCCGGCCTACAACGAACGCGGCTACGACGAGCGCAGCCCCGCGTTCCTGACCGGCGGCATCAACGACCACTGGTTCGCGCCGAACCTGACCGGCGCGGCCCCGGATGGCCTGGGCCACTGGTCGGCCGACGACATCGCCGCGTTCCTGCGCAGCGGCCATGCAACGCGCGGCGCGGTGTTCGGCGCGATGGCGCCGGTCGTCGGTGAAAGCACCGCGTTGCTGACCGATGCCGACCGTCAGGCGATCGCCGTGTACCTGAAGTCGTTGCCCGCGCAACCGACTGCCGCGACGAATCCATTGGGTGTGGGCGTGCCCCGGCTCACCGTGGCCGGCCCGCGGCCGGAAGGCGGCCAGCAGGCGCCGGGAGCCGGCGTGTATGCCGGGTTTTGTGCGCGCTGCCACGGTGCGGACGGCGCGGGCGTGCCCGATCACGGGCCGGCGCTCGCGGGCAGTTCGATCGTCGTGGCGGCCGATCCGACCAGCACGATCCGGATCGTGGTCGAAGGCGCGCAGCCCGCGCCGGGCAAGCCGGGGCCGGTGCAGCGGATGCCGGCGATGCGCGGCGCGTTGACGAGCGGCGAGATCGCGGCGGTGGTCAGCTACGTGCGCGGTGCGTGGGGGAATCGGGCGGCGCCAGTGTCGGAGCAGGATGTGCGGCGGTTGCGGGGGGCAATCAAGCGGTAGCGGCGTGCTGCCCGCAGGGCTTGCCGCGCGAGGTCGAGCGGGACAATACGGGCGGGCTTGGCGTGAAGCATGCAGCCCGCCCCTGATGACATCATCCGTGGGCCGCCGCACGTGCGTGCGAGCGCGCGCGCGAGGTCGGCTCAGGCGCGGGTACCGCTGCGGCGGTCTGCGTGGTCGGCGCAACGGTCAGATGCAATCCCAACGCGGCGACGACCTTCATGATCGTTGCAAACTCCGCGTTCCCACCTTCCGACAGCGCACGGTAGAGCGCTTCACGCTTCACACCGGACTCGCGCGCCAGCGCCGTCATGCCACGCGCCTTCGCGACATTCCCGAGCGCGGCCTGGATCAGTCGAGGCTCCCCATCTTCGAACGCCTGCGCCAGGTAGTGGCGAATCGCTTCGTCATCCTTCAGGTACTTCGAGCCATCGAATTCGGCCAGTTCGCTGATTTTCATATTCAATCCTCCAGTTCGGCGGCGATCAGGTTCCGATACTACCGCTACCGGCTCGCCACCGCCTGCGCTTCCGGCGCCTGCCACCCACCGCCGAGCGCCTTGAACGCCGCGACCGCCGCGCGCGCCGATTCGGTTCGCGCCTGCACGCGTTCATCGGACGCGCGCAGCAGGCTTTCATCCGCCTGCAACACTTCGATCAGGCTGACCACCCCTTTCTGGTATGCCGCGAACGACGCGGCCCGCGCGCGGCCGAGCGACTTCACGCCGTCACCGAGAATGGCCGCCTGCTCGTCACGCTTGACGAGCGCGGAGAACGCATTCTCGACGTCCTCGGTGGCATGCAGCGCCGCGAGCCGATACGCGGCGAGCATTTCGGCATCCTGCCCTTTGGCCTGCGCGATCTGCGCGTTGATCCGGCCGAAGTCGAACAAACGCCAGCGCAAGCCGAGCACGCCCGCGGCCTGGTTCGCGCCGCCGGCAAACAGGTTGCCCGCGCCCATCGTCGTCGCGCTGCCGATCAACCCGCCCAGCGAGAACTTCGGGTAATACTCGGCGATCGCCACGCCGATGCGCGCATTCGACGCCGCCACGCGCCGCTCCGCGGCGATCAGGTCGGGCCGGCGCCGCAGCAGTTCTCCGGGCGTGCCGGTCGCCGCGATCTGCGGCGCGACCGGTACCTCGCCGCCGGCAAGCAATTCCGCGCGATGCGTGCCGGGCTGCGCGCCGAGCATCACGTCGAGCGCATTCATCGCCGCGTCCAGCGCCGCTTCGAGCACCGGCACCGTGGCGCGAACCTGCGCGAGCGCGCCTTCGGCCTGCCGCACCTGAAGCTCCGCCGCGAGGCCCTTTCCATAGAGCAGGTTGAGGGTCGACAGCAGATCCTGCTCGGTCTGCACCTGGTGCCGCGCGACCTCGAGCCGGCCCTGCAACCCGCGAATCGTGATGTAGGTATCCGCGGTTTGCGCGGCGACGGCGAGCCGCGTCGCGACCGCCGCCGCTTCGGACGCCTGATAGTCGGCGAGCGCCGCTTCGCGGCCGCGGCGCAATCCGCCGAATATGTCCAGTTCCCAGCTCGCGTTGAAATCAGCCTCGTAGTCGTTGCCATGACGGTCGAAACCGGGCGTCGCATTCAACACCTGCCCCAACGGCGTTTCGACCGACTGGTAGACGCGCGCGGCCTGCCCGCTCACGTTGCCGGACGGCAGCAGCGCCGCATTCGCCGCCCCTAGCCCCGCGCGCGCCTGTGCGACGCGCGCCGCGGCCTGCGCAAGATCGAGGTTCTGCGCGAGCGCCAGCGTGATGTAGCGCGTCAATTGCGGATCGCCGAAGCCCCTCCACCACGTCGCGAGATCGGCGTCGGCCGCCGCGTGGCGCTGGTCCACGGCATGCTGCCCGCGGAACTGCTCGGGCATCGCCACGTCCGGCCGCACATAGTCGGGACCAACGGCGCACCCCGTCGACAAGATGGCGGCCAGCGCCGCGGCAACGATGGGTTTGGGTAGCATGTGGGCTTTAGCAAGAATCCGGTAGTGACTATAATACCAAATAGTCACTCGTTGTCCATTCCTGTCCGTTGCAGCTCATGAAAAAAATCGACCCTTCCCCGGCGCCCGCGCGTGGCCCGGCCGACCACGACGTCCGCGATCAGATCGTAGCCGCCGCCACCGAGCACTTCAGCCGGTACGGCTACGAAAAGACGACCGTGTCGGACCTCGCGAAGGCGATCGGCTTCTCGAAGGCCTATATCTACAAGTTCTTCGAGTCGAAACAGGCGATCGGCGAGATGATCTGCTCGAACTGCCTGCGCGAGATCGAAACGGACGTGCGCGCGGCCGTGGCCGCGGCCGAACGGCCCACCGAAAAGCTGCGGCGGATGTTCAAGGTCTTTACCGAAGCGAGCCTGCGGCTGTTTTTCCGCGACCGCAAGCTGTACGACATCGCGGCGTCGGCCGCCACCGAGAACTGGCAATCGGTGCAGGCCTACGAAGCACGCGTGCAGAAGCTGCTGCAGGACGTCCTCCAGGAAGGCCGGCAGAGCGGCGAGTTCGAGCGCAAGACGCCGCTGGACGAAACCGCGACGGCGATCTACCTCGTGATGCGGCCGTACCTGAACCCGCTGCTGCTGCAGTACAACCTCGACACGACCGACGCCGCGCCGGCCCAACTGTCCAGCCTCGTTCTGCGCAGCCTCGCGCCGTGATGCGTCACCGTTTGTGACTGTTGACTATATTGGTCACTAGATACACAATGAAAGCCCCGCTCACTTCGTCACTGGGTCTTTCATGGTTCGGCGTCGCCTCGCTTTCCTCGCAGTCGCTTCAGCACTGCCCCTCGCGCTAGCCGCCTGCAGCGGAAAAGCGCCGTCCGATCCGCGCACGGAAGCGCCGCTCGTGCGTACCGCCGTCGTGCAGGCGGCCGTTCCCGCGTCCCGCTCGTTCACCGGAACCGTCGCCGCGCGCGTGCAGAGCGATCTCGGCTTCCGGGTGTCCGGCAAGGTGCTGGAGCGGCTCGTCGATACCGGTCAAACCGTCAAGCGCGGCCAGCCGCTGATGCGGCTCGATCCCGTCGACCTGAAGCTCGCGGCGCGCGCCCGCGACGAAGCCGTCGCCGCCGCACGGGCGCGCGCGCGGCAGACCGCCGAGGACGAGGCCCGCTACCGCGACCTGCGCGGCACCGGCGCGATATCGGCATCCGCGTACGACCAGATCAAGGCCGCCGCCGATGCCGCGAAAGCGCAACTGAGCGCCGCCGAGGCCGACGCCGACGTCGCGCGCAACGCGACCGGCTATGCGCAACTCGTCGCGGACGGCGACGGCGTCGTGATGGAAACGCTCGCGGAGCCCGGTCAGGTCGTCAGCGCGGGTCAGCCGGTGGTGCGGCTCGCGCACGCCGGCAGCCGCGAAGCCGTGATCCAGTTGCCCGAAACCCTGCGTCCGACGATCGGGTCGGTCGCGCAGGCCGGGCTGTTCGGCAAGCCGGACGTCCGCGTCCCCGCGACGCTGCGCCAGCTTTCCGATACCGCGGATGCGAGAACGCGAACCTTCGAAGCGCGCTACGTGCTGCAAGGCGCGCTGGCCGATGCACCGCTGGGCGCGACCGTCACGATCCGCGTGCCGGACGACGCACGCACGGCTTCGCAAGGCGGCATGCAGGTGCCGATTGGCGCGCTGCTGGACGCGGGCAAAGGGCCCGGCGTGTGGGTCGTCGCCGGCGAACCGGCCAAGGTGACGTGGCGACCTGTCAAGGTCGAGCATCTCGACGACGATAGCGCACGCGTGGCCGGCGACGGTGCGCTCAAGCCAGGCGAGCGCGTCGTCGCGCTCGGCGCGCAGTTGCTGCGCGAAGGCGAGGCGGTGCGCGTGTCCGCGCCGGCTGCCACGGTCGCGAGCGCAGGAGCACGGCCGTGAGCGAGCGACGATTCAACCTGTCGGCGCTCGCGGTGCGCGAGCGCGCGATCACGCTGTTCCTGATCTGCCTGATTTCGCTGGCCGGCCTCGTGTCGTTCTTCAAGCTGGGCCGCGCGGAAGACCCGGCGTTCACGATCAAGGTGATGACCGTCATCACCGCATGGCCGGGCGCCACCGCGCAGGAAATGCACGACCAGGTCGCCGAAAAGATCGAAAAGCGCATGCAGGAGCTGCGCTGGTACGACCGCACCGAGACCTATACGCGCCCGGGCCTCGCGATCACGACGCTGACGCTGCTCGACAGCACGCCGCCGTCGGAGGTGCAGGAGCAGTTCTACCAGGCACGGAAAAAGATCGGCGACGAGGCGACCAACCTGCCGGCCGGCGTGATCGGCCCGATGGTCAACGACGAATACGCGGACGTCACGTTCGCGCTGTTCGCGCTGAAGGCCAAGGGTGAACCGCAGCGCCTGCTGGTGCGCGACGCCGAAGCGTTGCGTCAGCGGCTGCTGCACGTGGCGGGCGTGAAGAAGGTCGACATCATCGGCGAGCAGGCCGAGCGCATCTACGTGCAGCTGTCGCACGACCGGCTCGCGACGCTCGGCGTGAGCCCGCAGGACGTGTTCGCCGCGCTCAACGGCCAGAACGTGCTGACGGCGGCCGGCTCCGTCGAGACGCGCGGGCCGGAGATCTTCATTCGCGTGGACGGTGCGTTCGACAAGCTGCAGAAGATCCGCGACACGCCGATCGTCTCGCAGGGCCGCACGCTGAAGCTGTCGGACATCGCGACCGTCGAGCGCGGTTACGAAGATCCGTCGACCTTCATGATCCGCAACAACGGCGAGCCCGCGCTACTGCTGGGCATCGTGATGCGCGACGGCTGGAACGGGCTCGACCTCGGCCGCGCGCTGGACCACGAAGTCGGCGCGATCAATGCGGGGTTGCCGCTCGGCATGAGCCTGACCAAGGTCACCGATCAATCGGTCAACATCAGTTCGGCCGTCGACGAGTTCATGGTCAAGTTCTTCGCCGCGCTGCTCGTCGTCATGCTGGTGAGCTTCGTCAGCATGGGCTGGCGCGTGGGCCTCGTGGTCGCCGCGGCCGTGCCGCTGACGCTGGCCGTGGTGTTCGTCGTGATGGCCGCCACCGGCAAGAACTTCGACCGCATCACGCTCGGCTCGCTGATCCTCGCGCTCGGGCTTCTGGTCGACGACGCGATCATCGCGATCGAAATGATGGTCGTGAAAATGGAGGAAGGCTACGGACGCGTGGCCGCATCGGCCTATGCGTGGAGCCATACGGCCGCACCGATGCTGGCCGGCACGCTGGTGACCGCGGTCGGCTTCATGCCGAACGGCTTCGCGCGCTCCACCGCCGGCGAATACACCAGCAACATGTTCTGGATCGTCGGGATCGCGTTGATCGCATCGTGGGTCGTGGCGGTGGTGTTCACGCCGTACCTCGGCGTGAAGATGCTGCCCGACTTCAGGAAGATCGAAGGCGGCCACGATGCGATCTACGACACGCCGCGCTACAACCGTTTCCGCCAGGTGCTGACGCGCGTGATCGCGCGTAAATGGCTGGTCGCGGGGTCGGTCGTCGGCCTGTTCGTCCTCGCCATTCTCGGCATGGCGGTCGTCAAGAAGCAGTTCTTCCCGATCTCCGATCGCCCCGAGGTGCTCGTCGAGGTCCAGATGCCGTACGGCACGTCGATTTCGCAAACGAGTGCCGCTGCATCGAAGGTCGAGGCGTGGCTCGCGAAGCAGAAGGAAGCGCGCATCGTCACCGCGTACGTCGGCCAGGGCGCGCCGCGCTTCTACCTGGCGATGGGGCCGGAGCTGCCCGACCCGTCGTTCGCGAAGATCGTGGTGCGCACCGACAGTCAGGACGAACGCGACGCGTTGAAGGCGCGCCTGCGCCGCGCCGTCGCCGACGGCCTCGCGCCGGAGGCCCGCGTGCGCGTCACGCAACTCGTGTTCGGTCCGTATTCGCCGTTCCCGGTTGCGTACCGGATCACCGGCCCCGATCCCGACACGCTGCGCGGCATCGCGTCCGAAGTCGGGCGCGTGATGACAGGCAGCCCGATGATGCGCACGGTCAATGCCGACTGGGGCACGCGCGCGCCGACGCTGCACTTCACGTTGCAGCAGGACCGCCTGCAGGCGGTCGGGCTGACGTCCAGCGCGGTCGCGCAGCAGTTGCAGTTCCTGCTCACCGGCGTGCCCGTCACCGCGGTGCGCGAGGACATCCGGACCGTGCAGGTAATCGCGCGTTCGGGCGGCGATGCGCGGCTCGATCCCGCACGACTCGACGATTTCACGCTCGCAGGCGCGAACGGGCAGCGCATTCCGCTGTCGCAGGTCGGCAAGGTCGACGTGCGGATGGAGGAACCGATCATGCGCTGGCGCGATCGCGTGCCGACGCTCACGGTGCGCGGCGACATCGCCGAGGGCTTGCAGCCGCCGGACGTATCGACCGCGATCACGAAGCAGCTTCAGCCGATCGTGGCGCGGTTGCCAAGCGGCTACAGGATCGAAGAAGCGGGCTCCATCGAGGAATCCGGCAAGGCAACGACGGCGATGCTGCCGCTGTTCCCGATCATGCTCGCGATCACGCTCGTCATCATCATCTTCCAGGTGCGCTCGATCTCGGCGATGGTGATGGTGTTCATGACGAGCCCGCTCGGGCTGATCGGGGTGGTGCCGACGCTGATCCTGTTCGGGCAGCCGTTCGGGATCAACGCGCTGGTCGGGCTCATTGCACTGTCGGGAATCCTGATGCGCAACACGCTGATCCTGATCGGGCAGATCCACCAGAACGAACAGGCCGGGCTGGACCCGTTCCATGCGGTCGTCGAAGCGACCGTGCAGCGCGCGCGCCCGGTGATCCTCACCGCGATGGCGGCCGTGCTCGCGTTCATCCCGCTCACGCACTCGGTGTTCTGGGGCACGCTCGCGTACACGCTGATCGGCGGCACGTTCGCCGGCACGATCCTCACGCTGGTGTTCCTGCCGGCGATGTACGCGATCTGGTTCAGGATCGGGCCCAGCCGTGCCGCCGGTTCGCATCACGGCGAGCCCGAACCGGCGTCGCTGCCCGACTCCACGCTTGCGGCCACGCTCGACGCACGCAACTGACCGTTCCACCATCCATCCGCTCGAAGGAAGCAACCATGTCGAACCCTACCGTTGTCGTCGTGACCGGCGTGTCGTCGGGCATCGTGCACGCGGCCCGGCCTGCGGCAAACGGGGTTCCCGCGCAACGATAGCCGCCGATCACCGCCGCAGCACCGCCACCGCCTTGATCTCGACGATATAGCCGGGCGCGCCGCCGAGCATGTGCGCGCCGACGGCCGTCCACGCCGGCCGCGGATGCGCATGGAAATAGCGGTCGCGCACCTGCATGAACAGCGGCAGGTCACGCATGTCGGTATGGAAGGTCGTGAGGTCGACCACGTCGTCGAGCGATGTGCCGCCGGCATCCAGCACGCGCTTCAGGTTCTCGAACGCCTGCACGATCTGGGCTTCGCGGCCCTCGACCAGCTGCATCGCCGCGTCGCGGCCGATCTGGCCGGATACATAAACGGTATCGCCGACCTTGATCGCCGGTGCATAGCCGATTTTTTCGTACACGGCTTCCATGCCGGCCGGGATGATCGCTTCGCGTTTGCTCATGAATGTCTCCGTGGCCGCGCTTGCCGCGCCGGCCGGTTATGTGAGGGTCGTCGTGCACGCGGCTGCGGCGCGTGCACCGTCAACGCCCTTCAACCCGTGTCGCCACCCGCAACCGGCAGCACCGTGCCGGTGATGTAGCTCGCCTCGTCCGACGCGAGGAACAGGATCGGCGCGATCTGCTCGTCGAGGCTGCCGTAGCGCTTGAAGTACGTCGAGTTGGTCACCTGCCGCACGGCCTCGCCCATCCACGCCTGTTCCTGCTCGGTGTCGCCGGCCGCATTGCGCGGCACGCGGCGCGGCGGCGCGCTGGTGCCGCCCGGCGCGGTGGCGACGACGCGGATGTTGTGTTCCGCATATTCCATCGCGAGCGCCGCCGTCAGCGCGTTCACGCCGCCTTTCGCCGCCGAATACGGCACGCGGCGAATGCCGCGCGTCGCGTTCGACGAGATGTTGACGATCGTGCCGCCGCCGCGCGCGAGCAGGTGCGGCAGCACGGCGTGACACGCATAGAGCGTCGGCATCAGCGAGCGGCGGATTTCCGCGTCGATCTGCGCCGGCTCGAACTCGGCGAACGGCCGCATGCGAATCGCGCCGCCGACGCCGTTGATCAGGATGTCGATGCCGCCGAACCGCTGCACTGCATGCGCGATCGACGCGTGCGCGCCCTCGTAGGTTTCGAGATCGGCGACGAAGCCTGCCGTCTCGCCACCGGTCGCCTCGGCCGCCACGTCGGCGACGAAATCCGCGCGATCGACGAACAGCACCTTGCCGCCCTCGGCCGCCGCGCGCAGCGCGACACCGCAGCCGATGCCCTGCGCCGCGCCAGTGACGACGACGACCTTGCCGGAGAATCGTTGCATGGTCATGCCGCCTTTGCCGTGACGTTGGGGGTGAACTTCTCGTAGTGGAAGCTGTTCGGCTTCACGCCTGCTTCGTCGAAATACTGGCGCACCGCATCGACCATCGGCGGCGGCCCGCACAGATACACGTCGACGTCGCCGTCGTTCAGCGCGTCGGCCGGAATGTGCTGCGTGACCCAGCCCTTGCGCGCATGGTTCGATGCCGCGTCGGCAACGACCGTCGCGAAGCTGAAGTTCGGCAGCTTCGCCGCAACCGCTTCGATCGCATCGACCAGCACGAGATCGAGATCGCGCGTCACGCCGTAGATCAGGTGCACCTTCTGCCGCGACCCGCTGCGCGCGAGCACCTCGAGCATCGACAGGAACGGCGCGAGGCCCGTGCCGCCCGCAAGGAACAGCAGCGGCCGCTGCACGTCGCGCAGGTAGAAGCTGCCAAGCGGCCCGTGCAGTTCGAGCGTATCGCCAGGTTTCGCCGATTCGAGCCACGTGCTCATCACCCCGCCGGGAATCTTCTTGATCAGGAATCCGACCTTCGTGTCGCCCGGCGCGGACGAGAACGAATACGAGCGATGCTGGCCACTGCCCGGCACGCCGATGTTCACGTACTGGCCCGGCAGGAACGCCGGCGCGCTCGCGCCGACGTCGAGTTCGAGCACGACGGCCGCGTCGTTGTGCTGCTCGACCTTCGCGACCGTCGCGGCAAAAGCGCTCTGCCCGGTCTTGCACGCAACCGACGACGTCGGCACCGCGATCACGCAGTCGCTTTGCGGCACCATCTGGCACGTCAGCACGAGGCCGCCGTCCTTCTCGTCCTCGGTCAGCGCATCGTCGATGTAGTCGTCGCCGAGGTCGTAGCGGCCGCTCTCGGCGCGGCACTTGCAGGTACCGCACACGCCGTCGGAGCAATCCATCGGCAGGTTGATCTTCGCGCGGAAGGCCGCGTCGAGCACCTTCTCGCCGGCCTTGCAGTCGATGAAGCGGGTCACCCCGTCCTCGAAGTTCAATGCAATCTTGTAGCTGGACATCGCGTCACCTCCACTTCCTTTCATGACAAACCAGCGGCATCAGACGTGATAGACGTCGAGCACCTGCCGGATGTAGTCGTTCTTCAGCACGATCTTCTTGTGTGAAATCAGCAGCGCGTCGCCCGCGCGGCGCAACGTGACGAACATCGTGCCGAAGAAGTGATCGGTCACGCGGTAACGGTGGTTCAGCGTGTGAAAGTTGTAGCGCACGTCGACCTCGTCGTCGCGTTCGGCCAGCACCTCGACGTTCGTCACGTTGTGGCTGGTGCGCGGCTCGGGCGTCGATGCGCCGCTGCGCTCGGTCTTGATCCGGAACACGCGATCCTCGAGGCCGCCGCGATCCGCGTAATACATCAGCGAGATCTCGCTGCTCGGATCGGCGGTCGGCCGGTCATCGTCGTCCCATGCGGGCATCCAGTACGTGACGTCCTCCGTGTAGCAGGTCAGCCACGCATCCCACTCGCGATCGTCGAGCAGGCGCGCCTCGCGATACAGCGCCGCGCAAATCGTCCGGTAATCGAAGCTCATGCCGCCACCTCCCCGCGTTCCTTCTTCAGCGCATCGCGCATCACGTTCACCCAGTGTTCGTGCTGGCACACGAACAGCCCTTCATCCTCGCTGCGTTCGCCCGAAATGCGCGGGTTCAGCCCCATCTTTTTCGCGTTCTCGTCCGGCCCGTCGACCCACAACGGCGCGCCGCGCGACAGGTCGTTCCACATCGCCGTGATGCCTGCATAGCCGGCCTGGCACGCGCGAAACTCCTCGAGATCGTCGGCCGTGCCCATGCCGGTCACGTTGAAGAAATCCTCGTACTGGCGAATCCGCGTCGTGCGGTCGGCCTCGCTCTCGCCCTTCGGCGCGAAGCAGAAGATGCTGACTTCCGTCTTGTCGACCGCGAGCGGCCGCACCACGCGAATCTGCGTGCTGAACTGGTCCATCAGGAACACGTTCGGGTACACGCACAGGTTGCGCGTCTGGTTCACGATGAAATCGGCCTGCACGTCGCCCACGCGGGCCTTGATCTCGTCACGATGCTGGTACACGGGCCGCACTTCCGGGTTCATCGTCCGGGTCCACAGCAGGATGTGGCCGTGGTCGAAGCCGTACACGCCCGCGACCGACTTGCTCCAGCTGTTCGCGTCGACCGCCTTGGTGCCGTCTTCCTTGCGGCGGCCCATCGTCGCCGCATAGTTCCAGTGCACGGTGCTCACGTGATAGCCGTCGCAACCGTTCTCCATCTGCATCTTCCAGTTGCCTTCGTAGATGTAGGACGAGTTGCCGCGCAGCACTTCGAGCCCGTTCGGCGCCTGGTCGACGATCTGGTCGATGATCACGCGCGCTTCGCCGAGGTAATCCTCGAGCGGCAGCACGTCGGCGTTGAGGCTGCCGAACAGGAAGCCGCGATAGTTCGCGAAGCGCGCGACCTTCTTCAGGTCGTGCGAGCCGTGCGTGTTGAACTGCACCGGATACTCGGTCGTCTTCTCGTCTTTCACCTTGAGCAGCTTGCCGGTGTTCGAGAAGGTCCAGCCGTGGAACGGGCACGTGAAGCTGCCCTTGTTGCCGTGCTTGCGGCGGCACAGCATCGCGCCCTTGTGCGCACACGCATTGATGACCGCATGCAGCTCGCCGGTCTTGTCGCGCGTGATGACGATCGGCTGGCGGCCGATCCACGTCGTGTAGTAATCGTTGTTGTCGGGAATCTGGCTTTCGTGCGCCAGGTACACCCAGTTGCCCTCGAAGATGTGCTTCATCTCGAGCTCGTACAGTTGCGCGTTCGTGAAGATGTCGCGGCGGCAGCGGAAGATGCCGGCCTCCTTGTCATCCTGCACGGCGGTTTCGAGCAAATGATCCAGCTCGTTGGTGTGGTCGATCGTGGCGGACATGATGGCTCCTCCCATGCGCGTGTCGCGTCCTGCAAGCACGCTCGCATCGGTATCGGTTGAATCTCGGGGTGACCGGCCGGCAGCGGTGGCGCTCGCGCGCCGCCGTGCCGCCGGAAGTTATGCCGCGGCGGACGCGCGCAGGCGTTCGACGATCTGGTTGTCCTTGCCCTGCACCAGCGGCGTCAGCACGAAGTTGAACTCGATGTCCTGGTACGCGTCGGCCTTCATGCCGAGCGCGGTGCCGCCGGTCTTTGTGGTCACGGGCGGAATCAGTTCCTCGCGCGTCGCATACGCGAAGTCGTCCCAGATCAGCGGATCGCCGTCGATGTTGAACTGCGTCGTCAGCTTGCGGTGAGCGGGGCTGTCGACGAAGAAATGCACGTGCGCGGGGCGGTTGCCGTGACGGCCGAGGCGGTTCAGCAACTGCTGCGTCGCGCCCTGCGGCGGACAGCCGTAGCCGACCGGCATCAGCGTGCGGAATTCGTACTTGCCGTCCGCGCCCGTCTTCACCGCGCCGCGCAGGTTGAAATCGGTCTGCGCGCCGGTCGGGTCGAAGTGCGAATAGAAGCCGTGTGAGTTCGCATGCCAGCATTCGACCACCGCGTCGGCGATCGGCTTGCCGTCCAGGCCCGTGACCGTGCCGTGGATCACGAGCGGGCCCGCGCCGTCGTCCGCGTCGAGGTCGATCTTCGCGATGCCGTCGCGTACCGGTGCGCCCGCGACGTACAGCGGCCCCTCGATCGTGCGCGGCGTACCGCCGTCGAGGCCGATCGCCTTGTCCGCCGCGTCCATCCGGATGTCGAGATATTTCTCGAGACCGAGGCCGGCCGCGAGCAGCGCCGCTTCGCCATCCTGACCGAGTTTGTTCAGGTAGTTCACGCCGGCCCACACTTCGTCGGGCGTGATGTCGAGATCGTCGATCGCCTTGAACAGGTCGCCGAGCAGGCGCAGCACGATCTGCTGCGTACGTGCGTCGCCCTTCGTGCCACTTCCGCGATTCCCGGCCGCATTCGATGCGGCCTTCAGCAGATCCTGCACTTCCTTCGTGTCGAAAACTTTGACGCTCATGATGCTGTCTCCATGTGTATTTGGGGGGGTGACGGTCCTTGCCAGATTCGATTACCGCGCAACTTTCGTCAGCCCGTCGCGGGTGAAGCGCCTGATCTTGTCCTCGTCGAGCGCGATGCCGAGACCGGGGCCGTCCGGCACGGTCAGTTCGAAATCGCTGTAATCCAGCGGCTGCGTCAGGATTTCCTCGGTGATCAGCAGCGGCCCGAACAGTTCGGTGCCCCACTGCAGATTCGCGACGCTCGCGAACAGGTGCGCGGACGCCACCGTGCTGAACGCGCCTTCGAGCATCGTGCCGCCGTACAGCTCGATGCCGGCCGCGTCCGCGATCGCGGCCACGCGCTGCGCGGCGAAGAGGCCGCCGCTTTGTTCGATCTTGATCGCGAACACGTCGGCGCCATGCTGCTTCGCGATATCGAATGCGCTGTCGGGGCCCTGCAGGATTTCATCGGCCATCAGCGCGACGGGGAAGCGGCGCATCAGGCGCGCCAGCGCCGCGGCGGACGCCACCGGCTGCTCGACCAGCTCGCAGCCCGCGTCGGCCAACGCCGGAATCGCGCGCGCGGCCTGCGTTTCGCTCCACGCCATGTTCACGTCGACGCGCACCGAGGCGCGGTCGCCCAGCGCCTTCTTGATCTCGGCCACGTGGCGGATATCCGTTTCCGGTGCTTTCGCGCCGATCTTCAGCTTGAATACGTTGTGGCGACGCAGGTCGAGCATGCGTTCGGCTTCGGCGATGTCGGTGGCCGTATCGCCCGACGCGAGCGTCCAGGCAACCGGCAGGCGATCGCGGCGACGGCCGCCGAGCAGTTCGCTGACCGGCACGCCAAGACGCTTGCCGTGCGCGTCGAGCAGCGCGGTTTCGAGCGCGCTTTTCGCGAAGTGGTTGACCTTCGCGAGCTTGCCGACGAACGCCATCAGCGTCTGGACGCGCGTGGCGTCACGGCCGACGATCGCCGGTGCGAGATACGCGTCGATCGCGAGCTTCATCGCTTCCGGGCTTTCCGGGCCGTAGGCCATCCCGGCGATCGTCGTGCCTTCGCCGATACCGGTCACGCCGTCGCTGCAGAACACCTTCACCAGCATCAGCGTCTGGCCGTGCATCGTGGCCACCGACAGCTTGTGCGGACGAATCGTCGGCAAGTCGACGAGGCGGGTTTCGATGCGTTCGATGGTAGCGGAGGACATGGGGCGCGCTGCGTGGGGGTGGTTCATGGAACGGATTTATACGCGGCGGGGAAATGGGGCGTCCAATACTTTTAGGCGGGATTTTTGATACCTGACGGGTATTGAAACTGGGCGATGCATGCGTAATATTGCGGCGCGTCATACCTGTTTTGATGAGATAGGCGGGCGGGGAGGCTTGATGGAGCAGGTTGTGCGGGGTTGGGGATCGCTTGGGCGGCAGGCCGACTGCGGCTGCTTGTGACAGCGGGAAAATCGGCCGAAAACCGGCGGCCTGGCGAGTCGATCAGGGTTTTCCTGACGGAAAAACGGGGGCTAGCCGTCCGGCCTGCGGCTTCGGCGTCGGTTTCCGAGCACGACGGGAAGGAAGTGAGTAGGCGGATATCGACGTTCGTCGCCAATGTTCGTCGGTCGTCAAAAGCCGACGGCCACTATCGGGCCAGAGCTCCACGATGCCCCATGACGCTCGACGCGTCGCGCTTCAAACTATTCCGGGCAGGAATGACAGCTATCACCCGGTGCTGCCTTCTGCGGATTCGCGCTTGCCCTGAAGATCCAGAGGCCCTCTTCCTCTTTGACTTTTTTCAGGTAACGCGCAATGAATACGCTCTTCACCCCGACTCGGGTCGGCCCCTATCCGCTCGCTCACCGCGTCGTCATGGCGCCGCTCACACGGATGCGCACCGACGCGCACAACGTTCCCGGCGATCTGATGGTCGATTACTACGCACAGCGCGCCTCGTCGGGGGGCTTGCTGATTTCCGACGCAACCTCCGTGTCGCCGCTCGGCTTCGCTTATGTGGATGCGCCGGGCATCTACACCGAAGCACATGCACACGGCTGGCGACGTGTTGTCGACGCGGTCCACGCGAAAGGGGGACGCATCTTCGTGCAGCTTTGGCATGCGGGACGACAGGCGCATCCCGCCAACATCGGCGCAGAATTGCCGATCGCGCCTTCTGCCGTGCGCGCCTATGAACACTCGGCGATCCACGACGAAAATGGCCAGGTCATTGAAGTCGAACAGGTGCTCCCCCGTGCACTCGCGCTGGAAGAAATTCCCGGCGTGATCGAAGAATTCCGTCACGCAGCGGCGCTGGCGAAACAGGCGGGTTTCGATGGTGTCGAACTGCATGCCGCCAATGGTTACCTGCCCGACCAGTTTCTGCGGGACGGCTCGAATCACCGTACGGACGCATATGGCGGCTCGCTCGAGAACCGCGCACGCTTTCTGTTCGAGGTGCTCGATGCAATCGGTTCGGTGTGGGAGGCCGGCCGCATCGCGGTCCGTCTTTCGCCCGGGAGTTCGTACGGCACGATGTCCGACAGCGATCCGCATGCCACGTTCGGCTATGTCGCGCGTCGTCTGGATGGCCATGGGCTCGCTTATCTGCATGTGGTCGAGCCGCGCGTGCGCGGTAACGATGACGTCGCTGCCGCGGCATCGGCGGTCTCGTCGAAAGACTTGCGGCACGTGTTCAACGGCACGCTCATCGCGGCAGGCGGCTTCACCGCGGATAGCGCGCATCGCATGATCGAGGCAGGTGACGCCGATCTCGTCGCATTCGGGCGCCTGTTCATCTCCAATCCGGATCTGCCCGAACGACTGCGCGTCGGGGCGCCGCTCAACCACTACGATCGCTCGACGTTCTATGGCGGCGATGCACGCGGCTACACCGATTATTCGTTCCATGGCCCGGCGCCGGTCATCTGAACCAGCCTGCACGCGCGGCTGGTTTGCTTTTACGAATCGTTTCCGTGGGCGTGCGTGCCATTCGGCCGGCAAGAACCGATCGCCCGCAGTTTCATCGGCCACGTGTTCCGACGCGCTAGACTTAAGCCTTTGCGCCTTGGCACATCCCAGCCACGACACGGACTTCGCGGTCCTTCACGGAGAAGCAGCGGCATGGACCGGATGGCAGCAATGGAAACGTACGTCAGCGTAGTGGAGGCAGGCTCGTTCTCGGCCGCCGCCAAGCGACTCAAACTCGGGCAGCCGGCCGTCTCGAAGTCGATCGCGCAACTCGAGGCGCGACTGGGCGTGCGACTTCTTTTGCGCTCGACACGCGGGCTGACGCCCACCGATGCCGGTCAGCGCTTCTACGAGCACGCGAAACGCGCCATCGAAGAAGTCGATCTTGCCGAGCACGTCGCGCGCGATGCGTCTACCGGATTGGCCGGCGTGCTGCGCATCAGCGCCGCCGTGACCTTCGCGCGGCTGCATATCCTCCCTTCGCTCAAGACGTTTCTCGATCGGCACCCTGACTTGCAGATCGATATCGTGCTGGACGACCGCAGCATAGATCTGCTCGAAAAAGGCGTGGACGTCGCCCTGCGCATGGGGTCGCTCGACGATTCGACGATGACCGCGCGCCGCATCGCGCAAAGCCGCCGGCTGGTGGTCGGCACGCCGGCCTACCTCGCCGAGGCGGGCATGCCGACCACGCCGGCGGACCTCTGTCAACATCAGGTGATCGTGTATTCGTTGCGAGGCGGCGGCGAGTCCTGGGCGTTCAGCCAGCACGGCAAGGAAGTGGCGGTGGTCGTATCCGGACGCGTCAGCGTGAGCGCCGCCGAAGGCATGCGTACGACGGTGCTCGGCGGACTGGGCCTGGCGATCGCGTCGGAATGGATGTTCTCGCCGGAACTCGCCGACGGCACGGTTCAGGCAGTACTGACCGACTGGGAATTGCCCCCGATCGACCTGTGGGCAGTCTTTCCGGCCGGACGCCTGGTCAGTGCGAAGGCAAGAGCGTTCATCGCCTTCGTCGAAGAGGTGCTCGGTGCAGCCGGTAGCAGTCGTGCCGGCCCGCACTCAGAAAGCGAGCTTGCCGATTGATGCTCCGCCGTCGACGTAAAGCGTCTGACCGGTCATGAAAGCCGCCGCATCGGACAGCAGAAACGCGATCGTCGCGGCGATTTCATGAGGCTGGCCGAAACGGCCCATCGGCACGGCGGCGAGATAGCGCTTCTCGCCTTCGCTGCCCGGCGGATTGTTCGCACGAAACAGCGCGGTCTCGGTCGGGCCGGGCGCGACGGCATTCACCGTGATGCCCGTGCCGGCCAGTTCCAGCGCCCACGAACGCGCAAAACTCACCAGCGCCGCCTTGGCCGCTGCATACGCGGTGCGCTGCGTCATCCCCAAAATCGTCAGGCGCGAGATGTTCACGACACGCCCCCAGCCGCGGGCCCGCATGCCGGGAAGCAGCGCCTGCACCGTCTGCACCGTCTGCACGGCAGGATGAAGATTCAGCGCGAGAACGTCGTCGAGATCGTTCAGCGCGACCTCACCCAGACGCTGCGGCCTGACCAGCGCGACATTGTTTACGACGCCGTCGAACGTGTGACGACGCACGAGATCATCGAGCACCGCGCCCGTCGCGGCACGGTCGGCCAGATCGACACGGACCAGCTCGCCCGGGAAATCGCTCGCGTCGCGCGCGAGACCCACTACATGGTGGCCGTCGGCAATCAGCCGTTCCGTCAACGCGAGACCAATACCCTTGGTCGCGCCCGTTACGAGAAATGTACGATGTGTCATCGAATGTCCTTTACGAACCGGAAGAAATCGACATGCCGCGACCGGTTCCCCGGTGCGGCGTGGCGATCTGTGAGCGTTGAATGACAAGGCTCAGGCGCTGGCTATCGCTTTGTCCAGAACCGGGAACATGTCCGACGGGTCCGGACGGCGCGTGTAATCGGGGTTGACCTCCGAATACAGCACGATGCCATTCTGACCGATCACATAGCGAGCGGGCATCGGCAACGTCCAGCTCGGGTCGTTATTGAACGCCGGCAGATCGTTTTTCAGGTTTTTGTACAGTTCGACCAGATAGTCGGGCAACGCGAAACGCAGTCCGAAGTCGGCACCCGTCTGACCGTTCACGTCGCTCAGCACCGGAAAACCCAGTTCGTGGGTGCGCACGGACTTGCGGCTGTTGACCGGCGTCTGCGGCGAAATCGCCACGACGTTCGCGCCGTAGGCCCGGATCTCCGGCAGCACTTCGTTGATCGCCTGCAATTCGATATTGCAATATGGGCACCAGACGCCGCGATAGAACGTCACCACCAGCGGGCCCTTCACCAGCAACGCGGCGGAAGACACGTCGTTGCCATCCTGATCTTTCAGTTTGAAAGACGGCGCGCGGTCGCCGGCCTTGATCGCGCGACCCGCTTGCCCGCTCGCAATCAGTTCCGCGGTGGCGCGTTCCATCACTGGATGAATCTCCGGCGGTGCGTTGAACGGCGGCTTGCCTGCCTTGAAGTCGACCCGGAACGCGTCGAGTTTGTCTTGGAGTGACATGAGTATTCTCCGTCGAGAGGAATAGAGGAATAAGGAACGAACGAATCAGTGGGTTCAGGCTGCGTTTGGCGCTGAGGCAATGCGTGCCGCTTCGACCGCAGCGATACCTTCGAGCGCCGGGCCGTGGCCGATGCCGTCGTCGATCACGCGACGCAGACCCGGCTCAGGCCCGGCTCAGGCAGCGACCGGTTTGGTCCACTCGTTACCAGCCATGAAGCCGTCGAGTTCGGTGTGGACGATGTGGTTCGTGTAGTTGCTCATCACCTTGGTCGCCACACCCAGAATCACTTCAAGGACGTTCTGACGGGTGTAGCCGGCGGCGAGGAACGCATCGACATCGGCGTCCGGGACGAAGCCACGCTCACGCACCATGAGCGTCGTGAAGCGATGCAGCGCTTCGAGCTTGGCATCGGGCAGCGGCGTGCCCGCGCGCAGTGCGTCGATCACGCCTGCGTCCATCTTGATCATCTTTGCCAGCGTGCTGTGACCGGCCATGCAGTAGTGGCAGTCGTTCTCGAAGTTCGAGGTCAGGTAGACGACCTGTTGCTCGTGCGGCGTCAGCGTGCTTTTCGAGAACAGATCCCACAGCGCCGAATAGCCGGCCAGCAGCGCGGGCGATTCCGCCATATGCGCCTGAAGGTTGGGGACGAAGCCGAAGGCGCGCTTCGTGTCTTCGAGGCTGGCCTTCGACGCGGCCGGCGCGTTATCGATCGTGTAGGTTGGGAAGTGGCTCACCGTTTTGCTCCTGGTGGTTGACGGTGAACAAATGATGAAGGTCAGCGCCCGCTCGAAGAAGGCACGCGCCGTCGATAACAGTCATTCCTCGCAGGCATACCGCGATGGCGGTGCGGTTGGCGTGCACACGCTTGAAGAGACAGAGGGGCGCGACGGGAGGGAGTATTTCGATGCTGCCCGACGCGTTTCGATCAATTGGCTTTGGGGCGGGAGCGACCGCTCGCTGCAATTCGTTCAGGCCGCGTCAGCGGGTCCACGCCTACCATTGCCTTGCATGCTCAGATGGCGCAGGCAAGCTCCCGCTCTTCCACTTTCTCGTTGAACGCATCCGTTCCAATGGTCGGCGCTTCCTCACAAGCACTGAAGTGGTAGCCGGCATAGTGCGCGAACATTCGAATGTCCTTCCCTCCGATGCGACGCTTTTGCAACGCGTATGCTCGGGCGGATTCGGAAAGAAAGAATCGATGTTCGCCGTTACCCGGCTCAACACTCACCAGCGACTTCTCGGTCAGTTCAGCAATGTCGCGGGCAACGTCAGACAGCGTATACCGCGCATCGCATACCAGCGCGCGCAATGCCTCGAAAGTAAAAGCACGCTGGAATGCCGCAACGTGACCCAATAGCTTCTGACTCGACGGGCTCAGCGACGCAAAGCTCCAATCGAAGCTGGCCTGTAACGTCTGGTGGTGCGCAAGCGCCGTCCGGTATCCCCGCGTCAGCAACTTGAAGCGATCGTCGAGAAATCCGTGAACACCTCGAACGCCCAATGCACCGATACGCCCGACTGCCATTTCGATCGCCAGTGGATTACCGTCGAGCCGACGACAGATATCGCCAACGAGACGAGCGCTTTTTCTTAAAGTATCAAGGTCGCAACCCGACTGTCGCGCGCGCTGCAAGAACATCTGCACTGCCTCACAATCCAGCAGCTCTGCGATGGATGACTCCGGACGTGGCACCTGGAGCGGGCGCACGTGGAAGACACGCTCACCTGATACCCTCAACGGCTCACGGCTCGTGACGAGTACCCGCAAGTTGCCAAGCCGCATGCAAACTGAATCGACCAGTCGAGCAACTGCATCGATGACGTGCTCGGCGTTGTCCAGCACCAGCAGCGTGCGGTCTCGCGGCAAAGCTGCGACTAGCGCGTCGACCGCCGACCTGTCGTCCCGTATCGGCAGGCCGAATGCCGTCGCGATTTTTTGCAAGACCGCTTCTGGAGAGGCGGCATCGGAAAGCGCGACGAAACGCGTGATATCAAAACGGCCGCTTACGGCCGCATGAGCAACTTCGATTGCCGCGCTCGTTTTCCCGACTCCCCCGGCGCCCACCAGTGTCAATATATGCGTCGTGTTCAGTATTGCCGCAATATTGGAGACCAGGCTGTCGCGTCCCGTGAGCGCCCCGTGCCGTCGCGGAATATCGCTGTCGGCCTGCCTGGGCGGTGTAGCCGGCGTCAAATTCGCGCTCGGGGCGGATCTCTGCGTCAGTTGGTAACCGCGACCGGGTACGGTCACAATCAGGTCGCGTTGCGGTCCGAGCAATTTTCGCAACGCGGAAATATGGACCTGCAGATTGTTTTCTTCGACTACCGTGCCGGGCCAGACCGCAGCCATCAACTCGTCTTTCGTGACGAGACGTCCCGCCGCCGACAACAGTACCGCGAGCACGTCAAATGCACGCGAACCGACATGGATAGCCTTCCCATCACGTCGTAACGAGCGCGTCGACAAATCGACTTCGAGTGTGCCCAGCAACATGACTCAGGCCTCGTCCATCAGACCAACCGGGCCACTGAGCCAGCAACCGCTGCTTTCATCGGCCGGATCGCGAAAGTTCACCGTGATCGCGGACGGACGTCCCATCGCCACACCCTGACGCACGACGATGCCGCGTCCCGCTCCGGTGACGAGCCCATAGCGATGCGCGCCGTACAGGAGCGCTGCCGCTGCGATGCCGGTCGCCGCGTCTTCCGGATAGCCGGACGCGCGCGGGAATTGCCGGGCGTCGAACACGTGCGGTGCATCGGCATCCAGCGAAAACGGATACAGACCGGTCGACGACAGCGCGTCGCATAAGGCTTCGATCATGTCGAGTTTCGGCGTGATCGCATTCAGCCGTGAGGTCGTGCGGACCGGCACCAGCGTTTTGGTGCGGCTCGTCGTTGCATTGACGATGCCGAGCGGCAGCAGATCGCCCGCATCGAGGTTCAATGCATCGAGTGTCCTGGCAATGAGCGCCGCGTCGACAACCGGCTCGACGCGTCCCGCCGGCTGGCTGACTTCGATCCGCGCGTCGGACGCGTCGTACCGCGCGTCGACGCTGCCGCTCAGCGTTTCAATCAGCGCCGTGTTCGTGCGCCATGCGCCTGTGCGACGCAGCAGCCACAATGCGCCCAGCGTCGCGTGTCCGCACATCTCCATCTCGTGGTTGGGCACAAAAAAGCGGAAGCGGAAATCATGGTGCGGATCGACGGCGCGCATCACAAACCCGCTTTCCAGACCATACGCGCGGGCCACCTCTTTCATTTGCGCGTCGGACCAGCCGTTCGCGTCGAGCACAACCGGGGCCGGATTGCCGCCCTCGTCGGTGGTGGAAAATACCCGTACAAGCCGTACACGTTGTACGATGCTCATGCGCTTGCTCCCTAATTAACTCCGCCTATCGGTGTGCCGCCTTTTGTGAAGCCGGCGGGAAGGCCAGTCCGCCGTCCCTCGCAGCATGCACGGCCTGCGTTTTTTATTCGCTTCCATTTGGGCCGGAACATGCTCACTATCGGGCCATGGCGATTGGCGTCAGCGCGTTGCCCATTCCTTATAAAGTCCCAGGTCGCAGGTTCCCGCCATGTTTTATCAGACGTCCAAATCGCACATTCCCGCCGACCGCGTGGCTGCGACCCGTCGCATCACGATGGCCGATTACGTGACGTCGTGGCACGAGCACGAAGAGTTCATGTTCCTGCTGCCGAGTCAAGGCACGCTGACGCTGACTTCGGAGTGTTCAAAGCATTCGCAACGCATCGGCGCCGGCGTGCTTGCGATGGTTCCTGCCGGGATTTTTCACGACACGACGAGCAATCCCGGAGAGCACTGCCATACGGCGGTCTATGCGGAGCGCGACTTCGTTTCGTTTTGTGCGCGCAAATCCAATGTCCGGATCGCCGGGGGCGATGCACCGCGCTACTGCGTGCCGCCGCCTGCTCTGCTTGGGGCACTACGTTTGCAAACACAGTTCGACGCGGTCGACGAAACGGAGGACGCGCACGATATGGCGCGGTATCAGAACGATCTGGTCGATCGGCTGATTGCGTCGGCGTGCGTGGCGGCGGTGCTCGGCGCCGCACCGAGCGATGCCAATCCGAAGGTTTCGCGCGGGCAACTGGTCAGTGAAATCAAGGCGTACCTTGACGTCATGCTCGCGGAGCGGATCGATATCGAGACAATCGCTTCGGAATTCGCCATATCGCGACGTCATCTCACCCGGATCTTCCGCGAGGAGACCGGCGAAAGCCTCACCGATTATCAGCTCCGGCAACGGGTCATGCGCGCGCGTTCGCTCTTGAACGTTCCCGGCACGACCGTGCTGTCGGCAGCCCTGAGCGTAGGGATCGAATCGCCGTCCTACCTGGCAAGGCTATTTACCAAGTTCGGTCTGCCTGCGCCCCGCGATCTGAAGGCATCCCGTGCTCGATGCAACTGACGCCTCTTCACTTCCGACTTCTGTCGCCCCCGTTGAACTGGAACCACTCAGCCGGTAAATCCTGGCGTACCCGACCGCTCGCGATAAGCTTGCTGCCGGCGGTTGGACGCGGCGGCTCCAGACGGTGACGGTGAACGGCCGATGCCGCACCGGCAATATCTGCCACGTCATCACGCGGCGTGCGGCAAAAGTCCACACGGCAACTGTTCAATTTCCGCACACCGAATCGTATCCACCCGCCAATCCATGCGGGCGCGACGGATGGGAAAAAACCCGGATACCCCCGTTTCACCGCCGTCCCCTACCCTCGCGCGCATGCCGATCGACGCTCACGCAACGATCCGGCCGATCCGAAATCCCCAGGAGCGCACATGGATAGCAACACCCCCGCATTGTTCGACACCGACGTCTGGCGCGGCAAGACCTTCAACGGACGCTGGCACGCAAGCCCGCACGCGGCCGACGTGATCGAGCCGGCGACCGGCAACACGCTCGGCCGCATCGGTCTTGCCGACAGCTCGGCCATCGCCGAAGCATCAGCTACCGCACACCGCGCCCAGCCCGCCTGGTTCGCGCTGCCCTACGACGAGCGCGCAGCCGTCCTGCGCCGCGCCGCGGCCGTCGCCGAAACGCACTCCGACGCGATCGTCGACTGGCTCGTACGCGAAAGCGGCTCGACGCGCGCGAAGGCGGCGTTCGAAACGTCCGTCACGATCAAGGCGCTGCACGAAGCGGCCGGGCTGCCGTCGCGCGCGGCCGGCGAGGTGCTGCCGTCGGCGGCCGGCCGGCTGTCGCTCGCGCGCCGCCGCCCGCGCGGCGTGGTCGGCGTGATCTCGCCGTTCAATTTCCCGCTGTACCTCGCGATTCGCGCGGTGGCGCCCGCGCTCGCGCTCGGCAACGCGGTCGTGCTGAAGCCCGATCCGCGCACCGCCGTGTGCGGCGGCGTCGCGATCGCACGCGTGTTCGAGCTCGCCGGCTTGCCCGAAGGCGTGCTGCACATGCTGCCCGGCGACGGCGCGGCCGGTGCGGCGCTGGTCGCCGATCCGCACGTCGCGATGATCCAGTTCACCGGCTCCACCGCGGCTGGGCGCAAGGTCGGCGAAGCGGCGGGCCGCCACCTGAAGAAGGTATCGCTCGAACTCGGCGGCAAGAATTCGCTGATCGTGCTCGACGATGCCGACCTCGACCGCGCGGTCGCGAACACCGCATGGGGCGCGTATCTGCATCAAGGCCAGATCTGCATGGCGACCGGCCGCGTGCTCGTGCAGCGCGCGATTCACGACCGCTTCGTCGCGAAGCTGGTCGAGAAGGCGCGCAGCCTGCGCGTGGGCGACCCGGCCAGCGGCGACGTCGGCCTCGGCCCGCTGATCAACGCCGCGCAACGCGACCATGCGGCGAGCCTGGTCGACGCGGCCCGCCGCGCGGGCGCGCGCGTCGAGACGGGCGGCAATCATCGCGACCTGTTCTTCGAGCCGACCGTGCTGAGCGGCGTCGCGCCGGGCAATCCGGCGTTCGATGAGGAGATCTTCGGGCCGGTCGCGATCGTCGTGCCGTTCGATACCGACGAAGACGCGATCGCGCTCGCGAACCGGACCGAATACGGGCTGTCGATGGCGATCCTGTCGGCGGACGTCGGCCGCGCGCTGCGGATCGGCGAGCGGTTGAACACGGGGCTGCTGCACATCAACGACCAGACGGTCAACGACGAAGTGATCAACCCGTTCGGCGGTGTCGGCGCATCGGGCAATGGCTCGAGCATCGGCGGTGCGGCAAACTGGGAGGAATTCACGCAGTGGCAGTGGCTGACGATCAAGGGCGAAGCGCCGCCGTATCCGATTTGACGAGGAGACCGACCATGTACACCGAACACGACACACGCGCCGTTACCGCGGCCGTCGCGCGCGCCGCCGGCGCGCCCTTCTCGATCGAAGCGGCCCGCATCCGCGCGCCGCGCGGCGACGAGGTGCTGGTGCGCGTCGTCGCGACCGGCTTGTGCCATACCGACCTGATCGTGCGCGACCAGTACTATCCGGTGCCGCTGCCGGCCGTGCTCGGTCACGAAGGCGCCGGCGTGGTCGAGGCGGTCGGCCCGAACGTGAAGACGCTCGCCGCCGGCGATCACGTCGTGCTGACCTACGGAGCGTGCGGTCACTGCGCGTCGTGCGTCGGCGGTCACGGCGCGTATTGCCGGCAGTTTTTCGCGCTGAACTTCGGCGGCGCCGACGCGGACGGCCAAACCGCGATTCGTGACGAATCCGGCCAACCGCTGCACGATCATTTCTTCGCGCAGTCGTCGTTCGCGAGCTACGCGCTCGCCCGCGAGAACAACGCGATCAAGGTGCCGAAGGAAGCGCCGCTCGAACTGCTCGGCCCGCTCGGCTGCGGGATCCAGACCGGCGCGGGCGCCGTCATCAATTCGCTCGCGGTACGCACCGGCAGCAGCTTCGCGAGCTTCGGCGCGGGCGCGGTCGGCATGAGCGCGGTGATGGCCGCGCGCATCGCCGGCGCGACGACGATCATCGCGGTCGACATCGTGCCGTCGCGGCTCGCTCTGGCGCTGGAACTCGGCGCGACGCACGCGCTCAACAGCCGGGAAGTCGACGTCGCCGACGCGATCCGCGAGATCACCGGCGGCGGCGTCGACTACGCACTCGAATCGACCGGGCTGCCGGCGGTGTTGTCGCAAGGGATCGACGCGCTCGGCTCGCGCGGCACGATGGGCGTGGTCGGCGCGCCGAAGCTCGGCACCAGGGCCGAATTCGACGTGAACAGCCTGCTGCTCGGCGGCCACACGATCCGCGGCATCGTCGAAGGCGACAGCGTGCCGCAGACGTTCATTCCGCAGCTCGTGCAACTGCATCTGCAAGGGCGGTTTCCGTTCGACCGGCTGGTGAAGTTCTATCCGCTCGACCAGATCAACCAGGCGGCGGAAGACAGCAGCAAGGGGATCACGCTCAAGCCGATCCTGCGTTTGCCGCATTGAACGCAACAGGCGCCGCCGGCCGCACGCCGACGCAAATCGCCCGCACGCGGCGGCGCCCCTTCCCGGGAAAATACCCGCCTTCAGGCGCCGGGCTATATTACGCATTCGCGCGACACGCCAGGCCGACACGCCTGGCCCGGACCTCGACTTCAAATGGAGCGCAGCGTGAACACGGCCCCCGAATCCCTTTCACGGCCGGTCGACCTCGACCGGCTCCGCGCCCGCTTCGCCGCGGGCGAGCCGCTGCCGGAAACGGCGTTGCCGGCCAGCGTCGCGCGTTCGTGGCTGCGTTCGCGCGACGCCGGGCTGCGGCCCTGGCAAACCGCCCGCTATGAAATGCAGCGCGAACCCGCCGAATCGCGCGCGGACCGGCGGCTCACCCGCTGCGTCGCGCAGGAGATCGAGCCGCTGTGGGCCGCATTCGGCGGCAACGCATGGACGATCATGTGCGTCAATCCGCACGGCACGATCGTCCATGCGCGCCGCAGCCCGCAATGCGACGACGCGCTGCTGACGCCGATCGTCGCCGGGCGCCGGATCGTCGAACCGAACATCGGCACGACCGCGCCAAGCTGCGTGATTCACGACGGCGCCGAAGCCGTCGTCGCGGGCGCGCAGCACTATCTCGACGAGTTGTCGCGGGTGTTCTGTCTGGCCGTGCCGCTCGTGGGTTTCGACGGCGAAGTGATTGGCGCGCTCGATATCACCGGCGTCGGCAGGCGTAATATCGCGCAGCTGCGCGAGTCATTCCGGCACGCGTCGCTGTCCGCCGAACAGCGGCTCTATGCGATGCTGCGCGACTGCCATCTGCTGCAGGTGCAATTCGATCCGCGCTGGCTCGGCACGCCGCTCGCCGGCGTCATCGCGCTCGACGAAGCGGGCCGCGTGCGCGCGGTGAGCCGCCTGGCCCGCCAGATGCTCGACCTCGTGCCGGTCGGGACGGCGGCGCCGGCCGATCTCCGGCAACTGTTTCCGGGCGCGACGCCCGCGCAGCAGCGCCGGTTGCTGACACCGGCACGCACGCCGCAGCGGATCGCGCGCGACGATGGTAGCCACGTATGGGTGCGCACCGTGCGTGCGCCGCTCGATCGCGCGACGAGGGCGCGTCACGCCGATGTGCTCGAAGACACTGCCGACGTGTGCAACGTCGCGTCGACCGCCGGCCCGCAGGCGAGCCTGCACGAACAGTCGCTCGGCGCGATCCGCCGCGCGCTCGACGAGCACGACGGCAATGTGTCGGCGGCCGCGCGGCAGCTCGGCATTTCACGCACGACGCTGTACGCGAAACTTCGGCAGCTCGACGCGGCAGGGATCAGGCACGACGGGCCGCATTGACGATGCGGAATGAAGCAGGTCGCGTGGCAATTGGCGCTTGGGGCCTGTGCATGCTGACAACGGGCTGGCGTTGCCCCGACGGCCAATGCAGGTTCGGCCCGCCCCATAGTTTCGTGTAATCGCAGCCCGTCATTCGCGTGTCGATACGCGCCGTTGGCGATAACGGAACGTCCGACCCGCCGCCCGCACTCGACGCCTGTCGCGAGCAAGGATCACGAAGCGTCCGCGGTCGGACCATACGCCGCCGAAGCTCGACGGCGATCGTCACGTCACGCTCGGGCGCGGATGGAAACATGCATGTGCCATGCCCACGTCAATGCGGCTCGGAAGCGGTATCCGACCGAAAGGATGCCGCGAATTCCCCGCGCTCGCTCCGAGCGTGGCCTCATAACGATTCCGCGATTCCTTGGTTCCCTCGATGATGCGGTGTCCGTATCGTTCGCGTATTCGTCAGACTTATCGGCCGATGGCAGCGTGTTTTTCGACGGCGAAACGCCGGTGCAAAATATTGCGTTGGTTTCAAACCACTTTGACTCCGGCGGTTTTTGTAATGGCATACTCAAGCCTGGGCGCTGCGCAGAGGCGTTGTCACTTCCAGAGGCGTGGCGGCGCAAATAATATGCGCTTCTTCATGTGCTGTTTTCGTGCACGCTTGCGTGCGTTGACGCCGCAGGTCCAGGAATCCGTTTCATATGAATTACAGTTCACCGATCGGTGGCTCCCCCACGAGATGCAATGTCGACGACGAACGCACGCGCTCGCGCGCGGCATGGCTGACCAGTGAATTCCGCGCGAGCTATGCATGGCTGAAGTCGAAACTGCAGAGGCGCGTCGGCTCGCCTGCCGATGCGGAGGATCTCGCGTCGTCGTCGTTCGCGGAACTTGCCGGTATGCAGGACCTGACAGCAGTGCGCGATGCACGAGCCTTTCTCACGGTCATCGCCCAGCGCCTCACCTACGAGATGTGGCGGCGCCGCGACCTGGAGCGCGCGTATCTGGAAACGCTCGTCCATCGGGAAGAAGCCGTCACGCCGTCGGCGGAAAGCATGGCGGAAGTGACGCAGGCGCTCTTGCTCGTGGATCAGGCGTTGAACGGCCTGTCACCCAATGCGAAAAGCGCTTTCGTGATGAGTCAGATAGACGGCCTCACGCACGCTGAAATCGCCGAGCGGCTCGGCGTGTCGGTGAGCATGGTGCGCAAATATATCGCGCAGGCACTGACGCAGTGCTATCTGATGGCATGAGCCGGCTGCGTCGGCGCTCGGCTGCCGGCTGACATCCTCCCCTGCCGTTCGTTGTCGCGAACGTGCCGCTTTCACTGCGCCGCACCGGGTCGCTCCAGTTGTCGTGCGACGATGTCGATCACCCGGACGGGCGCTGTCTCCAGTTGGGAGTCGTGATCCGTCACGAGCGCCGCGAACACGCGGAAGGCGGCCGAATCGAATCCGTAGCGGCCTTCCTCTCCCGATTCATAGGCATAGCCGGCAATGCGCTCGTATTCGTCGGCCGCGTGCAGGCGTTGCCCGCCGTAGCCGAGCTCGCGCAGGATCGCCGCGGCCATCGCCACCCGCAGCAGGATGCGCAGCGCGGTCAGCGAGCCGGCCCCGGCGCGCAGCGCTTCGAGCTGAAGGTGATACTCCAGCGAAAGCGCGTCGCGAATGGCTTTCGGCAAAGGCAGAAGTTCCGTCTTGTCAGCCCGCGACCGGACCCTCGACTGGTCGAGACGCTGCGTCCACCCTCTCATCTTCGGCTCGCCATCCGTCCGCACGCATTCGTCATGCCGTGCCGCCGACCGTCATGTCGTCCACGCGAACGGTAGGCTGCCCCACGCTCACGGGCACCGACTGGCCGGCCTTGCCGCACACGGCGCGGCCCGTGTCGAGTTCGAGGTTGTTGCCGACCATGCTGATTTTCTGGATCGTTTCCAGCCCGTTGCCGGTGATCGTCGCGCCTTTCACCGGTGCGCAGAGCTTGCCGTTTTCGATCAGGAATGCTTCCGAGGCCTCGAACACGAACTGCCCGCTCGTGATGTCGACCTGCCCGCCCTCGAGCCCCGCCACGTATATCCCGCGCTTTACCGACGCGATGATCTCCTCGTGCTCGCGATCGCCGTTGAGCATGAACGTGTTGGTCATACGGGGCATCGGTAACACCGCATAACCCTCGCGGCGGCCATTGCCCGTCGGCCGCATGTTCATCAGTCGTGCGTTGAGCGAATCCTGCATGCAGCCGCGCAACACGCCGTCCTCGATCAACACCGTGCGTTGCGTCGGACAGCCCTCGTCGTCGACATTGAGCGAGCCGCGGCGGCCTTCGAGCGTGCCGTCGTCGACGATGGTGACGTCGCGCGCCGCCACGCGCTCGCCAATGCGGCCCGCGAACACCGAGGTCTTCCGCCGTATGCCATCGGCCTCGAGACCATGGCCCACGGCTTCGTGCAACAGCACGCCGTTCCAGCCCGGCCCGACGACGACAGTCATCGTTCCCGCCGGCGCGGGCCGTGCATCCAGTTTCGTCAGCGCGGCTTCGACGCGGTCGTGCACCAGCGCGCGGAGGTCGTCGTCCGACCACGAAGCGAGCCCGTAGCGGCCGCCGATCCCGCCGCTCGCGCTTTCGACCCGGTCGCCCGATTTGACCCGAACGTTGATCGCCAACCGCAGCATGGGCCGCACGTCGCCGACGCCGAGCCCGTCGCAACGCGCGATCCACACCGTCTCGTGCGTCGCGGCGAGCATGGCGTTGACCTCGACCACGCGCCGATCCTTCGAACGCGCCAGTTCGTCGACGCGCTTGAGCAGCGCGAGTTTCCGCTCCGCGCCGATCGCGCCAAGCGAGGCGCGCGGAAGATAGATCGATCGCGCCGCCGCGGAACCGGCTGGTTCGCCGCGACGCGTTACGCGGGAAAGAACCTCCGGTCCCGACCGAATCTGCCGCGCGATCGTGCGCAACGCGTCAGCCCCGATTCGTTGCGAACTTGCGAACGTCGTCTCCTCGCCGTTCAGCACGCGAATGCCGAATCCCGAATCGCACTGCCAGGCGCCGCCCCGCACGGCGCCGCCTTCGAGTGACCACGATTCGGCGATCGACTCCTTCAGATAGATGTCGGCGAAGTCGCCGGACTGCCCGAGCGCGCTGTTCAGCGCGGCGAACAAATGCGTTTCGTCGATGCCGTGTTTGTCGAGCAGCCCGGTATACGCCGCGCGACGCATGTCGTCGAGCGAGGGGCCGCGGGTGTCAGTCAGGGTTTCGTGCGTGTCCAGCATGGTGTCGTACCGGTATGTGACAGGAAAGGATGGCCGCGCATCGCGCGCGTCAGCTGCCGCCGATTCTCATTTCATCGATCAGCCACGAACCCGTGCGGAAGCTCCCTCTGGTCACGGTGTCGGCCCCCACGGCGAGCAGGCCGGAAAACATCGCATTCAGATTCGACGCGATCGTGATGCCGGTGACCGGAAAGCGGATCTGGCCGTTCTCCACCCAAAACCCCTTCGCGGCACGCGAGAAATCGCCGGTCAGCCGGTTTACGCCGCCGCCTGCCATCTCGGTGACGAACAAGCCGCGATCGAGCCTTTCCAGCATCGCGTCGATCCCGTCCGAGTTCGCGGTTTTCGCACTGAGCACTTCGAGGTTGTGCGGACCCCGGCCGTTGCCGGTCGGCGCCATGCCGAGACGGCGGGCCGCGTACAAGCCAAGAAAATAGCCGCGCAACACACCCGCTTCGACGACCGATCGCCGGGATACGGCAACGCCATCGGAGTCGAAGCAGCGACTCGCCATTCCCCTGGCGACGAATGGATCTTCGTACAACTGAATGTGATCGGCAAAGACTGGGGTACCGAGACGGCGAGTCAGGTACGAACCCGTCCGATAAAGCGCATCGCCCGACGCCGCGTTGACGAATTCGCCGAGCAGCGACATCGCGGCCATCGGCTCGAACAACACGGGGCAACGCTGCGTTTCAATCTGCGTGCCGCCCAGCAGCGCGAGCGCGCGCGTCGCGGCTTGCGTGCCGATCCGTGCGGGTGCGTCGAGATCGACATAGGCGCGCGCGCCGTCGCTCCAGAATCCCATTTGCTTCTCGCCGCTGCCTGCGGCGACGGGCATGCACGACACGAAATGCGCGGACCACGGCACGCTGTGCCCGAACCCCTCGCTGGTCGCGAGCAGCGACAACCCCGCGGAAGTCCCGACGCTGGCGCCGTTGGTCGTCACGATGGCGGGGCTCGTGGAAAATGCGGCCTCTTCCGCGCGACGGGCGTCGTCGAGCATGTCGTCGAGCGACAGATCGAGCGGATGATACAAGTCCAGATCGATGAAGTCCGTGGCGAGCAAGTCCGCCGGGGCCAAGCCGGCAGCAGCATCGACGTCCGTGACCGACGCGATGTCGATGGCGGCCGCCACCGCACCGGCAAGGCCGTCGGGGGACAAATCGGACGAGGTCGTCGCGCCGCGTCGGCCATTGCGATAGACCGCGAGCGAGACAGATGAAGACAGTCGAAGGCTCCGTTCGGTCGGCATCCGGTTGCGCACGGTGGCTGTCCGCGATTCGACATGATCGACCTCCACACGAACGCCGTCGGCCCCTGCGCGTCGTGCGAGATCGAGTGCACATTCGGCCGCCGCCTCCAGGCTGGATTTCACGTCGCGCCACTGCGTACCGCCGTCATGCATGAAAATTACTCCGAGTGTTGGAATGCCGTGTGCCCAATGAGTCCGCTCATCTGGCGAGACGTTTTCGCGTCATGTCGAGCGGGAGCACATTGGAAATAGTCTATCGAGCGCGATCGGAATTTTTTTACGAAAGAAATCACCGTCTCGCGAATTCGTGGAATCGTTTTGCGCGCACGCCGGCGTATCCGGAATTTACGTTCGACGCGCGCTTTTTCTCACATGACTTACGCGCAGCGCTGCGTGATCGCGATCAAACGATCGCCGATGCTCGTGCCGGCCTTTTTCATGGCCTGCGTGCCCTCGCCGTAGTGAGATCGAAACCGCGCGATGAGTTCAGCATCCACCAGCCCGATTCGCTCGAGGGTCTTGTCGCCTTGCGAAGCCTCTTCGCCGCGCTCCACCGCGCGCTTCGACGTTTCATCCGCGAGCTGCATGAAGCGTCGGTCGTCGTCGGGCGTCCAGTTGCAGGCCGCGCGCAACAACTCCCAATGCGCGCCCGCAAGGCCGAATATGAAATCGGTGACGATCCCGGCATCGCCGAGCGGCTGAGCGATCAACACGAGAAGCCGTGTCGCCAACGCGTGTGCGGCGCCGGCCGGGGTGGTATCGGCTTTCGCGAGCGCCTGCTTGATCGCGGCCAGTTCCGGGTCCAGGAGCCCTTCCGCCCGAGCGGGGTCATGCTGCGCGGCCAGCCGGTCGCGAATCGACAGCAACGCCGCATCGCCGCCGATCAACTCGGTCATCTCGTCGCCGGACAGCAGATCCGTGACCAGCATTTGCGGCAGCCACGAGAGATTCGCTCCCACCGGAATGGCGTCAAGCCACTGCGCGACGAACTCCGCCCCGTTCAGATGGGTGCTGCGATAGCTCGACAGCGATTCCACCACGGCCAGCACGTTGGCCGGAATACCCAGCGTTCTTGCGCAATCGTCCACGTCCGCGGTGTTGCAGACGAACTGAATGGCGCTGCCGATTTCGCCGTCCCACATCGCTTCGGAAGGCGCGGCTCGCTTGCGATCCAGCCACACGCGCAACGCGGCAAGGCGTTCCGTCTTGAGCTGGGCGTTGCCGCCGAATGCATTCGGTGCAACGGCGATCGCCGCCGGCAACGGCGTCACGGAGCCGAGGTGATTGTCGATGAAGCCGGCCAGTTGCGTGGCGGAGCGATTGCCGACCACGCGGCCGAGCTCCTTGCCGCCGCTCAGCAGGATCAGTGTCGGAATACCGCGGACACCGAATCGTTCTCGCACGCCTTCATTCTCGTCCACGTCGATCTTCACGAACGCCACGTTGCCCTGAAACTGCTCGCTCACTTTCGACAGCGTCGGCGCGAGCGCCTTGCACGGACCGCACCAGGGCGCCCAGAAGTCGATCAGTACGGGCAGCGGGTTGTTGATCACGTCGGCTTCGATGGTTTCCAGCGTCACTGCTTTCAGATTGCTCATGGATCGACCTTGTCCTGTTTCGTTTGTTGGCGCGCCGTACATTGTTCAAATGCACGGCGTCGGTTGGGATCGTGGCGCTCAGCACAGTTGCGTTCCGACGGATGCGCGACCGCCGGCGTGTGCGCCCTCCGTTTCGTCGGCCGCGTCCTGTCGTGCTTCCGGTGCCGCCGGTGCGGGAAAATCGAGCGTCGTGTCGTGAAACGCCAGCAGTTCCTTGCGATGCGCGACGCTGACGACCGTGGCCTGAGGCAAACGCTCGATTAGCAGACCGTAAAGTTCCTTCTCGCTCTGGCTATCGAGTGCGGACGTGCATTCGTCGAGGAACACCGTGGAAGGTTTGGCGAGCAGCACGCGCGCAAATGCCACGCGCTGTTGCTCGCCGCCGGACAACCGTGTGCTCCAGCGGTCCTCCACATGGAGCTGGGAGGCATAGGTCGACAATCCGCACGCATGCAGCAGTGCCTCGCATTCGCTGTCCGGGTACGCCGAAGCGTCGCGCGGATAGGTCACGGCCGCCTTCAGCGTGCCCGGCGGGATATAGCTGCGTTGCGGCAAGAAAAACGTGCCGACTGCCGGACGCACGATCGTGCCTTCGCCGTAGGGCCATAGGCCGGCCAGCGCGCGCAGCAACGTGCTTTTTCCGCACCCCGAGCGACCTCGCACGAGGCACCGCCGGCCGGCCAGGAGCACGAAGTCGGGCACGCGCGACAGTGTGGCGCCGGACGCGTCGCGCAAGACGAGCCCGCTCGCGGCGACCGCTCCAGTGTGGCTTTCGTCCAGCGCGATGTCCTGCCGCGGCTCATGCTCGCTCACGTGCAGGAATTCGCGCAAACGGTTGGCCTCCGCACGCCACGACGTAAATCCTGGATACACTTGCGGAAAAAATGCCAGCGCTCCCGTGACGGAATGAAATGCGCCGTTCGACTTCA
This sequence comes from Burkholderia sp. BCC0097, assembly GCF_902832985.1. Taxonomy (NCBI): domain Bacteria; kingdom Pseudomonadati; phylum Pseudomonadota; class Betaproteobacteria; order Burkholderiales; family Burkholderiaceae; genus Burkholderia; species Burkholderia sp. BCC0097. The sequence goes on from NZ_CADFDM010000002.1 coordinate 745,498, forward strand.
TCAGCCCGCCGAGCGTCAGCCCACCCGACATCAGTTGCGGCAGCACCAGCAAGGTCGGAATGACCGAACTGACCTGACCGACGATATTGGTGAAGAATAAGAGGCGCGTATTCACCCACAGCGTCGCGTAGAGATTCGATACCACGAAGCGAAACGATGCCCGCAGACGCCCATGCTCGGACGTTTGCCCCTGAAAGAACGCGATCTGTTCCGCGAATTCACGCACGCCCACCATGAGCACGCGAAAATCGCCCTCGACACGATGCTGTCTGGCCGTCAGCGTGATGAGCCTGCGGCCCAGATAATGCGTCGCTGCGAAAATGACGGCGGTGTAGGCAAATGCGGCGAATACCAGATAACCGTGCAATACGTATGACGATCCGCCGACGTGCATTTGAAACGGGCCGCCCATGCGCCACAGCACGACGCTGAACGACACGACGCTGACCGGTACCGAAAGAAACCCGAGACCCAGCAGCAGCGTGTCGTTGACGAACAGCTTCACGTCTTCAGCGATACGCTGGTCGACGTTCTCGAGTTCCCGGTCGCGTTCGATCCGATAATAGTTGTTGCGTGCGAGCCATTTTTCGGCGAGCCAGGTCGTGAGCCACCGGCGCCAGCGAATCTGCACGATTTGCTGCAGCACCACCCCGGTAATCTGCACGACCGCGCCGGCCATCGCCACGAGCAGGAAACGCACGAGCAGCTCCGGCAGCACCTTGAATCGGGAAGCACCGATCGCATCGTAGAACGTGCCGGTCCAGTTGTTGTTCCACAGCATCACGTACGTCGTGGCCCAACTCGACCCGATCACGAGCATCAGCAATATCAGCGAGAACACGCCTTCGCGCGTACGCCAGTACGGCAGCAGCAGGCGCCACACCGGCGGAAAGCGGCGGCGCGCTTGCGCGTCTTCCGCGCGGTCAACGGGGAAAGCGCCGTTCACCGTCATTGGTGCGCCTCGGGCGGTTGCATCACGAAGTTGATCTTGTTGAGACCACCGCCCTGGAGCGCCGCCAGAATGGTCGCGACCTTGCCGTACTCGACGTGCTGATCCGCGTTGATGTTGACCGCGGGCGGCTCGCCCTGCGCCGCGGCCTCGGCCACGTGCGCCTTCAACGCATCCGCGTCGACCGGTTGCTTGTTCCACAGCACCGTCTTGTCGGCCGTGATCGACAGATCGATGTCCTGCGTTTTCGACACGGCCGGCTGCGCCGCCGCCTGCGGAAGATCGACCTTCACCGCCTTGTTGATGACGGGCAGCGTCACGATGAAGATGATCAGCAACACCAGCATGACGTCGATCAGCGGCGTCATGTTGATGTCGTTCATGACGCCTTCGTCGCCGCCGCCATCGGTAATCATTGACATGGCGGGCTCCTTCAGGCGGCCAGGTTGGGCGTGGCGCGCTTGGTCGCGACTGGTGCGCCGACCGGTCGGCTAGCGTCGGCGCGGGCCTTTGCGCCGGTGACGAAATACACGTGCAGCTCGTGCGCGAAGCGGTTCAGCCGATGGCTCACGCGCTTGTTGCCGCGGTTCACGTAGTTGAAGCCGAGCACCGCCGGAATGGCGACGAACAGCCCGATCGCCGTCATCACGAGCGACTCGCCCACCGGGCCGGCAACGTGATCGAGGCTGGCCTGCCCCGACATGCCGATCGCCATGAGTGCGTGATAGATGCCCCAGACGGTACCGAACAGCCCCACGAACGGCGCGGTGCTGCCGATCGAGCCCAGCACGGCCAGGCCGTTCTGCAGGCGCGCGACTTCATCGTCGAATGCGTTGCGCAGCCCGCGCGCCACCCATTCGCTCGCGCTCAGGCTGCCCTGCATCGACGGTTCGTTGCCCGCATGCTGTTCATTCGCTTCGCGCCCGGCAAGCACCAGCGCACGATAAGGATTGTCACCGCGCTCGCCCAGCGCCGCGATGCCGTCGCTGATCGACGCACTGGACCAGAAACCCGTTTGCGCGCGCTTGCCGAGCGATTCGAGGCGCCGATTGGCGAATCCTTTCGTCAGTATCACGAACCACGAGACGACGGACATGCCGATCAGGAAAACGAAGATGAAGCGGGTAACGAAGTCACCCTGTTGCCAGACGTTGGCGATGCCATACTGTTCCATGTATTGCTCCGATTGGTGCGGGTTCAGTCGTTCAGGTTGAATGCAATGGGTTGGGAAGCTTCGACCGAGCGCGCGATGCCCGCGGTCTCGTACGGGTGACAGCGGCCGGCACGGATCGCCGCGACGGCGGCCGCGTCGAGCAGCGGCGAGCCGCTGCTCTGCGCCACGCGCGCGGACGTCACCGCGCCGTCGGTGCCGATGCTCAGATGCACGACCACGGTGCCTTCCTGTTGCAGCCGTCGCGCTTTCGCCGGGTAGTCGGGGCGCGGTATCTGGCATCCCAACTGCTTCAACTCGCCCGCGCTGATTTGCTTAGGCGCGTCCAGCAGGTTCGGCCCCGGCGCGGGTTGCGCGACAGGTTGCGCGGGCGCCGCTTCGGGTGCGGGATGCGGCGTGGGCGACGGCGCGGCCGACCGCGTTTCGGCCGGTTTCGGCGCCTCCTGGGGCGCCGCTTCGACCGTACGCGGGCTCGGCGCGTGCGACGCCAACACGTGCGCCTTTTCCGGCTTCGCCGGCGCCACCGGTTTCGGTGGCTCGGTCCGCGGCTTGGGCGGCGCAGGCGGGGTTGGCGCGGGCCGCGGCGCCGGCGCGGCAACCAATTGCACCTGCACCGTGCCGCCCGCGGGACGCCCGGCCTCGAGCCTGAGCGTCACCGCGCTTTGGTGGACTGCGACGTACAGCCCCAGCGCATGGGCGAGCAGCACCCCTGCGGCACACGCGATGCGGCGTGTGCGTGCATGGGGTACCTGGGACGGATTCTCGCGCGCGGCGACGTCGTCCCAGGTGCGGGCGGGCAAGGAATCAGAAGTCATAGGTACCGGTCAGCATGACCGTCCGCTCCGGTCCCATCGGGATCAGGCTGGGCGTCGTGCTGCTGTAGTAGAGCTTGCGATTGAATACGTTCTTGATCGAAAGATTCAGGCCGTAACCTTTCTTCCGATAGAACACACCGAGATCCGTCTCCACCTGGCTGGGGATGCGGTACGCCGAGCCCGAGCCGATGTACTGCCCGCTCGCGAAGAAGAGCCCCGCGCCGACCCCGAAACCCCGGAGCTTTTCGGTCTGGAAGTTGTAGGTCGCCCACAGGCTGGCGCTGTTCTTGGGGAGGTTCACCGCCAGCTTGGTGTCCGGGGGCTGCACGAAGTCGTTGTACGTATAGCTGCCCACCACATTGACGCCAGGCAGCGGCTGCCCGGTAATCTCCGCTTCGAATCCGCGGCTCACGGCGCCGCCGGCGGGAAGATAGAAACCGCGATGAAGCGGATCGGCAACGTTGTAATTGCTGAACGAGGTGCGATAAGCCGAGGTCGTGATGGCCAGCTTGTCGTCCAGCAGATTGAACTTCATGCCCACTTCGACTTGCTGGCTGATCTGCGGAGGAAGGATGCCGCCGCCGAATTGAGTCGCCGTGCCTGGCTCAAAGCCGCGGTTATAGCTGGCATAAGCCGAAACCTCGGAGGTCAGTTCATAGAGTAGGCCGACGCTTGGGCTATAAGCGTTCTGATGGTTTCCCGGTGATCCGTCGCCGCCGATCGTATTCGTCAGATAGGTATCCCGCCGCACGGAAGCGAGCGCGTGGAAATTCCTGTAGGAAAACTGATCTTGAAGGTACAACCCTGTTTGCACGAAGTGACTTCCGAACGTCGGCGCCACGTTCCCCGTATCGGACGAAGGCAACGAAGGAGGGCCGAAAACATTCAGAACGGAAATGAATTTCGAGGTCGTGGTGTCAGCCTGATACTGGTTGTAACGACTGAGATCCCAACCTGCTATTACGGTGTTCTTCACACCGCCGATATCGAACTTGGCTCGCAGGTAATTCTGGAAGCTCCAGCTGTAGTAATCCGAAATAGAATCGAAGTTGAAGAACGCCGCGCCATTGGTCGGCGAGAGCGTCGTCGCCGTCGCCCAAACCTGCTGCGTTTGCTGGGTACGCGTATAGGAACCCTTGCTCACGAAGGTCAGCGCCTTGCCGAGCTTTTGTTCGAGGTGAAAGAAAATATTGTCGGTTTGCGCGCCGAAGTGGTCGGACGGTGAGCCAAGCGGACGATCGATATAGTTTCGGTAGATATCGCCCGCGGCATAACCGACCGTGAACTGCGGAACCGGCTGGCGATCAACCGTGCGCTCATAGCCGACCGTCAGGTCCGTGGTCGAATCCTTCCATTGCACGGTCGGCGCAAAGTAGAAATTTCTCTGGCCGTCATACCCCATGGCATTCTGGCCGACCCGCTCCCCCGAGATGATGAAGCGATACCGGAGCTTCTTGTCGTCGGTAATCGCGCCCGTGGTGTCCAGCGCGATCTGCGTGTCACCGTACGTGCCATAGCCTAGTTTGATTTCGTGAAACGGGTCGGCCTGCGGTGTCTTCTTGACGATATTGATCACGCCACCCGGCGGGCTGTTACCGTTCACGATCGCCGACGGCCCCTTGATCACTTCCACGCTCGAGATCGCGATCGTCGGCGTGACGTTGGGCGCTGATCCGACTGTCGCGAGGCCGTCCGAGGTCAGGTTTTCCGCAGCAAACCCGCGAATCATGTACTGCGGCACGCCCAGCGGCCCCGGCCGCGTGACGACACCGGAAGCATTCCTCAGCACATCGGAGAGCGACTGAGCGGCCTGGCTCTGGATCACCGCCGCGTTGATGACGCTGACCGATTTCGGCGTCTCGCTCAGCGGCACATCCGATCGCGCATAGGTGGACGACGATTCCGCGACGAAGCCGGTGCCGCCGGAGTCCCGGCTGGCTGCCACGCTGATGAGCGGAAGCGTGGTATCGACAGGCCCCACGGAGGCTGCCGCCGCCGACGCCGCGACGGGCGCCGCCGCGGCCGGCTTCGCAACCGCCTTCTGAATGGTCAGACCACCGCTGCCCGTCGCGACAAGGTCGAGGCCGGTGCCTCGGAGCGCTTGTCGAATCGCGGCCTCGGCGGTGTAGCTGCCCTCCACGGGCGACGATTTCAACGATTGCACGAGGCCCGCGTCGTAGCTCAACCTCACGTTGGCCGCCTGCGCAATTTCGACCAGCGTACGGTCCAGCGGACCGCTCGCGAGATGCCATGAATGCTGGGCAGCCTGTTGTGCATGCGCCGACGCCGCAATGAAAACCTGTGCAACGGCGACCGCGATGGCAACCCCTGATGCCTGGCTCGAGATGGCCCGGCGCGTTCTGATGTTGAGCTTCACGTTTGAACCGCTCCCTTGTCGAATGTATTGGCTCTTCGTCCGTTCTGTCAGTATTCCTACGCGTAATCGCGTCATCATCGTGTCGCAAAGTACCGTCATGCTTCAAATCGGGCTTCGGTCAGCCTCTGCCCGAACGCGTCATCGATGAAACAAGTCTATCGTCCGGGCCTGGAATGTTTTTTTGAAACAATTCCGTTGCGCCGCCCGTTTTGGAATTCCATTCCGCGGTTTCCGCCGCGCCGGTGAAATTCCGTCCTTCTCCGTCCCTGTCGATAAACTGCGCGACCCGTGAGGTCACAGCATGTAATCGAGCGGTAATACGGTGGTCTGCTTAATGGTCTCCATCGCGAAGCTCGAACTGACGTCGAAGATGTCGACCGCGCCGATCAGACGCCTGTATACGCTGTCGTACGCGTCGATATGCGGCACCACGACCTTGAGCATGTAGTCGATGTGCCCGCTCATGCGATGGACTTCCACCACTTCGGGAATCGTCGCCACCACGTCGCAGAAACGCCGCAACCATGCGGCGGTATGTTCCGCGGTCTTGATTTCCACCAGAACGGTCACGCCCACGTTGAGCTTCTTCGCGTCCAGAAGCGCCACGCGGCGCGCGATCACGCCGTCCTGCTCGAGCTTCTGAATGCGTCGCCAGCATGGCGTGGTCGAAAGGTTCACGCGGTCGGCGATTTCGGCCACCGAGAGCGTGCTGTCCTGCTGCAGCACGGACAATATGGCCTTGTCGATAGCGTCGAACACACTTCCTCCACTCGAGTGCACGGGTTGATGTCGAGCGATTCGATGCGCTCTTGATTACCTTGTGCAACGAGCGGCGAAAAGTGACACCGCGAATCGAAAAAATTTCGGAGGGGACTGGAGGGGCTGCCTGCGATTTCAGGCAGGTGTGGCGACGGCGAGCATGTTGCCGTACAGATTCAGGGAAAACCCGAGGCTTTCGGCCAGTTGCCGGAGTGCGGCCGGCGCGTCGTCGAGCGGAAAGACGCCGCTCACGCGGCGCGACAGCGCGGCCTCCGGAAACCGGATATAGCCGCCAAAGTAACGGCCCAGCGTTTCGATCACGTCCGGCACCGCGCGGTCGAGCACGACCAGCGTGCCGCGTGTCCACGAGAAGATGTCGGCCGACGTTTCGGGCATGCGGGCGATCTGCCCGCCGGACAGCGACCATGCCGATCCATCGGGCACCCGCAAGCGGCGCCCGCGAGGCACGGCCAGGACCGCGTCGCCGCCTTGCACGGCCACGACGGTATGCAGGCGCAGAACGTCCACGCTCACGCGCGCCCGCTCGGTGCGGACCATGCCGTCGCGGGTGGTCACGACGACCGGCTGATCGCCCGCGCGATTCGGATCGGTTGCAACCTGGCCGGCGGCCAGATAGAGGTCGGCCTGCTCACGTGCATGGGTATACACCCGCGTGGCCGCGCCGGCCGTGACCGAAACATTGCCGTCGAACTGGACCCGTTGTGGGACCACCTCGCCATTGTGGTAGTCCGCGTCGAGCGAAAACGTCGAAACGAGCTGACGCGTGCCGATCCCGGCGAGCACGATGCCTCCCAGGCCCGCGCCGGCTTTCAGCCATCGTCTGCGGTGACGCGACGGCTCGTCGAGCGCCCGCCGCACCGCCGTACTCGACGTGCCCTGCAACGGGCCCAGCCTGCCGAGCCGCTGCTGCAGCCGCGCCCACGCTTCTTCGTGGGCCGGGTCCGCGCGCCGCCATGCCAGGAATGCGTCGCGCTCCTCCTGCGAAATCTCGCCGGAGCGCAGCCTCACTTCCCAGTCAATCGCCTCTTGCGCCACGGGATCGAGCGTGGAGTTACCGTTCATGAGCGTCAATCAATCGAGGGCGAACGGCCGTGCCGCTCGAACGCGGCCCGTTGCCGAGCCGCTCATTCCGGAGCACGGTTTCGCGCGGAGCATAACACGCCGTAACGAGCGCATCGCAACGAACGATGCGGCGAAATGCGCGTGGGTCAGGTGCGTAATCTCGGGCCTCGCGGCGCGGCGGCCTTAACGCGCGGGGGCCGCGACCGCCGCTTCCCGTTTCGCATGCAGCCGCAACGCGAGCCACGCGACACCGCCCGCGAAGATCGCGACCACGCCGCCGAAGGTGCCGATCCACGGCAGCCCGAAGTCGCCCGCGATATGGTTGCCGAGCAGCGCGCCAGCGCCGATGCCGACGTTGTACAGCCCCGAGTAGATCGACACGGCCAGGTCGGTCGCGTCCGGCGCCAGCTTCAGCACCCATGCCTGCATCGCCAGCCCGAAGCAGACGATCGCGCCGCCCCACACCAGCGTGTGCACGGACAGCGTGACGATGTTCAGCGCGCACGGGAACAGGATCAGCAGGCAGCCCGACAGCGCGACGATCGACGCCAGCAGGAAATCGTCGGGCCGGTGCGGATAGACGCGATTGAAGCAGACCGCGGCCGGCAGGCCGGCGATGCCGAACAGGATCAGCACGTACGTGATCCGGCTGTTGCTCGCATGGTTGATGCTCTGCACGAACGGCTCGATGTACGTGTACGACGTGAAGTGCGCGGACACGACCAGCACGGTGATCGCATACAGCGCGACCAGCGCCGGCTTGCGCAGGAACACGCCGATGCTGCTCAGCGACCCGGCGCCCTGGCTCGGCAGCAACGGCAACGTGGCGCGCAGCAACAGCAGCGCGATGCCCGCCGTGCCCGCGATGATCAGGAACGTGACGCGCCAGCCGAACGCCTCGCCGATCACGCGGCCGAGCGGAATCCCGGCGACCATCGCGATCGCCGAGCCCATCGCGATCAGGCTGAGCGCACGGCTTTTGCGGTCGCTCGGCGCGAGCCGCACCGCGAGCGGGATCGAAATCGACCAGAACACCGCATGCGCGCACGCGATGCCGAGCCGGCCGATCATCAGCACCGTGAAATTCCACGCGACGCCGGTTACCACATGGCTGCCGATGAACACCAGCAGCGCCACGCTCAACAGCTTGCGGCGCTCGACGTGGCGCGTGACGAACGTCAGCGGCAGCGACACGACCGCGACGGCCCACGCGTAGATCGTCAGCATCAGGCCCACGGCGGTCGGCTGCATCTGCAGGCTGTCGCCGATCGCGCTCAGCAGCGCGACGGGCACGAATTCGGTGGTATTGAAGATGAAGGCGGTGAGTGCGAGGGCCAGAACGCCCCACCACGATTGTTCGGAACTGACGGCGTCGGGGGTTGCCATACGGGGATTCGACGAGGGTTGGGCGCGCGCGGGCGGCTCGCCCGGCGCATCCGCGCGATTGTACCAGCGCGGTTCGACACGCTGCCGCCAGGCGCGGCGCGTGCGGCGCGGGACATGGCGGCGACACGGCCGTGCACCGATAATGTGACGAATTGGGTTTTGCCGACGATTTGCCCGAATGCCATCGGGCCAGGAGATTCACATGCGCATTGAAACGTCATTTCTGTTCGATCTCGACGGCACGCTCGTCGACAGCGTCTATCAGCACGTACTCGCGTGGAAGGAAGCGCTCGATGCCGAAGGCATCGAACTGTCGGTGTGGCGCATCCACCGCAAGATCGGGATGAGCGGCGGCCTGTTCCTGAACCAGCTGCTGCGCGAAACGGACGGCGACATCGACGCCGACCGTGTCGAACGGCTCGCGCGGCTGCACGCGGCCGCGTACCAGCGGCTGCGCGCTCAGGTCCGGCCGCTGCCGGGCGCGCGCGAGCTGCTGGCCGCGCTGTCGAATGCCGGCATTCGCTGGGCGATCGCGACCAGCGGGCGGATGGAAACGGCGGCGATCAATCTGGAGGCGCTCGGCGTCGATCCGACGAAGAACGTGGTCGTCACGCGCGATCAGGTGAAATATGCGAAGCCGGACCCGGACCTGTTCCTGACTGCCGCCGCGAAATTGAACGTGCCGATCGAGCATACGGTGGTGGTCGGCGACAGCATCTGGGACATGCTCGCCGCGGCCCGCTGCCGCGCGCTCGGCGTCGGGCTGCTGGCGGGCGGGTATGGCAGCGACGAACTGGAACGGGCGGGCGCGCTGCGCGTGTACGACGATCCGGCGGATCTGCTGTGGCATCTGGACGAGGTAGCCGCGCGACCGTAGGCGCCGGTCCACCGCGCCCGGTCCGCTCCTGCGTGAGCGGGCATGTCAGTCGAGCTTGACATCATGCGGCCCCCCCGGACCCGGCCGGCCGCGCAGCCGCGCGCACGATCGTTCGCGGCGCGGCTGCCTTTTTGATTCATCGAATCGAAATAATCCCCACCGCCATTGACAAGCGCGATTTTAATATTTTTATCGGCGCCTGTTTTCCCGTGTTTTTAAAACACACGGGAAGATTCTTGAAAAATCGAATCGCCTTTCATATAACAAAAACACTTCGCTTCCGGTTCACGATCGTAGTGCCAGAATCGTGAAAATACGAGCGACGTACGGAGCCGAACCGGCCAGCCGGCGCCAGCCCGCGTCGCGTCGCCAGACGCCCCAGGCATGATATGGGGCCTGTGTCGCGATGTGGCGTCGTAGCGCCCTTTCCGCCATTTATCCGGGGATTCTATAAATGCGCACGGATCTTTCACCTTCATAACGTTTCGACAGAAGCATTACCCCGATTTATTCAGTCGCACGATCACAGGTATCGGCCGGCGTATTTTTGTGCCGACGTTTCGTGAAGACGTGCGCCGCCGCTCGATCGGCGGACATTGTTTTGTCCGGTTTGACGGAAATGGACGACGCGAGGATTTCGATGAATCAGATCAGCGAACAGGCGATCGCCGAACTGCGCGCGCCGCACCTGGAACCCGCCCTGCCTATCCGGGTGCTCCATGGCGAGACGGTGAGCGATTACGAGCGGAAAGTGCAGACGACCTACGCCGGCAGCCCGGACGACTGGCGCAAGGCGATCGGCGAGTACCTGTTGTTCCAGTTCGGTGTGTACGACGATCCGCGCTCCACGCCGCCGATCTCGCTCGATGAATCGGGCATTCGGTACTTCGAACGCCAGCTTCACCTCGCCGGCTTCGACGACCCCGTTCCCGCGCGCGTCGAACGCATTCTCGACATCGGCTGCGGCTGGGGCTACATCCTCAAGTATCTGGCCGCCCGCTTCCCCGGCTGCATGCGCCTCGACGGTGTCAACGTCAGTCGCGAACAACTCGACTACTGCGCCCGCTTTCATGCGCAACACGGGCTCGCGGAACGCGTCAACCTGTATCAGTGCAACGCACAGGACGTCGATCGACTGCCCGATCCCGCAACGCCGTACGATCTCGTGATCATTCGCGGCGTGATCTCGCATTTCCCGAACCCGCTGTACGAAAAGGCGATGCGCGCGCTGCATGCGCGTGTGCGCGGCGGCGGCTCGGTGGTCATCTCGGACAATCTGTACAACGTCGACCTGAGCGAATACGAGTCCGACACGCCGGACGAGATCGACCGGATCGCATGCAAGCACCGCAAGACGCCCGATTATTTCAGGCAGGTGCTGATCGACGCCGGATTCGCGATCCGCGACATGCGCGTGTTGCCGTCGAACATCGACGTCGCACGCTGGCTGATGGATGCCAAGGCCAACATCGACCGCCATTTTCCGCACCGTGCACCGGACACGCTGGAAGAGCTGCGCGTGCTCGCCGAAAACTGGTCCGTCGCGCTGATCAAGAACAAGGTGTCGACCTACAGCATCGTCGCGGTCAAACCCGACGCGTAGGCCGGAGAGCCGCATGCAAGCATCCGGAACGCCGCGCGCCATGAGCGCCCCGCCCGGCGAGACGCAAACGCAAACGCTGGTGCTGCCGCTGCCGCGTCTCGTGCTGCCCGTCGCACGGCACCCGCAGCATGAAGCAATCGAGCGGCAGCTCGCGATCGACGACTACCCGTACATCGTGCAGCACTATCGCAGCGACGCAGCGGCGCGCCGTTTTCTCGCGCAGCGCATTCCCGCGTATGGCAGCCTGTGCTACCCGAATGCGCGGCCCGATCGCGTGTACGCGCTCCATCGCATGATGAACGTCACGACGCTGATGGACGACGCCTTCACGCATCTGGCGCGCACCGGCGATCAGGCGGGGCTCGACGCGTTGCGCGAGCATTTCCTTGCCGCCGTCGACGGCACGCCGCCGCCGGCCGACGTGCCTTCCGCGCGGCTGCTGTACGACACGCTGCAGTTGATGCGCGCCCAGGGCGAAGCGCGCCCGGCCTTCTGGCGGCGGTTCGTCGAATGCATCCGCGAGCAGATCCATACGCAGGCCAGCCCGACGGCAACCGATGCAGCGCGCCTGTCGCTGGCCGACTATCTGGCGTTTCGCCGGGTCGAGGGCTTCGGCCACTGGATCACGCTGCTCACCGAATACGCGCTCGACATCGACATGGGGCAGCGCCTCGCGCAACACGCGGCACTCGCCGATGCGCGCGATGCGACGATCGATTCGGTGATCCTCGTCAACGACCTGTTTTCGTTTCGCAAGGAATGGTCCGCGCACGAGCGATTCAATGCCGTGTGGATCCTGATGCGCGTCGAGCAACTGAACGCGCAGGCGGCGCTCGACCGGCTGGCGGTACTCTGCACGTCGAACGAACACCGTCTGATCGACGCACGTGAAGCGGTCGCGACGGGCGCGCTGGCCGGCGACGCCGACGCGCAGGCCTACGTGACGGAGCTGGGTTACATGAGTGCGGGGAATGCGGAGTTTCATGCATTCAGCACCCGCTATCACGGCGACGATCTCGGCGGCGGCCGCTTCGCTGGCGGCGCAGTCGCGATGACGGCGCTGCCGACGCTCGAGGAAATCGCGGCGGCGGACCGGCATGCTTCGCCCCGGTGACTGGAGACGCACATGCACGCACCGATCCCTGTTGTGCCCGAACCCGCCGCCGCTTCGCGACATCGCTATCCGGACGGCTGGTTCGCACTGGCCTACAGCCGCGACGTCAAACCCGGCGCGCTCGTCGTGACACGTTTCATGGGCGCGGATGTCGTGCTGTATCGAACGGCATCCGGCCTGATTCGCGCGGTCGCGCCGCATTGTCCGCACCTCGGCGCGCATCTCGGGCACGGCGGCGTCGTGCGCGGCGAGGAGATCGTGTGCCCGTTCCATCACCTCGCGTTCGCGCCGGACGGCACCTGCGTGCGCGCCGGGGGGGACGGCAAGCCGCCCGCGGCCACGCTGCGGCAGCGCCACGTGCTCGAATGGAACGGCCTCGTGCTCGCGTGGCAGGACCGTGCGGGCGCAGCGCCGTCGTGGTCGCTGCCCGAACTCGACCTCGACGGCTATTCGCGGCCGCGCGGCCAGTGCCATACGCTGAACGGCAGCCTGCAGAATCCGGCCGAGAACGGCGTCGACGTCAACCATTTCAGCCCGGTGCACGGCTGGTCGAATCCGGTGCTGGAGCCGCCGCAAGCCGACGGCCACCGGATGACGATGCGCTCGACGCTCGTGCTGCTCGGGCAGCGGCTGCTGCTGGACATCACGATGCACGGCCTGGGCTGCATGGCCGCGCGCATGGAACTGCCGGACCTCGGGCTGCACGCGCGGGTCGTGCTGTTCCCGACGCAGATCGAACCCGATCGCTGGACCTGCCGTGAATTCGTCGCGCTGCGCGTCGAACGCGCGTCGGCGTGGCCGTCGCCGCTGCGTCGGGCCCTGCACGAGGTCCTCGCGAGCGCCGCGTACCGGTTGTGGTTCGTACCGCAATTCAAGCGTGACCTGCGCATCTGGGATCACCGCGACTACGACGCACGCCCGACGCTGATGGCCGGCGAGCTGCCGATCATGACGTTCCGGCGCTGGGCCGCGCAGTTCTACCCGGCGCCCGGCGGCGACGCACCCCACGGGCAAGACGGCGCAGGGCCGCGGGCCGTCATGCAAGCCGATCGGGAATTCGCGCGATGAGTGCCATGCCGATGCAGGAGCACGCGATCCATGCAGCCGGCCCCGTCGACGAAACCGCGCCACTGCCCTATCCGGACGGCTGGTTCGCGCTGTGTTTCAGCCGCGAGCTGAAGCCCGGGGCCGTGCTCACGACGCCTTTCATGGGACGCGATGTCGTGCTGTACCGGACGGCCTCGGGCGCCGCCTGCGCGGTCGACGCGTATTGCCCGCACCAGGGCGCGCATCTCGGCCACGGCGGTACGGTCGACGGCGAACAGATCGTCTGTCCGTTCCATCACTACGCGTACGGCCCCGACGGCCGGCGCATCACAGCAGGCTGCGCGAAGGGCGGCCAAGGGCTGACGCTTCACACCCGGCATGTGCGCGAGTGGAACGGCTTCGTGTTCGTATGGCAGAACGCCGACGGCCTGGCGCCGACCTGGGAACTGCCGGAAGTGGACATGACCGGCTTCTCGGCACCCGTCGGCCAGGCATTCACGCTACGCGGCGTGATGCAGAACCTGCCGGAAAACGGCTTCGATCTCGAACATTTCGGCGCGCTGCACCGCTGGAAGGACATGAAGCCGCATACGCCCGTGATCGACGGCCCGCGCATTTCGATGCAGGTGGACATGGCGTGGAAGAACATCAGATGGAGCACGCTGATCGGCGTTCACGGCCTTGGCTGCGTGTCGTCCGATCATGAAATGAAGGCGATCGGCCTCGAAGCGAAGATCTTCGCGTGCGGCGTGCAGATCGCGCCGCTGCGCTGGACCTTCCGGGACGGTATTTCGTTCCGCTTTTCGTGGCTGTCGAGGTGGCCGGCTCCGTTGCAGCGGATCGTCTACGCCGCGCTCGGCCGGTTGCTGCACCGGCTGTGGCTGGTACCGGTGTTCAAGGAAGACATCATGGTGTGGGGCAATCGCGACTACACCGGCTACGGTACCCCGGTCGCAGGCGACGGGCCGTATCCGGTGTTCCAGCGATGGGCGCGGCAGTTCTATCCGGGTGGCGATCGCGTTGCGGCACGGCATCGCGCCGCGCAGGCGGACGCGTTCGTTGAGAAATAGCGCGAGCCGGCGGCATCCGCCTCGTAGCGCTCTGCACTAAACCGTCCGCCTGACCAGCGTCGTCCGGATCTCCGAAATCGCCGTGGTCGGATTCAGCCCCTTCGGACACACGTCCATGCAATTCATGATCGTCCGGCAACGGAACAGCCGGTACGGATCCTCCAGATCGTCGAACCGCTCGGCCGTCGCCAGATCTCGCGATTCGGCGATGAACCGGTACGCCTGCAGCAGCCCGGCCGGCCCGACGAACTTGTCCGAATTCCACCAGTAGCTCGGGCACGACGTCGAACAGCATGCGCACAGGATGCATTCATACAGCCCGTCGAGCTGGTCGCGCTCCTCCGGCGACTGCAGCCGCTCGCGCGCGGGCGGCCTCGTGTCGTTGATCAGGTATGCGGCGACAGCATCTTTCCGCGCCGATTTCACGCCATTCGGCGAAGAGGCCGCCACGAGCCATCCGGATTTCCGCCATGGTCACCCAGCCGGAACGGAAGAGCGGCAGCAGGCCGCGGCCGCTCTTCCCGCCGCGTCACTGCGAGGCGGCCGCCGCCGCGCTCGCCTCTTTCGCCTTCTTCGCCGCGTGGTGGTGGCCAAGCGCACATCCCGCCGCCGCGCCAACCGCGCCGTGATGGCCGGCGACGTGCCCGGCTACCCCACCCACTGCCGCGCCCTTCAGGCATCCCGCCGCCTGAACCGATAGGGAAGCGGCCGACAACGCGACGCACACTATTGCGATCGAGAGGAATCTCATGCGGAATTCTCCTTGAAAAAACGGGGTGCCCGTGCAGGCCGATCCTGCGTGAAAGCACTCGCCGTTGTACGAAACACTTGCGACATGCAGCACGCGCATGCAGGAAGTCCGTCGTCGAACTGTTTCGGTTCACGCCGCGCCCGGACGACTACCGCACGCTGCCCGGCTCCGCCCCGCTCCCCGCCGCATAGGCGACGAGCGACGGCTGGACAGCCGCCGAATCGCCCGACGCGGCCACGACATCGTGCACGAAGCGCAGCTTCGCGACGACGGCGGGCGCCAGCACGAACGGATAGGCGTCCGGCGTTCCCATGCTGCGGTTCAGGCTGTTCAGTGCGTAAGTCAGCGGGAACCAGCGCCGCATCAGGCTGCTGAAGCTCGCTTCGTCGACCGACGTCTGGTCGGCCAGCGTCGGCAGGCTCGCGTCGTCGGGGGCAAGCACGAGCCCGCATGCGGTCGCGGTATCGAGCGTATCGACGATATGCAGGTAATGCGCCCACGTCTCGGCCCAGTCTTCCCACGGGTGCATCCTCGCGTACTCGCTGACGTACGCGCTCTCCCAACCCGTAGCTTCGTTATTGGCATAGTGTGCGTCGAGCGCCGCTTGGTAGTCGGCACGCTCGTCGCCGAAACAGGCGCGAAACGGTTCGATCCAGCGGCTGCCTCGCACGAGACGGTCGAAATAGTAGTGGCCGATTTCATGCCGGAAATGGCCGAGCAAGGTGCGATAGGGTTCGCGCATGTCCATGCGAATCCGCTCCCGCTTCGCGTCGTCTGCTTCGTCGAGGTTCACCGTGATGAGGCCGTCCGCATGGCCGGTCATGACGGGTTCGGTATCGGTCGATGCCTTGAACGCGAAGCCCATTCCGCATGCCGGCTGCTGCGCGCGCGACTCCACCGGCAAGCCCAGCACGACGAGTGTGTATAGCAGCCGTCGCTTCGCAGCCTCGAGACGGAACCACAGTAGCCGGTTGTCGGGCGACGACAGGTTCGGGATCGTCTCGGTGAGCACGCACGCGCGGCATAGCGTGTCGTCGCTTTCCGCCGGAATCATCCAGTTGCAAACATGCTCGACGGCGTAGTTGGTGCATTGTCGATAGCGTTTCCCGGACACGGCCGCGTGCAGGCTACGCCATGTTCCGTCGCCCGCGGGCTCG
This sequence comes from Burkholderia sp. BCC0097, assembly GCF_902832985.1. Lineage (NCBI taxonomy): Bacteria > Pseudomonadati > Pseudomonadota > Betaproteobacteria > Burkholderiales > Burkholderiaceae > Burkholderia > Burkholderia sp. BCC0097. Next base: position 761,657 of record NZ_CADFDM010000002.1, read on the forward strand.
AACGCGCCGACTTCGCCAACGTCCGGCAGATAGCCGAGCAGCGCATCGCAGCGCTCGCACTTCACGTTCTCGAAGAACACCAGTTGCGAACATCGCCCGCAGTGGAAGGTTTTCATGACGTGCCGTCCGGGTAGAGGATTACGTCGTCGCTAGGCGCGGGTGCTGGCCGGCCGCGCTTCGTCCGCCAGCCGCACGTGCATGCGCCGATAGTCGTTCCTGTATCGCTTCGCAAGCGTCGACTTGTCCGGCTCGCGCAGGATTTTTCCGGATATCTGAAAGAAGATCTTTTCCTCTTCCTTCAGATGCTCGTGCAGTTCTTGAGACAGTTTCCTGGCCGTTGCCAGCCAGCCGCGCGCGCCGGGGTCACGGCCGCGCAGAGTGTCGACGATCTCGTCCATCCGGTGATGATCGGCAAGTGCATCGCGTGAGGGATGAAGCCCGCGGTCGTCCATCAGTATCGGAGCGTAGAGAAAGCGCTCCTCCGCGGCCTCGTGCGCGCCCAGTTCGATGCGCAATTGTTCGAACAGCATGCCCCGATCCGGGCCTGGCCTCGACCGCAGCAGCCGGCGCATCAATGCGCGCTGGATCTCATGACTTTCGCGCAGTGCATCGAAGATCGTTTCGGACATGCAGGACTCCCCGGTGATCGGCATCGGACGCATTGCGCCGTAGATCCGACATAGTTACAAAACTGGGTGCCTCCCGACAGTTGCAAATGCACCAGTGTGTATCCACGCCATGCCTGCACACCCATCGATCTCGCGATAGATCGATCCGAATGTGCTGCGCCTCAGTATAGGGACATCCTCAGGTAGCCCATCATGTTCAAATGCACCGCGAAGACTAGTGCATTTGAGTGGGGAAAAGCGGCGGTCAGCGCGGTGCGGCCGGCGCGCATTCGAACATTCCCTACACTCCACGGAGCGCCCGGACGAGCCGCCCCGCCTCGCTACACCGTCCGCCTCACCAGCATCGTCCGGATCTCCGAAATCGCCTTGGTCGGATTCAGCCCCTTCGGGCACACGTCGGTGCAGTTCATGATCGTCCGGCAGCGGAACAGCCGGTACGGATCTTCCAGATCGTCGAGCCGCTCGGCCGTCGCGAGATCGCGCGAATCGGCGATGAAGCGGTACGCCTGCAGCAACCCGGCCGGACCGACGAACTTGTCCGGGTTCCACCAGTAGCTCGGGCACGACGTCGAACAGCACGCGCACAGGATGCATTCGTACAGCCCGTCGAGCTGGTCGCGCTCCTGCGGCGATTGCAGCCGCTCGCGCGCGGGCGGCGTCGTGTCGTTGATCAGGTATGGCCGGATCGAGTGGTACTGGTTGAAAAAGTCGGTCATGTCGACGATCAGGTCGCGCACCACCGGCAGCCCCGGCAACGGCCGCAGCACGATCTCGCGCGGCAGCGTCTGCATGTTGGTCAGGCATGCGAGGCCGTTCTTGCCGTTGATGTTCATCGCATCCGAGCCGCAGATGCCTTCGCGGCAGGAGCGCCGATACGACAGCGTCTCGTCGTCGCATTTCACGCGGCCCAGCACGTCGAGCAGCATGCGGTCGTCCGGGTTCACGTCGATCTCATAGCGCTGCATGTAAGGCGCCGCGTCGCGGTCGGGGTCGTAGCGGTAGATATGCAGGGTACGCGGATCGCTCATCGGTTCCTCCCGGCGCGGGCCGGCATGGGTTCACAAGGTACTTGCTGGGTGCGCTGTCGCGGCGCACGGCGCCGCGAGCGCCATGCCGCTCAATCGTCGTCCACCCGTTTGTCGATCAGATAGCGGCCGCGCTCGAGGCCTGCCCGCAGCGCCTCGACCTCGGTCAGCCATTCGGGCCCGGCGGCTTCCGGCACCACCAGCTCGATGCGCGCGCCGTTGACGTACACCTGCACCTCGTCGCGCCATGCGCCGCGCTCGTTGGGCCGCGCCCAGACGAAAATCTCGTGGCCGCGATACGGGTCCCGAACCTGTGCGTCCTGTTGATGTGCCACGGTGGCCTCCTGTCTTATCTGCGATAGCGATGCAAAAAATGCGCGCCGCATGCTCGCCAGGCGCGCCGTCGGCCTTGCGCGCACGCGCCGTGCCCGGCCGGCACGCTGCTTGCGTCCCTTTTCCGCATCGAACCGCTACCGGCCCGCCTCGCTGAGGGCCGGAAGGGATGCACATCATGATCGGCCACCTCGAATTACTCGGACGCCTGCTGCTGGCCGCGCTGCTCGGCAGCGTGATCGGGCTCGAACGCGAACGCCTGAACTGGGCCGCCGGCCTGCGTACGCACATGCTCGTGTGCGTGGGCTCCGCGCTCGTGATGCTGGTGTCGACGTTCGGCTTCGAGGACGTGCGCGGGCAGAACGGCGTCGTGCTCGATCCGTCGCGGGTCGCCGCGCAAGTGGTGTCCGGCATCGGCTTTCTCGGCGCGGGCTCGATCCTGCTGCGCGGCGAAGTGGTGCGCGGGCTGACGACGGCCGCGAGCCTGTGGGCGGTGGCCGGCGTCGGGCTCGCCGCGGGCGGCGGCATGGTGGTTGCGTCAGTGGGCGCGACGGCGATCGTGCTCGCGATTCTCGCGGGCGTGAAGCCGCTCGAGCGCCGCTTCATCGCGCAGCGCCAGCAGCGCACGCTGCAGCTCGTGGCCGAGCGCGGCGGCCTCACGCTCGGCACGCTGCACGAGGCGCTCGGCCCCGGCCGGGTGCGCGTGAAACGGTTCATCGTCCAGCAATCGGACGACGATCCGGACACCGACGACATCTCCGTCTCGTTCTCGCGCACGAGCGGGCCGGAATTTGCGGCGATCTGCGAGACGCTGCAAAACATCGCGTGCGTACGGACCTGTCAACCCGACACCTCGTCAAGGAGTTTCGTGTGACCCAGACCGATCTGCTCTCCTATCTCGTGACGAGCCAGCTCGCCGCGCGCATGCGCAGCGGAACATGGCTCACGACCAGCCAGCTGGTGGGCGCGCTGCGCGCGTGGCTCGCGTGCCAGCGCGCCGAATGCGACTGGCTCGACCGGATCAGGATCGCGCACGCATCGGCGACGATCGCGCAGGAGATCTACGACATCGCGGTCGCGCACGGCGAGCATGCGCGGCTCGACGCGCATTCGCCGGAGTTGCAGGGGCTTCGCGCACGCTGCGATGCGCTGCTGCAGCGGATCAACGGCAACCGGGACGTCGGGGCCCGATGACCGCGCCGGATCGCATGACCCGCGCCGACGACCGGCGCGTCGACGCCGCGCCGACGGACGGCCCGTCGCGGCACGGCCTGCTCGAACGCGGGCGCAACTGCGACACGATTCGCCACGCGGACCGCTTCACGATGCTGGTCGACGGTGACGCGTACTTCTCGACGTTGCGCGCCGCGCTGCTGCGTGCGCGACATACGGTGTTCATCGTCGGCTGGGACGTCGACAGCCGAATGCGGCTCGCGCCGGGCGGCGCGGACGACACGCTGCCCGACACGCTCGCGGCGTTCCTGCATGCGCTCGCGTCGGCCCGTCACAACCTGCGCATCTACGTGCTCGCGTGGGATTTCGCGATGATCTACGCGCTGGAGCGCGACTGGCCGCCCGTGTATCGGGCCGGCTGGCGCGCGCATCGCGGCATCCGGTTCCGGCTCGACGATGCACACCCGCGCGGCGCGTCGCATCACCAGAAGCTGGTCGTGATCGACGACCGGCTCGCATTCGTTGGCGGCCTCGACCTGACGCGCGCCCGCTGGGACACACCCGCGCATGCGGCCGACGATCCGCGCCGCCGCGACGAGCAGGGCATGCCGTACGGGCCGTTCCACGACGTGCACGCGATGTTCGACGGCGACGCGGCCGCCGCGATCGGCGACCAGGCGCGGGCCCGCTGGCTGCAAGCGTGCGGGCGTCCGATCGCGATCCGCGCGCAGCGGCATCTCGAGCGGCGCGACGACGATCCGTGGCCGCGCGAGGCGCGCGTCGACGTGCGCGACGTGCAGCTCGGCATCGCCTATACGGCGCCGCGCCACGGCGGGCGTGAACCGGTGCGGCAGGTGCGCGCGCTGGTCGAGGATACGATCCGCGCCGCACAGCGGCACCTGTATGTCGAAAACCAGTATTTCACCGCGGCGGTGGTGCGCGAAGCGTTGTCCGCGCGCCTCGCCGATACGGACGGGCCGGACGTTACCGTCGTCGCGCCGCGCGTGCAGAGCGGCTGGCTGCAAGAGGCGACGATGGGCGTGCTGCGCGCGCGGCTGCACGCGACGCTCGCGTCGGCCGACCGCTTCGACCGCTACCGGCTGCTGTATCCGCACGTCGACGGGCTCGGCGACGGGTGCGTGAACGTGCACAGCAAGATCGCGATCGTCGACGACGAATGCATCGTGATCGGCAGCGCGAACCTCAATAACCGCTCGATGGTGCTCGATACCGAATGCTGCATCGCGCTCGTCGCGGCCGGCGATCCACGCATTCGCGGCGCGATCGCCGGCATGCGCGAGCGGCTGCTGGCCGAGCATCTCGGCACGACGCCCGCCGAGGTGGCCGACGCGTTCACGTGCGGCGAGCGGCCGAACGTCGTGCTCGACCGGCTGCGCGCGAAGCCTGGCCGCACGCTGTGCACGCTCGATCCGGCCGTGTCGCCGCAATTCGAAGCGCTCGTGCCGGTCAGCGCACGGCTCGACCCCGAGCAGCCGATCGAGCCCGACCGGTTCGTCCGCGAATTCGTGCCGCACGAACAACACCGCTCGCTCACCGCGCGCTTTTTCCTGCTGGGCGCGATCGTGCTCGCGATCGCCGCGCTGGCGCTCGCGTGGCGCTTCACGCCGCTGGGCGCGCACCTGAACGTCGCGTCGCTGTCGCGCGCGGTGGCCGGCATCGCGCGGCTGCCGGCCGCGCCGGTGCTGCTGCTGGCGGCGTACGTGGTCGCGGCGACCTGCGCGGTGCCGATCACGCTGCTGATCGCCGCGACGGGGCTCGTGTTCGGCGCATGGCCGGGCTTCGCGTATGCGGGCATCGGCTCGATGGCGGCCGCCGCCGCGACCTACGCGCTGGGCCGCTGGCTCGGGCGCGACGCGGTGCGCCGGCTCGCCGGCCCGCGCGCGAACCGGCTGAGCGAGCACATCGGCCGGCGCGGCGTGGTCGCGATGGCCGTGCTGCGGCTGCTGCCGATCGCGCCGTTCACCGTCGTGAACCTCGTCGCCGGCGCGTCGCACATCGGGCTGCGCGACTATCTGATCGGCACCGCGCTCGGGATGCTGCCCGGCATCGTGCTGACCGTCACGTTCGCGCACCAGCTGACCGCGGCGCTCAGCCATCCGGGGCCCGGCGCGTTCGCGTGGCTCGCGGCGATCGGCCTCGCGCTGGTCGGCGTGTCGATCCTGCTCGTGAGGATGCTGCGACGATGGCGCTGAGCAAACAACCGGCCCCGGCGCCGCACGTCGTCACCGCCGACGCGGCGCCCGCCGCCGCGCCGGGCGGGCGCGACCTGCGGATCGCGACCTACAACATCCACGGCGGCTACGGTGCGTGGCCGGCGCGTGCGGTCGACCGGATCGCGGCCGTGATCGACGAACTCGACGCGGACGTGATCGCGCTGCAGGAAGTGCCGCTCGGCGGCACGCGCGCGCCGGACGTGCTCGCGCACCTGCGCGACGCGACCGGCATGCACGCGGCGGCCGGCCCGACGATCGACACGCCCGAGCGCCGCTACGGCAACGCGGTGCTGTCGCGCTGCCCGATCCGCGCGGCGCGCACGCTCGACCTGTCGTTCCATCCGCGCGAGCCGCGCGGCGCGCTCGACGCCGACATCGACTGCAGCACGGGCCCGATCCGCGTGGTCGCGACCCATCTCGGGCTGTCGGCCAGCGAGCGCAGCGCGCAGGTGCAGCGGCTGCTCGCGGCATTCGATACCGGCGCGATGCCGGTGATCCTGCTCGGCGACATCAACGAATGGTTCGTGCGCGGCCGCGCGCTGCAGGCGCTCGTCACGCGGTTCCGGCGTGCGCCGGCGCCGCGCACCTTCCCGACCATATGCCCGGTGTTCTCGCTCGACCGGATCTGGATCCATCCGGGCGAGCTGCTGGTCGACGTGGTCGTGCACCGCAGCGCGCGGGCACGGCATGCGTCGGACCACTACCCGCTGGTGGCGCGGATGCGTTCGACGCCCGCGACGGGCACGGCGCTTGCGCGGTGAGGCGTTTTTCGATCCGACGGAGGCAGCCCATGCGAACCGACGCACTCGACGGAAAGGATCTCGACTACTGGTGCGCACGCGCGTTGTGCGCCGATGACGAAGACACGCTGCGCTTCACGGCGGTCGCGCCGACCGTCGTCGTGACGGCCGCCTGCGATGCATTCCGGCATCTCGACGCACCGTTCGCGCCGTCGGCATCGTGGGGCGACGCGGGCGCGGTGCTCGATCGCGTGGAGGATCTGCGGCTCGCCCGCCACGACGACGAGGTCGAATGCGACGCGACCTTCGTCGACGGCCCGTCGACCTGCGGCGCTCGTGGCCGCGATGCGCGTGAGGCGCTGCTGCGCGCATTCGTGCGCGCGCGCTTCGGCGACGAGGTGGACGAGACGCCGCCGTTCCCGCACCGGATCGAACATGGTGCGGTGGTGCGGTATGACCCGGGTGTGCCGATTCCCTCGACGGACGATGACGCCGCGACGGGCGACAGTTCGGATATCCGGTCGATACCGCGCATGTAGTACATACGCGAACCCGGCGGTCATGTAAAAACGACAGCCCCCTTCAACCGGGCGTTCCGCCCACCCCCTGCCCGCAGGGAATCGGGCAGCAGGCACGCAGGTTGCGACGAACCGGCTTTACCGCTCGCGCCACCCGCCCACGCCACGCCCCGCCATGGACTCCACACCACCGTTCGCTCCGCACCTCTACTTCTGCGACGCCCGCCTCGTCGGGCCGCTCGACGCATGGCCGCAAACCTTCGCGCATATCGCGGGGATGGGCTTCGATCACGTGCTGGTCGGCGCGTTCTGGGCCGCGAGCGTGGCCGGCTTTCCGCGCCACGTGGCCGATTTCCGGCGGCCGGCCCAGTCGTTCGAGACACGCGCGAGCGCGCTCGAAACCTTCTCGAGGCTCGCGCAACTGGCGAAGGGCCACGGGCTGCGCCTGCTGCTCGAAGTCGTGCCCGATCGCATCGCGCGCGACAACCCGCTGCGCGCCGAGCATCCTGACTGGTACGTCGAGCGTACGCACGACGACGCGCTGATCGATCCGCGCGGCACCGCGCACGCACTGGATATCGCGCATGCGAACACCGCCGATGAAGCGGTGCGCGACGCGCTGTCCGCATGGTGGTGCGCGCATCTCGCGACGTACGCCGACGCGGGCGCGGCCGGCTTCCTGATCGACGCGCCGCATCATCTGCCGGCCGACTGGTGGCCGGGCTGGCGCGCGGCGCTGCGCCGTGCGCGCCCGGACGTCGCGGTGCTCGCCGGGGTGCCCGGCCATGCGCGCGACGCGCTCGCGCAGCTCGAAGCCGCCGGGTTCGACGCGGTGTTTTCGTCGGTACGCTGGTGGGACCTGCGCGCGCCGTGGTTCGCGGACGAACACCGGCTGCTGCGCCGTATCGGCGCGCCGATCGCGTTTCCCGATGCGCCCGACGGCCCGCGCCTGGCCGACGACTGGCCCGACGCGCCGGACGACACCGTCGCCCGCGCGTATCGCCGCGCGCTGTGGACGGCCGCGGCCGTCGGCACCGGCTGGCTCGTGCCGATGGGCTTCGAGCGCGGCGTGACCGTGCCGTTGATGGCCCGCGACGCGGATGCCGCGCGCTACCGCGCCGCGTTCGAGCACGCGCGTTTCGACTTGTCGGGCGCGCTCGCCGATGCGAACGCGTGGCGCCGCGCCACGCCCGTCGCGGCGGCGCGCGGTGAAATCGTGCAACTGAGCGCGCCGGGCGCGAGCGCGACCGCATTGCTGCGCGGCACCGGGCCGCTGCTCGAACACGACGACGCGGCGCTGCTGATCGCATTGAATCCCGATCTCGACGCACCGGCGACGGTCGACCCCGCGGCGATCCTGCCCGGCGTGCCGGGCGGTTTCACGCGCGTCGTCACGCAGGCCGGCGCGCACACGCATCCGCCGGCGGCGCTCGAGCCGTTCACGCTCGCCCCCGGCGCATATGCGCTGTTGCATGCATGGCGGGCGCCGCCCGTCACGACGCGCCTCGACGCCGCGCGCGAGCGCACCGCGCTGTCGGCCGCGCTCGTGGCCGACCGGATCGCGATCGAGCGCGTCGAGCCGTCGGTCGACGACGGCCGCTTCGCGATCAAGCGCGTGATCGGCGAGCCGCTGGTCGTCCGTGCGTCGATCTTCACGGACGGGCACGCGCATCTCGCGGCCGTACTCCAGTGGCGCGCCACCGACGACGACACCTGGCGCGAAGTACCGTTCGAAGCCGAGCCGAACGACCGCTGGCAGGCGCGCGTCACGCTCGACCGGCTCGGCCGCCATGAATTCCGCGTGGTCGCGTGGCGCGACGACTGGGCGTCGCTCGTCACCGATATCGCGAAAAAGCGCGCGGCCGGCCAGGACGTGACGCTGGAGGTGCGCGAAGCGCAACTGCTCCTCGCCACCGCGCTGAAGCTCGCCGATCCCGTCGATCCGCGCGCGCTCAAGCAGATGGAACGGCTCGTCGCCGAACTCAAGGACGCGTCGCCCGACGACCGCCTCGCGCTGATCGGCGGGCCCGCGCTCGCCGACGCCTTCGCGGCGCTGCGCTACCGCCCGTTCGTCACGCACGACGCGACGACCTACCCGGTCGACGTCGAACGCCGGCAGGCGCGCTTCTCGAGCTGGTACGAAATGTTTCCGCGCTCGGCGAGCAACGACCCGCACCGGCACGGCACGTTCGACGACGTGATCGCACATTTGCCGCGCATCCGCGACATGGGGTTCGACGTGCTGTATTTCCCGCCGATCCATCCGATCGGCACGTCCGCGCGCAAGGGCCGCAACAACAGCCTGACCGCCGGCCCCGACGACGTCGGCAGCCCGTACGCGATCGGCTCGCCCGACGGCGGCCACACGGCCGTGCATCCGCAGCTCGGCACGCTCGAGTCGTTCCGCGCGCTGGTCGACGCCGCGCGCGGGCACGGGCTCGAGATCGCGCTCGATTTCGCGATCCAGTGCTCGCCCGACCATCCGTGGCTCGCCGCGCATCCGGGCTGGTTCGCGTGGCGGCCCGACGGCTCGCTGCGTTTCGCGGAGAACCCGCCGAAGCGCTACCAGGACATCGTCAACCCCGATTTCTACGCGCCGGACGCGCTGCCCGACCTGTGGATCGCGCTGCGCGACGCGGTGCTGTTCTGGGTCGACGCGGGCGTGCGGATCTTCCGTGTCGATAATCCGCACACGAAGCCGCTGCCGTTCTGGGCATGGATGATCGCCGACGTGCGCGGCCGGCATCCGGACGTCGTGTTCCTGTCCGAGGCGTTCACGCGGCCGGGGATGATGTACCGCCTGGCGAAAGTCGGCTTCTCGCAGTCGTACACGTACTTCACGTGGCGCGAGTCGAAGCGCGACTTCATCGACTACCTGACCGAGCTGACGGCCGGCCCGCCACGCGAATTCTTCCGGCCGAACTTCTTCGTCAACACGCCCGACATCAATCCGCGCCACCTGCAGAATGCGCCGCGTTCGCAGTTCGTGATCCGCGCGGCGCTCGCGGCGACGCTGGCCGGCTCGTGGGGCCTGTACTCGGGCTTCGAGCTCGGCGAATCGGCGCCGCTGCCGGACAGCGAGGAATACGCGGATGCCGAGAAATACGAGCTGCGCGCGCGCGACTGGAGCAAGGCCGCGCACATCGGCACGGAAATCGCGCGGCTGAACCGCGCGCGGCGCGATCACGCGGCGCTGCAGACGCATCTCGGGCTCACCTTCATCGAGGCCGACAACGATTCGGTGCTCGTGTTCATGAAGGCCACGCCCACGTTCGACAGCGTGGTGATCGTCGCGATCAGTCTCGACCCGTGGCATCCGCAGGCCACGAACTTCACGCTCGATGCGGCGCTGTGGCGCGGCCTCGGGCTGGCCGACGGCGAACCGCTCGATGCGCTCGAACAGGACGCCGCGCACGCGCAGACCTGGCGCGGCCATCGCCAGTACGTATCGCTCGATCCGCACGTGCGGCCGTACGCAATCTGGCGGCTCGCGCCGTCTCCGGGCGCCGCGCGGGCGGCGGCGCCCGAACCGGACCCCGCCCGCCGCCCTTCGGGAGCGCATGCATGATGAAACGCGAAGATTCCCTCGACGACGTGCGCCGCGCGCAATTCCCGTCGCTCGCGCCGGCCGGCACGCCGCGCCGGCGCCGCGCGCGCCGCCGCGAACCCGCGCTCTGTGCGGACGATCCGCTGTGGTACAAGGACGCGATCATCTACCAGGTGCACGTGAAGTCGTTCTACGACTCGAACAACGACGGCATCGGCGATTTCCCCGGCCTGATCGCGAAGCTCGATTACATCGCCGAACTCGGCGTCGACACGATCTGGCTGCTGCCGTTCTATCCGTCGCCGCGCCGCGACGACGGCTACGACATCGCCGACTACCGCGACGTGCATCCCGACTACGGCACGCTGGCCGACGTGCGGCGCTTCATCCGCGAGGCGCATGCGCGCGGCATCCGCGTGATCGCGGAACTCGTGATCAACCACACGTCGGACCAGCATCCGTGGTTCCAGCGCGCACGCCGCGCGAAGCCGGGCTCCACGCATCGCGACTACTACGTGTGGTCCGACACCGACACGAAATACGCGGGCACGCGGATCATCTTTCTGGATACCGAAACGTCGAACTGGACCCACGACCCGGTGGCCGGCCAGTACTACTGGCACCGCTTCTACTCGCACCAGCCGGACCTGAACTTCGACAACCCGGCCGTCGTGCGCGAAGTGATCCAGGTGATGCGCTTCTGGCTCGATCTCGGCATCGACGGGCTGCGGCTCGACGCGGTGCCGTACCTGGTGGAGCGCGAAGGCACCAACAACGAGAACCTGCCCGAGACGCACGCGATCCTGAAGCGGATCCGCGCGACGATCGACGCCGAGTATCCGAACCGGATGCTGCTCGCGGAAGCGAACCAGTGGCCGGAAGACGTGCAGGAGTACTTCGGCAACGAGGACGAATGCCACATGGCGTTCCACTTCCCGCTGATGCCGCGCATCTACATGTCGATCGCGAGCGAGGATCGCTTCCCGATCCTCGACATCATGCGGCAGACGCCAGCGCTCGCGCCGAGCAACCAGTGGGCCGTGTTCCTGCGCAACCACGACGAGCTGACGCTCGAGATGGTCACCGATTCGGAGCGCGACCTGCTGTGGCAGACCTATGCGAGCGACCGCCGCGCGCGGCTGAACCTCGGCATCCGGCGCCGGCTCGCGCCGCTGATGGAGCGCGACCGGCGCCGCATCGAGCTGATCAATTCGCTGCTGCTGTCGATGCCCGGCACACCGGTGATCTACTACGGCGACGAGATCGGGATGGGCGACAACATCCACCTCGGCGACCGCGACGGCGTGCGCACGCCGATGCAGTGGTCGTCGGACCGCAACGGCGGCTTCTCGCGCGCCGACCCCGAACTGCTGGTGCTGCCGCCGGTGATGGGCTCGCTGTACGGCTATGACGCGATCAACGTCGAGGCGCAGACGCGCGATCCGCATTCGCTGCTGAACTGGACCCGCCGCATCCTCGCGACGCGCCGCGCGTCGCAGGCGTTCGGGCGCGGCACGATCCGCTTCCTGCGCCCGGAGAACCGCAAGGTGCTCGCGTACCTGCGCGAACTGGACGGCCACGAGCCGGTGCTGTGCGTCGCGAACCTGTCGCGCGCGTCGCAGGCGGTCGAACTCGACCTGTCCGAATTCGCGGGCCGCGTGCCGATCGAGATGACCTCCGATTCGCCGTTTCCGCCGATCGGCCAGCTCCCGTATCTCCTCACCTTCCCGCCGTACGGGTTCTTGTGGTTCGTGCTCGCCGAGCACGGCCGCGAGCCGTCGTGGCGGCAGCCGCATGCGGAGCCGCTGCCCGAATACGTGACGCTCGTGATGCGGCGCGGCGATACGCGGCCGGACGTGTCGCAACTGCATGCGCTCGCGCACGACGCACTCGCGTCGTGGCTCGCGCGGCGGCGCTGGTTCGCATCGAAGGATCGCAAGATCGGCGACGCACGGCTGAACGTCGTCACGCCGATCCCGGACGAGCCGTTCCAGTATGCGGAGGCGTGGGTGTCCGCGAGCGACGGCGGCGTCGAGCGCTACGTGGTGCCGCTCGCGACCGCATGGGGCGGCGAGACGTCCCATCCGCTATTCGCGCAACTGGCGCTCGCGCGCGTGCGGCGCGGCCATACGGTCGGCTACCTGACCGATGCGTTCGCGCTGCCGGCGTTCGCGCGCGGGATGCTGCGCAAGCTGCGCGACGGCGCGACGGTGCCGACGTCCGACGGCGGCCGGCTCACCTTTCTCCCGGAAGACGCGCTCGCCGGGCTCGATCCGGGCGACGACGCGGAAGTGCGCTGGCTCGCGGCCGAGCAGAGCAACAGCTCGCTCGTGATCGGCGACGCGATCGTGCTGAAGCTGGTGCGCAAGGTCGCGCACGGCATTCATCCGGAGGCGGAAATGAGCCGGCACCTGACGCGCATCGGCTATGCGAACACCGCGACGCTGGCCGGCGAAGTCGTGCACGTCGACCCGGACGGCACGCCGCATACGGTCGCGATCCTGCAGCGCTACGTCGACAACCAGGGCGACGCGTGGACGCGCTCGTTCGACTTCCTGCGCCGCGCGATCGACGAGCTGGCGCTGCCGGCCGCGGACGAAGGCGAGACGGCCGAAACGGACGAGGAGCCCGATGCGCTGCTCGGCTACGCGGCGTTCGCGGGCATCATCGGCACGCGGCTCGGCCAGTTGCACGTCGCGCTCGCGCAGCCGTCCGACGATCCAGCATTCGCGCCGGAGCGCGCGACGCCCGATCACGTCGACGGCTGGTGCGTGGACGCGATCGCGTCGTTCGAACGCGCGCTCGACGTGCTGCGCACGCGGCTCGACGCGCTCGATCCGGCCACCCGCGCGTCGGCCGACGCGCTGCTCGCGTCGCGCGACGCGGCCGTCGAAGCGCTCGGCGAACTCGTGCCGCGCACGCTCGATGCGCAATGCACGCGGATTCACGGCGATTTTCATCTGGGCCAGGTGCTCGACGTGCAGGGCGACGCGCTGCTGATCGACTTCGAAGGCGAACCGGCGCGCCCGCTCGAGCGGCGGCGCGCGAAATCGCATCCGCTGCGTGACGTGGCCGGCCTGCTGCGCTCGCTGTCCTATGTCAGCGCGACCGCGCAGTTCGCGATCGAGAAGGCGCCGCCGCAAGCGGCCGGCCGCAAGCGCGCGCTGTTCGACCGCTTCGGGCAGGCCGCCGCCGACCGCTTCGTCGAATGCTATCGCGCGGCGGCCGACCTCGCGCCCGCGCGCTTCGTCGATCCGCACTACGCGGACCGCCTGCTCGCGCTGTTCCTGATCGACAAGGCGTCGTACGAGCTGTGCTACGAAGCCGCGAACCGGCCCGACTGGCTGAGCGTGCCGGTCGGCGGGCTCGCGGCGCTGGTCGACCGGCTGCTCGGCGACGGCGTGCTGCCCGACGACGGAGGAAACCCATGACCGATACGCTGTTCGAACGCACCGATATCGATGCGCTGCTCGCCGGCCGCCATCCCGACCCGTTCGCGTGCCTCGGCCCGCACGAACAGGACGACCGGATCGTCGTGCGGGCGCTGCTGCCCGGCGCCGAGCGCGTGCGCGCGCTGTCGCCGGACGGCGCCGAACTCGGCACGCTCGCGTGCGTCGATCGCGCGGGCTGCTTCGCGGGGACGATCGCGCACGATGGCGGCGCGCCGCACTATCTGCTCTCGATCGACTGGCCGGATGCGCATCAGGTGACCGACGATGCGTACGCGTTCGGCACGCTGCTCGACGAAGCAGCGCTTGCGCGTTTTTCGGCCGGCGATCCCGAAGCCGTGCTCGACTGCCTCGGCGCGATACCGGTGCGCATCGACGACACCGACGGCGTGCGGTTCGCGGTGTGGGCGCCGAGCGCGCAGCGCGTGTCGGTGGTCGGCGATTTCAACGCATGGGACGGCCGCCGCCATCCGATGCGGCTGCGGCGGCCGTCAGGTGTGTGGGAGCTGTTCGTGCCGGGCATCGGCCCGGGCGAGCGCTACAAGTTCGAGCTGTGCGCGGCCGACGGGCGCGTGCTGCCGCACAAGGCAGACCCGTGCGCGCGGGCGACCGAGGCGCCGCCGCGCACGGCGTCGGTGGTCGCCGACGTCGCGGCGCTCCACGCGTTCGCATGGCACGACGACGGCTGGATGCACGCGCGGCCGCGCCACGACGACCGCTATCGCGTGCCGTGGTCGATCTACGAGGTCCATCCGGAGTCGTGGCAGCGCATCCCCGAACAGATGGACCGCAGCGCGACGTGGGACGAACTCGCCGAGCGGCTGATTCCGTACGTGAAGGGGATGGGCTTCACGCACGTCGAGTTCATGCCGATCGCCGAATACCCGTTCGGCGGCTCGTGGGGCTACCAGCCGCTCGCGCAGTTCGCGCCGTCCGCGCGCTTCGGGCCGGTCGAGGGCTTCGCGCGCTTCGTCGATCGCGCGCACGCGGCCGGCGTCGGCGTGCTCGTCGACTGGGTGCCCGCGCATTTTCCGAACGACGCGCACGGGCTCGCGCAATTCGACGGCAGCGCGCTGTACGAGCACGCCGACCCGCGCGAGGGGATGCACCCCGACTGGAACACCTGCGTGTTCAACGTCGGGCGCACCGAGGTCAGTGCGTTCCTCGTCGCGTCGGCGCTCGCGTGGGCCCGCCGCTATCACGTCGACGGCATCCGCGTCGACGCGGTCGCGTCGATGCTGTATCGCGACTATTCGCGCAAGGAAGGCGAATGGGTGCCGAACGTGTACGGCGGCCGCGAAAACCTCGAATCGGTCGCGTTCCTGCGCCGGCTGAACGACACGCTGCACGGTGACGCCGCGCCGGCCGGCGTCGTCACCGTCGCGGAGGAATCGACCGCGTGGCCGGGCGTCACCGCGCCGACCGCCGACGGCGGGCTCGGCTTCGACTTCAAGTGGAACATGGGCTGGATGCACGACACGCTCGCGTACCTGCACGAAGACCCGATCCACCGCCGCTATCACCACGACCGGATGACGTTCGGGCTCGTGTACGCGTTCTCCGAGCGCTTCGTGCTGCCGCTGTCGCACGACGAGGTCGTGCACGGCAAGGGTTCGCTCGTCGCGAAGATGCCCGGCGACGCCTGGCAGCGGCTCGCGACGCTGCGCGCGTATTTCGGCTTCATGTGGGCGCACCCCGGCAAGAAGCTGCTGTTCATGGGCAGCGAATTCGCGCAGTGGAGCGAGTTCGCGCACGACGCGACGCCGCACTGGGATTTGCTCGACGCGCCCGCGCATCGCGGCGTGCAGCGGCTCGTGCGCGATCTCAACCGCGCGTACGCGGCCGAGCCGGCATTGCATGCGCTCGACTGCCACGCGGAAGGGTTCTCCTGGCTGATCGGCGACGACCGCGACAACAGCGTGTTCGCGTTCGCGCGCCGCGACGATGCGGGGCATCTGGTGGTCGCCGTCTGCAACTTCACGCCCGTGCCGCGCGGCGGTTACCGGCTCGGCCTGCCCGCGCCCGGCCACTGGCGTGAACTGATGAACACCGATGCCGCGTCGTACGGCGGCACCAACGCCGGCAACGACGGCGCCGTGTGGGCCGAAGCCGTGCCCGCGCACGGCGAGGCGTGGTCGGCGAGCTTGCGCCTGCCGCCGCTCGCGACGCTGTGGTTGACCCCCGCCTGACTGTCCACGCCCTAGCCCTCGACACGGAGATTCGCCCCATGCCGACCGCCCTGCCCGATCGTCTCGAACCCGGCCGCAGCTATCCGCTCGGCGCATCCTGGGACGGCCTCGGGACCAACTTCGCGGTATTTTCCGCGCACGCGCACCGGATTCAGCTTTGCGTGTTCGATCCGACCGGCCGCAAGGAACTCGCGCGCCTCGACCTGCCCGAATGCACCGACGAGGTGTGGCACGGCTACCTGCCCAACGCGCATCCGGGCACCGTGTACGGGTTCCGCGCGGACGGCCCGTACCAGCCGCAGCACGGCCATCGCTTCAATCCGACCAAGCTGCTGCTCGATCCGTACGCGCGCAAGCTGGTCGGCCAGTTCCGCTGGTCGGATGCACTGTTCGGCTATCGCGTGCATTCGAACCGGGCCGACCTGTCGATGGACCGCCGCGATTCGGCGCCCGCGATGCCGAAAGCCGTGGTCGTCGACGAAGCGTTCGACTGGCGCAACGACCGCCGCCCGGACGTGCCGTGGCGCAGCACCGTGATCTACGAGACCCACGTGCGCGGCGCGTCGATGCGCCGCGCCGGGCTGCGCCCGCCGGAGCGGGGCACGTTCGCGTCGCTCGCGCATCCGGCGTTCGTCGATCACCTGCTGTCGATCGGCGTGACGACGGTCGAGCTGCTGCCCATCCACGCGTTCCTGCAGCAGCGCGAACTCGTGAACCGCGGGCTGCGCAACTACTGGGGCTACGACACGGCCGCGTTCTTCGCGCCGGAGCCGTCGTATCTGACGACGCGGCGGCTCGACGAAATGCGTATCGCGGTGCGCCAGCTGCATGCGGCCGGCATCGAGGTCGTGCTCGACGTGGTCTACAACCACACGTGCGAAGGCAACCAGCTCGGGCCCACGCTGTCGTGGCGCGGCCTCGACAACGCGAGCTATTACCGGCTGCGGCCCGACGATCCGCGTTATCACGTCGACGAAACCGGCTGCGGCAACACGCTGAACATGTCGCATCCGCGCGTCGTGCAGATGGTGATGGATTCGCTGCGCTACTGGGCGACCGCCTTCAACATCGACGGCTTCCGCTTCGATCTCGGCGTGACGCTCGGCCGCGAGGATCACGGCTTCGAGCCGGGCGCGGGGTTCTTCGATGCGCTGCGGCAGGACCCCGTGCTCGCGCAGCGCAAGCTGATCACCGAGCCTTGGGATCTCGGCCCCGGCGGCTATCAGCTCGGCCGCCACCCGCCCGGCTTCGCCGAATGGAACGACCGGTTTCGCGACACCGTGCGGCGCTTCTGGCGCGGCGACGCGGGGCAGCGCCCGGAACTGGCCGCGCGCCTGTCGGGCTCGGCCGACCTGTTCAATCACGGCCGGCGCCGCACGTGGGCCTCGATCAATTTCGTGACCGCGCACGACGGCTTCACGCTGGCCGACCTCGTGTCGTATGCGGGCAAGCACAACGACGCGAACGGCGAGGACAACCGCGACGGCCGCGACGACAACTGCAGCGCGAACTGGGGCGTCGAAGGGCCGACCGACGATGCGGCGATCCGCGACGTGCGCCAGCGCGTCGCGCGCTCGATGCTCGCGACGCTGTTTACCGCGCTCGGCACGCCGATGCTCGTGGCCGGCGACGAATTCGGCCGCACGCAGCAGGGTAACAACAACGCATATTGCCAGGATAACGAACTGTCATGGCTCGACTGGGACCTGGCGCACAGCGACGAAGGCGTGCAGATGACGCGCTTCGTGTCGCGGCTCGCCGCGCTGCGGCGCATGTATCCGGTGATGTCGGCGCCGCGCTACCCGTCGGGCGACCGCGACGGCGCGCCGGGCATGCGCGAGATCGACTGGTTCGACGAACGCGGCGACGCGCTCTCCGTGCCCGCCTGGGAAGACGGCGAACGCCGCGCATTGACGATGCGGCGCGTCGGCACCGGCCGCACCGGGCGCACCGAGGCGTTGCTCGTGATGCTGAACGCATCGGCCGACACCATCACGTTCATGCCGCCCGCGCCCATGCTCGCTTATCGCATCCTGCTCGACACCGCGACGCCCGACTCGGGGCCGCGCTCATGGCCGGAAGCGGGGCTCGACGTCGCCGCGCATGCGGCCGTGATCGCGGTCGCGGCCGTGCCGCCGCCCGATCAGTCTTCCTGAGGACCGCCATGACTTCCCGTTCCGCCCGCCCCACCGGTACGCATGTATTCGAATCGTCGTTCGGCGCGACCTGCGTCGATGCCGACCGCACGCGCTTCCGGCTGTGGGCGCCCGCGAGCCGCACCGCCGCCGTCGAGCTGCAGGACGCAGGCGGCCGCGCGATTCCGATGACGCCCGTCGGCGACGGCTGGTTCGAGACGGTCGCGCCGTGCGGCCCCGGCACGCTGTACCGCTACGTGCTCGACGGCACGCTCTCGGTGCCCGATCCCGCGTCGCGCTTCCAGCCCTACGACGTACAGGGCCCGAGCCAGGTCGTCGATCCGGCCGCATACCGCTGGCGCCACGACGGGTGGCGCGGCCGCCCGTGGCACGAAACGGTGCTGTACGAGCTGCACGTCGGCGCATGCGGCGGCTACGCGGCGGTCGAGCGCCGGCTGCCGGCGATCGCCGAACTCGGCGTGACCGCCGTCGAGCTGATGCCGGTCAATGCGTTTCCCGGCGCGCGCAACTGGGGCTACGACGGCGTGCTGCCGTTCGCGCCCGACGCGTCGTACGGGCGCCCCGAGGAGCTGAAATCGCTGGTCGACACCGCGCACGGGCTCGGGCTGCAGGTGTTCCTCGACGTCGTGTACAACCACTTCGGCCCCGACGGCAACCTGCTGCCGCGCTACGCGCCCGACTTCTTCCGCGCGGACCGGCACACCGCGTGGGGGCCGGCGATCGACTTCTCCCGCCCGCAGACGAGCGCGTTCTTCATCGACAACGCGCTGTACTGGCTCGACGAATACCGTTTCGACGGGCTGCGCATCGACGCCGCGCACGCGATCGACGACGACGCATGGCTGCGCGAACTCGCGCGCCGCGCACGCGCGCATGCGGGCGATGCGCGCCACGTGCATCTCGTGCTGGAGAACGAACGCAATACCGCGAGCCTGCTCGGCCCCGACGGCTTCGACGCGCAATGGAACGACGACTTCCACAACAGCGCGCACGTGCTGCTGACCGGCGAGCGCGACGGCTACTACCGCGCGTACGCCGACGCGCCGCTGCGCCATTTCGCGCGCACGCTCGGCGAAGGCTTCGCGTACCAGGGCGAGGCGTCGCCGCTGCACGACGGCGCCGCGCGCGGCGAGCCGAGCGCGCACCTGCCGCCGACCGCGTTCGTCGTGTTCCTGCAGAACCACGACCAGGTGGGCAACCGCGCGTTCGGCGAACGGCTGCGCGCGCTCGCGAACGACGATGCGGTGCGCGCGGCCACCGCGCTGATGCTGCTCGCGCCGTCGATCCCGCTGCTGTTCATGGGCGAGGAAGACGGCAGCACGCAGCCGTTCCAGTTCTTCACCGACTATCGCGGCGCGCTCGCCGATGCGGTGCGCGACGGCCGGCGCCGCGAATTCGCCGCGTTTCCCGCGTTCGCGGACGCCGCCCATCGCGACGCGATTCCCGACCCGAACGACATCGCGACCTTCGTGCGCTCGTCGTTACATCATCCGCCTGACGAGTCGTGGCCCGACGCGGCCGCGTGGCGGCGCTTCTACCGCAGCGCGCTGGCCGTGCGCGCGGCGCTCGTGACGCCGCATCTGGCCAACGCACGGTCGCTCGGCGTCGAGCTGCTCGCGGGCGACGGCGACCCGCCGGCACTGGTCGCGCGCTGGCGCCTCGGCGACGGCAGCACGCTGACGATCGCGCTGAATCTCGGCTCGCACGACGCGGCGCTGCCCGCGCTGCCGGTCGGCAAGATCGTGTTCGAGACGCCGCCGCGGGCACGCGACCGTCTGCCCGGCGGGCACGTGCCGCCCCGCGCGTGCATCGTATGGCGCGACGGCGCGGTCAACCGGGATGCGCGGTATCACAGCACGAACGGACGGAGCGCATCATGACGACCGACGTCCCGATCGCAGCGCTCGCCCGTGCGGCCGGCCTGCAACCCGACTGGACCGACGCGGGCGGTGTCGCGCGGCGCGTGGACGACGACGCGCTGGTCGCGCTCGTCGATGCGCTCGGCTGGCCGTGCGGCACGGCGATCCAGCGGGTCGACAGCGCGGCCGCGCTCGCCGATGCGAACGCGTTGCCGCCGCGCCTCGTGACAGGCGACGCCGGCCTGCCGCTGACGCTGCCCGCGACCATCGCGCCGCCGGGCGCGCGCTTCAGGATCTCGCTCGAAACCGGCGGGCACGTGGACGGACGCGTGGGCGGCACGGACGAACACGGCACGCTGCCGCCGCTCGCGATGCCCGGCTATCACGCGCTCGACATCGGCGAGCAGCGCATCGGGCTCGCGATCGCGCCGCCGCGGGCGCAGCCGTTCGACGCGTTGGCCCGCACCCACGACGCGGGCCGCTGGGGCATCGCGGCGCAGCTCTACAGCCTGCGCCGCACCGGCGACGACGGCGCGGGCGACTACACGGCGCTCGCGCGACTCGCCGCACAGGCGGCGCGCCACGGCGCGCAGGCGGTGGCGATCAGCCCGACGCACGCCGGCTATCCGGCGCTTCCCGCGCACGACAGCCCGTATTCGCCGTCGTCACGGCGCTGGCACAACGTCGCGTATCTCGACTGCGACGCCGTGCCGGGCGCCGACGCGGCACATCGCCCATCCGCTGCCCCAGCCGACGCCGCGCTGATCGACTGGCCCAGCGTGCTGCCGACGAAGCTGCGGCGCCTGCGTGCGTGCTTCGACGCATGGCGCGCGAGCGACGACCCGTCGCGCGACACGTACCAGCGGTTTCGCGCGGCGGGCGGCGCGGCGCTCGACGCGCATGCGCGCTTCGATGCGCTGCAGGCGTTCTGCATCGAGCACGGGATCGGTGCGGACTGGCGGCAATGGCCGTCGCAATGGCGCATGTCGGGGTCGGCGGAAGTCGACGCGTTCGCGCACGCGCACGCCGACACGATCGCGTTCCACACCTTCCTGCAATGGTGCGCGTCGCGCGCGCTCGGCGACGCGCAACACGCGGCGCGCGGCGCGGGCATGGCGACCGGGCTGATCGCCGATCTCGCGGTCGGCTCCGATCAAGCCGGCAGCGACGCGTGGGCGCACGGCACGACGCTGCTGCGCGGCGTATCGCTCGGCGCGCCGCCCGACCTGTTCAATGCGGCCGGTCAGGCGTGGGGCGTGACGACCTGGACGCCCGACGCGCTGCGCGCGGACGGCTTCATGCCGTTCATCGAACTGCTGCGCGCCGCGTTCGCGCATGCGGGCGGCATCCGCATCGACCACGTGCTCGGCTTCGCGCGAATGTGGATCGTGCCGGACGGCGGCTCGCCGCGCAGCGGCGCGTACCTGCGCTATCCGCTCGACGATCTGGTGCGGCTCGTCGCGCTCGAGGCGGCGCGCCATCGCGCGATCGCGATCGGCGAGGATCTGGGCACCGTGCCGGCCGGGTTGCGCGAACGGCTCGGCGCGCAGGGTGTCGCGGGCATGCGCGTGCTGTGGTTCGAGCGCGATGCGGATGGCGCGTTCCGGCCGCCCGCCGCGTGGGATCGCGACGCGATCGCGATGACCTCGACGCACGATTTGCCGACCGTGGCCGGCTGGTGGCGCGGCGTCGATCTCGGATGGCGGCGCGTCGCGGCCGAGGCCGAAGCCGCTAAACGGCGCGACGGATCGCAACCGCGCGACGTCGCCGCGCCGACGCCGGACGCTGCGAGCGCGTACGATTCGGACGAGATAGTGCAAGGCATGGCGTTCGGACACGACAGCGTGCCGCGCCCCGATTCGAATCACTCGACGCCTCCACCGCCTCCCGAGCTGCTCGCCGCTCATGCGGAACGCGCCACCGAGCGCGCCGCGCTGTGGCGCGCGCTGCAACACGCCGGGTGCGCGCCGGCCGGCGCCGCGACGCCGCCGGCCGACATGCCGCCGGTAAATGCGATCCTGGCCTATGTCGCAAGCAGCCCGTCGCCGCTCGCGCTGCTGCCGCTCGAGGATCTGCTCGCTCTCGACGCGCAGCCGAACCTGCCGGGGCCGCCGTGCGGCCATCCGAACTGGCGGCAGCGGCTGCCGCGCACGATCGACGCGCTGTTCGACGCCGACGTGCGCACGCGCATCGCGGCCGTCGTGGACGCGCGCCGCTCGCGGAGGCATGGCCCATGACCCCACGCGCGACGCTGCGACTGCAGCTGCATGCGGGCTTCACGTTCGACGACGCGGCCGCGCACGCCGACTACTTCGCGCGGCTCGGCGTGAGCCACCTGTACCTGTCGCCGGTGTCCACGGCCGAGCCCGGCTCGCGGCACGGCTACGACACCGTCGACCACGGCGCGCTCGGCGCGGAACTCGGCGGCGAAGCCGGCTTCATGCGGCTCGTCGACGCGCTGCGCGCGCGCGGCCTCGGCATCGTCATCGACATCGTGCCGAACCACATGGGCGTCGGCGGGTCGTCGAACGGCTGGTGGAACGACGTGCTCGAATGGGGGCCGGCGAGCCCGTACGCACGCTATTTCGACATCGACTGGCATCCGCCCGACCCCACGCTCTACGGCAAGGTGCTGCTGCCCTGCCTCGGCGCGCCGTACGGCGATGCGCTCGCGGCCGGCGACATCACGCTGCGCGCCGATCCGGCCACGGGCCGCTTCACCATCGCGTGCCCAGGGCGGCAGTTGCCGGTCGCCGCCGCCACCTACGCGGAGATCCTGCGCATCGCGAACCGCGCGGACCTGAACGCGCTCGCCGAGCGCTTCGATGCCGCACCGGCACGCGACAGCGCGCGGCTCGCCGCCGCCCATGCGGCGCTGCGCGATCATGCGGCCGCGCACGGCCCGCATGCGTTCGACGCGGTATTGCGCGGCGCCGACCCGCGCCGCGCCCGCTCGCGCGCGTGCCTGCACCGGCTGCTCGAACGCCAGCACTACCGGCTCGCCTGGTGGCGCACGGCCGCCGACGAGCTGAACTGGCGGCGCTTCTTCGACATCGCGACGCTCGCGGCCGTGCGCGTCGAGGACGATGCGGTGTTCGACGCCGTGCATGCGCTGCCGCTGCGCCTGCATGCCGCCGGGCTCGTCGACGGCGTGCGCGTCGATCACGTCGACGGCCTCGCCGATCCGCGCGCGTATTGCCGCCGGCTGCACGCGCGGCTCGCCGCGCAGCGCGACGCGCGACCCTACGTCGTGGTCGAAAAGATCCTCGCGCCCGGCGAAGCGCTGCGCAGCGACTGGGCGGTCGACGGCACCACCGGCTACGACTTCATGAACGACGTCGGCGCGCTGCTGCACGACCCGGCCGGCGCCGAACCGCTCGCCGCGCACTGGGCGGCCGTGTCGGGTTCGGCGCGCACGTTCGCGCAGGAAGCGCTCGACGGCAAGCGGCGCGTGCTGATGCGCCAGCTCGCCGCCGAGCATGCGCGGGTCGCGCGGTTGCTGCACGAGATCGCCCGGGCGTCGCCCGCGACGCGCGACGTCAGCCGGATCGCGATCCAGCGCGTGCTCGGCGAACTCGCGGTGCGGCTGCCCGTGTACCGGATGTATCCGGCGCTGGGCGACGAGCCGGCCGACGAAGACCGGCGCGTGCTCGCCCACGCGTACGAAGGCGCGTACGCGGCGGTCGATCCGACCGACCGGTTCGGGCTCGAACGGGTCGCCGCGTGGCTCGGCTTGCCGGTCGTGCGCGTGCCGCGCGCGAACGCCGATGCGCTGCTGGCGGCGCGCGTCGCGTTCGCGCAGCTCACCGCGCCGCTGGCCGCGAAGGGCGTCGAGGATACCGCCAACTATCGCTACGGCCGGCTGCTGTCGCGCAACGAGGTCGGCGCCGACGCCGGCGACTTCAGCCTCTCTCGCGGCGCCTTCCATGCGCGCAACCGGCGCCGCGCGCGCACCGTGCCGCACGGGCTCGTCGCGACGGCCACGCACGATCACAAGCGCGGCGAGGATGCGCGTGCGCGGCTCGCGGTGCTGAGCGAGATGCCCGATGCGTGGCGCGCGATATCGCTCGACTGGTCGGCGCAGAACCTGCCGCATCGCGGCGGCGCGCACCGCGACCTCGCGTGGACGCCCGGGCCGGCCGCCGAGGCGATGCTGTACCAGACGCTGGTGGGCTGCTGGCCGCCGACGCTCGCCCCCGACGATGCCGCCGGGCTCGACGCGCTCGCGACACGCGTCGTGCAGTGGCAGACGAAGGCGCTGCGCGAAGCGAAGCAGTACACCGACTGGCTCGCGCCCGCGCCGGATTACGAGCACGCCTGTGAAGCGTTCGTCCGCGCGATCCTGACGCCGCGCGGCGCGGGCGATTTTCCGCATCGGCTGCATGCGTTCGTCGCACGGATCGCGCCGGCCGGCGTCGTCAACAGCCTCACGCAGACGGCGCTGCGGATCGCGTCGCCCGGCGTGCCGGATCTGTATCAAGGTACCGAGTCATGGGATCACTCGCTCGTCGATCCGGACAACCGGCGCGACGTGCCGTTCGCGACGCTGGCGGCCGAACCGGTCGATGGGCCGGTCGCATCGTATCTGCCGACGTGGCCCGATGCGCGCGTGAAACGCGCGCTGATCGAGCGGATGCTGGCGCTGCGGGCCCGATGGCCAGCGACGTTCGCGGACGGCGCGTACGTTCCGCTGCGGGTGCGCGGCAAGCTTGCGCGGCACGTGGTGGCGTTCGCGCGATGTGATGAGGCCGCCGCCGTGGTGGTGGTCGCGACACGGCTCGCGTGCCGGTTGCTGGGGGAAGCGCCAGAGATACCGCGCGTGGAGCCTGCGCAATGGGGCGATACGGCGGTCGTGCTGCCGCGCGGCGTTGAAGGGCCGTGGAACGACTGGTTGAATGCGAGCGCCGCGATCGATGCGCCGGAAGGTGTATTGGCGCTCGATCGCTGTCTGGCCGAGTTACCTGTGGCGGTGCTGATCGCTGGGCGGAGGAATCAGGATCGTCCCGGCCACGCTCGCGCCCGGTAGTTCACCCCTCGGCCCGTCGTCACCTACTGAATGGAGAACCATAGCCTCAATTAAAGGGGTCGAAATAAATTTCGATGACGGTCGTGTCCGCGCTGTCCGTCGGGGGCTCGAAGATAATCGAATTTATGCAAAACCGGCCGCGTATAATCGTTTTTGTACATCCATAATCGATTTGTGCACAAAACCGACGTTTCTAATCGATTTTGCGCAGAGGCTGAGCCGACTGACAGGACTTTCCCATGCCTGAATTGCCCGACGATCCAATTGGCGCCGCGTGGTTGATCTCGAACTGCGACGTTGCGCCGATGGCTCGGCCTCCTGTACTCAGTCGCATCGGGAGCCGACGAGCCACCGAAATCGTCGACGGCTACCGACTCGAAACCTACCCGGAACTGATGCGCCCTGCGGATGACTTCGCCGCCCATCTCCAGTTTCATCTGCGCCACGAGGTCCCGCAACTAGAGCTTCTCACGCGCTTGTTCGAGAAATCGGGACCCGGTGCCATCCAGGCGTGGATCGACGCCGAGCCGACCGGTCAGTATGCCCGTCGCGCCGCTTTTCTTTACGAATGGCTCATCGATGACCACCTGAGTGTTCCCGAGCGACTGGGTGGGAACTACGTCGACGTCCTCGACGACGTCAAGATCGTCACTTCGTCCCGCAACCACGTTCTGAGAAATGCGCGGTGGCGGGTGAACGACAACCTTCCGGGTACGCGTTACTTCTGCCCGACCCTCGTAAAGACTGCTGCTTTCATGGAGGCCGCCGCGCTTGACGTGCCGAGCCTCTTCGCCGATCTGGCAAAGGAGTTCGGCGAGGATTTGTTGATACGTGCAGCAACCTGGATGACATTGAGGGAAAGCAAGGCCAGTTTTGCCATCGAGGGAGAGGCTGACCACACCACTCGCATCCAGCGCTTCGCCGACGTCATGGCCCGACGTACCGCTCAAGGCGAACAGCCGCTGACAGACGCCGCCGCTGCGGAACTACAACGGGAAATCCTCGGCGAACGAACCACGCTCACGCATTTCGGCTTCCGGCAATCGCCCGTATTCGTCGGAGAGACCATACGCTTTAGCGAAGTCGTCCACTACGTGGCGCCTGGACAAGACGATGTGCCGACAATGCTCGACGGACTTCGCGCATTCCTGGAGCGCACTTCGGGGCAATCCCCGGTGATGCGCAGCACGGTCGCAGCCTTCGGTTTCGTCTATGTTCATCCACTAGCAGACGGAAACGGCCGCGTCCATCGCTTCCTGATCAACGACGTCCTCCGCAGGGACGGCGCCATTCCCGCGCCGGTGATCCTTCCCGTTTCTGCAGTGATCATGGACGACGCCGGCGAACGCCGCGGATACGACAGCGTACTGGATCAGGTATCCGTTCCCCTGATGGAACAAGTGCGCGACAACATATCGTTCACAGCGGCTCAGACCTCTTATCCGGACGGTGTCGTATCCAACTTCGCGTTTGACGGCGCCGGACGGGCAAGACCCCTATGGCGGTATCCGGATCTGAGTCCGCATGTGCAATATCTAGCCAACATCATCCGGCGTACGCTCACGGAACACATGCGTGAGGAGTCGCGCTATTTGCGAAGCCACACGCTGGCCCGGCAGGCGCTCAAGGAAATCGTCGAAATGCCGGATCATCAAGCCGACCGCGTACTACGATCGATCGAGCAAAACCACGGACAACTCAGCAACGTCCTCGCAAAGGAGATGCCCGTTCTGCAACGACCCGGTATTTGGCCGGCTATCGTCGATGCGGTTTCCGCGGCATTTCGCGACAGTGAATCGGTCGATGTGGCGATTGCCGACCGTTATCGGCCCGAGCGGCCTGCGGGCCAGTAAGCGCTCCACCTCACGACCACTCTTCCGGCGGCAACGTCCCGCTGTCGTCTTCCCACAGCGGTTTCCCTGCTGTATCTTCGCCGCGGCTCGGCGTCACCGGCCCGTTTCCGCCGCCATTGCCGCGCGGCGCCGCCTGCGGGCGTTTCCGCGTGCGCGTCGGCGTCACGGTCCGCTGCCCGTCGCGGCGGCGTTCGTCCGTCGATCCCGCCTCGTTCGCCTGTCGTGCATTCGAAGCTGTAGCCATGCTGTTCTCCTGAGTCATCGAAAACAAACCGGTCGCTCGCATGCAGCAATTTCAATGCCGCCGCTCGGGCAAGCGTCTTGCTTCATCGATTCGACCAAAACCTTCCGGAGGAGACGATGCCGACGAATCGCAACACGCCGCCCGCCACTCGCCGCCGCCTCGGCGGATGGATGGCCAGTGAGGAAGCGCACATGGCCGCGTTCCGCGAAAAAATCGCGAACGAAGCGCGCGCGCATGCCGGCGACCGGTTGCGCACGCCGGCCGTGCAGGAGCTCGCGCGGCTGTTCGACGACAACGCCGTGCTGCGCATGAGCCTCACCCGCGCGATCGACGAAGCGCGCGAAGCGGGATACCGGCTCGGCTACGCGTCGATCGGCGAACTGATGACGGTGATCGACCATCTGATGACCTATACGCCGCCTTTCAGCGAGGAAAGCCTGATCGTGTGCCCGGTGAACGCGTTCCTCGACTGGCCGATGTGCATGCCATCGGGCCACGCGGTGTTTCGCGACGCCGCCGTCAACGCGCAATTGAAGCGCGTGCTGAACGTGTGGTGCGATTTCCTCGGCGGCCCGCATTCGCGCGCGCATCTCGACACGTCGGCGCCCGACGGCTGGTTCTGCGATGAAGCACGCAAGCGCCTCGGGCTGTCGCAGTTCCAGTATCGCGAAGACCAGCCGCACTGGGGCTTCGATTCGTGGAACGACTTCTTCACGCGGCGCTTTCGCGAGGGCGCGCGGCCCGTGGCCGCGCCCGAGGATCCGCACGTGATCGTCAGCGCGTGCGAAGCGTCGCCCTATCACACCGAAACCAACGTGAAACTGCGCGACACGTTCTGGATCAAGTCGCAGCCGTATTCGCTGCGCGACCTCTTCACGCCCGCACGGCTGTCGCTCGCCGAGCGCTTCGTCGGGGGCGACGTCTACCAGGCCTACCTCAGCGCGTACAACTACCACCGCTGGCATGCGCCGGTGCGCGGCGTCGTCACGCACGCGTATCGCGTCGACGGCACCTACTACTCGGTCGCCGAAGCAGAGGGCCCGGACCCGGCCGGCCTCAACGACTCGCAGGGCTACACGACCGCGGTCGCCGCGCGCGCGGTGGTCGCGATCGCCTGCGACGATCCCGGCATCGGGACGGTCGCGGCCGTGTTCGTCGGGATGGGCGACGTGTCGTCGTGCGTGATCGAGGTCGTGCCGGGCCAGCGCGTCGACAAGGGCGACGAGATCGGCTATTTCCAGTTCGGCGGCTCGACCTACTGTCTGCTGTTCGAGGCCGGCGTGATCGACCGCTTCCTGTACGCGCCGCCGTTCGAAGGCGAGCCGCCGGTCGTGCAGGTCAATGCGTCCGTCGCGATCGCGCGGTGAATGCGCCGCGCGGGCCGGCGTGTCACGCGTCGGCCCCGTCGCTCATGCCGATGGCGTGGAATTCGGCAGCGTCATGACGCTGCACGCACCGCAGGACCGACAGTCCGTCGGCCGTCAGTGCAGGGCGGTGCGCGCCCGACGTGTCGTCGGGCTGCAGCACGATCAGGTGTTGTTCGACGAGCGCGACGACGTCGTCACGGTCGATCTGGATCTGTTCCGGCGCGTGATGCGCGAGGAACAGCACGGCAAATTCGTGGGCGGTCAGCATGCTCGTTTCCCCGTTGACGGCTACGCACGATGCAACACCGGCGTCGCATCGGCTGGCGGCGCGAATCGTGCGCCGGCAACGTTACAGGCATGCAGGGAACGTGCCAGCCGGCCTCGTGCGGCCGCTGTCCGTGCGGTGCGCGCGCCGCGCGATGTGGCACCGCGCGGCGCGTTCGAACCGCTGCAAAGTTTTCAACGGCATGTAAGGGGCGGCCGCAGGGGTGGCCGCGGCAGGTGACCGACGCGGCCGGAGAAAATGCGCGGAAGACGTGCAGAGAACGCGCGACGCTCACGGCCGCGAGCGAAACAACCCGGCCCGCGCACGCCCGGCCGGTGCCCGGAAATAGCCGCTGTGCAGCACCACGTCGTGGTTGCCGCTCGCCACCACGTCCGCGCACGCGGCTTCGATCCGCGCGCGGCCACGCTCGAACGCGTCGCGCAGATCGGCCTCCAGCGCGGAGCGCGCGCCGAAATGATCTTCCAGCGCCTCGACCGTGATCGCGCAGGACTGCGGCACGCCGTCGACGTCGACGACGAAGCGCAACTGCAGCGCCGCGCCATCGAACGTGGGCGGTTCATCGGTCAGCGTCACGCGGCGCGGGGTATCGGAATCGGCCGGCATCGGCTCATGCCCCCCGCGACGCGAGGCGCTCGACCAGCGCGCCGTTGAACGCGGGCAGATCGGCCGGCTTGCGGCTCGTGATCAGGTTGCCGTCGCGCACGACTTCCTGGTCGACCCACTTGCCGCCCGCGTGACGGATGTCGTCCTGCAGGCTCGGCCAACTCGTCATCGTCTTGCCCTCGACCAACTCCGCCGACACGAGCAGCCAGCCGCCGTGGCAGATCGCCGCGACCGGCTTGCCGGCGCCGACGGCCGCCGTCACGAATTCGCGCGCGGCCGGCACCATCCGGATCGCATCGCCGTTGATGACGCCGCCCGGCAGCACGACCGCGTCGTAGTCGCCTTCGCGCGCATCGTCGAACGTGCGGTCGACCTTCACGCGTTCACCCTTGTCGACGTGCCGGAAACCCTGGATTTCGCCGGGCTTCTGCGAAATCACGTCCACCTGCGCGCCTTCGGCCGCGAGCGCGCGCTGCGGTTCGACCAGTTCGGCTTCCTCGAAGCCGTCGACCGCGAGAATCGCTACCTTGCAATGATCCAGCTTGCCGCTCATGGATGCCTCCGTGGAATGGGATAGGGACACGGCACACGTGGTGTCGTGCCGTGCCGGTGGGGCAGCAAGCGCCGTTCCGGCCGCGCAGGCCGTAGCCTGCCGGCGCGGTCGTGCGCGTGCGCCTTCGTGTAACCGGGGAACGACCCGCGATCGGATTCGATCGGCGGGCGCACGGCCGCTCGGCCCGTGCCCGGCTGCAAAGATTTCAACGGGATGTAATGCAATGTCGTGCGCCGATCCCGTGCGATTACTGCAAATGACGCACGGCGTCGAGCATCGCGTCGGTCAGCTCGACCGTCAGCGTCAGGTTCTCGTCGGTATCGGGCAACTGTTCCAGCGTCTGCTGCACGGCGTCGTGCAGCATCGCGTGGACGCGCATTCGCGCGCCTTCGTCCAGATCCGCGTAGCGCTCCATCGTCGAGCATTCGAGCGCGAGCACGACCGAATGGCGGGCCGCCTCGGGCGGCGCCTCGACGGGGTTCGCCCACGCCGCATGGAACATGACCCTGCCCGTTTCGACGTCCACATGGACCGTCGTGTCGAGATCGTCCGTGTCGCTTGCGTCGCCGTCGATCTCGTCGTTGTCCACCAAAATCCGGGAATTCGATTGCATGATGTCCTCCTGCGTGGCGGCGGCGCGCCCGTCCCGGGAAACCGCGCCGCCATCGCGCCATGCCGGCCGCGCCGGCACGACACCGTCAATAACCGCTGGAACCGCCGCCCGTCCCGCCGGCCCCGCCACCGCCCGTGCCCGTCGAGCCGGCCGAACCGCCGTTGCCGGCGCCGGTGCCGCCCGAGCCGCCGGCCCCGCCCGACCCGCCGCCGACACCGCCACCCGTGGCGCCGCTACCGCCCTGACCCGCGCCGTTCGGGCCGCCGCCCGGCTTCACGTGGCCGGCCGACCCGCTATGCGAACGCATCCCGTGCTTCGCGCCATGCCGCTGCGTGCCGGCCGGTGGCGGCGGCGCGGTCGTATTGCCGTTGGTGCCCGGCGTCGACATGTCCATCGACGGATTCGGCGCGCCGGTGCCCTCGTCCGAGCGCTGCGAATTCTGCGCCCACGCGGGCGGCGCGGCCGCGACGATCGCGACAGTCGCGCACGCCAGCACGTGGCGCGCGACACACTTCGATTCGAATGCTGACTTCATGGCGTTTTCTCCCTGTGGATGATCGCTCGATGGAAATTCCTGCTTCGGTCCTTCAGCAAGGCCCATGCCGCCGTCGGCGGGTTCGCGACCCGGCACGCGGTTTGCGTCCGGCGTCTTCGCACGACCTTCCTGTGATTCCCTACGGAGCCCCCGCCTCATGCCTTCCGCTTCTGCTTCCCACGCGCACGACAAGTCGCACGGCAAACGCCACACGCGCCGCCCCGGCCGCGCGCGCAGCGCCGACCCGGCCCACCGCCAGCGCTGGTCCGGCAACGTCACGCAAAAAAGCGATGCGCTCGACATCGAGCCCGACATCTTCAAATCCGACGATCCGGCCGCGATCGCCGCGTCGCTGAAGCGCTCGGCCGAACACAGCCGCCGCCGCAAGGCGTCGCCGTTCCAGTCGGCGATGTCGATGCTGAACTTTTACGTGAACCGCGCCGGCCGCAACCTGCCGAAAACGCGCCGCACCACGCTCGAACGCGCGAAGCGGAAACTGCGCGAAGCCTTCGGCCGCAAGCCCTGACGGCTGGCGCGCGGCTCGTATGCCCATGTCCACCCCTCCGCTGCGATCACACGCATGCACGAAACCCTCTGGTATCTGATCATCGGCGCCGTGCTGCTGGGCATGGGCGTCGTCACGTCCGCACTGCGCCACCTGCCCTGCAGCTCGGCGATGATTTACCTGGTGCTCGGCATCGCGCTCGGCCCGGCCGGCGCCGGCCTGCTGCATCTCGACCTCGAACGCGACGGGCAACTGCTGCGCGAGATCGTCGAGGTCGCGCTGCTCGTGTCACTGTTCGCGATCGGGCTGCGGCTGCGCGTGCCGCTGTCCGACACGCTGTGGCTCGTGCCGTGCCGCCTCGGGCTGCTCGCGATGGTCGTCACCGTGCCGCTGCTCGCCGCGTGCGCGGTACTCGCGCTCGGTCTCGGCTGGGGCCCCGCGCTGCTGCTCGCGGCGATCCTCGCGCCGACCGACCCGGTGCTCGCGCACGACGTCCAGGTACACGATCCGGGCGATCGCGATCTGGTGCGCTTCGCGTTGTCCGGCGAAGGCGGGATGAACGACGGCATCGCGCTGCCGTTCGCGCTCGCGGGGCTCGCGCTGTGCGGCGCTCCGGATGCGACGTATGGCATCCCGCCGCTGTCCGGCACGTTCGCCCTCGTCGCGCTGTGGGGCATCGCGGGCGCGGCCGCGATCGGCGGCGGGCTCGGCTGGGCCACGACGAAGACGATCGGCTGGCTGCGCACGCGGCACGCGCAGGCGCTCGGCCTGGAAGGCTTCTTCGCGCTCGCGCTGATCGTGCTGTCGTTCGGCGCCGCGCAGCTCGCGCACACGTTCGGCTTCATCGCGACGTTCGCGGCCGGCGTCGCGATGCGGCGCGTCGAGCATCGCGCGAGCGGCGACCGCCCGCCGCGCGAAGTGATCGGCCAGATCGATTCGGAAGACGTGGTCGCCACCGAGAAGCATCCGGAGAAAGCGCATGCGTTCATGGCCGAATCGGTGCTCGGCTTCACGATCGAGCTCGAACGGATCGCCGAAGCGATCGTGATGACGATGATCGGCAGCGTGCTCTCGACGCTGCCCGGCCCGCTGCTCACGTGGGGCGCCGTCGCGCTGGCCGCCGTGCTGTTCGTCGCCGTGCGCCCGCTCGCGGTGCTGGTCACGCTCGCCGGCTCGCGCGCGACGCATGCGCAGCGGCGGCTGATGGCGTGGTTCGGCATCCGCGGGATCGGCTCGTTCTACTACCTGCTGTTCGCGCTCGAGCACGGGCCGTCCCAGGCCGTGCGCCCGCTCGCGGCGCCGGTGCTGGCCGTGGTGTCCGCATCGGTGGTCGCGCACGGGATTTCCGCGACGCCGCTGATGAACTGGTACTACCGGTTGCAGCAGCATCGGCGCTGACGGTTCACGTGTCGGCGCCGAGCCGCGCGCGCATCGCCGCGGTGATGCGCTGGCGCGCCTTCGCGTAGCCTTCCCACGGGTCGCGCTTCAGCGTGTCCAGCCGTTCGTGCAGCGTGTCGATCGTCCATTGCGCGCCGCCCGTCGTGTCGGGCACCTCGTCCCAGTCGAGCGGCACCGACACGCCCATGCCGGGCCGCGCGCGCACCGAATACGCGGCGATCGTGCTCGCGCCGCGCCCGTTGCGCAGGTAGTCGACGAAGATCTTGCCGCGCCGGTGGCGCGGCCCCATCGTCGCGGTGAAGCGGTCGGGCAGCGTGCCGGCGACGTGCTGCGCGACCGCGCGCGAAAAGTCCTTCACGTCGTCCCAGCCCGCATGCCGCGTGAGCGGCACCACGACGTGCAGCCCCTTGCCGCCGCTCGTCTTGCAGAACGACACGAGCCCGAGCTCGTCGAGCAGCCCGCGCACGAGCTGCGCGGCGTCGATCATCGTGCGCCACGGCAGCGCCGGGTCGGGATCGAGGTCGAACACGATGCGGTCGGGCCGCTCGATGTTCGACGCATGCGCGTTCCACGTATGCAGTTCGACCGTGCCCATTTGCGCGGCGCCGAGCAGCGCGTCGACGCTGTCGATCGACAGCAGCGGCCCGTGGCCCGGGTCGAGCCCTTCGTGCTGCGTGACGAACGGGATCTCGCGGCGCTCCGCGTGCTTCTGGAAGAACAGCTCGCCGGCGATGTCGCCCGGGGCGCGCACGAGCGACACCGGTCGGCCCTTGAGGTCGGGCAACAGCCACGGCGCGACCCATTGCCAGTACCGTGCGAGGTCGATCTTGCGCGTGCCGCTTTGCGGGTCGAGCACGCGCTCGGGATGCGTGATGCGCACGCGGCCGAGCTGGTCGGGGCCGGACGCGTCGCCTTCTCCTCGGGCGGCTGCGCGAGACCGTGCGGACTGCTTGCGCTCGCCGGTGTCACGAGCGGCATGCGATGCGCGCTTGCGTGTGTCGTCGTGCGGGGTCGGGCGTTGGTCCATCGTCACCTCCGTTTCCGTGTGTTTGGGCATCTCGCGGACGATCTGCGCCGCCGGCTTGTCCTCGCGCAGCGCGATGAACGCGGCCTGCCGCACGATCCCGTCGCCGGTCCATTCCGCGAATTCGCATTCGGCGACGAGCGTCGGCTCGACCCAGTGCACGCGGGTGCGCGTGCGTTCGCGCGGCGGGGCGTCGAACGGCATCGTGTCGCGCTCGTGTTTGCGCAGGATCGCGGCGAGACGGTCGAGCATCCGCGCGTCGAAGCCGGTGCCGACGCGGCCGACGTAGCGCAGCGGGCCGGGCCCGCGCCGCCGTTTGCCGGTCGGCGCCGGTTCGTGCACGCCGAGCAGCAGCGCGCCGAAGCCGTGCCGGCTGCCCGACGGCTCGGTAAAGCCGCCGATCACGAATTCCTGCCGGCGCCGGCATTTGAGCTTGATCCACGCGGGCGACCGGCCGGCGCGATAGCGCGAGTCCGCGCGCTTGCCGATCAGCCCTTCGAGGCCGGTGTCGCAGGCGCTCGCGATCAGCGACGCGACGTCCTCGCCGAGATCGGGCGAAAAGCGCACGCGCGCCGGATCGCTGTTCGCGAGCAGCGGTTCGAGCAGCGCGCGACGCTCGGTGAGCGGCGCGTCGCGCAGGTCGTAGCCGTCGAGATAAGGCAGGTCGAACACGAAGAAGGTGATCGCGTCCGAGCGGTCCGTGCCGAACGCGTTCTGCAGCGCCTGGAAATCGGGCAGGCCGTGTTCGCCGAGCACAACGGCCTCGCCGTCGAGCCATGCGTCGTCGAGGTCGAGCGCCGCGAGCGCGTCGCGCTGCGCGCGCAGCTTCGCGGTCCAGTCCCGGCCTTCGCGCGTCATCAGCGTGACCCGCCGACGCGCGCCCTTGCCTGCGATGCGCGCCAGGATGCGGTAACCGTCGAACTTCAGTTCGTAGCACCAGCCGCCCTGGGCCGGCGGTGCATCGACCAGCGTCGCGAGTTGCGGCGCGACGCGCTCGGGCAGCGGCGCGCGCACCGCGCCTTCGACCTGCGACGGGTCGTTGGGGCGCTGGCTTGCGTGGCTTTCGTGGCTTTCGTGGCTTGCGTGCCGCGCGTCATGTGCATCGCCGTCCGCGTCGGTCGACCGGCCGCGCCGCGCCGCGCGCTTGCGTGCCGCGCCGTGGGTCGCGCCGTCGTGCACGCTCCCCGGCCGCTCGCCGACGACGTCGAATTCATCGGCGCTGCGCGCGTCGTCGTCGCGCTCCTTGATCAGCAGCCACTGCTCCTGACGCCCTTCCTGCCGCCCGCTGCGCACCAGCGCCCAGCCGCCGTGCAGCTTCTCGCCGTCGAGCCGGAACGTCAGCTTGCCGGCCCGGTAGCCTTCGCGCGCCTGCGCGACGCCGCCATCGGGCGTCCACGTGCCTTCGTCCCAGACGACGACCGAGCCCGCACCATAATGCCCGGCCGGAATCTCGCCTTCGAACGCTGCGTATTCCAGCGGATGGTCCTCGACGTGCACCGCGAGCCGCTTCACCTGCGGATCGAAGCTCGGCCCCTTCGGTACGGCCCACGATTTCAGCGTGCCGTCGAGTTCGAGCCGGAAGTCGTAGTGCAGCCGGCGTGCGTGGTGCTCCTGGATCACGAAGCGCAGCGGATGACTTGCGCGCGCGGCGGGCTGCTTCGCCTTCGCCTTCGGCTTCGAGGCCGCTTGCGTATCCGTCTTCGCGCGACGCTTGCCGTGCGCCCCTTCGGGCTCGGGCGTCGCGCCGAAATGGCGTTTGCGGCGATACGGATCGAGCTTGCCGGCCATCGCGTCACCTCGTCGGAACCGGAATCGAAATCGGAGTCGGCGTCATCGGCATCACGCCGCGTGCTTGCGGCGCGCGGCCGTCTTCTTCGCCGCGGGGGCATTCGCCGCGCCGCGTTTCGCGGCGGTCTTCTTTGCCGCGGTTTTCGTCGCCGCGCCCTTCGATGCGGATTTCGCCGCCGGCTTGCGACGCGCGCCACCGCGCGACGACGACGATGACGACGCCTCGTCCTCCCCTTCGCCACGCTCTGCACGCAGATCCGCCGCGCGCGCCCCCGCGCCGCCCTTCAAGCTGCGCTTCAGCAGCTCGGTGAGATCGACCACGTTGCTCGCCGCGCGGCCGGTCTGCGCGGGCCGGTCCTCGATCTCCTCGATCTTGCCCGCGCGCACCTTGCGCTCGACCAGTTCGAGGATGTCGTCGCGGAACGTGTCGTGATATTCGTCGGGCGTCCATTTGCCGGACATGTCGTCGATCAGCTTCTTCGCCATCCCGAGCTCGCGCGCGCTGACGCCCGCGCCCTTCGCGTCGTCGGCCGGCACCGACAGCTCGTCGAGCGGCCGCAATTCCTCCTGCCAGCGCAGCGTATCGAGCGCGAGTATCGGCCCGACCGGGATCAGCGCGCCCAGGTGCTGGCGGTCACGCATCACCACCAGCGCGATGCCGATCTTGCCGCTGTCCTTCAGCGCGTCGCGCAGCAGCGCGTAGACCTTCTCGCCCTTGCGGTCCGGCACCAGGTAGTACGGGGTGTCGAGATAGAGGAACGACACGGCGTCCTCGTCGACGAAGGTCAGGATGTCGACGGTCTGCGTCGATTCCGGGTTCGCCGCGCGGATCTCGTCGTCGGTGAGCACGACGTAGCGCTCCTTCTCGTATTCGTAGCCGCGCACGATGTCCTCGCGCGTGACTTCCTTGCCGGTGCGCTTGTTGATCTGCCGGTAGCCGATCGGGTCCATCGAGCGCTTGTCCAGCATCCGGAACGACGGTTTCACGGTGCGCGTCGCCGGAAACAACTGCACGGGCACGTGCACGAGCCCGAAGCTGATCGCGCCTTTCCAAATCATCCGCGGTGCCATGCGTGTTCCTCCTTGCCGAATGCGCGCCCGCCCGAGGGCGGGCGCACCGTACGGCGCAAGCCGCTGCCGGCCACTTTTGGCCGCTTGCGGCCCTAGCCGGCCCTATGCCGGCAGCTCCGCCGCCTGCTGTTCGCGCGCCCACACGCGATGCTGGCCGAGGTGATCCGACAGCGTGTTCAGCACCGCGTCGAGATCGACGGCCTGGCCGACGCACACGCCTTCGGCCGGGTCGGGCAGGTGCGCGGCGCTGAGCAGTTGCCGCCCCGAGCCGACGGCCGCGATCGGCTTCAGGTGCTTGAACGCCTCCCGCACGAAATGGCGGGCGTCGGCGCTGTGCGCGAGATCGCGGCCATCGCCGTCGCCGCCGCACACGAACACCGCGTCGAACATCACCGACGGCATGCCGACCAGCGTCGCCTCCGGCACGATGCCCCCGATCGGCGCGAGCGTCGGCGCGACGATCGTCGGCACCGCGTGCGCGGCCTGCAACGCGTCGCGCACCTGCTCGACCAGCACCGGATTCACGCCGGGCGTCGCGATCAGCGCGATCTTGCGCGAGCGGATGCCGGGCTTCGCGCGGCCGATCAGGCTCAGCGCCGGCGAGCGCTGCGCGACGGCCGGCGTCGCGGCCGCCTGCGGCGCGGGCAGCCCGAGCCGTTCGGCGACCTGCGCGGCGAGCCCCGCGTCGAAGCGCGCGATGATCTCGTTGACCACCCGCTCGCGAATGTGCGGCTGCGTCACCTTGCCGAGCTCGAAGCAATACGCGTCGCGAATATGCCGCTGCTCGATCTCGGTCATGCTCTGGTAGAACAGCGCGGCCTGCGAGAAATGGTCGGCGAACGATTCGCTGCGCACGCGCACCTTGTGGCCTTCGAGCGGCTCGGGCACGGTCTCGAACCCGCCGCCGGCCGGCGCGGGCGGCGTCTCGCGCGGCCAGCCGCCGCTCGTGGAGTTCGGCTCGTACGACGCCTGGCCGACGTTGATCGTCTGCCGGTGCAGCGCGTCGCGCTGGTTGTTCGCGAACGGGCACACCGGCCGGTTGATCGGGATCTCGTGGAAATTCGGGCCGCCGAGCCGGCTCAGCTGCGTATCGGTGTACGAGAACAAGCGCCCCTGCAGCAGCGGGTCGTTCGTGAAATCGATGCCCGGCACCACGTGGCCCGGGTGAAACGCGACCTGCTCGGTTTCCGCGAAGAAGTTGTCGGGGTTGCGGTTCAGCGTCATCCGGCCGATCGGCCGCACCGGCACGAGTTCTTCCGGCACGAGCTTGGTCGGGTCCAGCAGGTCGAAATCGAATTTGTCCGCATCGGCCGGATCGATCATCTGCACACCGAGTTCGAACTCCGGATAGTCGCCGCGCTCGATCGCCGTCCACAGGTCGCGGCGGTTGAAATCCGGATCGTGGCCGGCGATCCGCTGCGCCTCGTCCCACAGCAGCGAATACGCGCCGCTCACGGGCCGCCAGTGGAATTTCACGAAACGCTCGACGCCGGCCGCGTTCACGAAGCGGAACGTATGCACGCCGAAGCCGTCCATCGCGCGATAACTCGCGGGCAGCGCGCGGTCCGACATCAGCCACAGCACCATGTGCGCGGTTTCGGGCACCAGCGACACGAAATCCCAGAACGTGTCGTGCGCGGACGCGCCGGTCGGCATCTCGTTCGGCGCCTCGGGCTTCACCGCGTGCACGAAGTCGGGAAACTTGATCGCGTCCTGGATGAAGAACACCGGCATGTTGTTGCCGACGAGGTCGTAGTTGCCTTCCTGGGTATAGAACTTCACCGCGAAGCCGCGCACGTCGCGCACGGTGTCGGCCGACCCGCGCGGCCCCTGCACGGTCGAGAAGCGCACGTACACCGGCGTTTCGGCGGCCGGGTCCTGCAGGAACGCGGCCTTCGTGTAGTCGGCCATCGGCTCGTATACGCGAAACACGCCGTGCGCGGCCGAACCGCGCGCATGCACCACCCGCTCCGGAATGCGCTCGTGATCGAAATGCGTGATCTTCTCGCGCATGATGAAGTCTTCGAGCAGCGACGGGCCGCGCGCGCCGCCTCGCAGCGTGTTCTGGTTGTCGGCGATCCGCACGCCCTGGTTGGTGCGCAGCGCCTCGCCGTCGGGCCGCGCACGGTTCGCCTCGAGCTGACGCGATTTCGCGCTGTCAGCTGGTTGCGTCGGTTGCGTCGGGGGCGTCTTGCCGGCGGATGGGGGAGTCGTCATCGTCAGGTGTCCTCGTGGCATTCGGTAGGGAGCCGCTGCCGCACGGCGACGCGCCGCGGCGCGGCGCACGCGTGCGGACGGCAGGGAAAGCCGGCCCGGCGCGCCGCGAACGGCCGCGGGCCGGCTGTGATGTCAGGGCGCGCGCAGTGCCGCGTCGAACACGACGGCCGTCACGTCGAGCGCCACGTTGCACTCGATCGCGGCATCCTCGACGCGCGGCTTGTGCTCGTCCACCGCGCGCCGGGCGCGGTCGCACAGCTGGGTGCGTACGCGCAGCCGGTCGGCCGTGTCGAGCGTCGCGTAGCGTTCGATCACGTCCGCATCGAAGCGCATGTCGACCGAGCAGCGCCATTGGCGCGCGTCCTCGTCGGACGGCACGCGCACCCACGACACGTTGATCGTCAGCCGGCCGGACGCGTCGTCCGCATGCACGACCAGGGTCGACTGCGACGGAAAACTGATCGCGAGCGCGTGCTCGAGTTCCGCGACGCGCTGCGACCGGTCGGGCATCACCGTCATCGGCGCACGACGCCCAGCAACAACGTGACCAGGAAGATCACGACGAAGATGTAGAACAGGATCTTCGCGATTTCGGCCGCACCGGCCGCGATGCCGCCGAAGCCGAACACGGCGGCAATGATCGCGATGATGAAGAAAATGATGGCGTATCGAAGCATGGAACCCTCCTGGATGACAGCAGTCGTCACTAAACGTCGGCGCCGTTCACGCATCGTGCTTGTGTTTCGGTTTGCCGCGCGTGGGCGTGGAAGCCATTTTCTCGAGCTCTTTCTCGCTCATCGACTTGGCCATCGATTTCGACGGCGGCTTGAGGTCCTTCATTTTGGTGTCACCGCGCTTGGCCGACAGCGCGGCCCCTGCGGCGCGCTGCTGGGCCTGGGATTTGGCTGGCATGATTGCGCTCCTCTCGTTGGCGCGCGAGCCGACGCGGGAGACGGCACGCGCGGGGTTGGAACAGTGAGGCCGTCACGCGGCGTCGCGGCGCCGCAGGTCGGCCGGCGGAATCTTCATCGCCTGGCGATACTTGGTCACCGTGCGGCGCGCAAGAAGGATGCCGCGGCCCGCGAGGTTTTCCGCGAGCGCGACGTCGGACAGCGGATCGGTCTGCCGCTCGGCCGCGATCATGTCGCGAATCAGCACCTTCGCGGCCGACGCCGAACACACGCCCTTGCCGGCCGCCTCGAGCTTGCGCGGGAAGAAATGCTTGAACTCGAACGTGCCGTGCGGCGTGGCCATGTACTTGTTGCCGGTCGCGCGCGAGACGGTCGATTCGTGCAGGTCGAGCTCTTCCGCGATGTCGCGCAGCACCAGCGGCTTCATCGCGATCTCGCCGTAGCGGAAGAAATCGCGCTGCCGCGCGACGATGCATTCGCCCACGCGCTGGATCGTGTCGAAGCGCTTCTGCACGTTGCGGATCAGCCAGCGCGCTTCCTGCAGCTGCTGGCCGAGCGGGGAATCGCGCTCGCCGCTCGACTGCGCGAACAGCGTCGCATAGCGCTCGTGCAGGCGGGCGCGCGGCAGCACGGCCGGGTTGATCGTGACGATCCATTCGTCGCGCACCTGGCGCACGATCACGTCGGGCACCACGTAGTCGCCGCGCGTGCTGCCGTAGTGATTGCCGGGGCGCGGGTCGAGCCCGCGCACCAGCGCGCAGGCCGCCTGCAGCGTCTGCTGGTTGCAGCCCAGGCGCCGCTGAATCTCGGCCGTCTCGCGGCGCGCGAGCCGCTCCAGATGCTCGCGCGCGATCGCCTTCGCTTCGGCGAGCGCCGGCGTGCCGGCCGGAATCGCGTCGAGCTGCAAGACCAGGCATTCGGACAACGAACGGGCCGCGATACCCGGCCGGTCGAGCATCTGCACGAGCCGCAGCGCGACCGAGAGATCCTGCTCCGACAGCAGCCACGCGGGATCGGCCGCGACCAGCAGTTCAGGCAACTCCTGACGGAGGTAGCCGTCGTCGTCCAGCGCATCGATCACGAGGCGCGCGGCCTCGCGGTCGCGCTTGTTGAGCGGATAGAGCCGCAGCGCATCGTGCAGTTGCTGATGCAGCGACGGTTCGGCGGCGATCCATTCGCCGGGCGACAGGCCGTCGGTGTCGTCGCCCTGACGGCTCGTGCCGCGCGGCGCGGGCGCCGCGGTAAACGGCACCTCGCCGTCGGGCGGACGAATGTCGTCGTGCTCGGGCGCCGCTTCGGGCGCGGCCGCTTCGGTCGGCTGCTCGGGCGTGCCGGCAGCGGTGTCCTCGTCGCCCTGGCCGTCTTCGAGAAACGGGTTCATGTCGAGCGCCTGACGCAATTCCTGTTGAAACTCCAGCGAGGACAACTGCAGCAGCCGCAGCGACTGCTGAAGCCTCGGCGTAAGTGCGAGATGCTGTCGCATCTGCAGCGCAAGCGAGACGGGCATCGAAAGCCTCCTGACGGTTCGGTTCGCGGGTTCGCGGGTATGTCTTCTACCGGATGTCATGCAGCTTCCGTGCCAGTCGCGCGAAGCGCGCC
Organism: Burkholderia sp. BCC0097; assembly: GCF_902832985.1. NCBI lineage: Bacteria > Pseudomonadati > Pseudomonadota > Betaproteobacteria > Burkholderiales > Burkholderiaceae > Burkholderia > Burkholderia sp. BCC0097. The sequence continues at coordinate 803,102 of NZ_CADFDM010000002.1, forward strand.
ATGACGCGGCTCTCGGGGGTTCGTACCCCGTCTCGCCGTGTGCGAGAGCCGCTTTTTTACAAGCTGGAGGCAAGTTAGGGGGCACGTATTTCGCTCACGGAAAACGGCCCCGTCCCGGAAGCCGCTCGAGGGCCGCGCCGTCACCGCTTCGCGTCGATGCGGTCCACCGCCGAACGATCGAGAAACGCTGTCGTCAGCTCGGGCAGATGGCGCAGCAGCCACGCGGCCATGCCGCGCTCCTGCTGGAGAATCCGCTCGCAACACGCGCGGATCTCTTCTTCGCCGGCCGCCTGCGCCGCCGCGACAAGCGCGGTGTACGCGGCGATCTCCAGCTGCTCGAATGCATAGGCGGCGAGCGCCGTCTTCACCACTTCGTCGTCCGCCAGCATGCCGCTCGCGATCTGCCCGTATGCGGCGATGCGCGCGGCGAGATCCCTGGTCGCCGACGGCGACGTGCCGAGCCGCATCAGGCACGCCTCGACGAGCGCCTGCTGGCCGAGCGTGTCGTCGAGATGCAGCCGCAGTCGGTCCTGCAACTGCGGGTAGTGGCCAACCCGTTTCATCTGCGCGTCGATCATCGTCTCGGCCTGGCGCTCCATCGCGTAGGCATCGCGCAGCCAGTCCTCCAGGTGCTCGTGCTGATTCGCCATCGGGTTCCTCCAGCCGCATCGCGGGGCGGCATGCGGCATGCGGTGACGCGGCGCGACGATACGTCCCCGCAACGCGTCCTGTCAGTACTGCATCGGCGGCGGCGTGCCCGGCAGCGGCTGGTCGCCCTGCGCGCCGTTGGGGCCCGGCGGCGGCACGTCCACCGGTACGTCGACCCGCGTACCGGGCGGCATCGTGTTGCCCGGCGACGGACGCGGGTCGTAGCGCGTATTCGCGTCCGGCATCGTCGTGGTCGACTGCGCGCCGCGGCCGTCAGGCGGCGCGGGCGGCGCCCCGCGCGTGCCGTATGGCCCGTTGGTCGGTTGCGTGCATGCGCCCAGCGCGCACGCGGCGGCGAACGCACAGGCGCCCACGCGTATCGTCTGGATCGTGTTCATCGAGTCCTCCCTGGATCGGCGGCTGCGGCCGGCCAGTACGGCGCGGCTCAGAGCCGGTTGAAGTGGAAATCGCCCGCGTACGCGGTCGGTGCGCGGCGCGCCATCATCGTGTCGAATTCGGCCGCGACGCGCGTGAGCGTGCCGCGTTGCCGGTCGACGTCGGCCCGTTCGAGCGCGGCGAACGCGTCGGCGTCGAACGTCACGGTCAGCGACGCCGGATGGCCGTCGACGCGAAAACCGATATGCAATGCGCCGGCCGGCTGCTCCTCGACGTGGAACGGCATCGCGCGCGCCTCGAAATGACGGCCGAGCGTCTCGGCGATGTCGCGCAGCATGCCGGGCTTCACGCGGATACTCATCGCACATCCTCCATTCGCATGAGCGGCGTCGCGCCCACCCGCCACGCCCGCACGGGCGGCTCGCGCGACGGTGGGTCGCGTTCGGGCGGCGCATGCCCGGGCGGGTCGCCCTCCGGTTCCCGGTACGGTTCGGGCAGGTCCGGCGGCAGGTCGTCGGGATCGGGCGGCTCGGGGTCCGGCTCGATGTCGGGGAGCGGCGGTTCAGGCCTTTGCAGCCACTCGGCGGGGTCGTGTTTCATCGGCATTCCATCGTTGCGGGGTTCGGGTCGGGATCGGCTCGGCGGCCGTAGTGAGGATTCGCAAGCCGCGTGCCGTCCGTTCATGTCGCCGCAGGCGGGGGTCACGCGCGGGTCCCCCGGGAATCGATCCGCAAGCGCGCAGTGCAGCGCCAGCCGCCATGCCTTCGCTACACCGTTCGCTGCAAATCTTGCAACCGCGGCTACGCGTCGTAGGCGGCCATCACGAGCCACAGCTCGCGGCCGTCGTCCCGCACGCGCGCGGCCAGCGCATACGGGTCCGACGGCTCGCACGCCCGCTGCAGCGCGAAGCGCGCGGGCTCGGTTGCGCCGAACGTCTCGTCGCCGAGCGGCCGCACGTCGGCCTTGCCTTCGAACATCCGGCGCTCGGGCCGGTAGATCAGCGGCTCATGCTTCCACGTATCGAAATGGCTCTTCACCGAATCGAATCCGCCGCCACATACGTTGATCTCGTAGCGCACCCCTGGTCGTCGTTTCGGAATCATCGTCGTGCCTCCCGCTCGGTGTGCGCGCAGCAGGCACCCTGTTGCGCTGTGTCGTCATGGTCGTCGTGGTCATCGCCGTAGCAGCGGCAAGTCGCGTGCCATGCGCGCGGGCCGGGAACGCAGGTTGCGGCACAGGCGGCTCCTCGTCACCGATACGGAGTACCGCCATGAAGGATTCGACCCGGCACGGCCACGACGCACCGGCGCACGAGCGGCAGCCCGACCCGCAGCCGCCGCTGAAGGACCAGGACCGCACCCATACGCGCCATTCGGAACGTCATATCGACAAGCAGCTCGAGGACACGTTTCCGGCCAGCGACCCGCCCGCGACCGGCGGCGTCACGCGCATCGAGCCCGACACGCCGCCCGGCACGCACGACGACGGGCCGTGGGAGGACAAGCGCAAACGCGACGAGCAGTGACGAGACGAGCCGCGCCTGCACGGCATGCGGTTTGCTGGAACACGGCAGCCGCATCGGCACATTGCTTCACCTGACCGCCAAGGAGAAATTCATGCATCGCGTCAACGAAATCATGTCGCAGGACGTCGTGCGGATCGCACCGACCGACTCGATCCGTCACGCCGCTCAACTGATGGAGCGCTACGACATCGGCGCGCTGCCCGTGTGCGACAACAACCGGCTGGTCGGGATGGTGACGGACCGCGATCTCGCGGTGCGCGCGATCTCGGCCGGCAAGCCGCCGGAAACGCGCATCCACGAGGTCGCGTCCGGCCCGATCGAATGGTGCTTCGACGACGATTCGCTGGACGAGATCCAGCACTACATGGCCGACGCGCAACTGCGCCGGCTGCCCGTCGTCGATCACGACAAGCGACTGGTCGGCATGCTGTCGCTTGCCGACATCGCGACGCGCACGGCCAGCCCCGAGCGCGACGACGTGGCGAACACGCTCGAAGGCGTGTCGCAACCGAAGCAGACGTGACGGAGCGGTTTTCCGCTTCGCCCCGCCCACCCGCGCGACCCGCAGGGCCCGGTCCCGGGCACGGTCGCGCCCCACACAGCCTGGAGGAAACCATGCAGACTCCCGATCAAGGTCAGACCCGCATCATCGGCAAGGGCGCCGCGACGGCGGCCGGCCCCGGTCCCGACGTGATGGCCGCCGATACGCTGGAAGGCGACAAGGTCTATACGACCGACGGCGACGACGTCGGCAAGATCAAGGACATCATGCTCGACGTGCGCTCCGGCCGCATCGCGTATGCGGTGCTGTCGAGCGGCGGCATCCTCGGCATCGGCGACAAGCTGCACGCGATTCCGTGGAGCGCGCTGACGCTCGACACCGAACGCAAGTGCTTCCTGCTGTCGGTATCGTCCGAGCGGATTCGCAATGCGCCGGGGTTCGACAAGGACCACTGGCCGGCGATGGCCGATCCGCAATGGGCCGAGCCGCTGCACGAGTTCTACGGCAGCACGCCGTACTGGAGTGCCGGCGACGAGCTCGGGTTGACCGATCCGACCGAAGACCTCGACGATCCGCGCACGCGCGGCCGTCACTGACCGCACCGTGTGACGCGGCGCCGGTTCGCCGGCGCCGCCGTTCCGCATTCGTTTCGTATTGAGTCGAGACGCCCCGCCCGCGCGGGGCGTTTTTTTGTCCTCGCTGCGACGATGGACGCCGCGCGGGCGCCGTGCCCCGTTGCGCTACGACCGATGCCGCAACGCGTCGATCACGACGGAGAACGCGCGCGACGCCTGACGGCGGCTCGGATAGTACGCGTGATAGCCGGGAAACACCGGGCACCAGTCCGGCATCACGATCCGCAGCGCGCCGCTGCGCAGATGCGCGTGCGCCACGTCCTCGGCGACGAACGCGATGCCGAAACCGTCGAGCGCCGCCTGCACCATGTGCGGCTGCGTATTGCAGGTGATCCGGCCGTTCACGCGCGCCTGGATGGCGTTCCTGCCCTTCTTCAATTCCCACGCATAGATACTCTTCGCGGTCGCGAGCCGCAGCGTGACGCAGTCGTGGTCGAGCAGGTCCTGCGGCTTCTTCGGCGGCTTGCGGCCATCGAGATAGGACGGCGCCGCGACCATCGCCATCGGGATGTCGGGGCTGATGCGCACCGCGATCATGTCCTGCGCCACCTGGTCGCCGTACCGCACGCCGATGTCGTAGCGCTCCTCCACGATGTTCGACAGCCCGTAGTCGACCGACAGCTCGACGCGGAGGTCCGGATAGTCGGGCAGCACGTTGCGCAGCTTCGGCCAGATGACCGTGTCGATCGGATGCTCGGTGGCCGTGATGCGCACCACGCCGGCCGGCTTGTCCCTGAAATCGGACAGCGCGTCGAGTTGCGCCGAAATCTCGTCGATGCGCGGCGCGACCGCGCGGAACAGCGCTTCGCCGGCCTCGGTCGTCGACACGCTGCGCGTCGTGCGCGCCAGCAGCCGCACGCCGAGCCGGGTTTCGAAATCGCGCACGGTCTGGCTCAGCGCCGACTGCGACACGCCGAGCCGCGCGGCCGCGCGCGTGAAGCTGCGATCGCGGGCCACCGCAAGAAAGACGAGCAGATCGTTGAAATTTTCGCGCGCCATGTCGAAAGGCTCCGGTCGGGACGAACGCCAATCGTAGCACCGGCGGTGGCGATTCATCGTTCCAGCTAATAAGTCCAAGCGCGCTGCACTACTTAATCGATGCCGGACGGCTCGCTAGACTGCGAAGCCATCGATCCGTCGCATCGCGCTTCAGCCCGACGCGCCGGCCACCCGCTTTCAGGAACCAGACCCACCATGAATACCCGCCTTCTCACCGCCATTACCGCCTTCGTCGCGCTCGTTGCATCGACCCCGCTATTCGCGCAATCCGCACCGGGCCTCACACGCGAGCAGGTTCGCGAGGACATGGCTCGCTACGCGGCCGCCGGTTTCAATCCCGCCCGCCTGAATCCGCGTACGTGGGTCGACGACGCGCAGGCCGCCGCCGTCAGCGTGCAGGCCGCGCGCAACGGCGACGCGCGCACGCATCTGGCCGGCCGCGACACCGCCGCGCATTGCGACTGAGCACGCGACCGACACCTTCCGCCCGAATTTCCATCATGCAATCCGTTTCCACTCACGAGCGCGGCGCCGCGCCGGGCCACCCCGCCGCGTGGGGCGCCGTGCTCGCGATGTCGCTCGGCGCATTCGCGCTGGTCGCGTCCGAATTCATGCCGGTCAGCCTGCTCACGCCGATCGCGGGCGACCTGCACGTCAGCGAAGGCCAGGCCGGCCAGGCGATCTCCGTGTCCGGCGCGTTCGCGCTCGTGACGAGCCTGCTGATCGCGTCGCTCGCCCGCCGCTGCGACCGCAAGCGCTTGCTGCTGTCGCTGACGCTGCTGACGATCGTGTCCGGCACGGTCGTCGCGTTCGCGCCGAACTATGCGGCGTTCATCGCCGGCCGCGCGCTGATCGGCGTGGCGATCGGCGGCTTCTGGTCGATGTCCGCCGCGACCGCGATGCGCCTCGTGCCCGATCGGCAGGTGCCGCGCGCGCTGGCGATCGTGAATGGCGGCAACGCACTCGCGACCGTCGTGGCCGCTCCGCTCGGCAGCTTCCTTGGCGCGATCGTCGGCTGGCGCTGGGCGTTCTTCTGCGTCGTGCCGGTCGCCGCGCTCGCGTTCGGCTGGAAGCTCATCAGCCTGCCGTCGATGCCATCCGCGCCACGGCGCACGCACGTCGGCGCGGCGACGCTGCTGACCCGGCGGCCGGTCGCGTTCGGCCTGGCCGCGGTCGGCGTGTTCTTCATGGGACAGTTCGCGCTGTTCACCTACCTGCGCCCGTTTCTCGAAACCGTCACGCATGTGGGCACGACCACGCTGTCGCTGATGCTGCTCGTGATCGGCATCGCGGGCGTCGCGGGCACCGCGCTGATCGGCGGCGTGCTGAAATACGGGCTGTACCGGACGCTCGTCGCCACGCCGCTGCTGATGGCCGCGATCGCAGTCGCGCTGACGGGCTTCGGCGCGTCGACGGCGACCACCGCGTGCCTGCTCGCGCTGTGGGGCCTGCTCGGCACGGCGGCGCCGGTCGGCTGGTGGACCTGGCTCGCGCGCACGTTGCCGCACGACGCGGAAGCCGGCGGCGGGCTGATGGTGGCGGTCGTGCAACTGGCGATCACGCTCGGCGCGACGACGGGCGGCCTGCTGTTCGACCTGCGCGGCTACCGCGCGACCTTTGCGCTGAGCGCCGCGCTGCTCGTCATCGCCAGCGCGCTGGCCATCGCGGCGGGGCGGTCGACGGCCCGGGCCACGCGGCGCGCCGACGCCTGACCGGCCGCGCCCGGCGCGCCGCCAGCCTTTTTACAAGGGCCGTGTAACGCCCTCGTCCGGCTTCACCGCGCCGCCGCTCGCCGATTCGAGGTAGCCCAGCAGCCGGTGCGGCGTCAGCGGCTTCGCGCAGTGCGCGTCGAAGCCGGCTTCCTTCGCGCGTTCGCAATCGCGCTGCGATACGAGCCCGCTGCATGCGACCAGCAGCATGTCCGACGTTCGCGGGTCGCCACGCAGCCGCGCCGCGAGCTGCAGCCCGTCGAGGCCCGGCATCGCGATGTCGAGCACCACCGCGAACGGCTGCCAGTCGCGCGCGACGTCGCACACGGCGAACGGATCGTCGGCGACCCGGCACTCGAAGCCGCGCGCCTCGAGCAGCAGGCGCAGCGCATCCGCCGCATCGCGATAGTCGTCGACGACCAGCACGCGGCGCGGACGGCGCGGCACGCTGTCGGGCGCGCGCCACAGCAGCACGTCGTCGGCGGCCGGATCGTCGCCGGGATCGGGTTGCATCGTGCTTCTCCTGTCGTTGGACCGGCTTGCGACGCAAGGCGCGCGCCCATACCGACTGCATGCGGCATGCCGGTTGCTGTCTCTTTCGCATCGTCGACCCAGGAGTCTTTCATGCGCACGATGCGGCTTCGATCGTCCGGTGTGCTTCCCTCTGCGCGTGCGACAGCACGAGCGCCGGCATGTTCCGCGCGAGGGCGGCGCGCCGCGCGTTCGGCCTGCGCCGGAGATACCGCATGACGCGCAAAACGCCCGACCGCCCGGCGCCGAAGCAGCAGCCGCCCGACGACGATGCCCCGGCCACGCTCGACGCGTGCCGCCGCTGCGCGCTGTGGGAACACGCGACACAGCCGGTGCCGGGCGCCGGGCCCGTCGACGCGCCGATCATGCTGGTCGGCGAGCAGCCGGGCGACCAGGAGGATCGTGCGGGCCTGCCGTTCGTCGGCGCGGCCGGCCGCATGCTCGACCGCGCGCTCGACGAAGCCGGGATCGAACGCGCGCACGTCTACCTGACGAACGCGGTCAAGCACTTCAAATGGGAACCGCGCGGCAAGCGGCGGCTGCACAAGACGCCCGCGCAGCGCGAAGTGGCGGCGTGCCACTACTGGCTCGAACGCGAACTGCAAGCCGTCCAGCCGCGCGTGGTGGTCGCGCTCGGCGCGACGGCGCTGCGCGCGGTCCTGCAGGACAATGACGCGACGCTGGAGCGCACGCGCGCCCCGGTGCGCACCGAGGACGGCCGGCTCGTCGTCGCGACCTATCACCCTTCGTACGTGCTGCGCACGCGCGGCGCCGATTCCCGCGAGCATGCATACCGCACGCTGGTCGACGCGTTGCGCACCGCGTCGCGCCTCGCCCGCGAGCGGCGCCACGGCGGCGGGCGCCCGGCGCACGGGGATGCCGGATGAGCGGATTCGACGAAGACGCGCCGCCGGCGGCCGAGGCGCCGCCGGACGCCGCGAAACCGTGGTATCGGCGGCTCGGCCCCGGCCTGCTCGCGGGCGCGTCGGACGCCGATCCGAGCAACGTCGCCGTCTACGCGCAGGCCGGCAGCCAGTTCGGTTTCAACATGCTGTGGATGATCGTCGTCACGCTGCCGATGATGGTCGCGGTGCAGCTCGCGGCGGCGTTCATCGGGCGGCGCAATCGCGAAGGGCTCGTGGCGGGCATCCGTCAGCACTATTCCGAGCGCGTCGCGAAGACGCTGATCGTGATGGTCGTGATCGTCAACGTCGTGAACGTGGGCGCCGATCTGGCGGCGATGGGCGACGCGACGGCGCTCGTCGTCGGCGGCCGCAGCTACTGGTATGCGCCGCTCTACGGAATCGCGTCGCTCGCGTTGCAGGTGATGCTGTCGTACGAACGCTACGCGCGCTGGCTCAAATGGATGACGCTCGGCCTGATCGCGTACGTGCTCGAACTCGGCTTCGTGCACGTCGACTGGGGCGACCTGTTGCACGCGATCGTGCTGCCGCACATCGCCTTCACGCACGACTATGCGACCACCGCGGTCGCCGTGCTCGGCACGACGCTGAGCCCGTACCTGTTCGTGTGGCAGGCCGCGCTCGAAGTCGAGGAAACCACGGCCGAGCAACAGAACGGCGAGCGCAACTCGCGCCGCGAGACCGAACAGCGCATCACGTTCGACACGTGGACGGGCATGATCGTCACCAACGCCGTGTCGTTCTGCATCATGGTGATCGGCGCGGCCGTGTTCTTCTCGCACGGCCGGCACGACATCGGCAGCACCGCGCAGGCCGCCGAGGCGTTGCGGCCGATCGCCGGCGAAGCCGCGTTCCTGGTGTTCGCGTTCGGCATCGTCGGCTGCGGGCTGCTCGCCATTCCCGCGTTCGCGGGCAGCGCCGCCTACGGTTGCGCGGAAGCGTGGCGGTTTCGCGAAGGGCTGAACGAGCCGGTGCGGCGCGCGCCCGCGTTCTATACGGTGCTGGCGCTGTGCGTGATCGTCGGTATCGCGATCTGCTTCAGCCCGATCGACCCGATCCGCGCGTTGTACTGGAGCGCCGTGCTCAACGGTGTCGCGGCGGTGCCGATGCTCGTGCTCGTGATGCTGCTGTCGCAGCAGCGCGATGCGGCAGGCCAGCCCGGCAGCGGGCCGGTATCGAAAGTGTTCGGCTGGCTGGCGGTCGCACTGATGGCGGCGTCGGTCGCGACGATGATCGTCGATGTGCTGACGTGAGGGATTGAAGCGGGCTGCATAGATGGTTGCGTACGCAACCCGATGAACCGGAAAACGGGCGGTGCCGCCGCGCGCGACGCCGCCCGCCCGGGTGTTACATCATCTTGCCGCGCGAGCGCTCGGCACGTGCCGCGTCGGCGGCGGACTCCACCTTCTTCACTTCCTCCGGCGGCGGCAGCACCGCCTTGAAGCCCATCGACTCGATCCACATCTCGCGCGCCCAGCCACGCGTGTGATACAGGTGATGATCCTCGTCGGCCTCGACCTCGTCGTGCGCGGCCTTCAGCGCCTTCGCGGCGTCGCTGTCGGGCAGTTGATCAGCCGCGTAGCCGATCAGCTCCCAGTTCAGGTGATCCTTGGTTTCGGCCAGCACCACGCACTCGGCCGCGACCACCTGCGCGACCGCCGGGTCGGCCTGCTTCTTCGCCTGCTCGATCACCTGCACCAGCGACTTGCCGGTCGCCGCCACCGCGGCGCGCCCCGGCGACTGCGCATCGGGATCGAGGCCGAGCGTGTCGAATACCTTGCGCAGCACCTCCTGGTGATGCAGCGTCTCGCGATGGTACTTCTCCCATTCCTTATGCAGGTCCTCGTCGGTCGCGCACTGGAGCGCGGCCTCGTAGATCTGCGCGCCGCCAAGCTCGGTCTCGTATGCCTGGCAGAGCAGTTCGAGGATACCTTCGTGCTTCGATTGCCGTTGGGCCATGACTGCTTCTCCGAAAAAGCGGGCCGCATGGGCGGCCCAGGGGTGGAACCGGGCGCGCGCTATTGCGCGCCCACCTTGCGTGCGACCGTCTGCGCCATGCTCAGGTGATGCTTGAGCGTCGGCAGCGTGGATTTGGCGAACGCGCGCAGTTGCGCGTCCTTGCCGTCGCGCGCTTCGTCCTCGAACAACGCGACCGCCTTCTGGTGCGCGTCGGGGCCGGCCGCCGCGAGATACGCGGTGTCGAAGTCGTGCCCGCTCTTGCCGCGCAGCGCCTCCACGTCAGGATCGGAAATCTGTTCGACCTGCGGCTTGATGCCCTTGCGCGCGGCGATTTCGTTGAGCTTCGCGTTCGCCTTGCCGTGATCCGCGACCATCCGTTTCGCGAACGCCCGCACGTCCGGCGACTGCGCCTGCTTCAGTGCGAGCTGGCTCGCCTGCACTTCCGCCTTGCCGGCCATCGCGGCCTTGTCGACGAACTCCGCGTCGGTGCCCTTCGGCGCTTTCGCGATGCCGGGATCGCCGGCGGCGCCCGCGCCCGACGACGGGTTGATCACGCCGCCCGGCACGTGCGCATTCGACGCGGGCGGCTCGCTCGGCATCTGCGCGCGGGCGAGCCCCGACACGGCGAGCACGCCGGCGGCGAGCGCAGCGATCGTCCAGTTGGGTTGTCTCATCAGCTTTCTCCTGGTGCTTGCGTGGAAACGGCCATCAGCCGCCGACGATCGAGCCGCCGTTCGGGTGCAGCGTCTGCCCGGTCATGTAGCTCGCGCCGTCCGACGCGAGCAGCACGTAGCAGTCGATCAGTTCGTCCGGCTGGCCCGGCCGCTTGAGCGGCACGTTCGAGCCGAATTTCGCGACCTGCTCGGGCGTGAACGTCGACGGAATCAGCGGCGTCCAGATCGGCCCCGGCGCGACCGCGTTCACGCGGATGTCGCGTTCGGCCAGCTCGATCGACAGCGAGCGCGTGAACGCGACGATCGCGCCCTTGGTCGCCGAGTAGTCGGGCAGTTTCGGGCTGCCGTGATACGCGGTAACCGACGCCGTGTTGACGATGCGCCCGCCCTCCTTCATGTGCGGCAGCGCGGCCTGCGTGCAGAAGAACATCCCGTATACGTTGGTGCGGAACGTGCGTTCGAGCTGTTCCTCGGACACGTCCTCGATGCCCGGCTGCGGATGCTGCTCGCCCGCGTTGTTCACGAGCACGTCGAGCCGGCCGAGCCGCTCGACCGTGCGGGCGACCGCGTCGCGCGCCTGCCGGCGATCGCCGACATCGCACGCGATCGCCTCGCAGCGCCGGCCGGCCTGCTCGATCAGCTGCTTCGTGTGCGCGGCGTCGTCGGATTCCTTCAGGTAGACGATCGCGACGTCCGCGCCCTCCTTCGCGAAACCGACCGCCACGGCGCGGCCGATCCCGCTGTCGCCGCCCGTCACCAGCGCGACCTTGCCGGCGAGCTTGCCGCTGCCGACGTAGTCGGCCGCCTCGTCGCGCGGCTTCGGGTGCATGTCGCGCTCCGTGCCCGGCTGCTGCGTCTGTTTCTGCGGCGGGGGAGTCTGTGCGGTGGTCATGGGTTCCTCCTTGAACGGGTGCCGCCGATGCTGCGCAAGCGGCGTGCCGCGCGCGGCGCGCGCCGGCCCGCACGCGGCGGCCGTGCTTTCAGGGTTGGCGTTGCAAGCGTTTGGAAAAAGGTCAGCGCGGGCCGCCGGACGGGGCTTCGTCGGGCCGGCGCACCGGATCGAAATCGCGCCATTCGCCGTCCTGCCAGTCGCCTTCGACGCGCTCGATCGACTTCGCGCCGGTCGCGCGCAGCACGTCTTCGGCGGCGGTCGCGGTGTCGGGCGTCACGCGCGCGGCGAGGATCACGCCGGTCTCGCTCTGCGCGAGCGTGCCCTTGCCTTCGGCCTGCTCGCCGCGCATGCGGCCGAGCGCGCCGCCGAATGCGCCGAGATAGGCGCCGGCCAGCGCGGCGGCGGCCGGCACGAACCAGTAGCGCAGGCCGAGCGCATAGACGATCAACCCGAGGACGACGCCGATCACCAGCCCCCGGATCGCGCCGACCATCGCGCCGCGCCCGCCGGGCTTGGCCGCCGTGTCGGCATACACGTCGCCGCCGATCGGGAAGCGCGCGTGCTGGCCGCCGGGGTTCAGGAAGAAGATCGACACGTCGTCCGGCCCGAACGCGCGCTCGTAGAGGTGACGCGCCCCACCTTCCGCTTCATCGAACGTCGTGAAACGGCCTGCGACGATCATCGCCATGGTCGTGCTCCTCGTGATGAATGCGCCGCGCGCGCAAGCACGCGGCGCGACGGGGCGACGCTCACATCAGCCGCCCGAGTTCCTTCGATACCGATGCCGGCGTGTCGTACTCGCGCTCGGGAATCCTGCGCAGCATGTCGAGCACCGCCGGGTCCGCATGCGAGCGTTCCGCGCACTGCACGACGTCCGACTTGCTGGCCGGGTAGTCCATTCCCTTCAGCGCCTTCTGCACGTCGACCGGACTCGGCGGCTTGCCGTGGCCCGTCTGATGGCCGCCCTTGTCGTGGTCCTGCTGCGTGCGCTCGCCTTCGTGCGCGCGCGAGTGGCTGTATTCGTGGCCCGTATGTTGTCGGGATGTCATGAAAGCCTCCTTGGAAAATGAACGAAATCACGCGGACTGCCGGCGCGCGCGCGCGAACGCGGCAAACACCAGCGCCGCCGCGCCCAGCGCGACCGCGCCGGCGACCTTCGGCCGCTGCACCACCGAGTTGTACGCACAGCTGCGCAGCACCGGCCCTTCCATGCCTTCGCGCTCGTGCAGCGCGTGGCGCGAGTCGTACAGCGCGTTGTCGTCGCGCGGCCGCGCGGGCCGCACCGTGCGCTGGCCGCGCGAGAACAGCGTGGCCGCGAGGCGATCGAACAGGCGCGGCGCGTGGTACGCGCTCGCCGACGTCAACTTGGCGGCCCCGCCGACGAACAGCGTGCGGCGCGGATGCGCGGCCGCGAACAGGATCGCGTCGGCCACCAGATCGGGGTCGTAGATCGGCGGCGGCAGCTTCGCCTCGACGTTCATGTAGTTCTTCGCGTGCATCACGAACATCGTGTCGATCGCGGCCGGCTTGATCAGCGTGACGGACACCGGCAGGTGATCCGCTTCCATCTCGAGCCGCAGCGAATCGGTGAAGCCCTTCACCGCGTGCTTCGACGCGACGTACGCGCTTTGCAGCGGCACCGGCGCGTCGGACGCCTCGCTGCCCATGTTGATGATCGCGCCGCCGTGGAAATCGCTCTTGCGCCGGAAATGGTCGGCCGCGACGAGCGAGCCGTGCACGACGCCCCAGTAGTTGGTGTCGAACAGCCGGCGCTGATCCTCGAGCGGCACCTGGGCCGCCGTGCCGAAAATCGACACGCCCGCGTTGTTGATCCAGGTGTCGAAGCCGCCGTACGTGTCGGCCGCCGCCGCGGCCGCGCGCTGCAGGTCCTCGACGTTGCCGACGTCGCCGGCGACCGGCACCGCGAGGCCGCCGTGCTGGCGGATTTCCTCGCACAGCGTGTTCAACGCTTCCTCGTTGCGCGCGAACAGCACGAGCTTCGCGCCGCGCCGTGCCGCCTTGCGCGCGGTGACGAGCCCGATGCCGCTCGTCGCGCCGGTAATCACGATCGTCTGTTCGCCGACCGGTTTGAGCATGCAGTTCATCGCTGGACTCCTGTTACGGTCGCGTCGCGGTTATTTGGGCCGAATGGTCAACTGGTCGCGCACGCCCTGCACGCCGTCGACCTGCTTCACTACGCTGACGGCCTGCGTGCGCTGCTGCTCGTCCGGCACGCTGCCGGTGAGCGTCACGGTGCCGTGCCGGGTCTTCACGTGGATGTCGCCGGCCGACAGACCGCTCGTGCCGACGAGTTCGGCCTTCGCCTTGGTCGTGATCGTCGCGTCGCGGATCTTCGTGCCGGTGCTCGAATGCGATGACGACGTCGATGACGAAGCGGTGGCGTCGTCGCCGGCGGCGACCGCGTTCGGCGCGACGACCATGCACGCGGCGGCCGCGGCGATCGCGACCGCCATGCCGGTGCGCAGCGCGCGTTGACGGCGGATGCGCGGGGAGCGGGCTTGCAGCGGGGATACCTTCATCGTGACCTCCTTTTCGTCAAGCCGGACGAGCCGGCAGGTGAACGGGAGTCGCGCAAGTCGCGTGCCGCGCCGCGTGCGCCGCATGCCTGCGCGCCACCGCGATCAGACGCCCTTTCATCCAACGCGTTGTAATTTTTTCGGCACACGGGGAAGCGGTTTTCCCCGCAATCCGGCGGGCATGCCGATTGCCGAGCGACTGACAAGGGTGGCCCGTGTGCGCGGCCCCGATACCGGGAGCAATACCATGCAAAGAATCGCGTTGATCAGTGAACATGCGTCGCCGCTGGGGGTGATCGGCGGCGTCGATGCCGGTGGTCAGAACATCTATGTCGCGAACGTCGCGAAGCAGCTCGCGGAGCGCGGCCTGGACGTCGACGTCTACACCCGCTGCGACAATCCGCATTTGCCGGAAGTCGTGTCGATCGGCCCGCGCATGCGCGTGATCCACGTGCCGGCCGGCCCGCCGACCGACGTGCCCAAGGAGCAGCTGCTGCCGTACATGGGCCCCTTCGCGCAGTACATGATCGCGCGCATGCGGCGCGAGCCCGATCCGGTCGACGTGATGCACGCGAACTTCTTCATGTCCGGCGACGCGGCGCTGCGCGTGAAGAAAGCGCTCGGCATCCCGCTCGTCACGACGTTCCATGCGCTCGGGCGCGTGCGGCGGCTGCATCAGGGCACGGCCGACGGCTTTCCCGATGCGCGCTTCACGATCGAGGACACGCTGGCGCGCCGCTCGGACCGCCTGATCGCCGAATGTCCGCAGGATGCGCTCGACCTGACGACGCACTATCGCGCCGACACCGCGCGCATCGAGATCGTGCCGTGCGGCTTCGACGCACGGGAATTCCGGCCGGTGCCGCGCGTCGATGCGCGCGCGCGGCTCGGCTGGCCGCAGGACGCATTCGTCGTACTTCAACTGGGGCGCCTCGTGCCGCGCAAGGGCATCGACACCGTGATCGACGCGCTCGCGCGCATGCCGCGCGACCCGCAACGGCCGACGCACCTGTACGTGGTCGGCGGCAGCCAGCCGACGCCCGACCCCGCGCGCGACCCGGAACTCGCGCGGCTCGCGGCATTCGCGCACGAGCTCGGCATCGCGAACCGCGTGACCTTCGTCGGCCGGCGCGATCGCGACGCGCTGCACCTGTACTACAGCGCGGCCGACGTGTTCGTGACGACGCCGTGGTACGAGCCGTTCGGCATCACGCCGGTCGAGGCGATGGCGTGCGCGGCGCCGGTGATCGGCAGCGACGTCGGCGGCATCCGCACGACCGTCGACGACGGCACGACCGGCTATCTCGTGCCGCCGCGCGACCCGGCCGCGCTGGCCGCGCGCCTCGTGCAACTGCGCGCGCAACCGGACCTGTGCGCGGCGCTCGGCCGCGCCGGCTACCTGCGCGCGCATCGCTTCTACACCTGGCAAGGCGTCGCCGACCGGCTCGTCGACATCTACCGCGACGTCGCCCACCCGCAGCGCGCCGGCACGTCGGCCGGCACCGGCCGGCGCACGCCGGTCGCCACCACGCGAGGCGTGCTCGCACACCGCAAGGAGAATACGTAATGAAGGGCTACGACCGAAAACGCGTCCTCGTCACCGGCGGCGCCGGCTTTCTCGGTTCGCATCTGTGCGAACGCCTCGTGACGGCCGGCCACGACGTGCTGTGCGTCGACAATTTCTACACGGGCACGAAGGACAACATCGCGCACCTGCTCGATGCGCCGAACTTCGAGCTGATGCGGCACGACGTCACGTTTCCGCTCTACGTCGAAGTCGACGAGATCTACAACCTCGCATGCCCGGCATCACCCGTTCACTACCAGCGCGACCCGGTACAGACGACCAAGACCAGCGTGCACGGCGCGATCAACCTGCTCGGCCTCGCGAAACGCGTGAAGGCGCGCATCCTGCAGGCGTCGACGAGCGAGGTGTACGGCGACCCCGACGTGCATCCGCAGGACGAGCACTATTGCGGCCGCGTCAATCCGACCGGCATCCGCGCGTGCTACGACGAAGGCAAGCGCTGCGCGGAAACCCTGTTCGCCGACTATCACCGCCAGTACGGCATCGACGTGCGGATCGCGCGGATCTTCAACACGTACGGCCCGCGCATGCACCCGGGCGACGGGCGCGTGGTATCGAACTTCGTCACGCAGGCGCTCGCGGAACAGCCGCTGACCGTCTATGGCGACGGCAAGCAGACGCGCTCGTTCTGCTACGTCGACGACATGGTCGATGCGTTGATCCGGCTGATGGATGAACCGGGGGATGCAAGCGAGCCGGTCAATCTCGGCAGCGACGTGGAGATCGCGATGATCGACGTCGCGCGGGAAGTCGTGCGGATCGTCGGCGCCAACGTGCCGATCGAATTCCGGCCGCTGCCGTCCGACGATCCGCGCCAGCGGCGGCCGAATCTCGCGGCCGCGCAGAAGCGGCTCGGCTGGCGCGCGACGACGACGTTCGCGAACGGGCTCGCGCACACCGCGCGCTACTTCATTCAGCGCCAGGTCACGCACCACACGCCCGGCGATCTCGTGCGCAGCACGCGCATCGCGTCGCATCTGCTCGCCCAGGTCCACACGCAGAACCGGCCGACGCCGACGACGTGACGCGGCCGATGCGGCCGATAGCCGAAGCGCGTCAGCCGTCGCGCTTCGTCACGTGCGCGATCTTGTGCGCCAGTTCGCGCACGTCGACCGGCTTGCACAGGTAGCCGTCGAAGCCCGCCTCCAGTGCACGGCGTTCGTCGGCGAGGCCCGCGTGCGCGGTGACGGCCAGCACGCGCACGCCGAGGGGGCCGCCGTCGCCGTTCGTCGCGCCGCGCCGCCGCAATGCGTCCAGCAGCCAGTAGCCGTCGCCGTCGGGCATCGCGAGATCGGACAGCACGACCGTCGGCCGCATGTCGGCCACCATCGCGAGTGCCTCGCGGCCCGACGACGCGATCGCGACCGCCGCGCCGAACGTGGTCAGCGCGGCGGTAAGACTGGCCCGCGTGGTCGCGTCGTCGTCGACGATCAGGATGCGCTGCGTATCGAGCACGAGCGCCTCGCGCTGCCCGCCCGCCTGCACGATGCTCCACGCCATCGCACCGCCCGGCTGCCAGCCGGCCGGCAGCGTCACCGTGAACGTCGTGCCGCGATTGCGGCCCGCACTCGCGACGGTCACGCTGCCGCCGTGCAGTTGCGCGATATGTCGCACGATCGACAGGCCGAGACCGAGCCCCCGCCGCGGCGACGCGGGCGAATCGTCCGCGCGGCGGAACATGTCGAACACGTACGGCGCGAACTCCGTCGCGATGCCCTGCCCCGTATCGGCGACGGTCAACACCGCGTGCACGCCGTCGCGCGCGAGGCCGACCGTCACGCTGCCGCCGCCCGGCGTGAATTTCAGCGCATTCGAGATGAGGTTCGACAGCATCTGCCGCAACCGCTCGGCGTCGCCCGACACGATGCACGCGGACGCGGCGCAGTCGAATTCGAGCATGATGCCGGCCGACGATGCGGCGGTCTGGAACGTGCCGACCTGATCGGAGAACAACCGCACGACGTCGACCGGTGTCGCGTCGAACCGCAGCTTGCCGGTCGCGAGCGACGACGCATCGAGGATGTCGCCGACCATCCGCGTGAGCGAACGGGCGCTGCGGTCGATCGCGTCGATCGCCTGATGCTGCAACGCGTGGTCGCCCGTATTGCGCAGCACCTCGATCCATCCGTAGATCACGTTCAGCGGCGTGCGCAATTCATGCGACACCGTGGCGAGCAACTCGTCCTTCAGCCGGTTCGACGTGTCGGCCTGATCGCGTGCATCGCGCGCGCCCTGCAGCGAGCGCTGCGCCCGCAGGTCGCGGCGACGCTGCGCACCGGTTTCGCGCAGCGTCAGGGACAGCGCGACGCACGCCCGCGCCTCGCCCTGCACCGGACACGCCGATACCGTCGCCCGAAAGCGCCGGCCGTCGCGCCGCACGCACAACAGTTCGAGCGGCCCGACCGGCTCGTGCATCGCGTCGAACGCGTCGGCGAGCGGATTGAGCCGCAGCCAGCGCCGCGCGATCAGCGTGTCGAACCTGCGGCCGCGCGCGTCGGCCTCGTCGTAGCCGAAGATCCGCTGCGCAGCCGCGTTCCAGCTGGCGATGCGGCCGTCGGCGTCGATCCCGACGATCGCGTCCGGCGACGCCTCGACGACCGCATGCTGGAGCCGCGACGCATCGACACGCGCGCGGTCCGCGCCGGCATCGCGCAGCAGCAGCACCGCGCCGTCCAGGTTGCCGTCCGCATCGCCGATCGGCGACGCGACCGCGACGATCGGCACCGGCTCGCCGCTGCCGACCTGCAGCCAGTGCCGGTCGGACGTCGCCTCGGCGCCGCCGAGCGCATGGTCGAGCGGCGTGGTCGGCACGCGGCGGCCTTCGTGATCGACGATCCGCAACACGTCGCGCACCGGCCGCCCCATCGCCTCGTCCGGCCGGCAGCCGACGAGTTCGGCCGCGGCCGCGTTGAGATAGGTGAGCCGCCCGTTCGGGTCGGTCGCGATCACGCCGTGCGGCAGGGCGCGCAGCACGGCCTCGAACTGCCGGCGCGCGGCCGCCTCGCGCCGGCGCGCGCGATCGTTCGTGAGCCGCGTGTGATGCAGCAGCGACGCGACCGCGCACACCAGCGCGCCGATCAGCATGAACGTGCCGAGCTGCACGAGCCGATCGGGCAGCGGCGCCGTGTAGGCGGCCGGATCGGACAGGAACAGCGTCCAGACGAGCAGCCCGCTGACCACCGTCGACACGATGCCGAACACGAACGACGTCGCCCACGCGGCGCCGGCGAGCAGCGGGTAATACAGCACGAACGGCAGATTCACGCCGCCGAACCGGATCGCGAGCGTCTGCAACACGGTCGCGATCGCGACCAGCATCACGGCCGTTGCGTAATTTCCGGCCTGCGGCCGTGCAATTTCGGTCATTGGACACGCTCCTGCGGGGACACTCGACAGCGGCCGGCGCGGGCGCCGCCCGCGGGCACGACGCATGCTGGCCGATCGGAACCGGCGGCCCGGCCGCTCACGATGGAGAACTTCACGCCATGCCCGACCCGACACGCTGGCTCGTCGTCTCGCCGCATCTCGACGATGCCGTCTTCAGTTGCGGGCAACTGCTCGCGCAGGCGCCCGGCTCGATCGTCGTCACCGTGTTCGCGGGCATCCCGCCGCACGGCACGCCCGCGCCACCGTGGGATCAGCGCGCGGGCTTCCGCCACGCCGACGAAGCGATGCGCGCGCGCCACGACGAAGACCGCCGCGCGCTCGCGCTGCTCGACGCCCGCCCCGTGTGGCTCGATTTCCTCGACGATCAGTACGGCGTACCGACTACGTCGACCGCGATCGCGACACGCGTGGCCGCGGCGATCGACGCGCACCCGGGCTTCGGCGTGCTCGCGCCGGCCGGCCTGTTCCACCGCGATCATCTGCAAGTGCAGGCGGCCATGCTGTCGCTGCTGCGTGCCGACGATCCGTCGCACGTCTGGCGCTTCTACGAGGACGTACCGTATCGCCGCATCGACGGGCTGATGACCCGGCGCGTGATCGAATGGCGCGAGCGCGGCTGGAGCGCGCAGCCGGTCGCGGCGCCGGCGGCCGGCGACACGCAAAGCGTCGCCGCGAAAGCCGCCGCCGTCGATGCGTACGCGAGCCAGGTAACGCTGCTGGAACCTCATATGCGTGCCGCTCTCCGCGAACCCGAAACGATCTGGCGGCTCGAATGCGACGTCACGTCCGCGTAACGCCCGCGCGCGTCGCGCTGCCGCCGGGCGAGCCGCGCGTGACCGCGATCGTGCTGACCTGCCGGCGCGCCGCCGAACTCGCGCGTACGCTCGAACACCTGTCCGTGCTGCCCGACCGGCCGGCGATCGTCGTCGTCGACAATGCGGCGGACGCCGACACGGCCACGCTGATCCACGACCGCTTTCCGCATGTCGCGCTCGTGCATGCGCCGGGCAACCTCGGCGCGGCCGGCCGCAATCTCGGCGTCGCCGTCGCCCGCACGCGCCACGTCGCGTTCTGCGACGACGATACGTGGTGGGCGCCCGGCTCGATCGCCGAAGCCGCGAACCTGCTCGACGCGTATCCGCACGTCGCGGCCGTCACCGCGCGCGTGCTGGTCGGCCCCGACGAACGCGAGGACCCGACCTGCCGGCTGATGGCCGACAGCCCGCTCGACGCGCCCGTCGCGCTGCCGGGCCGGCCGATCCTCGGGCTGCTGGCCGGCGCGACCGCCTTCCGGCGCGACGCGTTCGTGCGCGCGGGCGGCTACCATCCGCACTACTTTCTCGGCGGCGAGGAAGCGCTGCTCGCGCTCGACCTGTATCGCGCGGGGCACTGGCTCGTGTATGCACCCCGCCTGACCGTCCATCACTACCCGTCGACGCAGCGCGACCGGCCGACGCGCGCGCGCACCGCCGCCCGCAACGCGGTGTGGACCGCGTGGCTCAGATGGCCGGCAACGGCCGCGTGGCGGCATACCCTGCGCATGCTGCCGCTGCTGCGCCGCGAACGCGCGATCGTGCGCACGTTCGCCGGCCTGCCGTGGACCCTGCGCGAACGACGCACGATCCCGCCGCACGTCGAACGCATGCGCCGCCGCCTCGAGCGCGATACGCGCCGCGAGGCCGGAACGGAAACATGAAAGCGGTCGTAGCGGCATCAGGAATCCGGCTTCTCCGCTTCGTCTTCCAGTTGCGCGAGCCGGTTGTAGATCGTCTTCAGGCTGACGTCGAGCACCTCGGCCGCTTGCGCCTTCACGCCGCCGCATTGCGCGATCGTGCCGAGGATCAGCTTGCGGTCGACTTCCTCGAGCGGCGTGCCGAACGGCACCGTTACGCGATCTTCATGCGAATCGACCATGCTGGACAGCTCGTCCATGATCGGCGGCGGCAGCGTGTCGATCACGTCGGCATCGGTGAAGATGCTCGCGCGCTGCACGAAGTTGCGCAGCTCGCGCACGTTGCCCGGCCATTCGTAGGTCTTCAGCGCTTCGCGCGCGGCCGGCGAGAAGCGCAGGTTGCGGCCGCTCTCTTCGTTGTAGCGCTGCAGGAACGCATCGGCGAGCATCGGGATGTCGTCGCCGCGTTCGCGCAGCGACGGCAGCGGGATCGGGAACACGTTGATCCGGTGATAGAGGTCGGGCCGGAGCTTGCCGTCGGCCATCGCGGCTTCCGGGTCGCGGTTGGTCGCGGCGACGATGCGCACGTCGACGTCGATCTCGCGCGTCGAGCCGAGCCGCGTGACGCGCCCGGTCTCCAGCACGCGCAGCAGCTTGACCTGCGATTCGAGCGGCATCTCGGTGATTTCGTCGAGAAACAGCGTGCCGCCGTCCGCGCGTTCGAAGAAGCCCTTGTGCTGGCGTTCCGCGCCGGTGAAGCTGCCGCGGTCGTGACCGAACATCTCGCTCTCGACGAGATTCGCGGCAATCGCGCCGCAGTTCACCGCGAGGAACGGGCCGCGGCGGCGCAGGCTCAAGTCGTGCACCGTTTGCGCGGCGAGTTCCTTGCCGGTACCCGACTCGCCGGTGAGCAGCACCGACGCTTCGGTGCGCGCGACGCGGCCGATCGCGTCGTACACGGCCTGCATCGCGGGCGAGCTGCCGAGCATGCGGCCGAAGCGGCCGAGCCGCTGCAACTCCGAGCGCAACTCCGCGATTTCCTCGTGCAGCGCGGTCGTGCGCGGCACGCGCGCGAAGATGCTGTTCAGCCGCTGCATGTTGAGCGGCTTCACCAGGTAGTCGGTCGCGCCGCGGCGCAATGCGTCGATCGCGGTTTCGAGGCTCGCGTGGCCGGTGGTCAATACCATTTCGCAATGCGCGCGCTTCGGCAATGCGTCGAACAGATCCATCCCGTTGCCGTCGGGCAGCACGAGGTCGCACAGCACGAGATCGGGGGTGTGCGTCGAGACGAGCGTGCGCGCTTCTTCAAGCGTCGCGGCCGTATCGCACGTCAGTTGCTGCGTGCGTGCGAGCGTGGCGAGCATCGTTCGCGTATCGGCATCGTCTTCGACGATCAGGACGTAAGGCATCAAGGCTCCTTGTAATGCGGCCCGGCGCGTGCATCGGCCGGCACCGCGGCACGTGCAGCGTCATGCGCGTCATCATTTTCAACGCTGCACACGAACGGGCAGACAGGCTGTCCTGCACTGAAAACGAGTGCTTAGCAGTATAGAAGAACGACGTCGTGCATTCGCCGCTCATCGAATAAATCTATCTGTCGCCATAAATCGCATTGCCAGATTCAATGTCGGCGAATCGGTATAAAAGGTATTCTGAGTATGTGAAAAGCGGCGTGTGCCACGTCCTTTTTTACCTGGTCCCGACACATTCGGTCAAAACTTCCCAACCCGGTTATTACTCCATGTCGAAATCCGACGATGACGGCACGCGACTGTTCGGCCGTTCGCGAACAATTCAGGATCTGCTGCTGAAAGTGTCGCGCGTCGCCGCCACCCGCGTGAGTGTGCTGGTGGTCGGCGAAAGCGGTGCGGGAAAAGATATCGTCGCCCGGCTCATTCACGACATGAGCCCGCGCCGGCGCGGCCCGTTCGTGCCCGTCAACTGCGGCGCGATTCCGAAGGACATCGCGGAGTCGCAGTTGTTCGGTCACGAAAAAGGCAGCTTCACGGGTGCCGTTGCACAACATGTGGGCATGTTCGAGGCCGCGCGCGGCGGCACGCTGTTTCTCGACGAGATCGCCGAGATGCCGCTCGAATTGCAGGTCAAGCTGCTGCGCACGCTCGAAACCAACACGATCGTCCGCGTGGGCGGCCACGAGGCGATTCCGCTCGACGTGCGGATCGTCGCGGCGACCCATCACGATCCGGTCGAGGCACTGCGCAGCGGCACGCTGCGCGAAGACCTGTTCTACCGGATCGCACCGATCGCGCTGCACGTGCCCGCGCTCCGGCAACGCGAGGACGACGTCGGCGATATCGCGCTGCAGATCGTCGAACGGCTGAACGCGCGGCACCGCACGCGCAAACGGCTGTCGACGCAGGCGATGAAGGCGCTGCGCGCGTACACGTGGCCCGGCAACGTTCGCGAACTGCGCAATACGCTGGAGCGCGCGTTCATCCTCGCCGACGAGCAGATCGAGCTGCAGCTGCCGCGCCGCCCGCCGCCGCGCGAGGAAGTGCGTCACAACGCGATGACGCTGCATATCGGCACGACGCTCGCGCATACGCAGCAGCGCTTCATCGTCGCGTCGCTGCGGCATTTCAACGGCGACAAGCCGCGCACCGCGAAGGCGCTCGGCATCAGCCTGAAAACGCTGTACAACCGCCTCGCGCTGCTGCCCGAAAACGAGCGCAATGCAGTCAGTGGCAGCGCGCCGCCGAATACCGCGAACGGCGGCGGCAACGCACCCGCATCGCCGCCCGCGACGACGCCGTGAGTGCGGCGGGTCACGCCGCCATCACGCCATCACGCCGTCATGTCGCGCAGTGCGGCGTCCCAGTCGCGCGCGAACCGTTCGATGCCGAATCGTTCGCACGCGTCGCGTTTGGCCGCCGCGCCCCACTCGCGCGCCAGTTCCTGATCGCGAATCAGCATCCGCATCGCGTCGACCAGCACGGCCGGCCGCGTATCGGCCACGCCGTTGCTGCCGGTCTTCACGAGTTGCGCCATCTCGGTCGTCGCGAGCGCGACGATCGGCAGCCCGACCATCATCGCCTCGATCACCGCGAGCCCGAGGCTCGTATAGCGGATCGGATTGAAGAAGAACCGGTAGTGCGACAGGAACTGCGGCAGCGCCGGGTTCGGCACCTCGCCGATCCCGCCGAGCTCGCTCGAGCCCATCCCGACCAGATCGATCGGCACGCTGTGCCGCACGGCCTCGAACAGGTCCGCGCCGAGGCGCCGGCCGCGGCGCGCGAGGTTGTTCACGACGGCCACGCCCTTCGGCAGCGTGCCGTGATACTCGACACCTTCGGGCATCAGCACGCCATGCTCGATCACGCGCGTCGGCGTCACGCCGTTGTCCCACATCAGCGCGTTGAACGGCGTCACGTGCACCAGCAACACGTTCGGGTCCTGCACCGGATGCAGCGTGTCGGTCGGATGCTCGCGCGGCGGATCGTGCTCGACGAACAGCGTCGGCAGCGCGCGCTGCGCTTCGCTCAGCAGCCGCAGGCGGTCGTGCTGGTAGTGCTTCGCGTGCTGATACAGCACGCAGTCGAATTCGGTGTCGCGCACGCACTCGGCCGGCACCTCGTGCACGTTGTCGCCCCACGGCAGGTGCCCGACGCGCCCCGCATAGCCGGGCGGATACTGCGGCTTCGTCACGATGTAGAAATCGTGCGGCGCCTGCGACAGGTAATACAGGTAGTTGCCATGCACGTGCCAGGTGAGCACGCGCAACCGCTTACGTGACATGGCGTCTCTCCTCCGCGAGCAGTTCGCCCGCCCGGTCCATCACGTCGCCGACGCCGATCGCCGTCGCGCACTCGTGCCCGTACGGGCACGTATCGAACATGCACGGCCGGCACGGCGGGTAGTTCGCGAGCACATGATGACGCCCGGTGTCGAGCGGCGCCCAGCGGGCCGTATCGCTGCCGCACGCGACGACGATGCTCGGCGTGCCGAGCGCCGCTGCGACGTGCGATACGCCCGTGTCGTTGCACAACAGCAGCCGCGCGCGGGCGATCAGCGCGGCCAGCGCGCCGAGCGGCGTGCGGCCGCACAGGTTCACGCACGGCCGCCCGAGATGCTCGGCGAACGCGCTCGCCAGCGCCAGTTCCGCGCGCGTGCCGGTCAGCACGATCTGCCAGCCGTCGTCGGCGAGCTGCCGCGCGGCGTGCGCGAAGCGTTCGACCGGCCAGCGCCGCGACGCCATTCGCGCGCCGGGATGGACGATCACGTAGCGGCCGGGGTCGAGCGCGTGTTCGTCGCAGAGCACGTGCCACAGCGCGTAGTCGAGGCCGCCGAGCGGGAATTCGAGGTAGTCGCCCCAGTCCGCGTAGCCGAGCTTGCGCGTGAGCGCCAGATAGCGCGTCACTTCGGGTTCGTCGTCGCGCCACACGAGCGCGCAGTCGAGCGCGGCCGTGCCGCCGTCGGCCGACACGAAGCCGGCCGTGCGCGTCGCGCCGAGCGACGCGACGATCGCGTTCGTGTGCGCACCGCTGCCGTGCAGCTGGATCGCGAGGTCGAAGTCGCGCGAGCGGCATTCGGCGATGAACGCCTCGCGCGTGGCCGCATCGGGTTCGGGCTGTTCGCCGAGACCCGGCGCGCCGGGGAATGCGATGAAGCTGTCGATGTAGTCCGAGAAGCGCGACGCGAATTCGCGCGCCCACGGCAGACCGATCAGCGTGATGCGCGCATCCGGTTCGCCACGTCGCAGCGCGCGCAGCGCGGGCACCGCGCATAGCATGTCGCCGAGCTGCAAAGCGCGGAACACCGCGATCCGCTTCGGGCCGCGCGAGCCGTCGGAATCGACGCCGGGATCGAGCTTCATAGGAATAACACTCTGAAGTGAAGCGCGCCGCGCATGCGCCAGTACAGCGACACGGGCGGAATCGCGATGGACGTGACGATCATCTCGGCCACATGCGACGGCGTAAGCTGCGTGCCGCGCAGCCGTTTCGCGCAGAACCCCGCGGTAATCGCGGCCCACACCGCCGCGCACACGATGGCCGGCGCCGGCCAGCCGGCCGCGAAAAAACCGATCGCGCCGAGCGCGGCGAGCACCGCCGCGTAGTAATGCCACGGCGGCACCGGCCGGATATGACGCCGGTAGGTCATGCGATGCTTCTTGTACAGCAGCGCATCGAAATACACCTTCGACTGCGCGCCGATGCTCGATCCCCAGCGCGCGGGACGCACCGGATGCACGATGCGCGCGGCGTCGGCCTCGACGATCGGCCCCGCATGCTCGCGCAGCGCGAACATCAGGTCGGCGTCCTCGCGCCATGCACGCGTGAAGCGTTCGTCGAAGCCGCCGATGCGTTCGAGCGCCGCGCGCCGCACGAAGCAGTTCGCGGTCGCGAATTCCGCGTGCGCGAGCCCCGCCGCGTCGCGTTCGTAGTCGGTCGGGCGCGGCCGCAACGGCACGTCGATCCGGCCGGCCGCGGCCGACGCCGACGGCTCGGCCAGCAGCGCGGCTGCGCCATGGCGCAGCCAGGTCGGATCGGGAATCGTGTCGTCGTCGGTGAACGCGATCAACGCGCCGCCCGCGCTGCGCCAGCCGACGTTGCGCGCGCCGGCCGGCCCCTGCGTGTCGGGCGCGGTCATGTAGCGGATCACCGGCACGTCGGTCACGCGCGCGCGGCACGCATCGACGACGGCGCGCGCACTGCCGGCCGGATCATCGTCCACGACGACGATCTCGTAGGTGGTCGGATCGAACACCTGCACGCACAGCGCGTCCAGGCAGCGTTCGAGCAGATCGGGCCGCCGGTAGGTCGGCACGACCACCGACACCATGGGCGGCAGGTGCGTGTCGCGCATGTTCATCTAGGCTTCTCCAGCAGGAACGGGCCGATCACGAGCGCATCGAGCGGCGAGGTCCAGAAGCATTCGATCGCGTCGCGCGGCGAGCACACGATCGGCTCGCCGCGCGTGTTGAACGACGTGTTGACGAGCACCGGCACGCCGGTGAGCGCGTCGAACTCGGTCAGCAACGCATGCAGCAGCGGATGCTGGGTGTCGTCGACGGTCTGCACGCGCGCGGTGCCGTCGATGTGACGCACCGCCGGAATCTTCTCGGCGCGCTCGGGCACGACGTCGTACACGAACAGCATGAACGGCGCGCGCAGCGGCGTGCGCCGGCCGCCGCTGAACCAGTGATGCGCACGGTCTTCGAGCACGACCGGCGCGACCGGCCGGAAATCCTCGCGATCCTTGATCCGGTTCAGCTTCTGCTGCATGTCCGGATCGATCGGCGACGCGAGGATCGACCGTGCGCCGAGCGCGCGCGGGCCGAACTCCATGCGCCCCTGGAACCAGCCGATCACGCGGTTCGCCGCGAGCAGCTCGGCCGTCTGCGCGGCGACGTCGGCAAGGCGCCGGTACGGCAGCTGCGCTTCCTTCAGGAACGCCTCGATCGCATCGTCGCCGTACGCCGGCCCGAGATACGCGTGATCCATCCGCCAGTCGCCGCGCGCGCCGCGCATCCGGAAGTCGGTCCACAGCGCGGCGCCGAGCGCGGTGCCCGCGTCGCCCGCGGCCGGCTGCACCCATACGTCGTCGAACGGGCCGCGATCGCGAATCCGCGCGTTCATCACGCAGTTCAGCGCGACGCCGCCCGCCATCGCGAGCTGCCGCTCGCCGGTCTCGGCGGCGAGCCAGTCGACCGCCTGCAACGTCGTCTCCTCGAGCACCAGCTGCAGCGCATGCGCGATGTCGTAGTGATGCGGCTCGATCGGGCCGCCGCGTTCGCGCGCCGGGCCGAACATTGCCGCGAGATCCGCGTCGAGCACGTCGTAGCGCCCTTCGCCGCGATACCGCACCAGCTTGCGCATCTCGTCGGCGAACACCGGCTTGCCGTACGACGCGAGCGCCATCACCTTGTATTCGTCGGACGAGTGCAGGAAGCCGAGATAGCGGGTCAAGCGCTCGTACAGCAGGCCGAGCGAATGCGGCAGGTTGACCTGCCCGAGCCGCCGGTACGCGCGGCCGTCGAACACGCCGTAGCTCGTCGTCGCGCGCTCGCCGCGCCCGTCCATCGTCATCACCGCGCAGCGCTCGAACGGCGCCGCGAGAAACGCGCTCGCCTCGTGCGCGAGATGGTGCTCGACGAAATGCCAGCGGAACGGTCCGTCGTGCGTGACGCCGCGAAAGCGCCGCTGCAGATGATGCGGCGCGCCGCCCGCGAGCTGGCGCGGCGCGTTGACGATCGACGACAGGAACAGCGGATGCCACGGCGACGCGCCATCCTCGCGCGGCGCATGCGCGGACGGCGACAGCGGCAAGGTCAGCGCCGGCGCCGTGCCTTCGCGGTCGAGTTCGAACCACGGGTCGTACGAATACGCGACGTGGTCGACCTCCGCGAGCGTGATGCCGGCCTCCGCGAGGCAATAGTCGATCGCGTGGAAAGGCAGCTCCCAGGTCGAGAACGGCACCGGGCGCTTCGCGTGCTTCACGTGCGTGAAGCGTTCGTCCTCGGCCGCCGCGATCACGACGCCGTCGCGCACGATGCACGCGGCGCTGTCGTGGAAGGCGGCGTTGATGCCGAGCGTATAGGTCGATTCAGGCATGCGTCAGTTCCTCGTGATGACGTGCGCGAACGGAATCACGTTCGATGCGTGCGCCGCGACTGGCTCGCCTTCGTCGTGGGCGGCAGCCCGCCCGGCCGCGCGTTGCGCATGGCGCGCGCGGCCGCGCAGCAATGCGTGCACGGCGGCGGCGACGTCGTCGACGCTCACGCCGCGCAGGCACGGATGGCCGGGCTGATTGCACACGCTGCGATAGCAGTTGCGGCACGGCACGTCGACGTTCAGCACACGGTGCGGCACCCGCCACGGCGTGTGTTGCGGATTGGTCAGCGCGTACAGGTCGACCACCGGCGTGCCGAGCGCGGCCGCGAGATGCACGGGGCCGCTGTTGTTCGACAGCAGCAGGTCGGCCGTCTCGATCAGCGCGCCGAGCTCGCCGAGCGGCAACACGCCGGCCAGCGGCACCGCGCGCGGCCCCGCCCGTTCGCACACCGCGTCGACCAGCGCGCGTTCGTCCGCGCTGCCCGTCACCGCGATGCCGTCGAACAGCGGCGCGACCGCGGCGGCCGCTTCGCCGAAGCGCTCGGCCGGCCAGCGCCGCGACGCGGCGGTCGCGCCCGGATGGACGACCAGCCAGCGCGCGCGCGTCGCCTCCAGCCCACGTGCGCCGCCGACGCGCTGCAACGCGGCCTGCAGGCGCGCGTGCACCGCCCGCCGCGCCGCGTCGCCCGGCTCGAACGCCATCCGCCAGTCCGACGTCTTCGCGCCGACCGCGCGCACCAACGCGAGCTGGCGCGCGACCTCGTGGCGCACGTGCGATTCCGGCTCGGTTTCCGGCACGCGGTCGGTCAGCAGTTCGTACGGGTTCTCGCGGCAATGCGCGAGCCGCAGCGGAATGCCGGCGAGCCAGCATATCATCGCGGCGGGCAACGGATTCTGGCTGTAGACGGTGAAGATCACGGCCGCGTCGAAGCGGCCCGCCAGCAGCCGGTCGATCATGTCGAGATCGGCCACCGGGTCGCCGCGCACGTCGGGGTGCTTGACCCATGGCGCATCGTAGCTCCACACGTCGTCGACCATCGGCAGATGCTTCGCGAGCGCGGCGCCCGTGCGCGACGTCAGCAGCGTCAGCTGGCGATCGGCGCCGCTCTCCTTCAGCGCGCGCAGCGCGGGCGTGGTCATCAGCACGTCGCCGATGCTGTCGAGCCGCACGCACAGGATGCGGCGGGCGCGGCTCCAGGCCGTGCTCATCGCCGCACCCACGAGCCGTGCCGGCGCACGGCCTCGCGCACGACGATGTCGGCGGCCAGGTCGATGCGATCGACGACGTGGTGCGGCGTGCGCGCGGCGTTGAGCTGCCATTCGGTCTCGTTGCCGCAGTCGACCAGGATCGTGCCGCAGCGCGCGGTGCGGCCGGCCTCGACGTCGTCGAGAATGTCGCCGATCATCCAGCTCCATTCGGGCACGGCGCCGAGCGCGCTCAGCGCGCGGCGCAGCATGCCCGGGCGCGGCTTGCGGCAGATGCAGTCACAGGTGTAGCGCGGCACGCTGCCCCGCGGGTGATGCGGGCAGTAAAAAAAATCCGCCAGCGTCGCGCCATTTGCTTCGAACAATTCGGCGAGACGCTGGCGGACCGCGCCAAGCTCGTTTTCGGTAAAGCGGCCGAGCGCGACGCCCGGCTGGTTCGACACGACCGCCAGCGGCATGCCGGTCGCGCCGAGCGTGCGCAGCGCGCGCGCGGCGCCCGGCGCGAGGCGCATGCGCGCGGGGTCGACGTTGTACGGCACGTCGTCGAGCAGCGTGCCGTCCTTGTCGAGCAGCACCGCGCCGGGCAGCCGCCGTTCGCGCTTCAGGGCCATGACGTCTCCTTCATCGGCAGCACCATCAGCTCCGGCACCACGGTGCCCGGCGGCTGGGTCAGCACGAAGCGCACGGCGGCCGCGACGTGCTCCGGCGGCTGCAGCGTGTCCTCGTCGATGTCCGGGAAACGGTCGAGCAGGAACGGCGTGCGCATCCCGCCCGCGACGATCGCCGACACGCGCACGCCGCTCGGCCGCAGTTCGGCGTGCAGCGCGTGCGACAGCCCGAGCAGCCCCCACTTCGTCGCGTGATACGCGGACGCGTTCGGCCACGCGCGCTTGGACGCGGTCGACGCGATGTTGACGATATGCCCGTTGCCGCGCGCCTTCATCATCGGCACGGCCGCGTGACACATCAGGTACGGGCCGAACAGGTTCGTCATCAGCACCTGCTGCCACGCGTCGACACTCACGTCGTCGATCGGCGCGGTGACGTCGATCGCCGCGTTGTTGACGATCACGTCGAGCTCGCCGAGCGACTCGCGCGCATCGTGCACGACCTGCAGCACCGATGCCTCGTCGCGCACGTCGAGCGGGCGGCCCACCGCCTGCCCGCCGTGCCGCTCGAGCCGCTGCGCGACGGCCGCCGCGCGGTCGCCGTCGAGATCGGCGACGACGACGTGCGCGCCGTGCTGCGCAAGCTCTTCGCAAATGGCTTCGCCGAGACCGCGGCCGCCCCCGGTCACGAGTGCGGTCCGGCCGGCGAGCGGCGGTTTGGCTGGATCGTGAGTCGCGTTCACCTGCACCTCCTGTCGATGTCGGAAAACCATCCGGCTGACGGCGACACTTGTCGCGACAACCGTCCGTGCATGAGGTACAGCGAAAACCGTGCCGGCCTGCGTGTGCCCGTGCCGCATCGGGCGCCGATGTCGGGTCGCTGGCTTTTTTATAACCGGCTGTAAAAAGCGGGACGAACCGGCCCGCTCAGATCGCGAGCGCGTCGGGCGTGGCTTGCGCGCGGTGCTTCGCGAGCGCGCGCAGGCAGTGCGCGATGCAGCCCGCGAACGCCTCGTCGAACCACGGCTGCGCCCCCGACACGCCGACCACGATGCCGCCGAGCGCGACCCCGCCCCACAGGTTCGTATCGCCCGCGCGCAGCCGGTACGGCTCGAGCGCCTGCACGACGTGGCCGTCGCGGCCCGTTTCCCACGACAGCCGCGCCTTGGCGCGGGCGTAGGCGCGATAGTCGGCGTCCCAGTCCTTCGGGTCGGGCAGCGAAAACTCATACAGGATCGCGTCCTCGAACGCCGCGTCGTGCGGCCCGAGCGCGGGGTCCATGATCACGATGTGCAGGCAGCCGCTGTCGCCGACGAAGTCGCTCTGCAGCGCGGCGGACAAGGTCGGCAACAGCAGCTCGACGGCCGCCACCGCGGCCTGGCGGTCGGCGAACGCACTACCGCCGCGACGCGCGTTCAGGGCTTCGGGTGTCGTCGGGTTCAGAAGGTTCGGCATGGATTTCTCCAGAGGAAAACGCGAGCGCACGCAACGCCGCGATCAGGTCGGCCGCTACCGCGGGCTTGGTCAGGTACGCATGGAAACCGGCTTCGACCGCGCGCGTGCGGTCGCGATCGCGCGCATGGCCGGACAAGGCCAGCGCCTCGAGCGGCGCGCGGCCGTCGCGATCGCGCGCGGCGTCGAGCTGACGCACGCGCGACATCACCGCGTAACCATCGTCCTCGTCGTCGCCGAGGTCGATGTCGCAGACGAGCAGCGCCGGCCAGTCGGCCCGGCGCGCGCGCCACAGGTCGTCCAGCAACGCCTGGCCCGACGCGTAGGCATGCACGTCGGCGCCGGCCACCTTCAGCAGCGCGCCGAGCGCCTCGCGCGCCTCGTCGTGGTCGTCCACGCATGCGATGCGCAGGCCGTCGAGCGGCTTGGCCGTGGCCGCCGCGCCGGCGGCCGGGTTCGGCACGGCGCCGGCGGGTTGCATCGACGCCGGCGCCACCGCGTACATCGGCAGCGACACGTGCAGCGTCACGCCGGTATCGTCGCGTTCGCGCACGACGTAGCCGCCGGCCTCCTCGATCGCGTCCTGCAACCGTTCGAGATCGATCAGCGACAGCTCCGTTGCGTCGACGCCCGTGCACGCGATCGTGATGCGCGCTTCCGGGTCGTGGCGCGCCGTGTGCACCTCGAGCTGCCCGCCGCTGCTCGCTTCGATGGCGCCGCGGCACAGCTCCCACACGAAGCGCCGCAGCGCGGCCGGATCGGCGTTGACGACGAGATCCTCGTCGGACACATGGCGAAACACCGGCACGCCGCGCCGCGCGGCCGCCTCCGCCAGCGAATCGAGCACCTGCGACACGAGCGGGTTGATCCGCACCGGCTGCCGCGCGAACTTCGCCTCCGTGCGCTCCAGCTCGCGCTGCTTCGCCTGCAGCGACCACATCTGCGCATACACGCCGCCGCTTTCGAGCAGTTCGTCGTGGGTGCCGTGCTCGACGAGCCGGCCGTGCTCCATCACGAGGATGCGATCGGCGTCGACGATGGTCGACAGCCGGTGCGCGATGATGAGGCTCGTGCGATGCTGCGCGACGCGCATCAGCTCCTGCTGGATCGCGCGCTCCGAGCGCGTGTCGAGCGCCGACGTCGCCTCGTCGAACACGACGATCGGCGGCGCCTTCAGCAGCGCGCGCGCGATCGCGACCCGCTGCCGCTCACCGCCCGACAGCCGCACTCCGCGCTCGCCGACGCGCGTGTCGTACGCATCGGGCAGCCGCTCGATGAACGCGTCGAGCTGCGCGCCGCGCGCGGCCGCGATCACCTCGCCGCGGGTCGCGTCGCGCTTGCCGTACGCGATGTTGTACGCGAGCGTGTCGTTGAACAGGATGGTGTCCTGCGGGACGATGCCGAGCGCATCGCGCAGGCTGCGCTCGGTGACGAGCCGCAAGTCCTGGCCGTCGATCCGGATCGTGCCCGCATCGGGCTGGTACAGCCGGAACAGCAGCCGCGCGAGCGTCGACTTGCCCGACCCGCTGCCGCCGACCACCGCGATCGTCTGCCCGGGCTCGATGCGGAACGACACGTCGAACAGGATCTGCCGGCTCGGCTCGTAGCCGAAGTCGACATGCTCGAATTCGATCGCGCCGCCGCGCACGACGAGCGGCTGCGCGCCGGGCGCATCGCCGTCCTCGCCCGGCTTGCCGCGCGCATCGAGCAGCCCGAACAGCCGCTCGATGTTCGTCATCGCGTCGTTCGCCTCGCGGAACACGAAGCCGAGCGCATTCAGCGGCAGGCTGATCTGGATGATGTACGCGTTGATCAGCACGAGATCGCCGATCGTCATCGCGCCGCGCGCGACCTGCTGCCCGGCGAGCAGCATCACGGCGGCGATACCCGCGCCGATGCATGCGCTCTGCCCGATATGCAGCGCCGACAGCGCGTACTGGTTGTCCACGCCGGCCTCGCGCCATTCGTCGAGCACGCGGTCGAGCCGGTCGCGCTCGACGTCCTCGCGCGCGAAATACTTGACCGTATCGACGTTCAGCAGGCTGTCGACCACGCGCGAATTCGACTCGGCCTCGAGCGCGTTCACGCGCCGCTGGTAACGCATGCGCCGACGCGTAAACACCACCGTATACGCGGCGTAGACGGAGAACGTGATGAAGATGATCGCCGTGAAGCCGCCGCCGTACTTGCTGATCACGATCACCAGCACCGAGCCGATCTCGAGGGCCGTCGGCACGACCGTGAACACCGCGACGCCGAGCAGATAGCCGATGCCGGCCGTGCCTTTCTCGAGGTCGCGCACCACGGCGCCCGTCTCGCGCTGCGCATGAAAGCGCGCGCCGAGCCGATGCAGGTGGCCGAACGTGCGCACGGTAAACGACGCGACCGTATGCTGCGTGACCTGCACGAAGGTCATGTCGCGCACTTCGTTCAGTGCGTTGGATGCGAAGCGCACGACCGCGTACGCGAACAGCAGCAGCACCGGCCACGCCATCGGCTGGCCGGCCGCGCGGCCGAAGCCGTCGACGATGTCCTTGAGCAGCAGCGGCACCGAGACGGCCGCCGCTTTCGCGAGCACCAGCAGCACGATCGCCGCGAGCACGCGGGTGCGGTAATGCCAGATCGCGCGCCAGAGCTCGACCGCGATCCGCAGTCGCAGGCCGCGCTCGTCGTGGCGAGGGCGGCGGCCCCGGGGGTCGCGGCCGGCTGCCGCCTCACGATCCTTGATGGGCGTTTCGTCGATTCCGGTCGTCATGCACGCATTGCTCGCGGTCGGGGGCGGGCCGTTTCACGCACGCGCGGTCAGTGGCGCGGTTCGCGCTCGCGGCCGCCCACGACGGTGCCGGGCTCTGGGTCGCGCGCGGCCGGCTGGGTGGGGGTGACGGTCCGCTGGTCCGGGTGCAGCACCGTGCCCGTATCGTGTTCGCCGTCGTGTTCGCCGTCGCGGCGCACACGCACGCGATTCTCGACGTCCTGCACGCCCAGGCAGCCGTCGGCCAGATCCTCGATGTCGTGCTTCATCCAGCGCGCCGGCACCGTGCCGTCCAGCTCGACGCGCCCCGCCTTCACCTGCACGGTGACGTCGCTCACGTCGATCTCGAGCGCATGCGCGAGCCGCTCGCAGACGTCCTCGCGAATCCGCTCGTCCGAGCGCGTATAGCCTTTCGGCCCGCGGCGATGGCGCAGCGCGTCGCGTTCGGTGTCCCTGCCGAAGCGCGACAGGTCGGGGGCGCCGCCATAGCGCGGGTCGCCTCGGGGGTTGCCTCGAGGGTCGCTTATATCGCGCTCGCTGCCGTACCAGCCCATCCGGTGATGGCCGCGGTATTCCGGGCGCTCGCCGCCGTACCGCCCTTCGCGGCCCTGCGCGCGGCGGCCCGGGTCGCCGTAGCCGCGCTCGGCCTCCCGCGCCGGCTGCCGCGCGCCGCCCGGCCAGTCCGCGTCGGCGGCACCCCGCCGCTGGTCGGCTGGCCGCGCCGCGCGCTCCGTCCATTCGCTGCCCCAGTCTTCGGGGCCCGTGTCCTCGCTCGCGAAGCGGCGGTAAGCCGATTCGTAGCCTTCTTCCGGCCACCGTGCCGGATCGTCCGGGATGCCGCGCTCGCCCGCGCCCCGGTACGCGCGTTCGTCGCGCTCGTGCCAGTCGGGCGGGCCGCCCCGCTCGCCATGCCGTCCGGGATATCGTCGTTGCATCGTGTCTCTCCTTGATCGCCTGCGCCGCGCACGGTCCCATGCCGCGTCGCGGCGCGCGTCGGTCGGGTGAATGCAAATCGCGTGCCGGCGCCGTTGCCGGGCCGCGACGGGTGCGCGTCGCAGTACCGCGACGCCGTCACGCGCCCCAATCTGCAA
This sequence comes from Burkholderia sp. BCC0097, assembly GCF_902832985.1. Lineage (NCBI taxonomy): Bacteria > Pseudomonadati > Pseudomonadota > Betaproteobacteria > Burkholderiales > Burkholderiaceae > Burkholderia > Burkholderia sp. BCC0097. Next base: position 838,362 of record NZ_CADFDM010000002.1, read on the forward strand.
CGCGATTGCAGTTTTTGCGTGGCGGGCCTCACGGCGCGGTGCCGGGGTCGTCCGGATCATCCAGGTCGTCAGGATCGACCGGGTCGCCCGTCTCGTCCGTGAGGCCGGGGTCGCTCAGCCGCTCGGTGCGGTCCGGCTCGATATCGGCGCCTTCCTCCAGCGTCGAGTCGCCGTCCGCCGACGCGCGCTCGCCGGTGCCCGCGCGGTCCGTGTCGCTGTCGAGCGACGCGTCGCCGCGTTCGAGCGCGTGGTCGTCCAGCGGCGAATCGACGTCGAACGGATGGCGCCGCGCGCCCGCCGTGTCGCTGCCGCTGTCGGACGAGTCGCTCGGGCCGAGCGCACGGCCGTCGCGGCCGCGGCTCGCGTTGTCGTCGTCCGGGCCGGCCGGTTCGTTGTCGGGATTCAGGGTGCTGTTCATGTCGGCCTCCTTGCCTGGCTTGCCGCCGGGCGGCCGGCCGGATGGCCGCCGCACGGCGGGCGGACTGTCCCGTCGTGCAATCGGCATGCCGCGCCGGCCGCCGGCGGTCGCGCCGGCGCCGATGTCGGCGGACGGCACGGCCGATGCGCACCCATTGATCAGCCGAATCGAGTTCCTTTATTCTTTCGGGCGTGCCAATTCGATCCGCGCGGCTGCCGCCTGTCCGGCGGCGGTCCGGCGAGCTGCGGCCTCCCGTATTTCCGATCTGCCGCTCCGATGAAGAACGACGACGCCGATTTCCCTCCGCATCCGCCGCCCGGCCCGCCCGACGCGCGGGACCTGCTGCACCGCTTCGCCGAGTTCCGGTTCCAGACCGTGGTCGAGGCGATCACCGACTACGCGGTGTTCATGCTCGACCCGCACGGCAACGTCGCGACCTGGAACGCCGGCGCTCAGCGCATCAAGGGCTACCGCGCCACCGAGATCGTCGGCCGCCATTTCTCGCGCTTCTACCCGCCCGACGCGATCGCGGCCGGCCGGCCGTCGCACGGGCTCGAAGTGGCCGCCGCGCACGGCCACTTCCAGGACGAGGGCTGGCGCGTGCGCCAGGACGGCACGCAGTTCTGGGCAAGCGTGACGATCACGCCGGTATACGACGCGACGCAGCAACTGTGCGGCTTCATCAAGATCACGCGCGACATGACCGAGCGCAAGCGGCTGGAGGAGCTCGAAGCGTCGACGCACCGGCTGAGCGTGTTCATCGCGACGCTCGCGCACGAGCTGCGCAACCATCTCGCGCCGCTGCGCAACTCGGTCGGCGTGCTGCAGAACCTGCCCGATCCGCCGCCCGCGCTCGTGCAGTGTCGCGACGCGGTGAACCGCCAGGTCGCGCAACTGACGCGGCTCGTCGACGATCTGCTCGACGTCGGGCGCATCACGGCCGGCAAGGTCGAACTCGAGGATCGGCCCGTCACCGTGCGCGACATCGTGTGCCGCGGCGTCGAGAGCATCCAGCCGAAACTGGCCGCGCGCGGGCAGTGGATCCGCGTCGACCTGCCGGACGATTCCGTGGTGCTGCACGGCGACGACGCACGGCTCGTCCAGGTGCTGCACAACCTGCTCGACAACGCATCGAAATTTTCGCCGCACGGCGGCCGGATCGATGTCGGCGCGCGGATCGACGGCCCGTCGGTGGCGATCCAGGTCGTCGATCACGGCGTGGGCATCGCCCCCGGCGCGCTCGAAAAGATCTTCGACCTGTTCGAACAGGAAGGCGCGTCGGGCCGCTCGCCGGCCGGCGGGTTCGGGCTCGGCCTCGCGATCTGCCGGTCGTTCGTCGAACTGCACGGCGGGCGGATCGTCGCCGAAAGCGACGGGCCGGGCCGCGGCGCGACGTTTACGGTCTGGCTGCCGATCGTGCGAACGACCCGCAACGACTACGCCCCGCCGCCTGCGCTCGCCGCGCCCGCGCAGCCAGCCGGCGTACCGCTGCGCATCGTCGTCGTCGACGACAACCGCGACTCGGCCGATACGCTCGCGATGCTGCTGCAACTGAAAGGGCACGCGCCGCGCGTCGCGTACAACGCGAACGAAGCGCTCGCGCTCGCCCGCGATTACGCACCGCAGTTGATGATCCTCGACCTGACGATGCCGGACGTCGACGGCTTCACGCTGTTGCAGGAACTGCGCGCGATCGACGCGCTGCGCGACACCACCTGCGTCGCGCTGTCCGGCCATGCGCGCGCGTCCGACCTCGAGCGCACCGAACGCGCGGGCTTCGACGACCATCTCGTGAAGCCCGTCGAGATGGCCGTCCTCGATGCGCTGCTGCAACGCCTCGCGCGGCAGGTTCAGGACGCGCCGTAAGCGCGCGCGTTCAGGCCATCGCGCGGCACATCGCCGCGCACGCCTCGCACGCGAGCGCGCAGCGGCGGCAATGCTCGTGCGCATGCCGCGAACACTCGGCCGCACACAGGTCGCACGCGTGCGCGCACAGCGCGCAAATGCGCGGCGCGAGCCCGCTGCGGCGCGCCATCGCGCCGGACGCGAAGCGGCATAGCTGCGCGCATTCGATGTCGAGCGCGATGCAGGTGGCCAGCGCATGCACGTCGCGCTCCGCGAGGCAGGCGGCCGCACAGGTATCACATGCGTGCGCGCAGGCGTCGCACGCAGCCATGCAGTTGTCGTATTGATCGGTCATCGTAGTGCTCCCGTTTTCGGTTCGTGTAGTCGTCGTCATGGCGCGAGCTTCACTTTCATCCAGCCCGGCTCGCGCACGTCGAACGCGCGATACGCATCGATCGCGTTGGTCAGCGGCTCGGTGCGCGTGAGCACCGACAGCGGGTCGAATGCGCCGCTGCGCACCAGTTCGACGAGCGGCGGCGTCACCGTCCGGTGATTGCAGTTGCCCATCTTGATCGTCAGGTTGCGGTTCATCGCCTCGCCGATCGGAAACACGCGCGCGGCCGGCGGATACACGCCGATCACCGAAATCGTGCCGGCCTTCGCGACCGCGCGCACCGCCCATTGCAGCACCTGCGACGGCCCGTCGCCCGGCACCCAGTTGCGGCCGTCCGGCTTGCGGTGCGGCACGATCGCGTCGACTTCCGCATCGAATGCGCGCGCGGCGTCGCGATCGGCCGCGGCCGGACCGTGCGTCGCGCGCATCGCGTCGACGCCCACTGCGTCCATCACGCGATCGACGCCGATCCCGCCGGTGAGCCGCAGTACCGTATCGACCGGATCGTCCTCGGAAAAATCGACGATCTCGGCGCCCTGCGCGCACGCCATCTCGAGCCGCGACGCGATACGGTCGATCGCGATCACGCGCCCGGCGCCCATCAGTTTCGCGCTCGCGATCGCGAACTGGCCGACCGGCCCCGCGCCGAACACGGCGACCGTATCGCCCGGCTTCACTTCCGCGAGCTGCGCGCCGAAATAGCCGGTCGGAAAAATGTCCGACATCAGGATCGCGCGATCGTCGTCGATCTCGTCGGGCAGGCGAATCAGGCTCGCATGCGCAAGCGGCGTGCGCGCGTATTCGGCCTGCAGCCCGTCGAACGGGCCCGTTTCGGCCGGCCCGCCGAAGAACGACGTGCCCGCGCGCGGCCCGCCCGGGTTCGCGACGTCGCATTGCGCGGTGTAGCCCGCGCGGCAGTAGGCGCAACTGCCGCACGCGATCGTCGACGGAATCAGCACGCGATCGCCGCGCCGCAGGTTGCGCACGTCGCGCCCGACCGCCTCGACGATGCCGACGCCTTCGTGGCCGAGAATCGTGCCCGGTTTCATGCCGCCGAGCGTGCCGCGCACCATGTGCAGATCGGTGCCGCAGATCGCGCTGGCCGTGAGACGCACGACCGCGTCGGTCGTCGCGGAGACTTCCGGATCGGGCACCGTGTCGATGCGAATGTCGCCGATGCCGTGAAATACGACTGCTTTCATGTCAGGCCCTCCTTGTCGAAAGCGGAAACGGTGAAGGTCACCGTCGAGCCAATCGAGCAAGGCATGCGCCTGTGCGGCGCGCCGTGACGCACGGACAGAAAGCGCTTCGTCTTCGGGGAAGGGCCGTGCCGGCGCGTCAGTCCGTGGGCGGACCGCTATCGCCGCGCTCGCCGCTGCCGGCGCGCGCGTTCGAGATCGCTTCGACGAGCTTCAGTTCGTCGTCGATCGACAGCGTCGTGTCGGCCACTTCGCCGCCCAGCGGCGCGAGCGCCGCGCTCAGCGCATAGATGTCGAGCTACGTCGCGGCCAGCCCGAGCGACACGGTGCCGGGGCGCGCCTTGCGCGCGACGCGGTCGGTCAGCGCATCGTCCACCGGCCGCTCGCGCCACGCGTCGAGCGACGATTCGACGTGCGCGACCACGCTGTCGAGCAGCGAGCCGGACGACACGCGGCCCGGATCGACTGCATGCGTGCGCAACTGTCCGTCGGTCGAGCACTCGACGATCACGACACCCGCGAGCGCGACGACGTGCCGGTCGCGCAGCGTGCCGAGTTCGGCCAGCGCGCGACGCGCCGCGTCGAGATCGGGATAGGACAAGACGATCAGCGTGTTCATTCAACGACTCCAGGCAGTCCAACGGGCGCGCTCAATGCGGCAACCCGAACGCGGCTTTCAGGCTCGCGACGATCATCTGCATCGCAATCGCCGCGAGAATCATCCCCATCAGGCGTTGCGTGACAGCCGTCACGCGCGGGGACAGGTAGTGGCCGATCAACGGCGCCGACAGCAGCGACACGGCCAGCAGCACGAGAAACGCGGCCAGCCCGAGCGCGAACGCGAGTTCCTGCCCGGTCGCGACGGCACCGTGCCCGAGCACGATCATCGTCGCGATCGTGCCGGGGCCGACCAGCAACGGGATCGTCAGCGGATAGATCGCGACGCTGTCGGCCGCCGCAGGATCGGCGCCTTCGTCGGTGCCCGGCGCATGCTGGCGGCTCGGTGCACCATGCAGCATCGACAACGCGATCAACAGCACCAGCAACCCGCCCGCGAGGCGGAAATCGTCGATCGTCAAGCCGAACACGTGCAGGATCGCGCCGCCCGCGACCGCCGACACGATGCAGCCGACCGTCACGCCGATCGCGGCCGTCAGCGCGACCTTGCGACGCACGCCGTCCGCCGCGCCTTCGGTCAGCGACAGGAACACCGGAATGTTCGCGATCGGGTTCATGATCGCGAACAGCGCCGCGAACACCTTGATGGAAAAAGTCAGGTCGAAGGCCACAGGGTCGCTCCCGTCTCGCGCGGCAAGTGAAATACAGACGCCGGTTCGTTTTCGATGCGCGGCGCACGCCATGCTGATACGATCCACGCACCACGTTCATTCACGACGGAGGGCCCCGTTCGATGCAAGCCACCGACACTTTCATGGGTCACGAGATTCGCGTCGACGCGACGCGCAACGCGAACGGCGCGTGGGTCGCGCAGGTGCGGATCTTCCGCGACGGCGCGCCCGTCGGCCTGCCCGCGCCCGAACTCGTCACGCCCGAATGGTTGACGTGCGACGAAGCGCTGCGCGGCGGCATCGACCAGGGGCGCGTGATCATCCGTACGCGCGACCGGTAACCGCGCGCGGTTCGGCCGCGCGCCATCGGCCGGCATCGCGCGACGCACGTCACGCATCGAAATCGAGGTCGCCGATCAGGATCTCGCGATCGCGCTGCGTCCGGCTGCTGAAATCGACCGGCAATTCCATCTGCCAGCGCTCGATCGTGACGGGCAGCGCCGCGAGATAGCGATCGAAGCGGCTGTGGTCGGGCTCGGCCAGCAGACCGGCGATCGCATCGTCGCGCCACGCGAGCCGCGCGTTCAACCGATTCGGCAAGCCGACCGTCGACGTGAGGCCGATCACGTCGACGCAGGTCGGGCTGCCCTGCCCGTCGTGCGGCACGACATCGACCTTCACTTCGCCAGGCTGGTACAGGCCGCGCAAGCGCGTCGCGATGCGCGGCGCGAACTCGGTTTCGAAACGGGCACGGACGTCAGGGTTCATTTCGCCTCCATTCAGGGTTGGGTGGGTGTCGTCATGCGGCTTTCATGCGGAAGCCCTCTGCCGCTCGAGCGCCGCTTCGGCCTTCAGGTTGTCGAGATCGCGGGCTATCGTCACGACCGCGAGCCGCGTGCCGCCGCGCCAGTACGCGATCGAGCAGTCGTGCGCGCCGAGGTCGCCGTCGATCTCGACGCGATCCCATTGCTCCGCATGCCCGACATAGCGGAGCGTCAGGTCGTAATGCTGACTCCAGAAAAACGGTACCGCGTCGAACGGCCGCTGCTGGCCGAGCAGGTTGCGCGCCGCGACGATGCCCTGCCGCTCGGCGACGACCCAGTGCTCGACGCGAATCCGCTCGCCCGTCAGCGGATCGGGCCAGCGCGCGATATCGCCGGCCGCGTAGATGCCGGGCGCACTCGTCTGCAGGAAGCGGTCGACCGTCACGCCGCGTTCGACCGCGAGGCCGGCGTCCTGGGCGAGTTCGACGTTCGGATGCACGCCGATACCCACCAGCACGACGTCGGCCGCCAGCACGTCACCGTTCGACAGCGTCACGCTGTCCGGCCCGATCCGCGCGGGCGTCGCGCCGAGATGGAACACCACGCCGTGCGCTTCGTGCAGCGCCTTGATCGTGTCGCCGAGCGCGTCGCCGAGCACGCGGCCCATCGGATGCGTATCGGGCGCGACGACGTGCACGTCGAGCCCGCGCGTGCGCAACGCGGCGGCCGCTTCGAGGCCGATGAAGCTCGCGCCGACCACCACGCAGCGGCGCGCGGTTTTCAGCCGGGCGATCAGCGCATCGCAATCGGCGCGCGAGCGCAGCGTACGGACGTGCGGCAGATCGGCGCCGGGCACGTTCAGGCGGTTCGGCTCGGCGCCGGTCGCGAGCAGCAGCGCGCCGTATTCGACCCGGCTGCCGTCGGCCAACTCGACCGACCGCCGCGCGGGATCGATGCGCGTGACCCGCGTATTGCAGCGCACGTCGATCCGCTGCCCTGCATAGAACGACGGCGCGCGCAGCGGCAGCCAGTCGGCTTCCGCCGTGCCCGCGAGGTAATCCTTCGACAGATTCGGCCGGTCGTACGGCGGATCGGCATCGGCGCTCAGCAACGTGATCGCGTGCGGATAGCCTTCCTGCCGCAGCGTCACCGCGGCTGCGATCGCAGCCGCGCCGCCGCCGACGATCACGACCGACGCGGGCAGCCCGGTGTCCTTCAGCGCAGGCGGCACGGCGGCCGGCCGCGCATCGACCACGACCGCGCGGCCGTCGCGCCGCTCGACGCGCCAGCAGGGCAGCCCGTCGAGCGCCGGCGCGCGCTCCATCTCGCCGGTGCGCAGGCAGAACGCCGCGTGATGCCACGGACAGCGAATCGTGTCGCCGACCAGCAGGCCCTGGGCCAGCGGCCCGCCGTAGTGCGGACATTGCGCGCCCACCGCGAACAGTTCGTCGGCACGGCGCAAGAGCAGCACCGCCGCGTCGCCGACATGGCCTTCGATCATCGCGCCGTCGGCGAGATCGTCGAGCGCGATCCCTTGCGTGAGATCGGGGCGTGAAGACGCATCGCTTCCAGTCATGACGTGGCTCCCGAAAAGTCAGGTAACGGTCCCATTATCGACATCCCTCCTGAAAAGAACAGGTACAGACGCCCCGCAGCGCACGAGAAACGCGGACTGTAGCTTGTACGCGATCCGCGACCGGCGTAGAACGTGATCGACGTTGCGGCGCAACACGGCGGCCGCCTGCGAAGGGCACGGCGCGACCTGCGCAAGCCGCGTGCCGCCTTCACCTGTCAAAGGAGCACTACCCGATGGCCACCGTCCTGTGCGTGCTCTACCCCGATCCCGTCGACGGCTATCCGCCGCGCTACGTGCGCGACACGATTCCGGTCGTCACGCACTACGCGGACGGTCAAACCGCGCCGACGCCGGCCGGCCCGCCCGGCTTCCGGCCCGGCGAACTCGTCGGCTCGGTGTCCGGCGCGCTCGGCTTGCGCGGCTATATGGAAGCGCACGGCCATACGCTGATCGTCACGAGCGACAAGGATGGCCCCGACTCCGAATTCGAGCGCCGGCTGCCCGAAGCGGACGTGGTGATTTCGCAGCCGTTCTGGCCCGCGTACCTGAGCGCCGAACGGATCGCCCGCGCGCCGAAGCTGAAGCTCGCGCTCACCGCCGGCATCGGCTCCGATCACGTCGATCTGGACGCCGCCGCGCGCGCGCACATCACGGTTGCCGAAGTCACCGGCTCGAACAGCATCAGCGTCGCCGAGCACGTGGTGATGACGACGCTCGCGCTGGTGCGCAACTATCTGCCGTCGCATGCGGTCGCACAGCAGGGCGGCTGGAACATCGCCGACTGCGTGTCGCGCAGCTACGACGTCGAAGGAATGCATTTCGGCACGGTCGGCGCGGGGCGCATCGGCCTCGCGGTGCTCCGCCGGCTGCAACCGTTCGGCCTGCATCTGCACTACACGCAGCGCCACCGGCTCGATGCGTCGATCGAGCAGGCGCTCGCGCTCACGTATCACGCCGACGTGGCGTCGCTCGCGAGCGCCGTCGATATCGTCAACCTGCAGATTCCGCTGTACCCGTCGACCGAGCACCTGTTCGACGCGGCGATGATCGCGCGGATGAAGCGCGGCGCGTACCTGATCAACACCGCGCGCGCGAAGCTGGTCGACCGCGACGCGGTCGTGAATGCGCTCACGTCCGGCCATCTCGCCGGCTATGGCGGCGACGTGTGGTTTCCGCAGCCGGCGCCGGCCGATCACCCGTGGCGCACGATGCCGTTCAACGGGATGACGCCGCACATCTCCGGCACGTCGTTGTCCGCGCAGGCGCGCTATGCGGCCGGCACACTGGAGATCCTGCAATGCTGGTTCGACGGCAGGCCGATCCGCAACGAATACCTGATCGTCGACGGCGGCACGCTCGCGGGCACGGGCGCGCAGTCGTACCGGCTGACATGACGTCGCGCCGCGCGTCGCGGCGCGGTCAGTCGATGCAGGATGCGGCGAGCTTGCCGACCGCGACCACCGCCTGCTCGATCTCCGGCGACCATGGGCTGCTGTAGTTCAACCGGATGAAGTTCCGGTAAGTGTCCGCGATCGAAAACATGTAGCCGGGGCCGATCGTGATCCCCTGCTCCAGCGCGAGCTGGTACAACCGCATCGCGTCGACCTGCGCGGGCAGCTCGACCCACAGCACGTAACCGCCCGCCGGACTCGAAATGCGGGTGCCTTCCGGAAAGAACCGCGACACCATCGCGCGCATCAGGTTCGCCTGCTGCGCATACGCCTTGCGAACCCGCCGCAGGTGATGTTCGTAGCCGTCGCGTTCGAGAAACTCCGCGATCGCGAGTTGCGGCAACGACGGCGTCGCCAGCGTATTCAGGAACTTCAGCTTCTCGACCTGCTCGCGGTAGCGGCCCGGCAGCGCCCAGCCGATCCGGTAAGCGGCCGTCAGGCTCTTCGAGAACGACGAGCAATGCAGCACGATGTCATGGCGATCGAACGACTTCAGCGTGCTCGGATGCATGTTGCCGAAATACAGTTCGTTGTACACCCCGTTCTCGATGATCGGCAGGTCGGCCTTCGTTGCGAACTCAACCAGTTCGCGCTTGCGCTCGTCCGGCATCTGGAACCCCAGCGGATTCTGGAAGTTCGGCATCACCATGCACGCGGCGATCGGCTGCGATTTCGCGATCGCGGCCAGCGCCGCGATGTCGATCCCGTATTCCGGATGCGTCGCCACCTCGATCGCCTTCATCCCCATCCGCTCGATCGCGTGCAGCATCGCGTAGAACGTCGGCGACTCCACCGCGATCGTGTCGCCCGGCTTCGCGACTGCCTGCAGGCACAGGTTGATCGCCTCCGTCGCACCGACCGTCACGATGATCTCGTTCGGGTCCACCGACATCCCGTTTTCCAGGTAGCGGCGCGCGATCTGCCGGATCAACCGCGGGTGTCCGGGTGGCAGCCCGTCGGTCACGCCCCACAGCGACTTGTCGCGACCGGCCGCGTACGCGTAGCGGTTCAGCTTCTCGAACGGAAACAGGCTCGGGTCCGGATACGGCGAGCCGAGCGGCACCGCGTCGTCCGTGCCGATCGAGCGCAGCGTCGACAGCACGAGCCGGCTCACGTCGACCGACGACGAAATCGCGATCGGCTTCGACGGCCGCAGTTCGCGCACCGGCGCATGGCCGTCGTCGCGCCGCAGGTTCACGAAATAGCCCGACTGCGGCCGGCTTTCTAGCAGCCCGCGGCTTTCCAGCAGCAGATATGCATGCAGCACGGTCGTGATGCTGATCCGGTGCTGCTGGCTCGCCTGCCGCACCGACGGCACACGATCGCCGTGTCGATATACGCCTTGCCGAATGAGTCGCTCTACGTCGTTCGCAAATTTCTCGTAGAGCTTCATCCGCCTCGCCCCGCCAGCGATGAACCGGCGTGCGTCGCATGGGCGGCACCGCCGCACCGACGCACGAAGCCGGATAGCCGTCGCCGGGGGCGGGTGTCCCGGCTGGAACCTCGTCCGTTATCGAAATTGAAGGCGGATAGCAATGCGAATCTCATCAAGACAAGGTTCGGCATCCTACTGCGTCATTTCGGCGAATGTAAGTGACAGTTTGGCGAGGAAACGTCAAATCCGGCCGGCGTGGTGAACAGATGATGCGAACGCGCCGGCGCGGCCGCGCGCGCTCGCACGGCAGCCGTTCGTCCGGCGCACGTCATGATGTATTGCGGTAGCAGAGGAAGCGGCGGCGAAGCGAAGCCCGGCCATGCGCGGGCCCGCTCGCACTCAAGCGTCGTCGACGTTGTCCGCGTAGTGGTCGATCGCGACCTTGCACTCGTCGAACACCACCGTCAGCAGTGCGACGTCGCTCGACTCGAGCCACTTGCGGATCTGCAGGAACTGGCCGGTGCCGAGATCGGCGAGGCGGCCCGGATCGTCGGTCGTCACGTCGACGATCGCGATCGCGCGGTTGCCGGGCAGCGGCGACAGCGTCGCCGCGATGTCGAAGCGCCGGTACGATTGATCGATGCGCATGCGGTTCTCCCGAATCGGTTCGAAAGGGGGCGCGCTTAGTCGAGCGCCTGGCGAAAGACCTTGCCGCCGAATCCCGTCACGACGTTGTCGACCGAGAACGGCGTGTCCTCCTTCGCCTCGAGAATGACCGCGACGCTGCCGGGCACGAGCCGCGCCGCGACCGTCTCGACGAACGTGCCGTCGAGCAGCGCGTTGCCGGCCGCTTGCGCGAGAATGCCGGCGCCCGCGCCGGCCGCCATGCCGGTCACCATGCCGATCGGCCCGGCGAGCAGGCCGAGCAAGCCGCCCGCGATCGCCCCGATCACGCCGCCCTTGAACGGCCGCGATTCGGCGTCGAGCACCGCGAGCTTGCCGTTCGCGTCCTTCTCGACGACGACGCCGTTCTCGATGTGGAATCCTTCGTTCTTCTCCGACAACGCCTCGAAATCGTTCGCGGCCTGGCGGGCCGTCTCGACGCTGCCGAACACGGCGACGATCAATTGCCTCGTCATGCGACACCTCGCTTGATGGAATGATGGGGGGGCCGCCGCACCGCGCACGGCGCGCCGGGGTTCGCTTCGAATGCCGCCCGGGCCACGTTACCTGCGGGCATGCACGTCGTCCTCGACATCGTCGACGTCCGCCGGAAAGCGATGCTGGCCGAAGCTCAGGATCAGCACGCCGACCGCGAGCAGCACGATCCCGAAGGTCGTCATCAGCATCCGCTCGGGGCTGTCCGTCGCCCCGCGCAGGATCAGGTCGCGCGCGAGCGACGTCATCGCGATGAACAGCGGAAACCGCACCGGCAACCGGCCGAGCCGCAGGTAGCGCAGGTCCATCGCGAGCACTTCCAGATACAGGAACATCAGCAGCAGGTCGGTCAGCGACACCTCGCCCGCGAGCACGACCTTCCACGCTTCCTGCGCCATCGCGAACGCGGTCGCCAGCCCGATCACGACCAGCCCGGCGAGCTCGGCCGCGTGAAGGAAATGGCCGAAGCGGCGACGGATGCGCTCGGCGGCCGTATCGGCGGATGCAATAGACGTATTCAACGCGCTCACCGGTGTAGTGTCGTGGGCGCGGCGATCGATGCTCCGTCGCCGCAACGGGGGGTCTCGGGCAACGGAAAGCCCGGGACGGGCGAACGGGAAACCGTTGCGCACGCCTCTGCTCCGCTCGCGCCCGTCGCCTGCGCGACCGCGGACAGCGTGCGCCGGCAACACGCGTAAAACGCGACGCCGGCCTCGGTGCATGCGACCTCGTCGCCCGAGCGGTCCAGCAACAACCGGCAGCCGAGATAGCGCTCGAGCCCATCGAGCCGCGCGCCGACCTGCGCGACGTCGAGCTTCAGTTCGGACGCCGCGCCGGACAGCCCGCCATGCTCGACGATTGCACCGAAAATACGCATCGCTTCCAAAAGGTTCATCATGATGACCGTCGTCGGGCGGAGCGGAACCTAATCTACTGCACGCGACACGCACGCTCAAGAGCACAGCGCCGCGGGCGCCAGGAGTACAGCTGAGCGCGCGCCGCACAAAACCCGGCCCTGTTTGATCCATTCGAATGACAGATCGTCGATACGTGTTCCAAAGACCTGCCGAAGCTGCTAGATTGCATGCTCGACGACGTTACGCGGTGCGGCCAGCCTTACGCGCCGGGCGAACGCGCGGCCACCCCGCCTGCCTCCCCTTCGCGCCCCGGGGGCCGGCCGCCGCCGCTGCGGCCCGTTGCGCGATGCCCGCGCAACGTCCTTCATCCGCATGTCACAAAGCACAGAGAACAGTCGCATGACACAGTTCAACCGTTCGCCTTCGCGCGCCGCGGCTACCGCGGCCCGTCCGTCCCGACATGACTGACCGGCAGGCCGCGATGCAGATCACTCCTCCCCCGCTCTCCCAGGCCGTTCACAGCACGATCACGCGCAGCGCGATCTTTCTCGTGGCGACGATCAATCCCGGCGCCGATCACGCCGACACGATCCGTTCGTGGTGCGGCGACATCGCCGCGCTGGTGCGCTCGGTCGGCAAGCGCGTGCCGGGCGGCAACCTCACGTGCGTGTGCGGCTTCGGCTCCGACGCGTGGGATACGCTGTTCGGCGAGCCGCGCCCCGCGTCGCTGCATCCGTTCCGCGAGTTCGGCGCCGGCCAGCGCGTCGCGGTCGCGACGCCCGGCGACATCCTGCTGCACATCCGCGCCGAAGCGATGGACCTGTGCTTCGAACTGGCGACGCAATTGCTCAATGCGCTCGGCGACGCGGTCACGGTCGTCGACGAGGTGCACGGCTTCCGCAATTTCGACCAGCGCGCGATGATCGGCTTCGTCGACGGCACCGAGAACCCGGAAGGCCGCGAGGCGGTCGACTTCACTGTGATCAGGGACGAGGACGCCGAATTCGCGGGCGGCAGCTACGTGCTCGTGCAGAAATACCTGCACGATATGGCCGGCTGGAACGCGCTCGCGGTCGAAACGCAGGAGCGCATCATCGGCCGCACCAAATTGGCCGACATCGAGCTCGCGCCGGACGTGAAGCCGTCGTGCTCGCACAGTTCGCTGACCACGCTCGACGAGGGCGGCCAGGAAGTGAAGATCCTGCGCGACAACATGCCGTTCGGGCGCCCGGGCGCCGGCGAATTCGGCACCTATTTCATCGGCTATGCTCGCTCGCCGGCGCCGATCGAGCAGATGCTCGAGAACATGTTCGTCGGCCGCCCGCCGGGCAACTACGACCGCCTGCTCGACTACAGCCGCGCGGTCACCGGCTCGCTGTTCTTCGTGCCGTCGGCCGACCTGCTCGAGGCGCTCGCCGACCGCCCGGCGCCGCCCGCCGAAGCCATCCAACCGGAATCCACGCCGTCCGCGCCTGCCGCACCGCATCGCGACGGCTCGCTGAACATCGGCTCGCTGAAAGGAACCCCGACCTATGAATAACCTGCATCGCGAACTCGCCCCGATCTCGTCGGCCGCCTGGGAACAAATCGAGGAGGAAGTGGCGCGCACCTTCAAGCGATCGGTAGCCGGCCGCCGCGTCGTCGACGTCGACGGCCCCGCGGGCCCCGAGCTGTCGGCCGTCGGCACCGGGCACCTGCTCGACGTGGCCGCGCCGCGCGAGCTCGTGAACGCGCGGCTGCGTGAAGCGCGCACGATCGTCGAGCTGACGGTGCCGTTCGAGCTGAGTCGCGACGCGATCGACAGCGTCGAGCGCGGTGCGCGCGACGCCGACTGGCAGCCGGCGAAGGAAGCCGCGCAGCGGCTCGCGTTCGCCGAAGACGGTGCGATCTTCGACGGCTACCACGCGGCCGGCATCGTCGGCATCCGCGAAGGCACGTCGAACCGCCGGCTCACGCTGCCGGCGGACGTCGGCGCCTATCCGGACGCGATCAGCGACGCGCTGGAAGCGCTGCGCCTGGCCGGCGTCGACGGCCCGTACTCGGTCGTGCTCGGTTCGGACGCATACACCGCGCTCAGCGAAGCGCGCGACCAGGGCTATCCGGTCCTCGGTCATATCAAACGGATCGTCAGCGGCGAGATCATCTGGGCGCCGGCGATCAGCGGCGGCTGCGTGCTGTCCACGCGCGGCGGCGATTACGAGCTGCACCTCGGGGAAGACGTGTCGATCGGCTACACGAGCCACACCGACAAGGGCGTCCGCCTGTACCTGCGCGAAACGTTCACGTTCCTGATGCTGACGAGCGAGGCATCGGTGGCCGTGGCGCCGCAGGGCAACGCGGCCGCCTGACGCGGTTGCCGGCCCGCGATGCCCGCCCGGGCGTCGCGCGCGGCGGCCGCACCGCCGGCCGCAGGTTCGTCGCCGATCCCGCCCATCTTGCATGGAGGATGTATGAGCGAATCGAATGACGCATTACAGGCGCTGCAGGCGTCCGTCGCTACCCTGAAGCAGACGGTGGACGCGAATGCGAGCAGCCAGGCCGGCGACACCGCCGTGCTGTTTACCGTCGTGTCGCTGATGCTGGCCGAGCTGCCGCCCGACACGCGCAACCTGGTCGAGGATTCGTTCTCCGTCTGGGCCAATGGTCTGCAGAATGCGGCGCTGTCGGCCGACGTGAAGCAGATCGCACGGCAACGGCTCGCGATGAATCTGTCGGACTGATCGCGGTTCACCACGGTTGCGCGATGTCCGGCGCGTACCGTGCAACCCGTCCTCGCCCTCGCCGGCCCCCCGGCACGCATCGGCTGCGGTGCGTGCGGAGCCGGCCGTCACCGCTTCGCGCCCGCGCCGCGCGTCGCGCGCCGTCTTGCGTCGCGTCCTGCGTCCCGTCTCCCCCGTTTGCCGGCTGCCTGCGCCCTGCGCGCCGATGTCGCACCGCGTGCCGTTCGCGCGCCGCCCCTTCCTGCCCCCATCCACCGCAAGCCGTACGCGCCTCGCATGCCCGCGCCGCCGCGCGCGTGCGCGTCTGTACTCCTTGCCGCCGGATCGCGCGCCCATGTGAGGGTGCAATTCACGGCCGGCCCGGCTGGGAACTGTGTCTTGGATGGCCCGCGCCGATTCGCTATTTTGAACGCAGTCGAAGCGATGCCGTGGGCTCCTCGCAGCACTCGCGCCTCCCACCCCGACCGCGACCGTGCGCCACGCCGGCGCGCGCTGCGCGATCGCACCGGTGCGGCACGCGCGCCGCCGCAGCGTGTGCCGTGCGCGTCGTGCGGTCGCGATCGGGACGCGCGAGCGCCGCACCGCATCGGGCTTCACCCTTCGACCCACCTTCACCGACAGGAGCCAGACCACCATGCCCGCACTTTGCGATATCTGTCACGCCCGCCCGGCCGTCGCGCGCGCCACCGTGATGCAGGACGGCGAGCGCAAGACGATCTCGATCTGCGATTACCACTTCCGACAGCTGATGCGGCATCAGAGCATGCTGAATCCGTTCGATTCGCTGCTGGGCGGTGGCGGACCGTCGTCGCTGTTCGGCGGGCTCGGCGACGACTCGCCGCTCGCCGCCGAGATTCCGCGCGAATCGGTCGACCCGACCGACGCGTTCAGCGAGCAGACGCTCGAACTGCTGCAGCGCGCGGCCGAGAAAGCGCACGAGCTGCGCCGCAGCGAGCTCGATTCCGAACACCTGCTGTACGCGCTCGCGGACACCGACGTGTGCGCCGCGCTGCTGAAGGAACTGAAGCTGTCGCCGGAGGACATCAAGTCGTACATCGACGCGCATGCGCATACCGGCACGGCCGACCCCGATGCGCCGCTCGACAAGCTGTCGATCTCGCCGCGCGTGAAGAAGGCCGTGCAGTACGCGTTCCAGGCGTCGCGCGATCTCGGCCACTCGTACATCGGCCCCGAGCACCTGCTGATCGGGCTCGCATCGGTGCCGGACAGCGTCGCCGGCACGCTGCTGAAGAAATACGGCGTGACGCCCGAGGCGCTGCGCCAGAAGGTCGTGAAAGTGGTCGGCAAGGGCGCGGAGGACGGCCGCGTCGATGCGCCGACCGGCACGCCGAATCTCGACAAGTTCGGCCGCGACCTCACCGCGATCGCGCGCCAGGGCAAGCTCGATCCGGTGCTCGGCCGCGCGCAGGAAATCGAGAGCACGATCGAGGTGCTCGCGCGCCGCAAGAAGAACAACCCGGTGCTGATCGGCGAGCCGGGCGTCGGCAAGACGGCGATCGTCGAGGGTCTCGCGCAGCGGATCGTCAACGGCGACGTGCCCGAGGTGCTGCGCGACAAGCGGCTCGTCGAAGTCAACATCAACTCGATGGTGGCCGGCGCGAAGTATCGCGGCGAATTCGAGGAACGCGCGAAGCAGCTGATCGACGAGGTGACGGCGAAGCAGGACGAACTGATCCTGTTCATCGACGAGCTGCATACGATCGTCGGCGCGGGCCAGGGCGGCGGCGAAGGCGGCCTCGACATCGCGAACGTGCTGAAGCCCGCGCTCGCGCGCGGCGAGCTGAGCCTGATCGGCGCGACGACGCTCAACGAATACCAGAAGTACATCGAGAAGGACGCCGCGCTCGAGCGCCGCTTCCAGCCCGTGTTCGTGCCGGAGCCGAGCGTCGAACAGACGATCGTGATCCTGCGCGGGCTGCGCGACAGCCTCGAGGCGCACCACCAGGTGACGTTCGCCGACGATGCGTTCGTCGCGGCCGCCGAGTTCGCCGACCGCTACATCACGTCGCGCTTCCTGCCCGACAAGGCGATCGACCTGATCGACCAGGCCGCCGCGCGCGTTCGGATCGGCGCGACCTCGCGCCCGGTCGACATTCAGGAAGGCGAAGCGCAAATCGCGCAACTGAAGCGCGAGCAGGACTATGCGACGTCGCGCAAGCGCTTCGACGAAGCGAAGCAGTTCGAAGAGCAGATCAACGCGAAGCAGAAGGCCGTCGACGAGATGATGGAGGCGTGGCAGCGCAAGACCGGCTCGGAGACGCTCGAGGTGACCGTCGAATCGGTGGCCGAGGTCGTGTCGCGGCTCACCGGCATCCCCGTGTCCGAACTCACGCAGGAAGAACGCCAGAAGCTGCTGAAGATGGAAGAGCAACTGCGCGAGCGCGTGGTCGGCCAGAGCGATGCGGTGGTCGCCGTCAGCGATGCCGTGCGGCTGTCGCGCGCGGGGCTCGGCCAGACCCACCGGCCAATCGCGACGTTCCTGTTCCTCGGGCCGACGGGGGTCGGCAAGACCGAGCTCGCGAAGGCGCTGGCCGAGACCGTGTTCGGCGACGAGCAGGCGATCATCCGCATCGACATGTCCGAATACATGGAGCGCCACGCGGTCGCGCGGCTGATCGGCGCGCCGCCCGGCTACGTCGGCTACGACGAAGGCGGCCAGCTCACCGAGCGCGTGCGGCGCCGCCCGTACAGCGTGATCCTGCTCGACGAGATCGAGAAGGCGCATCCGGACGTCTACAACGTGCTGCTGCAGGTGTTCGACGACGGGCGTCTCACCGACGGCAAGGGCCGCGTGGTCGATTTCAGCAACACGATCATCATCGCGACCAGCAACCTCGGCGCGGCGATCATCATGGACAACCTCACGCAGCCGGAAGCCGCGCGCAAGACCGACAAGGCGATCCGCGAGGAACTGATGCAGGTGCTGAAGGGGCATTTCCGGCCCGAGTTCCTGAACCGGATCGACGAGGTGATCGTCTTCCACGCGCTGTCGAAGGACAACATCCGCTCGATCGTGCAGATCCAGCTCGATCGCGTGGTGCGTACCGCCGCCGCGCAGGACATCACGCTCGTGATGGGCAGCTCGCTCGTCGACCACCTGACCGAAGTCGGCTACCAGCCGGAATTCGGCGCGCGCGAGCTGAAACGCCAGATCCGCCAGACGATCGAGACGCGGCTCGCGAAGGAGATCCTCGCCGACCGGCTGAAATCGGGCGACAAGTGCGAGGTCGACTACGACAAGGACAGCGACGAAGTGAAGTTCAACACGCTCGCCGCGCCTGAAGCAAAGGATGCGAAGGACGCGAAACCGGACGCCGACGGCAAGGCCAAACCCGACGGCAAGGCCGCCAAGGCAGCAGCAGGCGCGAAGAAGGACGACACGCCCGCCGACGCCCCACCGCCCGCGGCGAAGCCCGGCAAGAAGTCGTCCGGCGCGAAGAAGGACGCACACTAAAACAACGCTTGCCCTGCAACCCGGGGCACGCATGACCGGCTCCGTCCGCCGGACGGAGCCGCCCCACGCCGCGACACGGCGCAACCGAGCCACCCGCACCGGGCCCGGCTATTGGAGATTCACCATGACAAATCGACGCGAAGTGCCAGGCATCAGGAAATACGATGGGCCCGCCGGCGGTTGGGGCGCGCTTCGCGCGACAGCCGATGCGGTGCGCACGCAGATGGAAACCATCGAGGCGCCGATCGTGCTGATGCGGACCAACCAGCCCGACGGCTTCGACTGCCCCGGTTGCGCGTGGCCGGACAAGGAACACAAGTCGACGTTCCAGTTCTGCGAGAACGGCGCGAAGGCCGTCACGTGGGAAGCGACGACCAAGCGCGTGACGCCCGAGTTCTTCGCGGCGAACACCGTGTCGTCGCTGCTGCGCATGTCGGACTACGAACTGGAGAACATGGGCCGGCTCACGCATCCGCTCGTCTACGACCGCGCGACCGACACGTTCCGCGCGATCGAATGGGACGACGCCTTCGCGCGCATCGGCGAAGTGCTGCGCGCGCTGCCGCCCGAGCAGGTCGAGTTCTACACGTCGGGCCGCGCGTCGAACGAAGCCGCGTACCTGTACCAGCTGTTCGCGCGCGAGCTCGGCACCAACAACTTCCCGGACTGCTCGAACATGTGCCACGAGCCGACCAGCGTCGGCCTGCCGCAGTCGATCGGCATCGGCAAGGGCACCGTGTCGCTGGAGGATTTCGACCACTGCGAGCTGATCATCTCGATCGGCCACAATCCAGGCACGAACCATCCGCGGATGATGGGCACGCTGCACGAGTGCGCGCGCCGCAACGTACCGATCATCGTGTTCAACCCGCTGCGCGAACGCGCGCTCGAACGCTTCGCCGATCCGCAGGACATGATCGAGATGGCGTCGTTCGGCTCCACGCGGATCGCGTCGACGTACTATCAGGTCGACGCGGGCGGCGACGCGGCCGCGCTGAAGGGCATCATGAAGGCGCTGCTGAAGCTCGAAGCCGAGCAAGGCGACGTGCTCGACCGCGACTTCATCGCGCAGCACACCAATGGCTTCGACGCGTTCTCGGCCGACCTCGAGGCGACGTCGTGGGACGACATCGAGCGCGCGAGCGGCCTGAGCCAGGCGCAGCTCGAACAGGTCGCGATCGCGTATGCGAAGTCGAACGCGACGATCGTCACGTACGGGATGGGCGTCACGCAGCACAACAAGGGCACGGCCACCGTGCGCCTGATCGCCGACCTGCTGCTGATGCGCGGCAACATCGGCAAGCCCGGCGCCGGCGTGTGCCCGCTGCGCGGCCATTCGAACGTGCAGGGCAACCGCACGGTCGGCATCACCGAGAAACCGTCGGCCGAATTCCTGAAGAAGATCGAGGACGTGTGCGGCTTCACGCCGCCCGCGCAGCACGGGCACGACGCGGTGCAGGCGATGCAGGCGATGATCGACGGCACCGCGAAGGCGCTGCTGTGCCTCGGCGGCAACTTCGCGGTCGCGCTGCCCGATCCCGAGCTGTCGTTCCCGGCGATGGCCAAGCTCGACCTGAGCGTGCATCTCGGCACGAAGCTGAACCGCTCGCACCTGCTGGTCGGCAAGGAAACCTTCATCCTGCCAGTGCTCGGCCGCACCGAGCTCGACATGCAGGCCACCGGCCGGCAGTCGATCACCGTCGAGGATTCGATGTCGATGGTCCATGCGTCGGCCGGCAAGCTCAAACCCGCGTCGGACCAGTTGCGCTCGGAACCCGCGATCGTGGCAGGCATCGCGCATGCGACGCTGCCGAACAGCAAGGTCGCGTGGCTCGACCTGATCGCCGACTACGACCGCATCCGCGACCTGATCGACAAGACCGTATCCGGCTTCGAGGCGTTCAACGAGCGAATCCGCACGCCGGGCGGCTTCCGTCTGCCGCTGCCGCCCACCGAGCGCGTGTGGCCGACGCCGACCGGCAAGGCGATGTTCTCGGTCTACAAGGGCGTGAAGGAGGACGCGGACGTGCTCGGCGCCGAGCAGGTGCTGCGGCTGATCACGCTGCGCAGCCACGATCAGTACAACACGACGATCTACGGGCTCGACGATCGCTATCGCGGCGTGTTCGGCCGGCGCGACGTGCTGTTCATGAACGCGGCCGATCTCGAGAAGTACGGGCTCGAACACGGCGACCTCGTCGACATCGAGACAGTCACCGCGTCGGGCCGCACACTGCGCCTCGAGAAGATCACCGCGATCGAGTACGACATCGCGCCGGGCTCGGTCGGTGCGTACTATCCGGAAGCGAACGTGCTCGTGCCGCTCGACTACATCGACAAGGAAAGCGGCACGCCGTCGTACAAGTCGGTGCCGGTGCGCGTCGCGCGCTCGGCGGTGGTCTGATCCGCAGGCGGGCGGGGGCGCGGCACATGTCGCGCCGTTCGGCCCGCCTGCTACCCTGCGCTTCGCGCTCGCGGCCGTCGCATCCGAACCGATGCGGCGGCCGTTTCATTTGATCGCGTCGGACGACGCCGGGCTTGCCGCGCCGCCGTCGGGCGCCGGGCGCCGGGCGCCGGGCGTCGCCATATTGCCGACAAACCGACGGTCTGACGAACGGTAATAATCACTTCCTCACCATTTGACTCCACGCCGTCCGCAGTATGTCTGCCCCAGACGAGCCATCCCCGTATAACAACGCCTCTCGGCTCGTCATCGCGGAGCGTTCAGGGTTGATACCTGCAACTGAGGAAATACGTCCTCTTTCCCGTCACTGCCCGTCCCCACAATTCTTGACTATGCCCCCGCCGCCGAACTGGTACGATGCCGGTCGCCTCGGCATAGAAAACGGGTATTTGATCGCCCCCTATTTATTGCCTTGCGACCGGACGATCCTGCCGTCTCGCAGGCGGTAAAAGACCCCGGAAACGCATCCAGCCCGCTCAAGAACCCCGCAACACCCCGGCTCGCCCCACGCGACCCGTTGCAGTAACCGTTGGAGTGGCGCCCCCCGCGCCTGCAAGCATGAAGAAATCGACGCAGCCCACCCGTCCCCCACGCGACAAAGACCGCACGCCGCTCGTACGCGCCGGCGCGTGGCTGCTGATGGCCGGCCTGCTGTACCTGCTGTGGCCGTCCGCCGAAACCGCCTACCTCGCGATGGAGTCGGTGATCCGCTGACGCGCGCGGCCAACCCCGCACTACGCTATACTGCCGCGATGGAAACCCAACCCGCCTCGCCGATCGTGCATTGCTGGTGGCGCGCCTGACCCAGGCGGCCCGTTTCCTTTTGCATGTCCCAAACGTGATGCCGCCAGCCATGGCGGCATTTGCGTTTCTGCGCTGACGTCATGGCTGGCGGCTTCGACAACCCGGAGCCAACGACAACCATGACGCAACCCACCCGCCCGATCATCCTCACCGGCGACCGCACGACCGGCCCGCTGCATCTCGGCCACTACATCGGCTCGCTGCGCGCACGCGTGCAGATGCAGCACGAGGCGACGCAATTCCTGCTGCTCGCCGATACGCAAGCGCTGACCGACAACATGGGCCGCCGCCAGCGCGTCACCGAGAACGTGATCGAGGTCGCGCTCGACTATCTCGCCGTCGGCATCGATCCGGCGATCTCGACGATCGTCGTGCAATCGCAGGTGCCCGAGCTTGCCGAGCTGTCGCAATACCTGCTCAACCTCGTCACGGTCGCGCGCCTCGAACGCAATCCGACCATCAAGGAAGAAATCCGCCTGCGCGGGTTCGAACGCGACATCCCGGCCGGCTTCCTGACCTACCCGGTGAGCCAGGCGGCCGACATCACCGCGTTCAAGGCGACCCACGTGCCGGTCGGCGACGATCAATTGCCGATGATCGAGCAGACCAACGAACTCGTGCGCCGCTTCAACGCGACCGTCGAGCAGCCGGTGCTGGTCGAATGCGAGGCCGTGCTGTCGGCGGTCACACGGCTGCCCGGCATCGACGGCAAGGCGAAGATGAGCAAGTCGCTCGGCAACGCGATCACGCTCGGCTCGACGCCGGACGAGATCGCGCAGGCCGTGAAGGACATGTACACCGACCCGAACCACCTGCGCGTGAGCGACCCGGGCCAGGTCGAAGGCAACGTCGTGTTCACGTTCCTCGATGCGTTCGAGCCGGACGTGGCGAAGGTCGCCGAGCTGAAGGCGCACTATCGCCGCGGCGGCCTCGGCGACAGCGTCGTCAAGCGCGTGCTGAACGAGCGGCTGCAGGCGTTGATCGAGCCGATCCGCGCGCGCCGCCGTGAATTCGAGGCCGACAAGGCCGAAGTGATGGCGATCCTGAAACGCGGCACGCTGCATGCGCGGAAAGTGGCGGGGGCGACGCTCGCGGAGGTGAAGGGGGCGATGGGGTTGACGTATTTCGATTGAGCGGCGATGCCGGCGTGCATTGCACCCACCGCGCCATGCACGCCCGATATGAACATCGACAGGGAGCGTAACCGGCAACGATTCGAACACCTTCCGTCGCGGGCATTCCGTCGAAGCAAAAGATCGGCTGAGCGATGCTGCAATCGGCCCGGATCAGGGGAAGCAAAGCGACGCGATATGGCGAATCATGCAAGCCGACGCGCGACGCGCCGCTCGACGGCCGTGCCGGCCCACGTCGCCATTTCGACAAGCAACAGGTAGCACACGGATAGCGCGAGCAACGTCTCGACGAACGCGAAGCTCGACGAGCCGATACCGGTCAGCACGAATGTCAGTTCCGGTACGGTGACGATCGACAGGACGGCGGTTTCCTTGCTCAGCACGATGGCCAGATTGGTGAGCGCCGGCAGGATCAGCACCATCATCTGCGGCAATTGCACGCGAAAGGTCGTTTGCCAGCGGCTCAGGCCGAGACAGGAGGCCGCTTCGACATGCCCCTGCGGCACGGCTGAAAATCCGGAACGAAATGCCTCGGTGAAATAGGCACCCGCATAGAGCGCAAGGCCGACCACACCTGCCGTCAACGGATCGAACGTCAATCCGAATGCGGGGCCGCCGTAGTACAGCAGAAAGAGCTGCACGAGAAACGGCGTGCCGCGGAACAGCTCTACATAGACGCGAATCGCCGCGCGTACAAAGCGGCCGCCTGCCTGCTGCGCAAGCGCCGCACCGAAACCGATCGCCGCCCCTGCGAGCGTACTCGCCGCCCAGGTCGCCACGGTCATCGCGAGACCCGCGCCGATCTCCGGCAAGTTGTTCACGAGTACATCGGGATGGAAAGTCAGCATGAGGGTCTCCGGCAAGTCACTGACGCGTCATGCCGCGCGCAGGCGTCGCTCCGCGCCATGCGCGATCAATGCCAGCGAACCGCAGAGCAGAAAATAGATCATCCCGGCCGCAACATAAGCCTCGAGCGGCTGATACGTGCTGGCGGCGATGTTCTGTGCGGTTCGCGTGATCTCCGCCACCCCGACGACGGAGACGAGCGACGACGCCTTGATCAGCAGCACCATTTCGTTGACGAGCGAGGGCAGAGTCATCCGCACGGCCTGCGGCACCTGGATCCTCCACAGACGATCTGTTGCCGAGAACCCGAGCATCGTCGCCGCCTCGAGCTGGCCCTTCGGGAGATTCGCGAATCCGCCACGGAGAATTTCGGCGATATACGCGGCAGAGCACAGCGACACGGCACTGACGGCCGCCATCACGGGCGGCACATTGAGGCCCACGAACGGCAGGAAGTAGTAGACGAGCAGCAGTTGCACGAGCAGCGGCACCCCGCGAAACACCCGGACATACGCGCCAGCGGCGACACGAATCGCAACGTGCGGGGCAAGCCGTCCGCAGCAGACCACGAGGCCGACGCAGAAGCCGAGCACCAGCCCGGCTGCGGAGACTCCGAGCGTCATCAGCGCGGCATGGAACAGCAACGGCAGGCCGTCGATGAAGGTGTTCAGGCTGAACATGGCAGGTTGCTCGGTAGGGGTGCCCGGCGGTAGCACATCGATGCCGCTGCCCGGACGTGGCGCTCAATAGTTCGGCGTGGGCATCTCGGCCGGCATTGCAGTCGCGACGCCGAGCCACCTGTGCTGCAGTGTCGCAAGCGTGCCGTTCTTGTTCAACGCGACGAGCGCCGCGTTGAACGCATTGGCCAGCGACGCGCTGTCCGCATCCTTGCGCAGCGCATAGGCGAAGTAGACCTTTGCGCCGAACGCGGGTTGCACCACCGAGAACACCGCCGGGCGCTGCTTCGCGACATACGCGATGTTGGTCAGCGAGTTGGCGACGGCGACGATGCGCCCGGTTGCGAGGTCTGCATACGCTTGGTTGTTGTCGACGTATTCGCGGATCGTAGGCGGCTTCGGCAGTGTCGCCGCGTAGCTCTTCAACTGTTCGAGTTGCGCGCTGCCCTTGCCTGCGCCAACCACTTTACCCGCGATATCGGCAGAGGTCTTGAGACTGCCGTCGCCGGTTCGCTTCAGCAATGCATCGGTGGCTTCCGCGATCGGCAACGAGAACGCATAGCGCTCCATGCGCGCCTTCGTGACGGTCAGCGGCCCCGCGACCATGTCGAACTTGGCCGCGTCGAGGCCGGGCAGCACGCTTTCCCACGGCAGATCGATGAAGCGTACCTTCACGCCGATGATCTGACCCACGGCCGCGAACAGCGCCTTGTTGAAGCCGGCCTGCTGGCCGTTTTCGAGGAAATCGAACGGCGCGAACTGCATTTCGGTCCCCACCACCAGCTCGCCGTGCTGCTTGACGCGATCGAGCAGGCTCTCGGCATGTGCGGCCACGCTGGCTGCCGCGAGGATCAATGCCACGAACAGCGAAGTACAGGACTTGGATCGTTTCATCTGACGTGTTCCGTTCGAATCGAAAAGTGACTGGATGACCGGATTGACGCCTGCCCGGTCATCGCCCGGCGAATCCGTCGTCAACGCAATTTATGCGGTCAATTTATCGCCAGAAATATTGTTTTCCGATCCACCGAAAAGCTTTTCCCTATGCACGGTCTCTTCAGCGACGCTGCGCCGCCTCGCGGTGTCGGCGACGCGGATCGCACATGCCGTCAATCGTCTGCCGATTCATTTCCTGAATGAACGGCTTGCACGGTTTTGTCGCGCCATGCACCACTGCGACCCCTCCCTTTGATCACACGGTGCACGAACAGAAGCATCCACGCCGTCCATCGAACGCCAGCCCCATTGCGCATGGAAAAAAATAATGCAGATTCTCGATAACCCTCTTTTTGACTATGCAAAATGGCAGCGCACCTCGCGTTGCGAGCCGTTCCCGATCCGATACTTTGCGAGCCACGCTTCATGGAAAACATTGCGTTGCGCTATTCGTTGCGCCAATTGCGCTACTTCGTGGTCACCGCGGAAACACTGTCGTTTACCGCCGCCGCGCGCCAGTTGCACATCTCCCAACCGTCAATCTCCACATCGATAGGTGAACTGGAATCTTCATTCGGCATTCAGCTCTTTATCCGTCATCGTGCGAGCGGTGTGTCGTTGACGCCCGCGGGACGCGACGTGCTCGGTCAGGTTCGCAACCTGCTGAAAAACGCGGAAGAACTGCAGACGATGGCACGCGAGATGGATGGAGGCATGTCCGGCACGATCGCGCTGGGCTGCCTCGTCTCGCTGGCGCCGCCGTTGATGCCGGCATTGATGAGCCGCTTCGTTTCCGAGCACAGCGGTATCGGCTTCCGCACGATGGAGGCAAACCAGGACGACCTGCTGTCGGCACTGAGCAACGGCACGCTGGACATGGCGCTCACTTATAGCCTCGATATTGCCGACGACATTTCTTTCACGCCGCTCGTCACGCTGCCGCCGTATGCCATTCTGCCGCTCGAACACAAGCTCGCGCACAGCAAGAAAGTCGCCCTCGCCGATTTGCTCAACGAACCGTATGTTCTGCTCGACCTGCCGCACAGTCGCGAATACTTTGCCGGACTGTTCGATCCGCTTGGCCGCCGCCCGTCGCCGACGTTCCGTTCGTCGCAGCCGGAAGTCGTGCGCGGCATGGTGGCCAACGGCCTTGGCTACAGCATCCTGAACTTCCCGCTTCGTTCGACCCGCACCGTCGACGGTGCGACTTTCGCGGTCCGTCCGTTTCGCGACGAGGTCGCGGCGATCACCCTCGGCATCGCGATGTCGCGCAGCATGAAGCCCCGCCAGCTCGTCACGCGCTTCGCGCAATTCTGCGAAACCTACATCCCTCAGGTGCACGTCCAGGCAGCGCCGGCTGCATAGGGAAAAACTTCTTGTTGCATCCGAAAAGAATATTTCGACTCTTTATTGGACTTGTTAAATTGGACTCCAATGTGATCGGTTTCAACGTTTCCAGGAGGCACGATGCGTTCCATCCCTACGGCAGCGCCGTCTATCGACGTGATCGTCCGCGACCTGAAAACCAATTGTGAACGCGACTTCGGCGACGCTCGTGCGATGCCGCCGGGAGTCTATACATCACCCGAGTTCCTCGAGCGGGAACAGCAAACCCTCTTTCGCAACGAATGGCTGTGCATGGGCCGCGCGAGCGCACTGCCGAATCCGGGCGACTACCTGACAGCGGAGATCGCCGGCCAGCCGATTATCGTGATCCGCCGCGACGACGGCACACTGCGTGCAATGTCGAACGTATGCCTGCACCGCATGTCCACCCTGCTCGAAGGCCGGGGCAATGTACGCCGGATCGTCTGTCCGTATCACGCGTGGAATTACTCGCTGGACGGCGATCTGCGCGCTGCACCGATGATGGACAGGCAGGACGGTTTCTGTAAGGACAGCTACAAGCTTCCGCAGGTTCGCTGCGAGATCTGGCAGGGCTGGGTCTACGTCACGCTCAATCAGGAGGCGTCACCTGTCGCCGCCCAATTGAAGGAACTCGACGAATTGATCGCCAATTACGACATGGCGTCGTATGTCGAGACCTTCCACGAAGAACACGTGTGGGACACCAACTGGAAGATCCTCGCGGAAAATTTCATGGAGAGCTATCACCTGCCGATGCTGCATCGCGCGACGGTGGGCCCGCATTCGAGGCTCGACGAGATGGAGTGCCCGCCCGGACTTCCTGCATTCAACTATCACTGGATCACGAAAGAGGCCTCGCTGCCGATCGGCAATGCGCATCCGAACAATACCCGCCTGCAAGGCCAATGGCGCAAGACGACAGCGCTCCTCGCGATCTACCCGACCCATCTCGTCACGCTGACACCGGGCTATTTCTGGTATCTGGTGCTTCAGCCGCTGGGCGTGGATCGCGTGCACATCCGCTTCGGCGGCGGCCTGTCGCCGGAATTCGTCGACGATCCGAAGGCGGCCGAATACATGGCGACGCTGAAGAAGCTGCTCGACGAAGTCAATCTCGAAGACCGGCGCGGCGTCGAGGCCGTGTTCCGCGGCGTGCATGCCCCGCTTGCGAAGCCCGGTCACCTGAGTCATCTGGAACGGCCGAACTACGACTTCGCGCGCTATCTGGCATCGCACGTCGCCGTCTGAAGCCGCACGCAAACGACTCGCCACCCACGTCACCTCATTGAAGCTCACGATGACCAGTCAACCCTACATTTCGTTCGTCGGCGTCAGCAAGTCCTACGACGGCCGGCATGCGGTTGTCGACGGTCTCGATCTCGACATCGCCCGGGGTGAATTCGTCTCGCTGCTGGGACCGTCCGGCTCGGGCAAGACCACCACGCTGATGATGCTCGCCGGTTTCGAGACCCCGACCGACGGCACCATCCTGCTCGACGGTCGTCGCCTCGACGACAAGCCGCCGCACCAGCGCGACATCGGCATGGTGTTCCAGAACTACGCGCTGTTCCCGCACCTGACGATCGCCGAGAACGTCGCGTTTCCGCTATCGGTGCGCAAGACTGCTCGCGAGGAGCGCAAGCAGCGCGTGCAACGCGCGCTCGACATGGTGGAGTTGTCGCACCTCGCATCGCGACGTCCCGCGCAGTTGTCGGGCGGCCAGCAGCAGCGCGTCGCGCTGGCCCGCGCACTGGTATTCGAGCCTCGCGTGGTGCTGATGGACGAACCGCTCGGCGCGCTCGACAAACGGCTCCGCGAAACGATGCAGTATGAAATCATGCGCCTGCATCGCGATCTGTCGCTCACGATCGTCTATGTGACGCACGATCAGAACGAAGCGCTGACCATGTCGAATCGCGTCGCCGTGTTCTCCGACGGACGCATCCAGCAGGCCGCGACGCCGACCGAGCTGTACGAAAACGCGCAGAACGCATTCGTCGCGAACTTCGTCGGCGAGAACAACGGCCTCGCCGGGCGCGTCGGCGCGCTCGATGGCGAATGGGCCGTGCTTCAGCTTCGTGGCGGCATCACGATCCGCGGTCGCCGCGGCAACCAGGTCGAGGCAGGCGACGAAGCCATGCTCGCGCTGCGCCCCGAGCGCGCGCAGGTACTCGGTATCGCCGAAACCGCGAACGTGCCGGCGGGATCGAACGCACTCGCCGCGACCGTGCGCGACATCGTGTATTGCGGCGATCATCATCGCGTGCAGCTGCAACTCGACAGCGGCGACACGATGGTCGTCAAGGTCCCCAACACGCGCCTCGTCGCGCTGCCGCCGATCGGCGCAACCGCGACGATCGTATGGCGCCCGGACGACTGCAAGGTGCTGTCGCCATCCGCCATCCCCCGCGTCGCAAGCTCCGCCGTTCGCTTACCCATCCCGCCTGTTGCCGTGCCCATCGCCTCTGGAGCCTGATAATGCAAAACCCTCGCTACGCGTCCCTGCGCCGCACGATCGCGGCTGTCGTCGCACTCGGCGCCTTTTCCGCGCTGCCTGCCGCTCACGCGGCGGATACGTTGTCCGTCGTCACGTTCGGCGGCGCCTATGAAACGGCGGCTCGCCACGCATGGTTCGAGCCGTTCACCGCGAAGACCGGCACCCAGTTCCAGACCGAGTCGTACGACGGCGGCCTGGCCAAGCTGCAGGCCATGGAACAGGCGAAGAACCCGACTTGGGACCTGATCGACATGGAGACCAACGACGCGATCAACGCCTGCGACGAAGGTCTGCTCGACAAGCTGGACAGCAGGACGATCGGCAACACGTCGGATTTCCTGCCGGGCGCGCTGCGCGAATGCTCGGTGGCCGCGATGGTCTGGTCGACCGTGTATGCGTACGATGCGTCCAAGCTGAAGACCGCCCCGACCCGCATCGCGGACTTCTTCGACCTGAAGAAATTCCCGGGTAAGCGCGGCCTGAGAAAGTCGCCGAAGGTCACGCTCGAATGGGCGCTGGTCGCCGACGGCGTGGCCCCGGCCGACGTCTACAAGGTGCTCGCGACCCCGGCCGGCGTCGACCGTGCGTTTGCGAAGCTCGACACGATCAAGTCGAACATCGTGTGGTGGGAGGCCGGTGCGCAAGCCCCGCAGTTGCTCGCCGACGGCGCGGTGACGATGGTGCAGGCCTACAACGGCCGCATCGACAGCGCCGTCCACCAGGACAAGAAGCCGTTCAAGATCGTCTGGGACGCGCAGGTGTACGACTATGAATGGTGGGGGGTGCCGAAGGGTGCGAAGCACGCCGCGGCCGCGAAGCAGTTCATCGCTGCATCGGCGCAGCCGCAGGCATACGCGGATCTGTCGAAGTACATCGCGTACGCGCCGCCACGCAAGGCATCGTTGCCGCTGATCGACAAGGCCCGCCTTGCCGACCTGCCGACCGCGCCCGCCAACTTCAAGCGACCGATCCAGATCGACGCGAACTTCTGGGCCGACAGCGGCGATGCGCTGACCAAGCGCTTCCAGACATGGCTCGGCCAGTAATGCGCCGCTCCATGACGTCGTAGTGGTATTACGCGACGCGTCCCGTGCCGGGCGCGTCGCTCCGGAGTCCCGATGAACAACTCGTCAATGCTTCCCATGACGGCG
Source organism: Burkholderia sp. BCC0097 (assembly GCF_902832985.1). Lineage (NCBI taxonomy): Bacteria > Pseudomonadati > Pseudomonadota > Betaproteobacteria > Burkholderiales > Burkholderiaceae > Burkholderia > Burkholderia sp. BCC0097. Next base: position 868,759 of record NZ_CADFDM010000002.1, read on the forward strand.
GCAGGCCCCACGCTCGCGACAGAGCACGCCGTCAAATACCGGCAGGCGCGGCGCAAGGCGGCATTACACGCGTTGCTGCTGACGCTGCCCCTGCTCGTGTTCCTGCTCGCCACGTTCATCGCGCCGATTGCTTCGCTGCTGGCCCGCAGCGTGCGCAATCCGGAACTGTCCGGCGCGATGCCGTCGTTCGCGCAAACGCTGCGACACTGGAACGGCCAGGGCGTGCCGGACGAACCGGTGTTCGCCTCCCTCGCCGGCGGACTGAAGCGCGCCGGCGACGCCGGCACGCTCGGCGACGTGGCGCGCCGGATGAACTTCTACCAGCCCGAGTTCCGCACGCTGCTGCTGAAGTCGGCACGCACGGTACGCGCTCGCGATGCAGTCACGGCATGGAAGCCCGTCCTGCTGGCCGCCGACGATCGCTGGAACCAGCCCGAAACCTGGCGCCTGCTGAAACGCGCGGCATCGTCATGGACGCCGGACTATCTGTTGAACGGGCTCGACGCACAGGTATCCCCCGACGGCGCCGTCCATTCGGTGCCTGCGAACAGCGCGGTCTACCGCACCGCGTTCATGCGCACGGTGTCGATCAGCGCCACGGTCACGCTGCTGTGCCTGCTGCTCGCGTACCCGGTATCGTGGCTGCTCGCCAACCTGCCTGCGAAGCAGGGCAACCTGCTGATGCTGTTCGTGATCGTGCCGTTCTGGACCTCGCTGCTGGTCCGCACGACCGCGTGGTACGTACTGCTGCAACCGGGCGGTGTGGTCAACCGCGTGCTGCTCGCTCTGCATGCCGTCGATCATCCGCTACCGTTGATCTTCAACCGCGCCGGTGTGCTGATCGGCATGACGCACGTGCTGTTGCCCTACATGATTCTCGCGATTTACTCGGTGATGAAAGGCGTGCCGCCGATCTACATGCGCGCCGCGCAATCGCTCGGGGCGCACCCGGTCGTCGCGTTCTTTCGCGTGTACGTGCCTCAGACGCTGCCGGGCATCGGCGCCGGGTGCTTTCTCGTGTTCGTGCTGGCGCTCGGTTACTACATTACGCCGGCCCTGCTCGGCGGCGCAGGCGACGAGATGATCAGCCAACTGATCGCGTCGCAAACCAACGATCTGCTCAACTGGGGGCTGGCCGGTGCACTGTCCGCGTATCTCGTGATCTTCACCGCCGTGTTCTATTTCATCTTCAACCGGCTCGTCGGCATCGACCGGCTCCGGTTCGGCTGACGCCCGGCGTCACTGGAGCCGCATCGTGTCCGTGAATCCCAACAGCCTGCCGTCGACGCGCATTGCCACTGCCAGTGTGCGCATCCACTGCGCGATCGTGCTGTTCTTCCTGGTTGCGCCGATCCTCGTGATCATTCCGTTGTCGTTCAATTCGGGCTCGTATTTTTCGTACCCGATGGAAGGCTTCTCGCTGCGCTGGTACGCGCAGGCATTCGGAAGCCCCGACTGGCAGCGGGCATTTCTGAACAGCATGGCCATCGGCACGGCGTCGACCGCGATTGCGACGAGTCTCGGCACGCTCGCCGCGATCGGTCTCGCGCGCGACAATTTTCCATTCCGCTCGCTGATCATGCCGATCCTGATTTCGCCCATGATCATACCGATCGTCGTGGTCGCGGCCGGCTTCTATCTGATCTTCGCGCCGCTCGGGCTCGTCAACTCCTACCCGGGTGTGATCCTTGCGCATGCGGCACTCGGCACGCCGTTCGTCGTGATTACCGTGACCGCGTCGTTGCTGTCGTTCGACCAGAGCCTGCTGCGCGCCGCCGCCAATCTCGGGGCCGCGCCGTGGACGACCTTTCGCCGCGTGACGCTGCCGCTGATCCTGCCGGCGGTCGCCACTGGCGCCGTGTTCGCATTCGCGACGTCGTTCGACGAAGTGATCGTGATCCTCTTCATCGGCGGTCCCGATCAACGCACCGTGCCCCGGCAGATGTGGAGCGGCATTCGCGACCAGATCGATCCGTCGATCCTCGCCGTCGCCACCGTGTTGATCGTGTTCGCGATTCTGCTCTTCACCAGCATCAACTGGCTGCGTGGCCGCGCGCTGGCCTCGAGCGCGGCGCGCGAAGCGGCCTAGCCGCCGTCTGCCGGGCTGGCGGAAGTCAGTCTGAGCCAATGCCGTCGGTGTCGTACGTTGCGTTGCGTCCGCCTCCTTCCTTTTCCCTGATTCGATGGCGACCCGGCGTTTTTCGCCGCGGGCACGCGCCTGCGTTCCGTTCATGACCGGTCGATACACACGCATCTGCATAGGCAAACCAGATGCAATTCATTTTTTAAATATATTTTTCAGATTCAGTGTCCCAGCGTAGATTTTCTTCAACACGACGCAATGCGCGGAAACACGGCCACACGACGCACATCGTTTCGGACTACCGAGGCATTCCAGCGTCGGTGCCTGAACGGCGCGATTGCGTCACGCGGTCGTATCGCGACCATTGCGGCAAATTGCGGTGAAACGGACTTGTCAGTCCATGAATACCAAATCGATACGCATCAGGAAGAACCAACATGACCGTCGAAGTCACATCAATCGATACGCTGGTGGTCGGCGCCGGACAGGCCGGTGTCGCGATGAGCGAACACCTCGGTGCGCTTGGCGTGCCGCATCTCGTGCTGGAACGCGATCGCATCGCGGAGCGCTGGCGCACCGCGCGCTGGGATTCGCTGGTGGCGAACGGCCCGGCATGGCACGACCGGTTTCCCAACATGCATATCCGCGGCGTCGATGCGGACGGGTTCGCAACGAAGGATCAGATGGCCGAGTATTTCGTCGACTACGCGCGCATGATCGATGCGCCGATTCGCACCGGCGTCGACGTCAAGCGCGTGGTTCGCGAGAGCGGCCGGCAGGGCTTTGTCGTCGAGACATCGGATGGCACCTTCCATGCGAACCGCGTCGTCGTCGCGACCGGCCCGTTCCAGTGCCCGGTCATTCCGGCCATCGCACCCACCGACGCGCACCTGACGCAGATTCATTCCGCCGACTACCGCAATCCCGGGCAACTGCCCGCCGGCAACGTGCTCGTCGTCGGCGCGGGTTCGTCGGGCGTCCAGATCGCGGCCGAACTGCAACGCTCGGGCCATCAGGTCTATCTGTCCGTCGGTCCTCACGACCGTCCGCCGCGCGCGTATCGCGGTCGCGATTTCTGCTGGTGGCTTGGCGTACTCGGTCTGTGGGACATGGAAACGATGCGCCCCGGCCGCTCGCACGTGACGATCGCCGTGAGCGGCGCGGACGGCGGTCACACGGTCGACTTCCGCCGTCTCGCGCACGACGGTGTGACGCTGGTCGGCGTGACCCGCGCCTTCGATCGGGGCACCGTCACATTCGAAGCGGATCTCGCGGCCAACATCGCGGCCGGCGACGAAAACTATCTGTCGCTGCTGGACGCCGCCGATGCGTACGCCGCCAGCAACGGTCTCGATCTGCCGGAGGAGCCCGAAGCCCGCCGCATTCCCGCCGACCCGCCATGCCTCGCCGAACCGCTCACGCAACTCGACCTCGCCGCGGCCGGCGTCACGTCGATCATCTGGGCGACAGGCTACGCGAACGACTTCGGCTGGCTACAGGTCGACGCCTTCGACGAGAACGGCAAGCCGAAACATCAGCGCGGCGTCGCAAGCGAGCCCGGACTCTATTTCCTCGGTCTGCCGTGGCTGTCGCGGCGCGGCTCCGCGTTCATCTGGGGCGTCTGGCACGACGCCAAACATGTGGCCGGACATATCGCGACGCAGCGCAGCTACCAGCACTATCACGAGGCCGCCGCGCAACGGAACATCCCCGCCGCGCCGCCCGCCGGCGATCATGGTGCCGAGTCGGCCGTCCCGAGCCCGATGCCGACCAGCGCCGCCGCGCACTGAACGCACGACCGACGCGCACCGTACCGTCCACCGAACCCTCCTTCAGGAATGCATGACGATGAGCCAGCCGACCCACACTCGTATCCGGATGTTCAACACGAAAGACACCTATCCGAACCAGACGCTGGACAACGATCTGTGCCAGGCCGTCCGGGCCGGCAACACGGTCTATGTGCGCGGCCAGATCGGCACCGACTTCGACGGCAATCTGGTCGGCCTGGGCGATCCGCGCGCGCAGACCGAACAGGCCATGAAGAACGTCAAGCAACTGCTCGAAGAAGCCGGCAGCGACCTCTCGCATATCGTCAAGACCACCACGTATCTGATCGATCCGCGTTATCGCGAGCCGGTCTATCAGGTCGTCGGCAAGTGGCTCAAGGGCGTCTATCCGATCTCGACCGGCCTCGTGGTCAGCGCGCTCGGCCAGCCGGAGTGGCTGATGGAAATCGACGTCATCGCCGTGATTCCCGACAACTGGCAGCCGACCCCCGCTGCCGGAGCCTGACATGACATTCTCGATCGTCGGACGATGCGCCGAAACCGGACAACTCGGCGTCGCAATCAGCTCCTCGAGCATCGCAGTGGGCGCGCGCTGCCCGTGGGTTCGCACCGGGGCGGGCGCCGTGGCCACGCAGAACGTCACGCTGCCGTCGCTCGGCCCACAGGTGCTCGACCTGCTCGGCGACGGCGCGACCGACCCCGCGCAGGCGCTCGAAGCCGCGCTCGCCACCGATCGCTGGCGCGACTATCGGCAGGTCACGGTCGTCGATGCGCAGGGCCGCACGGCATTCCAGACCGGCGCGCAGGCGCTCGGCCTGCATCATGCGATGGCGGGCAGACAGTGTGTCGCCGCGGGCAACATGCTCGCCAGTCAGGACGTGATCTCCGCGATGGTGCCCGCGTTCGAGACGACGCCCGGCCCGCTCGCCGACCGTCTGCTCGCGGCGATGCAGGCTGCGATCGACGCAGGCGGAGAAGCCGGCCCGGTGCATTCGGCCGCGTTGAAGATCGTCGATACGCAGGTATGGCCGCTCGTCGATCTGCGGGTCGACTGGACCGACGACGCCCCGATCGCGGCGCTCGCCGCGCTGTGGCGTGCATACCGTCCGCAGATGCAGGACTACGTGACGCGCGCACTCGATCCGACCACCGCACCGAAATACGGCGTACCCGGCGATGAGTGAGCCGACCAGCCGCACGCTGCTCGCCGAACTGATCGGCTTCGATACGGTCAGTCGGCACTCGAACCTCGCGATGATCGAGTTCATCCGCGACTATCTGGCAGGCTACGGCGTAGACAGCGAACTGTTCCACAACGACGCGCGCAGCAAGGCGAACCTGTTCGCCACGATCGGACCGCTCGAGCGCGGCGGCATCCTGCTCTCGGGTCATACGGACGTGGTGCCCGCCGACGGCCAGGCATGGACCGTCGAGCCGTTTCGGATGAGCGAACGCGACGGCCGGCTGTATGGCCGCGGCACCGCGGACATGAAGGGCTTTCTCGCGTCGGTGCTGGCCGCGGTACCGATGTTCGTCGCGCGTCGGTTGTCGTTGCCGATCCATCTCGCGTTCTCGTACGACGAGGAGATCGGCTGCCTCGGCGTGCGGCCGATGCTGGCCGAACTCGCGAAGCGCCCGCATCGGCCGGTGCTGTGCGTGATCGGCGAGCCGACCGAATTGAAGCCAGTGCTCGGCCACAAGGGCAAACTGGCGATGCGCTGCCACGTCAAAGGCGCCGCGTGTCATTCCGCGTACGCGCCGTATGGCGTCAATGCGATTCAGTATGCTTCGCGTCTGGTCAACCGGCTGGAGGAAATCGGCGAACGGCTCGCGCAACCGGAGCATCACGACGCTCGCTTCGATCCGCCGTTCTCGACGGTCCAGACGGGTCTGATCCACGGCGGCAAGGCGTTGAACATCGTTCCCGACGCATGCGAATTCGATTTCGAGGTCCGCACGCTGCCCGGCTTCGACGCCGATGAAGTGACCAGCGAATTGCAGGCCTATGCGGAGCAACACCTGACGCCGAAGATGCGCGCGGTTCACGCGGATTGCGATATCCGGATGCAGCCGCTGTCCGCCTACCCGGGCCTGTCGACACCGGACGATGGCGACGCCGCCCGCCTGTTGACGATACTCAGCGGATCGAGCGCGTTCGGCACCGTTGCGTTCGGCACGGAAGGCGGGCTGTTCGAGCAGGCGGGCATTCCGACCGTCGTGTGCGGACCGGGCAGCATGGATCAAGGGCACAAGCCGGACGAGTTCGTGAGCATCGACCAACTGCAGGGTTGCGACGCGATGCTGCGGCGGCTGGCCGAACATCTCGCCCCGCCCGAAGCGACCGATCGCGACACCGACTGATTTCGATTCCGTCGAGCGCACTGGCGGGGCACCGGCGCGCTGCATTGGAAAAACCTTCGAATGACATTCGAAAAGAGTTTTTTCCCGCTCAATATTGGCCACGTAAAGTCCGCTCATCGAACTTGCATTGCGTCCTTCGCGCGACACGAGTGAATACGGCGCGACGACCCGAACCGATCGAGGCAATCATGAACGCAGTCAGCGACATCCCCGCAAGCGTACCTGCCGCCACGCTCGCCCGGGCGTGCGCGATGCCGCTCGTCGAAATCGAGGGTTTGCACAAACGTTTCGGCGAAACCGACGTGTTGCGCGGAATCGATGTGTCGATCGCGCAATCCGAAGTGGTCTGCCTGATTGGTCCGTCCGGGTCCGGCAAAAGCACGTTGCTGCGCTGCATGGCCGCCCTCGAAACCTACGATCACGGCGAGATCCGGATCGGGGGCGAGATGCTCGGCTACGTCGAACGCAACGGCGTGCGCGTGCGCGCGTCGAACGCCGAGATCAACCGCGTGCGCCGCAACATCGGCATGGTGTTTCAGCAGTTCAACCTGTGGCCGCACATGAGCGTGCTCGGCAACGTCACCGAAGCGCTGCGGCGGGTACGCCGCCTGCCGGTTGCCGAGGCGAACGCCATCGGCGGCCGCATGCTCGAAATGGTCGGCATGTCCCACAAGGCGGATGCCCATCCGTCGAAACTGTCCGGTGGCCAGCAGCAGCGCGTGGCGATCGCCCGCGCGTTGGCGATGGAGCCGAACCTGATGCTGTTCGACGAGCCCACCTCCGCACTGGACCCGGAACTCGTCGGCGAAGTGCTGCAGGTCATGAAACAGCTCGCGCGCGACGGGATGACGATGGTCGTCGTCACGCACGAGATGGGCTTCGCCGCCCAGATGGCCGATCGCGTCGTGTTTCTCGACCATGGCCGGATCGCGGTGAGCGGCGCGCCGGGCGAGGTGTTCCGCCGCTCCACGAACCCCCGGCTGCAGCAGTTCCTGCAGAACTATCGCGATCGCAACGCGTTCTGGAAATCGGACGACGCAACGGCCGACGCGGAAGGACCGCCCTGAGACCGCAAGCGGGTCGACGCGTCGAGGCGTGGCCGGCGCTCGGCCGCCCGACCGGTCGAACCTTTTCGGCAACTCCGCTGCGCCCAACCATGAACTTGCGGCCCGCGCCCCTGCCGGCGCCCCTTTTTCAAACGCTTACGCTCACGTACTTCGACATGAACGAAACCCGGCTTCGCACCGATCTCGCCGCCGCCTTCCGCTGCTTCGCCCGCCTCGGCATGCATGAAGCGGTCGCGAACCACTTCAGCGTCGCCGTTTCCGACGACGGCCGTCGCTTCCTGATGAACCCCAAATGGATGCACTTCTCGCGAATCCGCGCGAGCGACCTGGTGCTGCTGGATGCCGACGACCGTTCGAGCCTTGAAAACGGCAGCATCGATCCGACCGCGTGGGCAATCCATGGTCAGTTGCACCAGCAACTGCCGCACGTGCGCGTCGCCATGCACCTGCACCCCGTCCATATCACCACGATCTCGACGTTGTCCGATCCGACCATCCTGCCCATCGAGCAGAACACCGCCCGCTATTTCAATCGTGTCGCACTGGACACCGCATTCTCCGGCATGGCGGATACCGAAGACGAAGGCGCCCGCCTCGTGTCGCTGCTCAAGGACAAGTCCCGTCTGCTGATGGGCAATCACGGCGTACTGGTGACCGCGCCGACGATCGGCGAGGCGTTCGACGACATGTACACGCTCGAACGCGCGTGCCGGATTCTCGTCAACGCGTACGCGACCGGCAAGCCGATCAACGTGCTGTCCGACGAAGTGGCCGAGAAGACCGCGCGTGACTGGGAAGGCTTCCGTGACTTCTCGATCGCGCATTTCGACGAGATGAAGCGCATCCTGGACGTCGAGGAGCCGTCGTATCGGGATTGAGAGGGTGGGAATCAGCAGGCGCGGTTCATCCTGACACATTCACTGACCGCAGGGCATCGCCGCCGTCACGGCCGCCCGCGCTCCGCCACCGCCGCATGACACACGGCCTCGACCCGGTTGCCGGCCGGATCGATCAGAAAAGCCGCGTAGTAGTCGCCGTGGTACTGCGGCCGCAATCCGGGTTCGCCGTCGGACTGGCCGCCCGTCGCGAGGCCGGCCTCGAAAAACGCCTGCACCTGCTCGCGCGATGCGGCCTTGAAACACCAGTGCCGCTTGCTCGTCCCGACTTCGGCGGGATCCAGATACACCGCCAGAAAAGTCGATGCAGGGTCGTTCGCGCTGCACCGTTCGCCATAGCCGAGCGCGTTGGCCCGGTCGTAGACCTTGGCTGCGCCCAGCGCAGCCATGACGGCATCGTAGAAGGGGCGTGCCTGGTCGATATCCGGCACGCCGATCGACACGTGATCAAGCAGTTGCATGGTGTGGGCTCCATTGAACGAGCCCGAGTCTACACACCTCTTCCCGGTTCGACCGATCAACCTTACCGACGACTACACTACCGGCCCGGCGTCCTACGTGATCTGATACGTCGACGCCGGCACGAACTCCTCCGGCATCGGCCGATCGCCGAGTTCGAGCACCGACCGCTCGATCGTGCGCGTGATCGCATCGAGCGCGAGCGCATTCGGCGCGAGGCCGAACGGCTCGGCCACTTCGTTCGCGATCGCTTCGAGCGCGATCAGCGTATAGGCAATGAACACACAGATCAGCGGCGTGAAGAACTCCGTCGAATCGACGAGCCCGAACGGCAGCAGCACGCAATACGCATACACGGTGCGATGCAGCAGCACGCTGTACGAAAACGGAATCGGCGTCGACAGGATGCGCTCGCAACCACCGACGGACTTGCCGAGTTCATCGAGCTGCGTCTCGAACATCCAGCAGGTCGCGTCGCTGCCGGGCGCGCGCCCCAGCGCACGGACAATGCCGCCGCGCAGTTCGTCGAGGATCGCGACCGGCTTGTAGCATTTGCCGCCGAGCGCGGCCGTGCGCTCCGCCCCGAGAATGCGCACCAGGTCTTCGGTCGGATCGGTATGGCGCAGCTGGTGTTTCAGCGCATACGCGAGCGCGATCAGCAGATCGGCGAGCCGGTTGCGCTCGGCGTCGCTCACGCCGTCGGGCAGGTAGCGATGCAGTTGCGACGTCACGGCGCGTGCGGCGATCAGCAGGTTGCCCCACAGATGCCGCGCCTCCTTGAAGCGCTCGAAGCTCGCGTTGTTGCGAAACCCGAGGAAGATCGCGAGCGCGAGCCCGAACAGCGTGAACGGCGCGGTGTTCAGCGGAATCTTCTCGCCGAAGATGCGCCCGTTCGTGAAGACCGCCAGCGTGCTGACGACCGCCATGAACACGAGTTGCGGAATGATGGATTGCAGCACGGAGCCGTTCCATACGAACAGCATCCTGAGCCAGTTCTGTCGTGGTCTGACGATCATGATGTTTTCTCGACTGCCAAAGGAATGCGCAACGCAACCCGTTGCGCCCGCACCCGATGCGCAACGGCCCGCGCGTGGCGGGCCGCTTTCACATCGGGTGCCGTGCCGGACGCGGCGCGTGATGATACCCGCGCGCCGCGCCCCGTCACGTCGCTTGCCGCTCAGTGATAGCCGATATCGCCCTCGCGCACCTTGCCGCGGAACACGCGGTACTGCATCGCGTTGTACACGAGGATGATCGGCAGCACGATCACGGTGCCGACCAGCGCGAACAACTGGCTCGAATGGCTCGACGACGCATCCCAGATCGTCAGCGACGGCGGCACGATGTTCGGCCAGATGCTGATCACGAGCCCCGTGTAGCCGAGAAACACGAGCGCGAGTGTCAGCAGGAACGGCGTGGCCTCGTGCGCACGCTTCACCGTGTGGAAGATGCCCCACACGCACGCGATGACCAGGATCGGCACCGGCAGGAACCAGCCGAGGTTGCCGCTGCCGAACCAGCGGTGCGCGACGGCCGGCAGCCCGATCACGGTCCACAGGCTCACCACGCCCATCACCGCGAGCAGCACGCCCGTGAGCGGCTTCATCAGCAACCGCATCTTGCGCTGCAGTTCGCCGTCGACCTTCAGGATCAGCCAGCCGCAGCCGAGCGTCGCATAGGTGACGAGCACGCCGATCCCGCACATCATGCTGAACGGCGACAGCCAGTCGAACGGCCCGCCCGCGAACTGGTTGTTCTCGATCTTGATGCCCTGCAGCAGCGAACCGAGCACGATCCCCTGGCAGAACGCCGCCAGCGCCGAGCCGCCGATGAACGCGAGATCCCACATGTGCTGCGTGCGGGTGGCTTTCGCGCGCAGCTCGAACGCCGCGCCCCGGAAGATCAGCCCGACCAGCATCAGCACCAGCGGCAGGTAGTTGGCCGGCAGCAGCGTCGAATACACGACCGGGAACGCGCCATAGAGGCCCGCGCCGCCGAGCACGAGGAACGTCTCGTTGCCGTCCCACACCGGCGCGACGGTATCGAGCATCACCTGGCGCTCGGCCTTCGCGTCGAAGAACGGAAACAGCAGACCGATGCCGAGATCGAAGCCGTCCAGCATCACGTAGATGAATACGCCGAGGCCGATGATCGCGGCCCAGACGACAGGAAGATCGATATGCATGGTTACTCCGCCTCGGTGACGTTCAGCGGCGTGGACAGCGCGCTCTTGCGCAGCCCCGGATGCCGGTGCAGTTCGATGTAGCCGGCCTGGGCCGCCGGCCCGCGCTTCATCAGTTTCATCATGTAGTAGATACCCGTTCCGAATACGAGGAAATACACGACCACGAAGACCAGCAGCGACACGCCGACCTGCTGGGCGGTGAGCGGGGAGACCGAGTCGATGGTGCGCAGCACGCCGTACACGGTCCACGGCTGCCGCCCGACCTCGGTCGTGATCCAGCCGGCGAGCAGCGCGACGATGCCCGACGGCCCCATCGCCACCACGAACCACTGGAACCAGCGCGTTTCATACAGGCGCCCGCCCTTTCTCAGCAGCAGCCCGAGCAGCGCGGTGAGCAGCATCAGCATCCCGAGGCCGGCCATGATCCGGAACGTCCAGAAGATGATCGGCGAATACGGGCGGTCCTGCGGCGGGAATTCCTTCAGCCCGCGGATCTCGCCGTCCCAGCTGTGCGTGAGGATCAGGCTGCCGAGGTGCGGCACCTGGATCGCATAGCGCGTGGTTTCGGCCTGCATGTCGGGCAGCCCGATCAGGTTCAGCGCGGTGCCGCCCTTCTCGGTTTCCCACAGCCCCTCGATCGCCGCGATCTTCGCCGGCTGGTATTCGCGCGTGTTCAGCCCGTGCGCGTCGCCGACGACGATCTGGATCGGCGCGAGCACCAGCAGCATCCACAGCGCCATCGAGAAGCTGCGCTTGACCGGCTCGTCGCGGCGCCCCTTCAGCAGGTGCCACGCGCCGCACGCGGCGACGATGAAGCCCGCGACGATGAACGCCGCGATCGTCATGTGCACGAGACGGTACGGAAACGACGGGTTGAAGACGATCTTGAACCAGTCGACCGGCACGACGAGGCCATTCTCGATCTTGTAGCCTTGCGGCGTCTGCATGAAGCTGTTCGACGCGAGAATCCAGAACGTCGAGATCAGCGTGCCGACCGCGACCATCAGCGTCGCGAAGAAGTGCGCACGCGGGCTGACGCGCTGCCAGCCGAACAGCATCACGCCGAGAAAGCCGGCTTCGAGGAAGAACGCCGTCAGGACTTCATACGTGAGCAGCGGCCCCGTGATGTTGCCCGCGACGCGCGAGAACCCGGCCCAGTTGGTGCCGAACTCGTACGCCATCACGACGCCGGAGACCACGCCCATCCCGAAGCCGATCGCGAAGATCTTCGACCAGAACTGAAACATGGATTTGTAGGCGGCGTCGCCGGTGACGAGATAGCGCCATTCCAGCACCGCCAGGAAGCTCGCCATGCCGATGCTGATCGCGGGGAACACGATGTGGAACGACACCGTGAATGCGAATTGCAATCGGGCGAGATGGAACGCATCGAAGATTTCCATGACCGTAATTTGCTCGTGGTTGTGAGGACGTACGCTCGAAGCAGGAAATCGCGCGACGGCTTGGCGACAACACATGCGAACACAAACGATCGCTCGCACGGCATCGAAGCGTGAATGACGATATCGCGTTTGCAACGATACTCGCAATCACTCGAACGTGCGCTGAAACTGTGCTGCTTGCGCCGCCGAAGATGTGTGCACGGAAAACTTATTCGGCGCCGGCGGGACGCTCAGCTGTACTGCTTTCCGCGTGGCGGCGCTGTGTCTGCGGCGCACTGTTCACTCCACTTAACATCTTATGCAACGCCTGCCCGCGGCGGTAGCGCGCCCTTCGGCGCCCGCCCGGCGGCATCGATTCCCGTCGTTCGGCGTGCGCGCCGAGCCCGGCCGGCCCGCCGGCCGCCCCGCCTGGAGAAAACCGCATGGAGTCCCGCACTCGCCGTGACGATCCGACCGGCAGCACCGCGTGTCAGGTGACGCGCCACCGTGCCGGCGACGCACACGGCACCGTCGATCGCGTCGTCGACGAAACCCCGGTTGCACTCGTGTTCAACGGTATCTCGCACACGGTCATGATGGCGACGCCGATCGACCTCGACGCGTTCGGCCTCGGCTTCGCGCTGAGCGAAGGCATCGTCGAGCGCGCGTCGGACGTCTTCGACATCGAAAGCGAATACCGGCCGGGCAGCGCCGAAGTGCGGCTCACCGTGTCGCAGCAGGCGTTCATGGCGCTGAAGGCGCACCGCCGCGCGCTGGCCGGCCGCACGGGCTGCGGCGTGTGCGGCATCGAAAGCATCGCGCAACTCGACCTGCACCCGCCGCGTATCGCGGCCGCCGGCGCGGCCGCGGGCGTCGGCGCCGACGCGATCGCGCGCGCCGCGCATGCGTTGCCGGCCCGGCAGACGCTGATGCGCGAGACCGGCGGCATCCACGCGGCCGCGTGGTGCGACCGCGACGGCGCCGTGCTCGACGTGTTCGAGGACGTCGGCCGCCACAACGCGCTCGACAAGCTGATCGGGCAGCTCGCGCGCCGCCGCGCCGACCTGGGCGCGGGCTTCGTGTTCCTGTCGAGCCGCGCGAGCTACGAACTGGTGCGCAAGGCCGCGCGGGTCGGCATCCCGATGATCGCGACGATCTCGGCGCCGACGTCGCTCGCGATCGACGTCGCCCGCGAAGCCGGCGTGCGGCTGCTCGGCTTCTGCCGCAACGACGGCTTCGTCGAATACGTGTCGCCTGCCGCCGTTCATCTCGACCCATTGCCTGCACCGGCGCAGCCGGCCCACTCGTCATGAAACACCTGTTCGATTTCGATACCGCGCAGCAGCAATTCGCCGGCGCGTTCACGCCGCTCGAGGCCGCCGCGTCCGTGCCGGTCGCACAAGCGGCCGGTCACGTGCTGGCCGCGCCGCTGACCGCGGTGCTCGACCAGCCGCCCGCGGATCAGAGCGCGATGGACGGCTACGCCGTACGGCACGCGGACCTCGCGCACGGCGAGCCGCTGCGCGTCGCGCAGCGCTGCTATGCCGGCGACACGCCCGCGCCGCTCGCGCCGCGCACGGCCGCACGCCTCTTCACCGGCAGCCTGATTCCGCCCGGCGCCGACACGGTCGTGATGCAGGAGCATGCGCACGAACAGATGGGTGGCGTCACGTTCGACGCCCCCCAGCGCAGCGGGTCGCACATCCGCCGCCGCGGCGAGGAAGTACGCGCCGGCGATCTGCTCGTGCCGGCCGGCGTGCGCCTGGGCGCGATGCACGTCGGCGTGGCCGCCGCGCAAGGGTTCGCGCGGATCGACGTGCGCGCGGCGCTGCGCGTCGGCATCCTGACGACCGGCGACGAGCTGGTCGCATGCGGCCAGCCGCGCGCGCCGCAGCAGATCTACAACAGCAACGCGCCGATGCTCGCCGCGCTGGTCGCCGGAACCGGTGCCGACGTCGCGCTGAGCCTGCACGCGGCCGATACGGCGGCCGCCGTCGATCGGGCGTTGCGCGACCTGCACGCGCAGTGCGATCTCGTGATCTGCGTCGGTGGCGCGTCCGTCGGCGACAAGGACCTGCTGCGTCCGGCGCTGACTGAACTCGGGGCATCGTTCATCGTCACGGGCGTGCGCATGAAGCCGGGCAAGCCGGTCGCGCTCGCGGCGCTCGATGCGCGGCCCGTGGTACTGCTGCCCGGCAATCCAGGCGCCGCGATGACGGCGTTCGCGCTGTTCGTCGCGCCGCTGATCCGCCGCCTGCAGGGGCGCGACGCATGCCTGCCGGTCGTGCCGTCGCTGCCGATCGACACCGGCTTCGAGCCGGATACCCAGCGCGAGCGCTTCGTTCGCGTGCGCTGTACGGTGGGCGCCGACGGCGCGCCGGTGCTCGACACGCTGCGTCAGCAAGGCGCCGGCACGCTGCAGTCGCTCGTGGTGGCCAGCGGGCTCGCTCGGCTGCCGGCCGGGCGCGCCATCGCGCGCGGCGACGCTGTTCCGTACTACGAATTCGCGCGCTGGCTCGCATGAGCGCGACGCCGGATAGCCGCCCGATGCGATGCCTTCGCCCTTTTTGTCGCCCGATTCGCCGCGCCTGTCGCGCGTCCCTCGCGGCGAACTGTATTCCTGCAATTCGGGCGGGATTGTGTCTCTGCCGACAAAACCCCGCGGACTATGCTCACGATGAGGCTCGCCACGACCCGTGCGCCGACACGTCGGCATCCGCACGGTCAGGCGGCGACGCCCCTTTGCTTACTTCATGCAGGCCGACGACCCGATCGTGAATGCCATCGTTTCCGCCGCGCCGGCCGCCGCCGCCTCATCCGGCGACGCATCGCCCGGTGCTTTCCCCCGCCCGTCCGACACGCTCGGCCGTCCGCTGCGCGACCTGCGCCTGTCCGTCATCGACCAGTGCAATTTCCGCTGCGGCTACTGCATGCCGCGCGAGAGCTTCGGCGCCGACTACGCATTCATGCCGTCGTCCGAGCGATTGTCGTTCGCGCAACTGGAAAAGATCGCCCGCGCCTTTACGTCGCTCGGCGTCGAGAAGATCCGCATCACGGGCGGCGAGCCGCTGCTGCGCCGCAATCTCGAAGCGCTGATCGAACGGCTGGCCGCGCTGACGACCGTCGACGGCAAGCCCGTCGAAATCGCGCTGACGACCAACGGCTCGCTGCTGGCCGCGAAGGCACGCGCGTTGCGCGATGCGGGGCTGTCGCGCGTGACCGTGAGCCTCGATGCGCTCGACGACGGGGTATTCCGCCGGATGAGCGACGCCGACGTGCCGGTGGCCCGCGTGCTGGCCGGCATCGAGGCCGCGCATGCGGCCGGGCTCGCGCCGGTCAAGGTCAACGCAGTGATCGAGCGCGGCGTGAACGACGACCAGATCCTGCCGCTCGTGCGGCACTTCCGGCATACGGGCGTGGCCGTGCGCTTCATCGAATACATGGATGTCGGCGGCGCCAGCTTCTGGTCCGGCGACAAGGTCGTCCCGGCCGCGCGGATGCGCGCGCTGATCGACGAACACTACCCGCTCGTGCTCGTCGGCGAACCGGGGCACGACGCCACCGCGATCCGTTGCGCGCACATCGATGGCGCGGGCGAGGTCGGCTTCATCGCGAGCGTGTCGCATCCGTTCTGCGGCACCTGCTCGCGCGCCCGCGTGTCGGCCGACGGCCAGCTTTATACCTGCCTGTTCGCGACGCAAGGCACCGACCTGCGGCCGTGGCTCGACGACGCCGCGTCGACCGCCGACCTCGCCGCCGCCGTGCGCGCACGCTGGACGCGGCGCGACGACCGCTATTCCGAGCGCCGGGCCGCACGGCCAGCCCGTGCGCCGGGCAAGACCTATCCGACCGTGCGCATGTCGCTCGTCGGCGGCTGACGGGCCGCCCCGCGATACAGGATGCGCCACCCACTGGAGAACGTGTCATGACGACCTTCACCGAATCCCGCGCCGGGCTGCCGGACGATCCGCCGCGCGCCGGCAGCGCCCCGCCGCACGTCGACGCGACCGAGCCGCACCCCGAATCGGCGCCCGCGATCGCGGCCGGCTTCGAAGTGCGCGTGCAGCATGCGCCGATCGACGCGGGCGCGGAGCTTGCGCCGATCGTTCGCAATCCGAATGTCGGCGCGGTCGTGAATTTTCTCGGGGTCGTGCGCAAGGAAGGCGACGTCGACGATGTCGTCGCGCTGGAAGTCGAGCACTACCCGACGATGACCGAACAGGCGCTATGGAGCATCGTCGAGGAGGCCACCGCGCGCTGGCGGCTCGAAGCGGTCAGGATCGTGCACCGCGTCGGCCGCATTCCGCTCGGCCAGCCGGTCGTGCTGGTCGTCGTGGCCGCCGCGCATCGCGCGTCCGCGTTCGATGCGTGCGAATTCCTGATGGATTTCCTGAAGACCCACGCGCCGTTCTGGAAGAAGGAGATCCGGCACGACGGCGAATCCGGCTGGGTCGAGGCGAAAGCGCATGACGACCAGGCGATGCGGCGCTGGGGCTGAGCGCGTTCGCTTCGTGTGTTCCGATTCCGCCGCTACCGCTCTTGCTCGAGACATTCCAATGAAACTGACGATCAAATACTTCGCGAGCATTCGCGAACAACTGGCGCTCGATGAAGAAACCGTCGAAATCGATGCCCGCGAACTCACCGTCGACGCGTTGCGCGGCACGCTGGCAGCGCGCGACGCGCGCAGCGCGGACGCGTTGCGGATGGACCGCCCCGTGCGGGCGGCCGTGAACCTCGAAATGGTGACCGGGGAATTCATCGTGCGGGAGGATAGCGAGGTCGCGTTCTTTCCGCCGGCGACGGGCGGATGACGTCCCCCGCGCAACGCCCGTTTCGATGTCGATCGTTCATGCCGCGCCCTGATCGGCCAGGGCCTGCAACGCTGCAAGCGCCGCCGGATTCTCGAGGGCGCTCACGTCGCCCGGCGGCAAACCCCGCAATACGTTGCGCACCACGCGGCGCATGACCTTCCCGTTGCGCGTGCGCGGCAGATCGGGCACGACATGCACGACGCCGGGACGGAACGGTTTTCCCGGCGCCGCCTCGATCCGATTATGTCAGTGGTGCTCATCGAAGTGCTCCGTCCGAATCGCGAGTCGCACGATGTCGCCCTGCCGGATCGCCCCGAGCAGGCAGGGCGGCAGATCAGGGTTGCGGATCATGGCCAGCCTTTCCACGCCGGAAATCGGGCTTGCGCCTTTCGCGAAAAGCACGCGTGCCCTCCTTCGATTCGTCGGTGTCGTAGTACAGCGACAGCGCCTCGAATCCCAGCGCACCGATCGCGCGAATGTTCTCGGAATCCGCGTTGAACGACCGCTTGGTGATCGCCAGCGCCGTGGGGCTCAGCGCAAGGATTTCGTCGCACCATCGCGAGACTTCCCGGTCGAGCTGATCGGCAGGCACGACCGCGTTGAGCCACCCCATTGCAAGCGCTTCGCGCGCCGTGTAGCGCCGGCACAGGAACCACACTTCCCGCGCGCGTTTTTCCCCGAGGGCGCGGGCGAGCAGCGCCGTGCCGAAGCCGGGATCCACCGAACCGACCCTCGGCCCCACCTGCCCGAGCTGGGCCGCTTCGCTCGCGATCGCCAGGTCGCACACCGTCACGAGCACGTTGCCGCCGCCGATCGCATAGCCGTTGACGCGCGCGATCACCGGCTTCGGCACGTCGCGAATGAGGCTCTGCAACTCGTCCACGGGCAAGCCGATCGCGCCGCGGCCACCGTAGCCGCCATCGCCGTGGCTCGTCTGGTCGCCGCCGGTGCAAAAGGCCTTTTCGCCGGCGCCGGTCAGCACGATCACGCCGATCTCGCGATTCCAGCCCGCCTGCTGAAAGGCATGCAGCAGTTCGTCGACCGTCCTGGCGCGGAACGCGTTGTACACCGACGGACGGTTGATCGTGATCGTCGCCACGCCGCCCGCTTCGCGATACAGAATGTCCTCATACTTCATCGCGCGGCCTCCAGCACCGTCAGCACCGCGTCGAGCGCATCCAGTCCCTCGTCCAGCTCCGTGCGCGAGATGACGAGCGGCGGCGCCACGATCACCACGTTGTAGCGCCCGTACGCGTGGACACCGCGCTTCAGCAGCTCGCCATGGAACGCGCGCATCGGCGCCGATCCCGCCGGGTGGTGCCACTCGACGAGCGGCTCCCGCGTTTCCCGATCTCGTACCAGCTCGATGCCGAACTGGGCGCCCATGCCCCGCACGTCGCCGATCGACGGATGACGCCGCGCCAGCTCGCCGAGCCCGTCACGCAGCCAGTTCTCGATCTCGCGCGCCCGCTCGAACAAGCCCTCGTCCAGATAGACCTTCAGCGCGGCGAGCCCGCCGGCGACCGCCAGTACGTGGCCCGCATGCGTGTGGCCCACGTCGAAGAGTTCCGTATCGAAGTGGCGGGCCACGCCCTCGCGCACCAGGACACCGCCGAGGGGCGTGTACGAAGCGCTGGCTCCCTTGGCGAACGAAATCAGGTCCGGCAACACGCCGACCCGCTCGGCGCAGAACAATGCCCCCGTGCGCCCGAAGCCCGTCATGACCTCGTCGAAGATCAGCAGGATGCCGTGCCGGTCGCACAGGTCGCGAACGCCTGCGAGATACCCCGGCGGGTAGACGACGACCCCGCTCGATCCCGTCATCGGCTCCATCAGGATCGCGGCCACGTTCTGTGCGCCTTCGTGCGAAAGGACGCGCGCCAAATGATCGAGGGCGCGCCGGGTTTCCTCGGCCGGCTCCGACGTATGGAACGGGCTGCGATACGGATACGGCGCAAAGAACTTCACCATGCCCGCCAGCGCCGGGAACGGATCGCGCCAGCGGTCTACGCCCGTCATCGCGCTCGCGCCGAGGGTGCTGCCGTGATACGACCGATAGGCGGTCAGCACCTTGGGCCGGCGTGTCACCAGCCGCGCGATCTTCACCGCGTCGTCGTTTGCCTCGGCACCGCCGCAGGTGAAGTGCACGCGCAGCCCGTCCGGCCACGGCGAAACGCTGTTCAGGAGTTCCGCGTATTCGGCGCGCACGTCGTTGAAGTAGCTGGACGCGACCCAGCACATGCGCGCGGCCTGCGCCTGGATCGCCTGCACCACCTTCGGATGGCCATGACCCAACGACACCGCGACATAGCCGCTGGTGAGGTCCAGATAGCGCTTGCCGTTCGCATCGTAGAAGTAGCATCCGTGCGCATGCGTGATGACCGGCGGATTGAGCCCGCCCTGGACCGCCCAGGGCACGAGCACCTTTCGAAACGACGACGCGAGCGCGGGATTCGACTCGCCGTGAATGCTGAGATCCATGTTGACTCCGGAAATGGCATGGCTCACTATTTCTGAGCCTCGTGACAGAAGGCTTCCAGATTAAGCACGCACGTCCAGCGCAACAAATCAAACGTTTCCACACTGAGACTCAATTCAACTGAGCCATGCCGCGACAACTTCCACCCCTGCTCTCCGTGCGCGCCTTCGAGGCGGCCGCGCGCCATGGCGGCTTTGCCCGTGCGGGTGACGAGCTATGCGTCACGTCCGGTGCGGTGGGGCATCAAGTGCGGCTGCTGGAGGAGTGGCTGGGAACGCCGTTGTTCATGCGTGGCGCCCGGTCGGTCCAGTTGACGGAGATCGGGCGGCGCTACTTCCTGGAAATCGAACGCTTGATGGACGAGCTCGAGCGCGCGTCGCTCGGTATCCGGCAAGCCGCGGATTCGCCGGAGGTCACGGTCACCGCGATGCCGTCGTTCGTCACGCGTTGGCTGATGCCGCGCCTGGGCGAGTTCCGGCGGCTGCATCCCGACATCGAGGTGCGCCTGCTGGCTTCGGTGCCCGCCGTCGACTTCAGCCGCGAGCGCGTGGACGTGGCGATCCGCCTGGGTGTGGGCCCCTATCCGGGGCTCGTCGCGGAAAAGCTGATGCCGGAAACGTTCCTCGCGGTCGGCCAACCGTCGCTATGCAAGCCGTTGCGCACCGTGGACGATGTGTTGTGTGCGACCCTGCTGCACGACGAATACGAGGCCCGCATTCCGGAGCAGGTGGACTGGGTGCGCTGGTGCCGGATGCAGGACGGGCACGCGAGCGCGGCGCGTTTGCGACAGGGGCCGAGCTTCTCGCATACCTATCTGACGCTCGATGCCGCGATCGCGGGCCAGGGCGTGGCCGTGGCGTCGGACGTCCTCGCTGCCGATGCGGTCAGGCAGGGGCTATTGGCCATTGCACCGGGCAAGCCGGTGCAGGGGCCCTACAGCTACCACCTGTTGACGACGCGCGCGGCCACCGCGCGGCCACAGATCGACGCCTTCTGCAGTTGGCTACGCTCCGCCGCACGGTCGTTCTCGGCAGCCGGGTGGGCTTGAACGACATGAGTCGCAGATGGCCGGTCCGACCGCCGGCGAGCCATGTCGGCCGCCCGTTCACCGCATGCACGCCGCGGCCAGCTTCCCGACCGTGATCACCGCCTGCTCGATCTCCGGCGACCACGGGCTGCTGTAGTTCAACCGGATGAAATTCCGGTAGTTGTCGGTGATCGAGAACATGTAGCCCGGCCCGATCGTGATCCCCTGCTCCAGCGCGAGCTGATACAACCGCATCGCATCGACCTGCGCCGGCAACTCGACCCACAGCACGTAGCCGCCTGCCGGGCTCGAAATACGCGTGCCTTCCGGAAAGAACCGCGACACCATCGCGCGCATCAGATTCGCCTGTTGCGCGTACGCCTTGCGCAGGCGCCGCAGGTGATGCTCGTAGCCGTCGCGTTCCAGAAACTCCGCGATCGCCAACTGCGGCAACGACGGCGTCGCCAGCGTATTGAGGAACTTCAGCTTCTCGACCTGATCGCGATAGCGGCCCGGCAGCGCCCAGCCGATCCGGTACGCGGCCGTCAGGCTCTTCGAGAACGACGAGCAATGCAGCACGATCCCGGTCCGGTCGTAGGACTTCAGCGAACTCGGATGCGTATCGCCGAAATACAGTTCGTTATACACACCGTTCTCGATGATCGGTATGCCGGCTTTCGTTGCGAACTCAACCAGTTCGCGTTTGCGCTCGTCCGGCATCTGGAAGCCCAGCGGATTCTGGAAGTTCGGCATCACCATGCACGCGGCGATCGGCTGCGATTTCGCGATCGCGGCCAGCGCCGCGATGTCGATCCCGTATTCCGGATGCGTCGCCACCTCGATCGCCTTCATCCCCATCCGTTCGATCGCGTGCAGCATCGCGTAGAACGTCGGCGACTCCACCGCGATCGTGTCGCCCGGCTTCGCCACCGCCTGCAGGCACAGGTTGATCGCCTCCGTCGCACCGACCGTCACGATGATCTCGTTCGGGTCCACCGACATCCCGTTTTCCAGGTAGCGGCGCGCGATCTGCCGGATCAACCGCGGGTGTCCGGGTGGCAGCCCGTCGGTCACGCCCCACAGCGACTTGTCGCGACCGGCCGCGTACGCGTAGCGGTTCAGCTTCTCGAACGGAAACAGGCTCGGGTCCGGATACGGCGAGCCGAGCGGCACCGCGTCGTCCGTGCCGATCGAGCGCAGCGTCGACAGCACGAGCCGGCTCACGTCCACCGACGACGAGATCGCGATCGGCTTCGACGGCCGCAGCTCGCGTACCGGCGCATGACTGTCGTCGCGCCGCAGGTTCACGAAATAGCCCGACTGCGGCCGGCTTTCGAGCAGCCCGCGGCTTTCCAGCAGCAGATACGCATGCAGCACGGTCGTGATGCTGATCCGGTGCTGCTGGCTCGCCTGCCGCACCGACGGAATCCGGTCGCCGTGCCGGTACACCCCCTGGCGGATCAAGCGCTCGATGTCGTCCGCGAGTTTTTCATAGAGTTTCATCGTGCGTCTCCTGCCGGCGCGCGCCGCCCCGCCGCCCCGCCATGTGCGCCCGATACGCACGCGTTGCACGTGTTTCGCCCGCCGACCGGGCCGTCGTGATTCCTGATCTTTCCCTCCGGTTTTGCCTTTTCCATCGCACTGGCTCTCTCTTGAAGATGCACCGACAGGGTTCCGGAACAGCGGGATCTGCGGCACTGTGCACTTGATGATTGGATCTTAAGAGAAGAACAGTTGGCGACGAGTACACACATCGAACGCGCGAACAAGAGTACAGTTCGGCGCGAATCGCGCATCTCAGGAAAACTGTACGTCTTATGAAATGGCTGGACAGCCGGATGCGGGCCGAGCGGGCCCGACCGGCCTGGAACGCCCGCCGCACGGGCCTGCGCGCGGCTGCGGCAATCGGGGTGCAATACTGTGCGCCCGCCAGTTTTTTCA
Organism: Burkholderia sp. BCC0097; assembly: GCF_902832985.1. Lineage (NCBI taxonomy): Bacteria > Pseudomonadati > Pseudomonadota > Betaproteobacteria > Burkholderiales > Burkholderiaceae > Burkholderia > Burkholderia sp. BCC0097. Next base: position 891,243 of record NZ_CADFDM010000002.1, read on the forward strand.
CGGTGAGCGCCCGACCATGCAGCACACGCTCGAACACCCCACCGGCCCGGGAAGCGCGCCCCGGCGCCGTGCGACCAGTACAGAAGAAATCGCGCCGGAACGATCCAGCCGCCCCAGGAGCACACGATGACCGACCACGCCCTCGTCGCGCTGCTGATCGCGCGGCTGACCGACCCGGCCGCCCACGCGGGCTCCGTCGACGAGGCGATCGACCTGTCGGCGCTCGACGCGCCCGCGCTCGGCGCCGTGTGGCCGGCGCTGCGGCGCGTCGAGCACGAGATCCTCGTACGCGATCAGGCGTTCGGCGACCCACGCGCCGAATTCGCGCGCTGGCTGCACCGGCAGATCGACGCGCTCGGCCTCGAGCCGCTCATCGGCGCCGATGCTGCACTCGAGCTGTTCCGCGCCATGCCGGCCGGCGAGTGGAAACGCGCGCTGGAGGATCTGCCCTGCCTCGATGCGCTGCCGTCGCCGGCGCTGCAGGCCGAACTCGTGCGGATCGCCGGGGAACCGGAAGCAGGCGGATTGCGCGCGGCATCCGCCTATGCCGCGTATGCGCTCGACTGGTTCGCGGGCCGTCGCGATTTCTCGGCGCGGCACGCCGCCTATGCACAGTTGCTCGCGGATTCGCCGTTTCGCGTACGCGAACTCGACGTGCTCCCGGCGCTCGGCCCGGCCGCGCTGCTCGCGCTGGCCGCGACCGACGGCGGCTATTTCGCGCCGAAGCGGCTGTGGATCGACTCCAGCGATCCGGCCGTGACGCTCGCGGAAGAAGCCGCGTACGTCGCCTTCGCGCGCGACGCGTTGACCGAAGCCGCGCGGCAGGTCGCGGCGCTGCATGCCGGCACCGTGCCCTACGAAGCCGATCGCGCGTTCACGACCGACGACGCGCAAGTGCTCTCACGCGCCGCGCGCGTGGCCGCCTATCGCGACGAGGCATGGCTGCGCCCGCTGATCGGGCCGCTGCTGACGGGCGTGTGCGTCGCGCCGACGGCCGCAAGAACCGCGCCGTCGCAGTCGCTCGCGATCGCGCTCGGCCATGCGATCGAGACGATCCCGACACCCGAGAGCGTGCGCGCGCTGCGCGACGCGCTGGCCGTCGTCCGTCATGCGGGCGTGCAGAAGAAACTCGCGCGCAACCTGAAGCCGGCCGAACGCGCGCTCGGCGAGCGGCCGCACACCGCGCTGCGGATGACGCTCGACGCGAAACCCGACAAGAAACAATCGGCGATGCTCGCCGCGTGCATGGAAGCGGGCTTCTGGCAGCCGATGACGCTCGGCCACGCCGAATGGCGCGAGCGGCTCGTCGATGCGCCGGCCGGCGCCGCGTTCTCGGCGCGGATGATCTGGCAAGCGTGTCGCAGCGATGGCGCGACGCAGTCGTTCATGCCCGACATCGCCAAAGGCAAGGTCGTGCTGCGCGATGCGGCCGGCCACGCATGCGAGATCGCCAGCGACTGCACCATCCGGCTATGGCACCCGCTGCTGGCCGACGCGGACGAACGGCTCGCGTGGCAGCGCGCGATCGTCGGCCGGTCGCTGCGGCAACCGATCAGGCAGGCGTTCCGCGAGTACTACGTGCCGAGCGACGACGACGCGTCGGCCAGCGATACCGCGATGTTCGAAGGTCACGTGCTGTCGAGCCGGCCGCTGCTCGGCGTCGCGCGCCGCGAAGGCTGGTCGATCCGCGCGTACGGCGACGCGCTCGTCCGCGAATTCGGCGACGTGCGCGCGACCTTCGTCGTCGATGCGCGGCTCTATCCGGGTTCGGAAAGCCACGGGACGTCGCGCCGGCTGTATGTCGAACGCCGGCACGGCGGGCGCTGGGCGCCAGTGCCGATCGGCGAGATCGATCCCGTCGTGTTCTCCGAAGTCGCGCGTGCGGTCGACCTGCTCGTCAGCGTGTCCGCGTTCGCGCTCGACGACGATGCCACCCGCGCGGCGGCCGCTGCCGACGCGACGGACCCGGCCCGCCAGCGCGACCTCGAAACGGAACGCCGGCAGCGCCTGAACCGGTTGTCGGACCTGCCGCTCGGCGTGATGGCGCGACATCGCAGGCAGGTGCTGTCGCTCGTATTCGCCGAACCGGTTGCGCAAGGGAGGATCACGATCGACGAACGCCACGTGCGCGCCGGCGCGTGGTCGGTGCATTGCGCGACCGGCCGCGTGACGCGCGACGGCGAGCCGGTCGAACCGGCGATCGCGCCGCCGCCGTCGCCGCTGCGCGCGGTGCCGTGGCTGCCTTATGACGAAGCGCTGTTGCAGCGGATCGTCGACGTCGTCGCGGGGTGGCTCGACTGAGCCGGCGCCCTCAGATCGAACCGAACAGCGCGCGCGGCCGGTCCTTCAGCGTGCCGGACAGGATGCGCAGCCCGTTGACGAGTTCGTCGCGGGTGGCCGGGCACGCGAGGTTGATGCGCACGCCGTGCTCGAGTTCCGCGCGGTCGACCGCGAAAGTCGACGACGGCATCACGATCACGCCACGCGCTTTCGCATTCGCGGCGAAGTCGTCGGCTCGCCACGGCGGCGGCAGCCGCAGCCACACGAACATGCAGGCGGGGTCGGCCTTCAGCTGCCCGGCCGGCAGCAGTTCCCGCGCGAGATCGACGCGTGCGCGAATCTCCGCGAGTTGCGCGGCCATGATCCGCTCGGCGGTGCCGTCCTCGATCCATACCGTCGCGATCAACATCGACGTGGGCGCCGGCATCCATGCGGTGGTGCGCACGGCTTCCGCGCACAGCGCGACGCTGTCGCGCGGGCAGCTCAGGTAGCCGAGGCGCAGCCCCGGCGCGAGGATCTTCGACGTCGCGCCGATATGGAACGTCAGCTCCGGGCCCAGCCCCGCGATCGCCGGCAGCCGGTCGCGCACGAGCGGGCCGTACACGTCGTCCTCGATGATCGTCACGTGATGGCGCCGCGCGATGTCGACGAGCGCCATGCGGCGCGCGAGGCTCATCGTCGTCACGGTCGGGTTCTGCAGGTTCGGCACGACGAAGATCGCCTTGACCGGCATGCGCTGGCAGATCCGTTCGATCTCGTCGGGCAGCAGGCCGTCGTCGTCGGCCGGCGCGCTGACGATCTCGAACTGGAACACCGGCGCGAGCGCCTTGAGCCCGTAATACGTGAGGCGGTCGGCGACGATCACGCCGTCGGTGCCGATCAGGCTGTTGAGCACCGCATACAGCCCGTGCTGCGCGCCGCTCGTGACGACCACCTGGTCGGGCGACGGCGCGAAGCCCGGCGCGGCCAGCCATTGCGCGCCGGCCGCACGCGCCCAGTCGGGGCCTTGCGGCGGCTGGTACTCCTGCAGCGCGGCAAATCGCGGGTCGTTCGGCAGCGTGGCGAAGGTCTGCGCGAGGCTCGCGAGAAATTCGCCGGTCGCCGGGCGGTTCACGGTCAGGTCGATCACGCCGTTGCCCGCCGCAAGCGATGCGCGGGCCGGCTCGATGCTCGGCATCGCGCCGCCGGTGACGAGCGAGCCGCGACGCTTGCTGCCGATCACGAGGCCGCGCAACTGCAACTCCTTGTACGCACGCGACACCGTCGACACGTTGATGCCGAGTTCGGTCGCGAGCTGGCGCTGCGGCGGCAGGCGGCTGCCGGGCGGATACATGCCGTTGCGGATTTCCGCCTCGATCGAGCTCGATACCTCGACGTAGGTCGGTCGCTTCGCCGGTGCCGGCAGGCCGCCATCGCGCTCGCCGGAAAGTTTGTCTGATGCCATCTATCGCCCGTGACCACACAAAAAGCGTTTGTCTGCCGTTTTGGCTTGCCCCGCGATTGTATAGGACCTCCCTTCTCCGTCAATCATTCACTGAAAAGTCTGCTGAATCAGCAAGTTGAAATCGGGTAAACGCCAGCACCACACAATATTATTTTGATTGCATACAAAAATTTAATGTGTGATTCTTGATTGCAACTTTGTGTGAATCATCTCCTTAGAAGGGGAAGCGTCATGGCGAACGTCGCCATCGTGGGTGCAGGCTTCATCGGGCTCGGCGCGGCGGCGTGGCTGCAGCGCGACGGCCATCGCGTGACGCTGTTCGATCCGGCCGGCGTCGGCCAGGGCGCGTCGTTCGGCAATGCCGCGACGTTCGCGCCGTACGGTTGCGTGCCGGTGAACGGCCCGTCGGTGTTCCGCGACCTGCCGCACTTCCTGTTCGCCGCCGACAGCCCGCTGCGCATCCGCTGGCCGTACCTGCTGCACGGCGCGCCCTGGCTCGCGAGGTTTCTGCTCGCGTCGACGCCCGCGCGCCACGCACGCAGCGCGCGTGCGCTGGCCGCGCTGCTGTCGCGCGCCGCCGACGGCTATGCGCCGCTGCTCGCGCCGTCGCGGCTCGCGGCGTTCGTGCAGCCGCGCGAATGCCTGTACCTGTACGCGCGGCAGGCGTCGTTCGACGCCGCGCAGCCGTCGCTCGCGCTGCGGCGCCGGCTCGACGTGCCGTTCGAGACGCTCGATGCAAGCGCGATCCGCCGGCTCGAGCCCGCGCTCGCGCCGATCTTCTCGCGCGGCGTACTGTTCGCCGGCAGCTGGCATTTCTCCGATCCGCACGGGTTTCTCGGCGAACTGTTCGCCCAGCTCGCCGCCACCGGCGCGACGCTCGAACGCGCGCGGGTCGAACGGATCGCCCCGGCCGGCGACAGCGTGAACGTGCACGCGGGCGGCACGGTGCGCGCGTTCGATCACGTCGTCATCGCCGCGGGCGCCCGTTCGCGCGAATTGGCAGCCGCGTGCGGCGATGCGGTGCCGCTCGATACCGAGCGCGGCTATCACGTGCAGTTCGGTGCGCACGAGCCGATCGTCACGCGACCGGTCGGCTGGGCCGAGCGCGGCTTCTACATGACGCCGCTCGACGAAGGGCTGCGCGCGGCCGGCACCGTCGAGCTCGGCGGCTTCGACGCGCCGATGAATCCGTCGCTGGTCGCGTTGCTCACGCGCTCCGCGCGCGAAGCCGTGCCGTCGCTCGGCACGCCGACGCGCAGCTGGCTCGGCTTCCGGCCAACGCTGCCCGACGGCGTGCCCGTCATCGGCCGCGCACGCGACAGCGCGCGCGTGATCCACGCATTCGGTCATCAGCATCTCGGTGTGACGCTCGCCGGCATCACCGGGCAGATCGTCGCCGACCTCGTCGCCCGGCGCGCACCGCCGCTGGACCTCACGCCATACCGGGCCGCGCGATTCTGACGCGCGCCACGATTTCCACCCCTGCAAGGAGAAACATCATGAATCGTCGTTACTGGCTGGCCTGGCTGGCCGTCTGCTCGATCGGCACGGTCGCGGCGTCCGCGCAGGCCGCGGACCCGGAAACCATCAAGATCGGCTTCGCCGGCCCGCTGACGGGGCCGGTTGCGCGCGTCGGCAAGGATCTGCAATACGGCGCGCAGCTCGCCCTCGACGAGGAAAACGCGAAGCATCCGACCATCGGCGGCAAACCGGTGCGCTTCGTGCTCGACGTGCAGGACGACCAGGCCGATCCGCGCATCGCGATCCAGGTCGCGCAGAAGCTCGTCGACGACGGCGTGGTCGGCGTGATCGGCCATTACAACTCCGGCTGCAGCATTCCGGCGTCGGCCGTCTACAAGCAGGCGAACGTCGCGATGATCACGCCCGGCTCGACCAATCCGCAACTGACGATGCAAGGCTTCAGGAACGTGTTCCGCACGATGGGGCACGACGGTGTCGGCGGCGTGGTGGCCGGCCGCTTCGCGGTCGAGCAGCTGAAGGCGAAGCGGATCGGCATCATCGACGATCGCACCGCGTTCGGCCAGGGTCTCGCCGACGCGTTCGAGAAGGGCGTGAAGGACGCGCACGGCAGCATCGTCGGCCGTGAATACACGAACGACAAGGCCGTCGATTTCCGCGGCATCCTGACGACGATGAAGAGCAACAACATCGACCTGCTGTTCTTCGGCGGGCTCGACGAACAGGGCGCGATGCTCGTCAAGCAGATGCGCTCGCTCGGCATCCGCGCGCAACTGTTCGGCGCCGGCGCATTGAAAAGCAACGCGTTCCTGAAGATCGCCGGCAACGCGGGCGAAGGCACGCAGGATCTGGAGCCCGGTCCGGCGCTCGACAAGCTGCCGTCGGCCGTCGCGTTCGCGCAGCGCTACAAGGCGCGCTTCAACCAGGACGTCGAACTGTATGCGCCGTTCGCGTACGACGCCGCGCTCGCGATGATCGCGGCGGTCCGCAAGGCCGACTCGCCCGATCGCGGCAAGATCGTCGCGAGCCTGCCCGGCGTATCGGTCACCGGCGTGACCGGCAAGATCTCGTTCGACGAGCGCGGCGACCTGGTCAAGCCGCCGTACACGCTGTTCCGCGTCGAACAGGGGCAATGGCACAGCATTCGCACGGTCGGCGGCGCGTCGAACTGATCGACGCCGGGCGGCGGGCGGCAGGCGGCAGGCGCCCCCTATCGCGCCGTCTGCTGCCGCTGCACCTCCTGCGCTTTCATCTGCAGATACGCGCCGCGCTCCACTTCGTGCAGTTGCTGCGGATACTGCTCGGTCGCGTCGAACCAGCGCGCGAGGCGCTGGTCGACCGGCTTGTCGAGCGTCGCGAGATACGTGTCGATCGCGAGGTAATAACGCATCGTGTTGCGCTCCAGCAGCCCGCGCACGCCGCCGACGTAACGCGGCTGCGCGGCCGCGCCGACGTTCGTGAACCCGACCTTGTCGCTGCCGACCGTCGCGAGGTAGGTCTTCATCGCCATCCGGCCGACCGTGCCGAAGCCATACGAATACGTGAGATGCAGGAACGTGCGCGACGCGCCGACCGGCACGGCCTCCAGCGCGATCCGGTAATCCTTCGTACCCATCGGGCCGCTGTCGGCGGTCAGGTCCACCTGGAAATAGTCGGGCGTCGCGGCCGCCACGTGATAGCGGAACTGCACGCGGTAGGTATCCGACAGCTTCTGCTCGATCTTGCGGCCGAGGTTCACGTCGAGCACCGCGCCGTTACCGCCGCTCGACGCGTGACAGTACTTCGTGTTCAGGTGCAGGATCAGCACCGCGCACCAGTTCGCGGGGCCTTGCGCGGGATCGTTGAGCTGGCCGTTCACGAGCGCGAACGGATAATCGACGACCGCATAGATGTCGCCCTTCAGCGACGACGACGCTTCCGACGATTCGAGGACCACGGGCCGGTGAAACGCGTTGTCCTTCAGTTGCGCGCCGAGGCTGCGGTAGCGCTCGAGCAGCGCGGCCGCACCGTTCGCGCCCTCCGCACCGAACGACAGCGCGCTCCAGCCCACGCACAGGGTCGCGACGAGCACGTGCCAGACGCGGCGCGCATGCCGCGTGCCGCGTGAAGGTCCGGATGTCTCCATGTGTTTACTCCGTGGCGCACGATGGTCGCGCGCATGTGTCACAGAATACGCCTGCCGCTGCGGGCGTGACGTCGCATGCAGCATGATCGTCATCGGCCGCGCTTCACCGGCAGCGGCAATTGCGCGGCGGTGAGCCGGATCAGCGTCGCGAGCCACTCGCGATCGTCCCAGCGATCTCCGGCGATGACGAGATGCGGCTTCGCGCCCGGATACGGCGGGGCTTCGTCGCACGCGCCGAGATAAGCGCGGCCTTCGGGCGTCGGCTTGACGAACAGCCGGTCGTCGCACACGAGCGCGACCATTCTGCCGTCGCAATAGATACCGTATTCGCCGAACATCTTGCGCGCCGATACCGTACCGGCCGCCGCGATCTGCTCGACGATGAAATCGACCGTGCCCTGGCTCGATGCCATGCGAATCTCCGGGATCGAAACATCGTCTGACCCGCGTCGATGCCGCGCCGTTCAACTCATTTGTCGATACCGAACGCACTCGACATCTGCCGCGCCCGCTTCACGTCGTCGCCATGCAGGTAGATCGACGTCGTCGAGATCGACGCATGCCGCAGGTTGTCGCGCACCGTCGTCAGCTCCGCGCCGCGCGCCAGCGCGTGGGTCGCATGGGTATGCCGCATCCAGTGCGGGCTCGCCTGGCGCAGCTTGTGCGCGAGCGCCGGGTGATCGGCTTCGACGGCGTCGGCCGTCTGCGCGAAGAAACGCTGCATCACCTTCCACAGCCGCACGCTCGTGATCGCGGCCGCGTCGTCTTCCGCGAGGCGCGGAATCAGCGGCGTATCGGGCCGCCAGCGCGCCGGCGTGACCGGCAACCGGCGCGCGATCAGATAACGATCGAGCGCCGTGCGCGCCAGCGGCGGCAGCGCGACGCGAGCCGCCTTGCTGCCCTTGCCGATCACCTTCAGCCATGCGTCGCCGTGCGCATCCGTCTCGATGTCGCCGAGCGTCGCGCCGACCAGTTCGCTCGCGCGCAGCCCGGTCGCATAGCCGAAATCGAGAATGAAGCGCAGCCGTTGCGCGGCGGCCGGCGTCCAGCCCGACTGTGGCGCGCCCTTGACCGGGCGCTTGCCGAACTCGAGCCCGTCGGCGATCGTGCGGACCAGCAGCCACTCGCCTTCGGTGAACGCGTGCGACGTGTCGAGCGCGGTCGCGCCGCGCGTCTCGCGCACCTTCACGCCCGCGAACGGATTCGCGAGCAGGTAGCGCTGCTCGATCAGCCAGCGGAACAGCGCGCCGAGCACCGACAGCGTGTACGCCGCCGACCGCGCGGACAACGCCCCGGAGAACGGCCGCCAGTCGGGCGCACCGCGCGGCCGCACGGGCCCGACCCAGCGTTCGTGCGGCGTCGGGCGGCGGATGAACGCGCGATACGCGAGCGCATCCTCGGTGGTCAGCGACGACAGCGCGCGGCCACGCTCGACGATCGCCCACAGGATCAGCCGCTCGGCCTCCTTGCGGTATGCGCGCCGCGTCGCGGCCGATTCGTGCAGCGACAGCCACGTATGCACGGCCGCGTAATCGTTGTCCGCGTCGAGCGTGCTGGTCGCGCGCGGCGCGCGGAACGTGCCGGCCGAGCCGTCGACTTCGTGCGGCAGCTTCAGGTGCTCCCACGGCACGATGCTGCCGCGCGGCGTCGCGGCGATCAACGCGCGCGCCCGTTCGGTCAGGTCCGGATGCGCGGCGAAGAATGCCTCGACGCGCCGCGCGCTGGCCATGCCGAGGCCCGCGATCGCGCGCCACCACTGGCGCCGGCGCGGAATCCGCACCGTCAGGTCGGCGAGCGTCGCGATCCCGTTTGCACGCAGTGCCACGACCGCCCGTGCCGGCAGCCACAGGCCGACGTCGTCGCTGATCTGCGGGACCGGCGCGCGCGCATGACGCAGCAGCCCGATCGCGTCGGTGGCCGCTTTCGCCTCCCGCAAACGCTCACCGTCCGCGTGGCCGAGCCGTTCCGCGAGATCGGGGCGGCCAACCTGCCGCGCGACGCGCACGAGGCGACGGCGAATCACGCCGATCACGCCGCGCGCCGACCGCCCGTCGCCGAGCCGGTCGGGCAGGTAGCGTTCGACGGCCTGCCGCACGGTCATGCCCGCGTACCACGCACGCAGCGCGGCCAGTTCGTCGGCGTCGGGAAAGCCTGCGGGCGCAGGCGCGGAATCGGAGGAAGGCGGTAAAGCGAGGCGCGGTTTCATGGGCGCCAGTTTGACAGAAGCGCCGAGCGGGCGGCAACGTCGAAGCGGCCGATATCCCGATCGGGCAGGACGGTGCGAAGGCGCCGGCGACGGCAAGCGACCAGGCGAAATCACGGCGGCGCAACGGCGGTCGCCGGTCGTCGCGAAACCGACGCCCGACGTGCGCCGCCACCTCGCCCGCCCGCGTCACTCCTCGCCTTTCGGCCCCGGGTTCAGCATCACGACGAAGCCGGCGACGCCGACGATCAACGCGATGGCGCCGCCGCGCAGCGCCGTCGCGGCATCGAACAGCAGGCCCGTCACGACGGCCATCATCCCGGCGAGCGACACGAACACGGCGAGCGCCGCGACGACGATCCGGTACTGGCGGCGTATCATCGCGCGCGCCGCGTCAGGCCGCGGCCGGGACGGCCGACTCGTCGGCGTCGTCGCCGCGAATCAGCAGCACCGGGCACTTCGAGCCGCGCACGAAACGCTCGGCGACACTGCCGAGCAGCACGCGCCGGATGCCGCGCCGCCCGTGCGTGCCGACCACCGCGAGATCGATCCCGCGCTCCTTCACGTAGCGTTGCAGGCGTTCCGCGATGTCCTCGCCGATGCTTTCGGTCTCGACGAGTTCGGCTTCGCCCTTCGCGCCGGCCAGCGCGATGATCTGTTCGGCTTCGCGCAGCACCTTGCGCCCGTCGTCGCGAATTTCCTCGACGAGCGCGTGCGGATCGAGACGGCCGGCATACGTGCACAGCACCGACTTGTCGACCACATACACGACGCTGACGTGCGTATCGCCCGCCAGCGCCACCTTCACGGCTTCGGCCAGCGCCTGTTTCGACGAAGCGCTGCCGTCGACCGCCACCATGATCTTCTCGTACATGCGAACCTCGCTGGGGTGAGTTTTTGCATGGCCGCGCGCACTGTTGTACGCGGCCATGTTTCCATCATCGGCCGGCGGCGGGTTTGAACATTGACGGCGGTCAAGCCCGCCGGCGGCCGCGCATGCGGCAAAACGGCGCGACGGGAAGGGGGAAGCTTGCGTTTTCGGCACGCCCGCGAGCCGGGCCGGTCATGCGTGCGCCGATGCCCTTTCGAGCGGCCATCGCGCCGAAGGCGCTATCATCGACCATGCGACTTTCGTCCGGCCCTTTTTTGCCGGCCCCACTTTCAATTCGCTCAACCGACATGACAACGACTACCGAACGCGTGGACGGCGCCGCCCAGCATCTCGTCGCCGCCCGCCATGCCGGCTCGCCCGGCCCGCTGTTGCCCGATGCGCTGCGCCCCGACGACATCGAAACCGCGCTCGCGATCCAGCAGCGCGTCGCCGACCTGCTCGGCGAACCCGTCGGCGGCTGGAAATGCGCGCTGCCGCCGCCCGATCGCGTGATCTTGGCGCCGATCTTCGCGTCGACGATCCGCGAAGCCGATGCGCCGTACCGCGTCGTCGGCGGGCCGATCGTGCGGATCGAACCGGAAATCGCGTTCGTGCTCGATCGTGACCTGCCGGCACGCGAGCAGCCGTATGACGAAGGCGACGTGCGCGCCGCGATCCGCGAGGTGCGCATCGTGCTCGAAGTCCTCGGCTGCCGCTATGCGGAGCCGGCGCGCGCGTCGAAGTTCGAGCTGCTGGCCGACGGGCAATTCAACCAGGGGCTGTGCGTCGGCCCGGTCGTGCCCGACGGATTGAACATGCCGCTCGCGACGCTCGCGCTGTCGTTCGAAGGCGCGCTGAACCGCACGATCGACGGCCGCCACCCGGACGGCGATCCGCTCGAGCCGCTGGTGTGGCTCGTCAATTTCCTCGCGTCGCGCGGCGATGCGGTGCGCGGCGGCCAGATCGTGACGACGGGCTCGTACGCGGGCGCGATCGAGGTGCCGCTCGGCGATGTGCTGACGGTGCGCTTCGGCGAACTCGGCAGCCTGTCGGTGACGTTGACGGCGTGACGGGTCACGTCTCTTTCACGCCCAACCCGCCATGTCGCTGACACCGCTTCCCGCCCTGCTCGACGCCACGCTGCGCACCGTCGCGCGCCGTTACCGGCTGCCGCCGCTCGAACGCGCGTCGTCGCTGACCGACGCAACGCACCCGGCCACCGCGCTGGCGGTCGTGATCGAGGAAGCGCGCAGGATGCGGGCGGACGGTCACGCGCCCGGCACGGACTTGCGGCAACGCTTCATCGATGCGCTCGCGCGGATGATCCGGGACGCGATGGATCCGTCATCCGGCGATCCGTCGTTTCAGGCCTCGGTGCTGCGCCACGATGCGCCGAACGTGCGCGAATACGCCTCGTTGTCCGCGCACGCCGAGCAGGACCGGCGTGCGCTCCATTCGGCCGTCAATGCGATCGCGCATCCGGCCAAGCTCGAGCGCAGCGCACTGGCATGGCAGCGCGACGGCCTCGCGCGCCTGCATGCGGCCGCGACCGCGGCGGCGTGGGCCGAGCTGCATGCGGCGCTCGCGCACCTGCTCGCGCTGCCCGGGATGGCGACCGACGCGGCGTTCGAGCAGGACATCGTCAGGCTCAAGGACAGCCCCGCACTCGAACGCATGCTGCGGCTCGATGCGCTGGCCGCGGACGAGGACGTCCGTCGCTACCGCGCGCTGTGGGTCCGTCAGGGGCCGCTCGTCGGCAGCACGGTCGCCGTCGCGCAGGGCGCCGCATCCCAGCAGCGCGGCGCGGCCGTCGAGGCGCTGGCGGCCCAGGCGCTCGACGCACTGGCGCGCAGGCTCGACGCGGTGGACGCGCAGCGCACCTACCGCGTGGTCACGTCGATGCGCGTGCCTTCGTCGATCCCGGGCCGGCACGACCGCGCGAAAACCGAATGGGACGCGATCCTGCTCGAACGCGCGCGCGGCAGCGACCCGGCGTCCGCATGGAACGTGCGCTTCCTGGTCGAAGCGAAGGCCTCCGCGGATGCCGCGACGACCGATCTGCCGCGGCTGCTGCGCGGCCTGAACCTGCTCGCGCAGGCCGCGCCCGACACGGTCTATGCATTCGAGACGCATCAGGGCACGGTGCACGTGCATGGCGCATCGCTGCATGCATTGACGACCGACGAAGCGGCGCTGCCACGCGAAGTGCTGTATTGCTGCGACGCGTCCGCGGACACGTCGCCGCGCCTGCTGAGCGCCGCAAGCCGGATGCAGTTGCTGTCCGCGCAGGCGAGCCTCGAATACGCGAGCGCGCTCGCGCAACGGCTGGATGCCGATCCGGACGGCCTCGGCGTCATCTGGCACGCGCTGCTGACCCTGCCGCAGTGGCAAGCCGTGCTGCATCAGTACCCGTCGTTGCGGCAGGTCCGCGAACTGATGGTGGCCATCGACGACTTGCGCGCGGTGCTCGACGAGATGGATGACGGAAGCATCGCCAGCAGCGTCTGTGCGTGATGCGCTAGCGCGCGTTCACCGCGCGATGCTCACGCGCGGCAGGCTCAGTTGGTGAGCACCCCGAACGGCAGCGTCCATCCCGCCAGCCGGCCGCCGTCGCCCCAGCGCGCATCGGCTGCACCGTAGGGCAGCAAGATCGGCGCGGCCGCGCACTCGAGCGTCTCCTTCGGCGTGTGGCCGAATTCCGCCTTGAACAACCGGTGAAAATATTTCTCGTCGGGAAAGCCGTGCGCCCACGCGATTTCCGCGATGCGCTGATGCCGGCGATGCGGATCGCCGAGCACGTGATACGCGTGACGCAAGCGCCGCCGCGTGATCTGCCGCATCACGCCGCCCTCTTCCTTGAACAACTGATAGAGCCGCGCCCGCGACACGCCGATGTCGCGGCAGATCCGTTCGGGCGTGAGGTCCGGCTCCAGCAAATGCAGGTCGATGTAGCGACGCACGCGATCGACCAGCGCATGGTCGATCGGGCCGCGTGCGTCGTTCAACGCCTGCGCGCTCGGCGACACCGCCGCGGCCAGCAGCAACAGCATCGACTGGACGATGCTCGGCACGTCCTGCATGCGCAGGTTCGGCAGGTTGCGGAACAGCGACAGCATCTGGTCGGCGACCAGCCGGCCCACGCCGCTCGTCAGCGTCTGGCCGTGCGCCTGGGCTGCATGGGCCGGCAGCAGATAGCGGGGCACGACGAGGCTGATCACGTCGCCGGCCTCGACCTTGCAGTCGTTGATCTGCGCGACGTCGTAGACGAACAGGTCGCCGGCGCCCTTGATCAATTCGGGCCCGCCGGTATGGCTCGCCAGCCGGCCGCCGAGCAGCAGCGTGAAGCGGATCGAATCCTGTCCGTCGAGCCGGATTCGCCGCGGCGTGCGGCGCACCGTATAGGTCGGTGCACGCGAGTGCCAGTGCCGGCCGGACAAGATCAGCGGGCCGAGCGCCGCGCCGGTTGCTTCCGCGTCGCACGGGCCGTGGCCGCCGTCGTCGTCGAGCCGGTAGTCGCACAGCATGTCCTTGACCCAGACGTGGAACCGGTCCGGCTCGGGATAGTCGGTCGTGCGGAACTTGAAAACAGGGACAAATGCAGCTTGATCCATGACAGTTTTTTATCGAACCGGCGGGTCAGGAAGAATCGGTTCGTCGATTATCGGACCAAATTGCGCGGGCGCAAGGCCCGCGCGGTGCATCGTCCCCCTAAGCAATCGACCGACGCCCGACGCCGGGCGTGGTCGTCATCGCGGCCATCACCGTTGCGGATGGCATTCCCAGTTGTTGTACGTCGGCCGATCGATCGGCGTGAGCCCCGGAATCATGAACACCGTACAGCCGAAACGCCGCCCCTTGCCGGTCGTCGCGTCGTAACTCACCTTCTGGCCGCCCAGCCCGTCCTTCTTCCCGTACTGGACGTTGGCGATCGTGATCTCGTCCGACGACGCGAGCCCGAGCGTCTTCGCGGTCGACGTCTGGACGTCGACCATGTTCATCTGCGTCGAGCCGCACGCGGCGAGCACGAGGCCGGCGACGGTGACGGCCAGCGCGGTCCGGGCGGTGCAATACAAGGTTTGCTTCATGGTTTCTCCTTCGATTTCCCCAATACGAGGCGCTTACGTGCCCGGCGTATAAAAACTGGCCTGGATCTGGCTACCGATCGTCGCGACATACGATTGCCAGAGGAGCGCCATCGCCCCCGTCGCGTTGACGGCCAGTGCGGGCCACGACGCGCTCTGCGGCGCCACCGTCGACGCGCTCCACGCGCCCTTCCGGTAGCTGGCCGCGATGACGGCCGACGCACCCGGCAAACCGGTGTCCTGCCACGCAACCGTCACGTTGCCTCCGGCATCGACCACGAGCGGCGGGTACTGGATCGCCGCGCCGTTCAGGTGTTCCGTCAGCCGCTGCAACGGCCCCCAGTTGCCGCTGGCATCGGACACGCTCACCTGCAGCGCCGCGCCGCCTTCCGCCCACATCGCGGCGGCCGCGCCGTTTTCGTTGACGGCCAGCATCGGCGTCGCGATGAACCCGGTCGGCTCGACGATCGCGGGCGCGACGGGCTGCGAGGGCTGCCATCCGTTGCCGGACACGTAGCGTTGCGACATCGTGGTGGTGGTGAGCTTCCCGCCCGTCACATCGAGCTGCCCCCAGAGCAGCGTGATGTTGCCCTTCGCGTCCATGCCGGCCACCGGCGAGATGATCGTCGTGAACAGGCTCGTGTTCGACACGGCCTGGTTGACGTCGGTCCAGCCGTTGGCGGTGTCGTACGTGGCCGTCCACAACGCCGAGTGCGTATGGTTGGTCTGCCGCCACGCGAGCACGGCCCGGCCGGACGACAGCACCGAGAGCATCGGCCCCACGTTGTCGGTGTCGCCGGTCACCGCGCCCGGCCCGGTCTGCACCGGCATCTGGATCAGCGCCGTCGGTGCCCACTGTCCGGACTGCGTGTAGCGCGTCCATGCGATACGCGTATCGAGCAGGCTGATCGACTGGGTCCACGCGACGAGCGCGTTGCCCTGGCCGTCGATCCCGGCCGAATAGGTCGACCCCGTCACGTCCGGCGCGACTTCGAACGCCGTGCCCCAGCCGCCGGCCGGGCTGTACGGGCGCGCCCACAGCGCATACGTGTTCGGGCCCGGCATCCATTCGGTCCAGAACGCGACGGCCTGCCCGCTCGCGTTGCCGACCACGCGCGACGGACTCGAGCTCGTCGTGTTCATCGAATGCGAGCCGTCGCCCGTATCGAGCCGCGTCGCGGTTCCCCAGCCGGAGCCCGCGGCATAGCGCGCGCCCCACATCTCGTTGCCGTTCGCGCCGGTCGGGCCGTTGGTCATCCAGGTGGCGAGCGCATTGCCGCTCGCGTCGATCGTCACGCTGGGGGCGCCCTCCGGCCCCTTGCCGTCGACCGCGGCGGCGGTCGACCAGCCGGCCTGCGGCTGCGCGGTGCCGCCGCCGGTCGGGCCGCCGTTCGACCCGCCGCTCGTTCCGCCCCCGGGCGACGTCGAGCCGGACGGCGAACCGGGATTCGTCGGCGTCGACGACGATGACGACGCGCCGCCGTTCGGCGCGACATCGTCGCCGCCGCATGCGGTCAGCGCGAGCGCGGCCGCCATGACCATCCATGTAATGGGTTTCATCGGAATCCTCTTGTTTTCGTTGTCCGGCGCACGCTCGTCTGCCGTTGGCCGACACGGCGTATCGTGTCGCCCTTAAAATTGTTAAGCAATGCTACTGAACAGGCATGGAAAACGGCATCCGTTCGCCTCCCTCTCACGATCGATTCCGTCGCGCGGATCGATGCGAACGCCGCTTTCGGCAGACCTCCCCCGCCGTGCAGTGCGGCCCCCGTCAGATCGTCCATCGTCGGACGTCCGCCGCTGCCGGCTGCATCTTAATTCAAGCGATCCGGATTCAAGGTGGCGTTGCGTCCACACTGAGTGGATTTCCGTTTCACGGCGGCCGGCCCGCGGCGCGGCTGGCGCCCTGCGCACCGCCGGCCGTCACGCCCCGTGAGGTACGATACGCGCCGGGGCAAAACACCCCCTGAGAGAACCGGCCGTCGCGGCCCCCTACCCGGCACAAGAAAAATGCGAAGAAACCCGACGCTGAACCGAACCCTGTTCGCCGCGCTGGCGGCCAGCCTGCTCTGGACGCCCGCCGCCCACGCCAGCGGAGACGACGGCTGCTACGTGCCGAACACGCTCCGGCAGACCTCCTACTCGTGCGGCAACGTGCCGATGCTGACGCCCGCCAACGACACGCGCATCAACGCGATGCTGATGATGGTCGACAGCGCCAAGGTCGCGCAGGTGTTTCCGGACCCGAAGACCATCCCGGCGAAAGACCGGATCAACCAGATCGTCGTGCCGTTCCCGATGGATTTCTCCGGATGGATCTACATCGGCCAGAAGGAGCCCGACAAGAGCGGCGGCACGGCGGATGCCGATGCGTCGTCGAACCGGTATGCCGACGGCGAAGGCAGCATCTGCCGCAGCATGAGCGCGGGCGCCGACGCGTTCAACGACGCGCTGGTCGGCGCCGGCAGCCTGCCCGCCGACGAAGCCGCGCGCCTGCGCGCGGCGCGCGCCGACATCGCGCAGAAGACCTGTGCCGCGGGCGGCGCGAGCGCCGCGTGGACGAAACCGCCGGTCAAGTCGCCGCTCGGCCAGCAGTTCGCCGCGTACCTCGACGGCACGAACGCGTTCTACCGCGCCGACTTCCTCACCGCGACCCGCGCGTTCGCGAACGCCTCGCACAGCGCGGACCCGTGGCTGAAGGAAACCGGCCTCTACATGGCCGGCCGCGCGCAGTTGAACGCCGCGCAGGCCAACGTATTCGACAACGACAGCCCGACGCCGACGCGCGCACGCGTGACGAAAGTGTCGCTCGACGCGGCGAACACGGTGTTCCGGACCTACCTGAAGGTGTATCCGAAGGGACGCTATGCGGTGTCCGCGAGCGGGCTGCTGCGACGGGTCGCTTGGCTCGGCGGGAACGTCACGCAGCAGGCCGACCTGTACGGCCATGCGCTCGCCCGCTGGTCGCCGGCGACGTCGAACGTGCCGCTGATGCAACTGGCGAACGAACTCGACAGCAAGCTGCTGTTCGGCTCCGAATTCGACGCCAGCCAGATCCAGTCTCCGACCGTGCTCGCCACCGTCGACCTGCTGCGCATGCGCGCGTCCGACAGCAGCGACGCGAGCCGCAAGCCGATGACGCTCGACGAGCTGCAGGCGCAGAAGCCGCGCTTCGCGAACGCGCCCGCGCTGTACGACTACCTGCTCGCGACCTGGTACGTGCAGATCGGGCACAAGCCGGACGCCGCGCTCGACCTGCTGCCGCAAACGCCCGCCGCGCCGCTCGACTACTTCGGGCTGAGCCAGCAGGCGCTGCGCGGGTTCGCGCTGGAGGACAGCGGCCAGAACGACAAGGCCCGCCAGCTGTGGCGCGACCTGATCCCGCTCGCGACGTTCCGGTTCCAGCGCGAAATGCTGGAACTCGCGCTCGCGATCAACCTGGAGCAGGCCGGGCTCGTCAACGACGCGTTCGCCGACGATTCGCTCGTGCGCAACGTCGCGATCCGCGCGGTGCTGCTGCAGCGCGCGGCCGACGCCAACCTGCTGCGCGCGCAGGCGCAGAATCAGGCGACGAGCAACGCGCTGCGCGACACCGCGCTGTACACGCTGCTCTACAAGGAGCTCACGCGTTCGCACTACGCGGATTTCATCGCCGATACCGCGCTGGTGCCCGGCGCGCCCGCCGATCCGTTGAAGCCGTTCGTCGCAGCCGCCGCGAAAAACGAAGACGGCTACACGTGCCTGTCGGCGCGCGACATCGCCGCGACGCTGCAGCAGAATCCCGCCGATCCGAAAGGGCTGAACTGCCTCGCCGATTTCGTGCGCCTTCATCCGCCCGCGTACGGCCTCGAAACCGATCCGGTGCCGCCGTGGGTCCGCAACGCGTCGAGCACGGCCGCCACGCGCGTGCCGCCGACGCTAGGCGCGGCGCCGTCGCAGTTCGCGGGCAAGCCGTACGAACGGATGTCGAGCTACGTGACGGTGATGGCCGATACGCAGGCGAACCCGAACGATCGCGCATACGCGTTCTATCGCGCGATCAAGTGCTACGCGCCGGGCGGCTCCAACGAATGCGGCGGCAAGGAGGTGCCGAAGAGCACGCGCAAGCGCTGGTTCGACACGCTGAAGACCGCCTATCCGGGCAGCCCGTGGGCGCAGAAGCTTCGCTACTACTGGTAAGCGCCATATGAAGCGCATCGCGTGCGTCGCGCTGCTGCTGGCCGCGCGCGTCGCGCTGGGCGGCACCGTCGACGCCGCGCGGTACGACGCATTCTGGCTATGGGCCGGCGTGAAGCCGCAGGCGGTCGTGCACGGCGCGCGCATCGTCTACGTGCTGCAAGGGCAGATCGAAGCGTCGCCGCGGGACGAGTCGCAGGTGCGCGTGATCGCGCAGGGCGTCGCGCTGCCGCCCGCGCCCGGTGCGCGCGTGTGGCTCGTCTATCGTGCGCATACGCTGCGCTGGACGCCGCGCGTCACGCAGATCATGCTCGCGCAGCTCGCGCGCTGGCGTGCGTCGGGCCGCACGATCGCCGGCATCCAGATCGATTTCGATGCGGGCACGCGCCACCTCCAGGATTACCTCGGATTCCTGCGCACGCTGCGCGAAACCTTGCCCGTCGATTGCCGGCTCAGCATCACGGGGCTGCTCGACTGGAGCAGCCGCATCGATACCGACCAGGTCAACCAGCTCAAGGGCATCGTCGACGAGGTGGTCGTGCAGACCTACCAGGGGCGCCGCACGATCCCCGACTATGCGGCGTACCTGCCGCGCGTCGCGCGGCTGCAACTGCCGTTTCGCATCGGCGTGATCCAGGGCGGCGAGTGGGACGCGCCGCCGTATCTCGCGTCGAATCCGTGGTTCCGCGGTTATGTCGTGTTCCTGCGCAACGGTTGACGGTTGACGGGCAAAGCGGACGACAACACGGCGAAGCCGAACCGGCAGCCGCGGCCAGCGGCACTGCCGGTTCGCCGGCCTTCGATCATGGCGCGGCCCGCCGCAGCGGGCCGCGCCGCCACCGTCAGCCCCGCACGAACGCGAGCAGGTCGGCGTTGAGCACGTCGGCATTGACCGTCAGCATCCCGTGCGAATAGCCCGGGTACGTTTTCAGCGTGCCGTTCTTCAGCAGCTTGATCGACTTCAGCGCGGCATCCGCGATCGGCACGATCTGGTCGTCTTCGCCATGCAGCACGAGCGTCGGGACGGAGATCGACTTCAGGTCCTCGGTCTGATCCGTTTCCGAAAACGCCTTGATGCCGTCGTAATGCGCCTTCGCGCTGCCTTCCATCCCCTGCCGCCACCAGTTGCGGATCACGCCCTGGTGCACGGTCGCGCCTTCGCGATTGAACCCGTAGAACGGGCCGCTCGGCACGTCGAGGAAGAACTGCGCGCGATTGTCGGCGAGCGCCTTGCGGAAGCCGTCGAACACCTCGAGCGGCAGGCCTTCGGGGTTCGAATCGGTTTTCAGCATCAGCGGCGGCACCGCGCTGACCAGCACGGCCTTCGCGACGCGGCCGGCCGGCTCGCCGTGCTTCGCGACGTAGCGCGCCACTTCGCCGCCGCCGGTCGAGTGCCCGATATGCACCGCATTGCGCAGGTCGAGCGCTTCGACCACCGCGAACGCGTCGGCGGCGTAATGATCCATGTCGTGGCCGTCCCAGACCTGCGCCGAACGGCCATGGCCGCGGCGGTCGTGCGCGACCACGCGATAGCCGTGCTGGACGAAGAACAGCAGTTGCGCATCCCAGTCGTCGCTGGACAGCGGCCAGCCGTGGTGGAACACGATGGGCTGCGCGTCTTTCGGACCCCAATCCTTGTAGAAAATCTCGACGTTGTCCTTCGTGGTGACGTATGGCATCGCGGTACTCCTGTGAGGTGGATGAACGTGGCGAACGGGCCGCTGCCATTATCGGCTTTATTGTGAAACCACGACGCCATCGTGCAATGCGATGGCCGATCATCCACCGGCAGGAAACGAACGACGCCGCGCGCGTCAGCCGTCCGTCGACACCGTCACGGCTTCCCACGCGCGGATTTCGTCGTCCAGCGCCGCCAGCTTGTTCCGCACGAGCCGCAGCGCGTCGCTGCCGAGCAGCAGATGCGCGGGCGGATGGTCCGCCGCGATCACGGCGAGCATCGCCCGCGCGGCCTTCGCGGGGTCGCCCGGCTGCTTGCCGCTTTTCTCCTCCCGCGCGCGGCGGATCGGGTCGAACAACGCGTCGTAGTCGGCGATCGAGCGCGGCGTGCGCGCCATCGAGCGGCCGGCCCAGTCGGTGCGGAACGACCCCGGCGCGACGGCCGTCACCGCGATGCCGAACGGCTCGAGCTCCTTGCCGAGCGTCTCCGAAATGCCCTCCAGCGCGAACTTGCTGCCGCAGTAGTACGCGATGCCCGGCATCGTGATGTGCCCGCCCATCGACGTGATGTTCAGGATGCGGCCGCGCCGGCGTTCGCGCATGAACGGCACGACGGCCTTCATCATCGCGACCGCGCCGAACACGTTCACGTCGAACTGCCGGCGCATCTCGTCGAGCGGCGCCTCCTCCATGATCCCTTCGTGCCCGTAACCCGCGTTGTTCACCAGCACGTCGACGGGCCCGACGTTCGCCTCGATGTCCGCGACGACGCCGTCGATGCGCTCGAAGTCGGTCACGTCGAGCACGCGCGCGACGGCCGCCTGCGGGGACAGCGCTTCGAACTCGCGCGCCGCCTGCGCGCTGCGCACCGTGCCGACCACCGTGTGACCGGCGGCCAGCGCTTCCTCGGCGAGCGCGCGGCCGAACCCGCTGCTGACGCCGGTAATGAGCATGATGTTGCCGGATGCCATGTGAGCCTCTCCCGAATGTCGATTGAAGCGTGCATACTAGTCTGACGATCTGAGCCGAATAAGCCCGATTCCGCTGATTTTCTTGCACAAAACTATGAGCACCGTACCCGTCTCCGCCCGACCTCCGGCGCCTTCGCCGCGCGACCGGAAGCGCCTGGTGACGCTGCTGCGCACGCTGGCGCCCGACGAGGGCTACAACCTGACCGCGCTGCCGAGCGTGCGCATCCTGCGCTCGAACCGCGCGCTGTCGCGCACGCCGGTGCTGTACGACCCGGGCATCGTGATCGTGTGTCAGGGATCGAAGCGCGGGTACTTCGGCGGCGAGCGCTATTTGTACGACGAGCACCATTACCTGGCGGTCTCCGTGCCCGTGCCGTTCAGCATGGAAACCGACGCCACGCCCGAGCGCCCGCTGCTCGCGCTGTACCTGCACCTCGATTTCACGCTGGCCGCCGAACTCGCCGCGCAGATCGACCGAGCCGGCCTCGCGGAAACCGCGCAGGCGCCGAAGAGCATGATGTCGACGCCGATGGATCAGGCGATGCACGCGTCGGTGCTGCGTTTCGTCGAGGCGATGCAGCGGCCGCTCGACGCCGCGGTGCTCGGCCCGGCGCTGCTTCGCGAGCTGTATTTCCGCGTGCTGACCGGCGCGCAAGGCAACGCGATGCGCAGCGCACTGGCGATGCGCGGGCAATTCGGCCGGATCGGGCGCTCGTTACGCGTGATCCACACCGATTACGCACGGCCGCTCGACGTGTCGCAACTGGCCGATGAAGCCGGCATGAGCGTGCCGAGCTTTCACAGTCACTTCAAGGCGATCACGCAGGTATCGCCGATGCAGTACCTGAAGTCGACACGCCTGCATCAGGCGCGGCTGTTGATGGTGCGTGAGGACCTGACGGCGGAAGCGGCCGGCTACGCGGTCGGCTATACGAGCGCGTCGCAGTTCAGCCGGGAATTCAAGCGCCTGTTCGGCTTGACGCCGGCGAAGGAAACGCAGCGCATGCGCGCGAGCTTCGCGATTCCGCAGGCATTCGACGATGCGGTGTTCGTGTCGTCGCATTGAGGTGTGCGGGAACCTCCGGCCGATGACCGTCGCCGGTCCCGCACGCGCTCAACCGGCGGACGTCGCTTCGCCCGCGGCATCCACGCTCACGCGTGCGGCCCCGACCCACCCGGCCACCGTCACCGCACCCGCCGCGACGAGCATCATCGCGCCCCACCCGAGCCGTTCGACGAGCATGCCTGCCGCCACGGCGCCGCCCGCGCCGGCTGCGTAGTACAGCGTCAGGTACGCGGCGTTCAACGCACCGGCCCGCGCGGGCTGAATCGCCACGACCCGCGCCTGGTTCGCGACCTGGGCGGCGAAACAACCGGCATCGAACCACGCCAGCCCGACGCCCAGCCAGCCCGGATGACCGAGCGCGACACCAAGCAGCAGCGTGGACAGCGCAGCCACGGCGAGGCCGCCGCCGATCACCATACGATCACCGAAGCGATCCGTGAGCTTGCCCGCCACGCGTGTCACGCCGAGGCCGAGCACGCCGGCGAGACTGTATGCGCCGATCTCGGCCGCCCCCATGCTGTACGGCGGCGCGGCCAGACGAATCGCCAGCCCCACCCAGACCAGATTGAACGCGAAGAACCACAGCATGCCGGCGCAGGTCCGGCGCCTCAATGCGGCGCTGTCGCGCAATAGCCGTGCAATCGCGCCGATCGCGGCTGCGTGGCCGGAACGCCCTTCGGGGCGACCGCCGGGCAACAGCACGCCACTGCCGACGGCCGCCAACGCCACGCAGCCGGCCAAGGCGAGCAGCGCGCCCCGCCATCCGCACCATTGCGACAACGCGCCGCCGACGAAGCGGCTCAGCAGGATGCCGGCGGAAATGCCCGCGGAAACCACTCCCATTGCTCCGCCGCGCCGATGCGGATCCGCATGCTTGCCGACCAACGCGCTGCATTGCGCCGCGACCGTCGTGGCCGCGCCCACCAACAGGAAGCAGCCGTCGAGCGCGAACGGCGTCGCCGACAGCGACGCGCACGCGAGCAACGCCGCGAGCACGCCCATTTGCGCCGAAACGAGCGTGCGTGGACCAACCCGGTCGACCAGCGGCACCAGCAGCGCCAGGCCGGCCAGATAGCCGAGCATCGTCACGGACGTGAGGGTCGCCATCCGCGCGGCCGACACGCCGAAATCGCCGGCAATGGCCGACAGCGACGGCTGCAGCGCATAGCCGTTGGCGATCGCGACGCCCGCCGCGAGCGCAAGCATCGCGATCGCCGTGCGGGACAGATACGCGTGCGGGCCGGCGACCGTCATGCGACGGTCCGGACCGCGATCGCCTCGACCTCGACCCGAATCTCCGGATCGACGAACGGCAACGCATGGACCAGCGAGAACGCCGGCCGGATCTCGCCGTATATCTCGCCGTGCGCACGCGCCGCGTCTTCCCAATGGTCGAAGTCGGCGACCACCAGCCGGCTCTGGACGACATCCGACAGCGCGAATCCGCTGTCCGCGAGGACCTTGCCGAGCGTCGCCAACGCATCGCGCGTCTGCGCATACACGTCGTCGCCTTTGCCCGCCGTCCCCGACACGTAGATCGTGTTGTCGACGACCACGGCACGCGAATAGCCCACCTTCGGCTCCCACGGGGAGCCGGTACTGATCCGTTGACGCATCTTGATGATCCTCCTTGGCAAGGTTTGGAAATCTCACTTACTACTTCGGTAGTAAGTGAGATCGATTCTATACTACTCCGGTAGTTAATCAAGCACCGCCGTGATGCTGATCACGGCCATCCGAATCCATCCACATGAACGAAAACGCGGAACTGATCACGTCCCTGATCCGGCTTGGCTTCACGCAATACGAGGCGCAGGCGTACGCGGCGCTCGTCGGCCAAGCCGCGCTGACGGGGGCGGAAGTCGGCCGGCGCGCCGGCATGCCGCCATCGAAGGTCTACGAGACGCTCGGCCGTCTGGAGGCGCGCGGCGCGGTGCTCGTCAACCGCTCCGAACCGGTCCGCTATGCCGCCGTGCCGCACCGCTCGCTGCTGGAAGAATTGCGCACGCGCTTCAACGCGGATCTCGAGCTGGCGGCGGGCGCGCTCGACCGGCTGCCGGTGCGGCAAGAGCCGGGGCTGGTCTGGTCGTTGAGCGGGCGGGAGGCGATCGTCAGCGCCTTCGCGCGCGTGATCGACCAGGCAAAAACGAAAATCTTCGCGGGCGTCTGGGACGAAGAGATCGACGATCTCGGGCCGCTGCTCGAAGCGGCCGCGGCGCGCGGCGTCGATACGCACGTGGCGATCTACGGCACGCGCACGCTCGACGGGCCGCGTCACTACGACATGGCCAAATGCGGCGCCAGCGCGAGGCTTCGGCTCTCCGGACGGCGGCTGGCCGTCGCGGTCGCGGACGACACCGAGGCAATGGTCGCGGAATTCGGCGATCAGTCGCCCGACCAGGCGACGCTGACGACCAATCCGGTCATCGCGCTGCTCGCGGTCGAGTACATCAAGGCCGACGTGAGCGGCCGCGTACTGATCGACGCGATGGGTCCGGCGGAATACCGGAAAGTGCTGAAGCATCCCGACATGCAGGCGATGCTCGCACCGCTCGACAAGCAGGGCTGATCCCGACGAGATATCGATGACCCAATACACCTTCCGCCTGCTGAACGTCTTCGCCGAAGCGACGTTCGGCGGCAACCCGCTGTGCGTGTTCGACGATGCGCGCGGCATGGACGACGCGACCATGCAGGCGCTGGCCGTGCAGTTCAACCTGTCCGAGACGACCTTCGTGCTGCCGTCCGACCGAGCACATGCACGCGTGCGGATCTTCACGCCGGGCTACGAGATGGCTTTCGCGGGCCACCCGACGCTCGGCACCGCGCACGTCGTACGCGATCTGCTCAAGGCAGGCGATGCGCTCTCGCTCGAATTCAAGGGCGGCGTCGTCGACGTCACCGCGCGCGACGACGTGTGGACCTTCGTCGCGCCGCACGCCGGCATGCCGAACACCGCGCCGTGCGCGTTGCCCGATGCGCAGGTCGCGGCGCTGCTCGGGCTCACCGAGGACGATCTGCTCGCGCCGCCGCTGTGGGTCAATACCGGTGCCGACCAGTTGCTGGTCGCGCTCAAGGACCCGGCCGCCGTGCGGCGCGCGCGGCCCGACGGCGCGCGCGTCGACATCTGGCCGCCAAGCAGCCTCGGCCGCAGGACCGCGTACGTATTCGCGTTCGACGATGCGCGCCCGGGGACGGTCGTGTCCCGCTACTTCTTCGTGAAGCAAGGCGGTGGCGTGTCGGAAGATCCGGGCACCGGTTCGGCCTGTGCGAACCTGGGCGGCTGGCTGCTTGCCGCCAGTCACGATCTGCCGGCCGCGTTTCGGGTCGAGCAAGGCGAAGCCGTCGGCCGGCCCTGCCTGCTGCACTTGTCGGTCGATGCGGCGGGTGAAATCGGCGTCGGCGGGCGCGTGATCGAACTCGGGCGCGGCGTGATCAACGTGTGACCGACGCGCGCCCGCCGACGCCGCCGCCGCCGTTTATCGCGCGCCCACCCGCCACACCGTCACTTCGTGCAGCGTCTCGCCCGGCTTGAGCGCCGTCGACGGGAAGGCCGGATGATTCGGCGAATCGGGAAAATGCTCGGCTTCCAGCGCGAACGCATCGGTTTGCCGGTAGACCGTGCCGCCCTTGCCCGCGACGCTGCCGTTCAACCCGTTGGCCGTATAGAACTGCAGCCCCGGCTGCGTGGTGTACAGCTCGAGGAAACGCCCGGACGCCGGGTCGTAAGCGCGCGCGGCAAACGCGGGGGCCGATTGGCCGCCCTGGTCGAGCACCCAGTTCTGGTCGTAGCCATGCGCGATCGCGAGCTGCGGATACGCATCGCGCAAATGCGCGCCGATCGGCGTCAGCTGGCGCAGGTCCATCGGCGTGCCCGCGACGCTCGCCAGTTGCCCGGTCGGAATCGACGTATCGTCGGTCGGCGTGAAACGCGATGCGGCGATCTCGATCAGTTGCCGCTCGACGCTGCCGCCCGCCTGCCCGGCCAGATTGAAGTAGCTGTGGTTGGTCAGGTTGACGACCGTGTCCTTGTCCGTCGTGGCGCGATAGTCGATGCGGATCTGGTTGTCGCGGGTCAGCGTGTAGGTCACGTCCGTCGTCAACGTGCCGGGGAAGCCGTTCTCGCCGTCGGGGCTCACGTAGCGCAGCGTGACGCTCGAACCGGTCGCGTCGCTGTGCGTGCCGGTGACCGTCCAGACCTTCGCGTCGAAACTGTCGGGGCCGCCGTGCAGCGTGTTCGGCCCGTCGTTGACCGGCAGCTTCCACGTCTTGCCGTCGAGCGTGAAGCGTCCGCCCGCGATGCGGTTCGCATACCGGCCGATCAGCGCGCCGAAATGGATGTTGCCGTTGTGCGCCTCGTAGTCGCGCAGCGAATCGAAGCCGAGCACGATGTCGGCCGCGTGGCCGGTGCGATCAGGCACGTCGAGCGCGGTCACGATGCCGCCGTACGTGATGACTTTCAGCCTCACGCCGCGCGGGTTCGCGAGCGTGTACTGGCTCACCGCCTGCCCGGTCGCGGTCGTCCCGTAATCGGCGCGGCTGATCGAGACTTCGGGCGCCGCCGATGCAACGGCTGCGTGCAGCGCGAACGTTGCGAACACACCTATCGCGAGCATCGGTTGTCGCGGCCAGCGTCGTTTCATGGAAATCTCTCCAAAGTAGTGCGGCCCGTGCGGCCGCGCAAGTTGCATGCCTGCACGTCGCCGCGGTTGTCATGCCGCGCCCCGCATCCGCGTCGCGACGATCACGTATGGTCCGCGCGCCACCGGCGAGGCGTGACGCCGGTCAAGCGCGTGAAGGTGCGCGAGAAATGGCTCTGATCGGCGAAGCCGCACGCAACGGCGATCATGCTCAACGGCATGTTCGGGTCGCGCATCCATTCCTTCGCCCGTTCGACGCGCTGCACGATGAGCCAGCGATGCGGCGGCAGCCCGGTCGTTCGATGAAACGCCTTGACGAAATGGCCGCGAGACAGCCCGCACGCGCTCGCCACGTCGGCCAGGCCGATATTGCCGTCGAGGTGCGCGAGCAGCAAATCCTTCGCGCGGCGCGCCTGCGACGGCGTGAGCTTGCCGTCCGATCTTTCCCGCCGTTCGCCGACGCCGCCGTAACGATGCGCGACGTGCGCCTGAAACGCCAGCCCCACGTGATCGATGAAGATCTGCGACGCTTCAGCGGGCCGGGCCAGCGCGGGCAGCAACGCGTGTCCGAGCGCATGGATGACCGAATCGTGGGTGCTCAGATGCGGCGGCAGATAAAGCTGCGGCCGCTGCCGGCCGCCGAGGTCGTCGACCGTTTCCTCGAGCGTGTGGCGCGGCAGATGGAAATGCAGGCAATCGAACGCGCCCTGGAGATCGGCCACCCAGCGACGGTCGAGATCGTAGATCGACACGGTCCCCGCGTCATACGGAACGAACGGTGCGGGGCGGCCGTCGAGCCACAGATCCTGCTCGCCGAACGGGTGCAACTGCAGCACGATCAGATCCGTATTCTCGAGTTCATAGGGCGCGGTCAGCCCCATGTTCCTGCGCAAGCTCTTGAGCCGGACGATACCGATCTGCCCGTTCGGCAACGCTTGCGTGACGACGGTCTGCCTGACGTCGGCCGGGATGAAATCGGACGATGCGGTGTCCGGCTGAGGGGCGCTCATGGGGCGAGGCGGGAAGATGAATGCGAGGCTTGTCACTCTAGCAAATCGCGGCGACGCACGCTGCTCGCGCCGCACCCCGCACTGGTATGATGCGCCAGCCACCCCCTACCGGAATTCGCGATGAAGCTGTCATTCGAAGCGCTCGAAGCCCTGGACGCGATCGACCGCACCGGCACCTTTGCCGAAGCCGCGGAACTGCTGCATCGTGTCCCGTCCGCGCTCACCTACCTGGTGCAGAAACTCGAAAGCGATCTCGGCGTGGCGCTGTTCGACCGCAGCGGACGGCGCGCGAAGCTCACGCATGCGGGCCGCATCGTCGTCGAGGAAGGCCGGCGCCTGCTGCGCGCGGCCGAGCAGCTCGAAATGAAGGCGCTGCGCGCGCAACAGGGCTGGGAAACGGAAGTGCGCGTCTGTATCGACGAAATCCTGCCGTTCGACGCGCTGTGGCCGTACGTCCACCGGTTCTACGCGCTCGGGATGGACACGCGGTTGCGGCTGTCGACCGAAGTGCTCGGCGGCGCGTGGGATGCGCTGATTTCGCGGCGGGCGGATCTCGTCGTCGGCGCGGCGGGCGAACCGCCGGAATTGCCGGGCATCGTCGCACGGCCGATCGGCTCGCTGAAACACGTGTTCGCGGTCGCGCCGTCCCATCCGCTCGCGGCGCTGCCCGAACCGCTGGCGATGGCGTCGGTCGTCCAGTATCGCGGCGCGGTGATCAGCGATACGTCGCGCGAACTCCAGCCGCAGTCGGTGGCGATCGATGCGGGCCAGCCGTATCTCGCTGTACCGACGCTGGCCGCGAAGCTGGAAGCGCAATGCGAAGGGCTCGCGGTCGGCACGCTGCCCGAATGCATCGCGGCGCGCGCGATCGCCGACGGCAAGCTCGTCGCGCGCCAGGTGACCGGCATGCGCGATACCACGCACTGCTATCTCGCGTGGCGCGGCGACGAGGCGGGCCGCGCGCTGCACTGGTGGGTCGAGCAACTCGACCAGCCCGATCTCGTCGATCGTTTCACGACGCCGGACTGACGCGCGCGTTCGCGGCCCGGCGCCCCTTCGCGATCCGGCACGGCGTCAGCCGAGCGAATCGTGCAGCCGCTTCATTTCCTTCTCGAGCCAGCCGATCAGGCTGAACCCCGCGTGCGCTTTCTCGACCGGAGGAATCATCACCCGTTCCTCGGTCGCGATATGGTCGGTGAGCGACTCGCACATCAGCCTGCCGAGCGCCGGCTTCCTCGCGATCAGTGCCGACAGATCCTCGCTGCGAAGCTGATGCACGGTCATCGCGGTCACCGCGTGAACGGTCGCATGAAGCCGCGTGCCGGCGAGCACGACCGACTGACCGATCGCATCGCCCGGCGCCATCCGCCGGACTTCGACGTCGCCGGACGCGCCCGGCACGAACACCGCCGCGACGCCCGATTCGACGATCGTCAGCACGCGCGATTCCGCATTCGACGCATAGATCACGTCACCCTTGCCGAACGAACGCGCGACCAGCGCATCGGCCAGCACCGCCAGATCGTCGTCGTCCACGCGCGCGAACAATTCGACCGCGCGCAACAGCAGTAGCCGACGCGATACCGGCTGCCCTTGCGATGTCGATGCGGACGCCGGCGCAGGCACCCCGAGCGGCCGCCACGCGACGCCCGCCGCGGCCAGATGCCGATGCGCGAGATCGTAGAGCGCGTTGCGCACGGTGATTTTCTTCTGCAGCGCGTCGACGTAGCAGACGAGTTCGTACTGGATCGCATTCGCGCGGAACGCCTTCACGACCGCGATCGGCGCGGGGCGCGCGAGCACGTCGAGCGAACTCGCCGCGGCCCGCTCCAGCGCACCGACGGCCACCGCCGGCCGCACCGCGGGATCGAGGTCGAGCGCGAGCGTCACGCCGTGCAGGCCCGGAGGTTCGCTGAGATTCACGATCGTCGCGCGCGCCGCGGTGCTGTTCGGCACGACGACCAGGTTGCCGAGGCTGTCGATCAGCTTCGTCGCACGCCAGTTGCTCTCGACGATGCGCCCTTCGAGCTCGCCGATCGAGACCGTATCGTCGAGCCGGAACGGTTGCGTGGTATTCAGCACGAGCCCGGAGAACACGTCGTTCAGCGTGTTCTGGAGCGCGAGGCCGAGTATCACCGCCACGGCGCCGGAGGTCGCGACCAGGCCGCTCAACGGCAGGCCGAGCACGTAGCCGAGCGCGGCCACCGCGGCCGCGCCGAACACGATGCCTTCCGCGAGGTCGTGAAACAGCCGCTGGTTGCGCCACGCATGCGGCAGCAGCAGATGGTTGAGCAGCAGGCTGAACACGATCGCGCACTGGAGCCACCACGCGATGCAGACGGCCTGGACCACGATCCGGTCGAGCCCGCCGAGCGACGCGGGCACGGCGAGCGGGCTCACGCCGGTCGCGAACAGCACCGCGGTCAACACGGCGAACGCCGCACAGCGCCGGATGGCGCGCGCCACGGCGCGATCGCGCCCGAACAGCCGCCACGCGGCGAGATCGGCCAGCACGATCGGTGCGCCGTAGAGCGCCGTATCGGAGAAATTCAACATGTCGGAACGCACGCGCGGCGCGTGAATGGATGGGCGCGGCAGCACGTACGTCGCCGCGCGGACGGAATCGTCGGGCACATGGCGTGCGGGCCGCCGACGCGCTGGCCGCGGCTAGGCGCGCCGGCGCATGACGCCCGGCAACGGCAGCGGCAATACGTAGCGGCCGGCGCCCGCGATCGCGATCGTGCCGAACAGGATCAGCAGCATCCACGCGAACTGCGCGTCGCGCAGCGGCCAGTCGGGGTGGACGAACACCAGCGCGACGAGCGTGACGATCATCACCGGAAGCGCCGCCAGCCTCGGGTACAGACCGACGATCATGAAGACCGGGCACACGACCTCCGCGAAGATCGCGAACAGGATCGACAGCGTGCGGCCGAGATGGAACGGATCTTCGATGGCCGCGGCTTCGGCCGTGTAATGCACGACCTTCGGCAAGCCGTGCACCACGAGCAACAGCACGCTGGCGGCGACGCGCAGAAACAGCAGGCCGAGATCGGTCGCGTGACGGGAAAGGTCGGGTTGATCAGGTTTCATGCGGCGGGTCGTCGGTTGAGCGGGATGCGCGGCGACGCGCGCGCCGGGCGTTTCGCCGCGCCGGCGTTCAGCGGGGTCGCGCGATGTCGGCGGGCGCACGCGGTCGGCGCGCATGCGTGCCGACGAGGTGCCGGCGCGCTCCGTTCAGGCAATCTACGCGCGCCGCCTGCCGCCGTCCTGTATCCGGGCTGAATCGTTCTGAAACAGGGGGGACGCGCACGAACCCGGCGTCACGACTCGCGCGACGGCAGTTCGGCCTCGGCCGCATCGAATCCGAGTGCGTGCACCTCCGACCATGCATCGTGCACGATCCGCGTCGACCCCGCGGTATGCGCGAGCGCCGCCGCATACGCGGCCAGCACCCGCACGCGCGCATCGTCGGACACCCCGGTTGCATTCGCGTCGCGCATCGCATCGAGCGCGACGCGGGCGCGCTCGCGACATTCGTCGACGAGCGACAGATCGAACAGGCACGGCACCGCGACGGCCGCGAGCGCGATGCCGAGCGCCGCGTCGCCCTGCGCCGAAAATGCCCAGTCGAGCGCGGCACGCAGATTGCCGAGTTCGCGCCGGACCGCATCGAGCCGGGTCGCGCCATCCGGCCCACTGCCCGGCCCGCTGCCCGGCGCGTCGCCATCGTGGGCCGCGCGCCGGAACAACGCGAGGAAGTAGGTCGCGTGCGCGCGCGCCGCGGCCGCGCCCTCGCCGTGACTGTCGAGTTGCTGTTGCGCGTAGGCCCGGGTGGTCGTCAGCAGCCGGTAGCGCGGCACGCCGTGCGCGGTCTCGAGGATCACCAGCGATTTCGACACGAGGCCGGCGATCGTATCGAGCAGATCGGCGCCGGCCGGCCCGTTGGCGCCGACGACCTCGCGCACGGCCTCGATCGAGAAGCCGTCGCGAAACACGCCGAGCCATCGCAGCAGCAGGCGCTCGGCGTCCCCGAGCAACCGGTAGCTCCAGTCGTACATCGCCTGCAGCGTCTGGTGACGCGGCAACGCGGTGCGAAAACCGCCGGTCAGCAGCCGAAAGTGATCGTCGAGATGGGCGGCCAGCACGTCGATGCCCAGCACGGCGGCGCGGGCCGCCGCCAGCTCGATCGCGAGCGGCAGGCCGTCGAGGCGACGGCAGACCGACGCCATCAACGCCAGGCTGCGCGCGTCGAGCGGAAAACGCGGATCGGCCGCACGGGCCCGCGCCGCGAACAACTGCACCGCGCTGGCATTCATCGCCTCGCGATCGCCAGCCCCTTCGTCGGGGACGTCGAGCGGCGGCACCGGGCACACGCGCTCGCCGTGGATGCGCAGCGATTCGCGGCTCGTCGCGAGCACGCACAGCCCGTCGTTCGCATCGGTGAGCGCGCTCGCGATCTGCGCGGCGGCGTCGAGCAGGTGCTCGCAATTGTCGAGCACGAGCAGCATCCGGCGACGCGCGACGCTGGCGAGCACCGCTTCGAGGGTCAGCGATCCGGTCGGCTGCGTGATGCCGAACGCGCCGGCCAGCGCGTCCGGCACGAAGCGCGGACACGCGACGGTCGCGAGCGAAACGAATACGGTGCCTTCCGGAAAGCGTGCGTCGGCGCGCGCCGCCGCTTCGATCGCGACGCGCGTCTTGCCGATGCCGCCCGCGCCGACCAGCGTCACGACGCGCGCGCCCTGCAGGGCGGCCAGCACGTCGGCGACCGTCTGTTCGCGGCCGAACAGCGTGCTCGGCGCCGCGGACGGCCGCCACGTCGCGGGACGCACGGGCGCGTCGCCGTCGTCCTGCCCGGCGACCAGCCGATAGCCGCGGCCCGGCACCGTCACGATCAGGTTGCGGTCGCCGGCCAGCGCCTTGCGCAGCGACGCTATGTGCACCTGCAGGTTGTTTTCCTCCACCACGGTGTGCGGCCATACCCGCTGCATGATGTCGTCTTTCGATACCAGCGCACCGTTCGCCCGAATCAACAACTCGAGAATTTCGAATGCGCGGCTGCCGATGCGCAGCAGCTTGCCGTTCGAACGAATTTCACGTCTGTCGAGAAAAACGTGAAGTGTTCCAATCCGGATCATGAGAATTTCTTGAGGGTGACATTCAACGGCGTCCCACTGAAATCGGGTGTGCCGGTTCGGCATCAATGCTACGGTATTTGCATGGTCGAATGATTCAAATTATCAGAATGAACGGCTCGAATTTTTTGAAATGACGAAAAATTCCGCCATGCGGCGCTGCTTTGGGCCCGAGTACCGCCCAAGCACCGAAATACGGCGAGGTCACGCACGTTTCATGTGCAAATCGTGCATGCGTCCATGAATGCGATTTCGATATATCGGACGAAACGTTTTTCGAGCGGAGAAATGTGGCGCATTTTCTTTTCGATTCGAACGGCCGGTTTATTTTCGGGCGCTCTATTACGTCGGCCGAATATCCGTCGGCTCATTTGTGTGCGCTTCCGACCCGATTCGTCACGCGAAACAGGCGGCGCGTGCCCCGCGCCGCCACCGGCCGGCGTCGCGGAGCTCAGCCCTGCACGAACGCCAGCAATTCGTCGTTCAGCCTGGCCGCATGGGTCAGGTACAGCGCATGCGGGCCGCCTTCATAGACGCTCAGCGTCGCATCCGGCACGAGTTTCGCGGTCGCGGCGCCCGTCAGCGCGAGCGGAGCCGTCTGGTCGTCGTCGCCGTGAATCACGCGCGTCGGCACGTCGAACCGTTGCAGGTCGGCGCGGAAATCGGTTTCGGAAAACGCGCGAACGCACTCGAGCGTGCCCTTCAGCCCGCCCTGCAGCGCCATCACCGAGGTCCAGCCGAGCGCCGCGCGCGACACCGTCGAGCCGCCGCGGTTCGAACCGGTAAAGAGCGGCCAGAAGCCGTCGAAAAACGCCGCGCGATCGGCGACGATGCCCGCGCGAATGCCGTCGAATACCGCGACGTCCACGCCTTCCGGATGATCGTCGCGGCGCGCGACGAGCGGCGTCACGGAGCCGATCAGGACCGCCTTCGCGATGCGGCGCGTGCCGTGCCGGCCGATGTAGCGGGCCACCTCGCCGCCGCCCATCGAAAAGCCGACGAGCGTCACGTCATGCAGGTCGAGCGTCTCGAGCAGCGTCGCGAGATCGTCGGCCAGCGTGTCGTAGTCGTAGCCGCTCCACGGTTGGCCGGAGCGCCCGAAGCCGCGCCGGTCGTACGCGATGCCGCGCAGGCCGTGCGACGCCAGATGATGCATCTGCACGTCCCACATGTCGGCGTTCAGCGGCCAGCCGTGAATGAACACGACCGGGTGGCCGCTGCCCCAGTCCTTGTAGTGGATCGACACGCCGTCGCGGGTGGTGAACGTGCTCATGAAGGTTCCTTTCGAGTAGGGAAGCCGCGCCCACGGACGCGGCCAAAGCGTGCGGCGCGGCGCGTCACGCCCGGGACTGCCGGGCGACGAACTGCTCGAGCGCCGTCGCGAGCACCATCTCGCGGCAGTTCGCGGGGCGTTTCTCGCCGCGCCACTGGGGTTTGTAGATCGCGTCGCCGACCCGGATCGGTTGCCCGGTGAGCGCGCAGCGCGCCAGCCTGCGCGCCTTCGCGCTGATCCAGCGTTGTTCGTCGTAGCGGCAGCGCGTCGGATCGCTCCACGACACCAGCATCGACGAATCGGTCTGCCGCTCGACGGCGACGATCGCGCTGCGGCGGCGCACGTCGCCGCTCGACGGCACCGGCGCATCGTCCCGATGCGGGCGACGCGAGCCGTCCGTCTCTCGCGCGCGCGGCATCGGCGGCATCCGGACGCCCGTGGCAGATAGCGGTCCGAGCGACGTGATCATGTGCTCCCAGCGATTGAAGGCGTCCATGGCGGCTTATCCAGGCAGGTGACGGGCGGCGCGGGCCGGTCGGCCCTGTTCGCGTGGCGCGCGACGTGTGCCGATGACCCGATGCTGACGATAACCGCCGTGCGCTGAAGAGTCCCGGTCGCGGGCTTAATTGTTCTGCAGTGCCGCAAATCCGCTGGAGGCGTCGCGGCGTTCAAGAGAATTCAGCCGGATTTCAGTACGACGCACACCGCGCCGGATTACGCTCCCGACGGCATTCGTTCGTCCGCGCGCCACCATCGACGCGCGGCGGCGCACGCCGGACGGCTGCCGGGCGGGATGGCCGCGGCCAGCCGCCACCGATCCACCATCCCGTGCGGCCTCGCCGCCGCATACCTCAGGAGTCCAGATGCATCCCGAACAGACCGACGCCGTTTCGTCGGCGCGCCGCCGCGACATGCTGCTCGCCGGCGCGACGGCCGTTGCCGCAGCCGCGCTGCCCGCCATGGCGGCCGCGGCCGGCACGCCGTCCCACAGCCCCTCTTCGGCCCACTCAGGAGCGCACACGATGAACACGATCACCACCAAGGACGGCACGCAGATCTACTTCAAGGATTGGGGCAGCGGCCGCCCGGTCGTGTTCTCGCACGGCTGGCCGCTGTGCGCGGACGCGTGGGACGCACAGATGCTGTTCCTCGTGCAGCACGGCTATCGCGTGATCGCGCACGACCGCCGCGGCCACGGCCGTTCGGGCCAGCCGTCGCGCGGCAACGACATGAACACGTATGCGGACGATCTCGCCGCGCTGCTCGACGCGCTCGACGTGCGCGAAGCCGCGCTCGTCGGCCACTCCACCGGTGGCGGCGAAGTCGCGCGCTACATCGGCCGCCATGGCACGAAGCGCGTGGCGAAGGCGGTGCTGATCGGCGCGGTGCCGCCGCAGATGGTGAAGTCGCCGACCAATCCCGGCGGCTTGCCGATGGAGGTGTTCGACGGCATCCGCAAGAACGTCGCGGAGAACCGCTCGCAGTTCTACAAGGATCTCGCCGTGCCGTTCTTCGGCTTCAACCGCCCGAACGCGAAGGTGTCGCAGGGCACGATCGACGCATTCTGGTCGCAGGGCATGATGGGCGGCATCCATGGCCAGTACCTGTGCGTGAAGGAGTTCTCGGAAGTCGACTACACCGAGGACCTGAAGAAGATCGACGTGCCGACGCTCGTGCTGCACGGCGACGACGACCAGATCGTGCCGATCGACGATTCGGCCCGGCTGTCGTCGAAGATCGTCAAGCACGCGGTGCTGAAAGTGATCGAAGGCGGCGCGCACGGCATGTGCGTCGTGAACGCCGATCGCATCAACGCCGAGCTGCTTGCGTTCCTGCAGGCGTAATCGCGCGGTCCGTCGCGACGGCGTGCATGCCGCCGCGACGGACGCGGCGGACGCGCCGTTCAGGACTTTTCAGGAAATTTCAGACCGCCCGGTGCCACACTTACGGCGCCCGCACCGGGCGCAGCAGGATGCCGAGCAGCGCGCCGGCGAGCGCGAACGCCATCGCCACCCGGAAGTTGTCGGCCAGCGCGAGCGTCGTGGCCTGCACGCGCACCGCGCGATCGACGAGCGCATAGGCCGCCTGGTTGCCTGTCGCGAACGTGGCGCCGTGCGCGACCAGCGACGCCGCGCCGGCTCGCAGCCGTTCGAGCGTTTCGGGATCCGACAGCGACACATGCAGACCGACGAGATTCGAATGGGTAGCCTCCCTGATCCGCTGAATCACCGCGATCGACGTCGTGCCGAGCTGCCCGCTCAGCAGGCGCGTCGCCTGCACGACCGCGCCGAACGTCAACGCGTGCTCGGCCGTCACGTGCTTGCCGAAGAAGAAGATGACCGACGTGAGCGCCATCGTCTGACCGAGCGCCTGCAGCAGCTGCGACGGAATGAAGTCGGGCTCGGCCCACACCGGCGTGAGCCGCGAGCCGAGCGCGAACGCGATCGCCACCATCGCGAAGCCGGCGACGATCAGCCGGCGCGGATCGACCCGCTGCAGCAGCAGCGCGACGCACGGCGCGAGCAGCAGTTGCGGGATCGCGATCCAGCGCAGCGTGTCGCCGATCTGCAACGGCCGCAGGCCGTACGTGCTGGCGAGGAACAGCGACGGGATGAAGCTCGTGTTGAGCACGGTGAAGCGCACGAGGCCGACGAGCACGATCAGCAGCGCGATGTTGGGCCGTGCGAGGTAGCCGAGATCCAGCCCGGCGCGCGGCGACGCGAGTTCGTGAATCAGGAAGGCGGCGATCATCAGGATGCCGGCGGCCAGCAGCGCGACGATCAGCGGCGACTGCAGCCAGAACAGCCGCTCGCCCTGGTCGAGCGCGATGCACAGGCACGCGAACCCGCCCGCGCCGAGCAGCATCCCGCGCGCATCGATGCCCGACGCGAAGCGCTTGATCGGCTCGTCGGCGAGCGACAGCATCAGGCACGCGATGAACGGCACGGTCAGCGCCGCGTTCTGCCAGAACAGCCAGCGCCAGCTCAGGTGTTCGCTATACCAGCCTTCGAGCGTGGCCGACAGGTTCAGCGACATCTCGAGATTCATCGCATACGCGGCGATGCCGAACGGAATCAGCCGCGGCCGCAGCGTGCGCACGACGAAGCCGACCGTCAGCGGCACGAACACGCCGGACGCGAGCCCCGCGATCGCCTGGCATACGATGAACGCGCCGAATTGCGTGCACAGCGGCAGCACGCTTTCCGCGCCGAGAAACACCACGGCGCCCGCGACCAGCACGCGGCGCGTGCCGAACATGAAGGCCGCCGCGATCGCGAGCGGCCCGACGAACATCTGCGACGCGGTGAACGCGGTGTTGATCCACGTGCCTTCGTCGAAGCCGACGCCGAGCGCGCCGCGCACATCGGCCAGCCCGAGCGACGTGATGCGCGACGTGAGCGTCGCGATGATGGCGCCGAGCAGCACGGCGGCGATCGCGGCGATCGACCGAAACGTCGGAATGTCGGAGGCCGGGCCTGCGGCCGGTGCCGGCACGGCACTGCCGGTAGCGAACGTCGTGTTCATCGTCGAGCGGCTCCCGCCTGTCAAGCTGGCGCAAGCATAACGCGGTGCGTCGAATCCTGCCCGTACGACGGAGTTTGCCGATCATGACCCCACCCTCTCCCGCACCGTCGCCCGCTGCGCCCGCGCGTTCCCGACGGCCGGCCATCGTCGCGATCGCCGCGATCGCGCTGCTGCTCGTCGCGTTGCTCGTGTACGAGTTCGATGCACGCGATCGCGGCACCGACGACGCGTACGTGACCGGCCATCTGCACGTGATCTCGCCGCGCGTCGCCGGCACGGTCGAGCGTGTGCTCGTCGACGACAACCAGTTCGTTCACGCGGGCGACGCGCTCGTGCAGATCGATCGGCGCGACTTCGACGTGCGCGTCGCGGCGCAGCGCGCCCGCGTCGCCCAGGCGCATGCCGATGCGAGCCGCGCACGCGCGCTGATCGAGCAGGCGGACGCGGCGCTCGTGTCGGCGCACGCCGATGCCGAAAAGGCCGAACTCGATTACGCCCGTGCACGCGAACTGACCCGCGAGACGCCGCGCGGCTTGTCGAAGCAGGAGTTCGATGCGGCCGATGCCGCACGCAAGTCCGCCCGCGCGCGCGTCGCGGCGGCCGATGCGCAACGGCGCAGCGCGCTCGCCGCCGCTCAGGCCGCCGATGCCGCGTCGAGCCAGAACGACGCCGAGTTGCGCGACGCGCTGCTGCAACTCGGCTACACGGCGGTCGTCGCGCCGTCGGACGGCTACGTCGGCAAGAAGACCGTCGAGACCGGCGAGCATGTCGCGCCCGGCCAGGCGCTGCTCACGCTGGTCGAGCCGCATCCGTGGATCGTCGCCAATTTCCGCGAGACGCAGTTGCGACACGTGCGCGCCGGCGACGCCGTGCAACTGCGCTTCGATGCGCTGCCGCAGCGCGTGTTCAGCGGCCGCATCGACAGCCTGTCGCCCGCGACCGGCGGGCAGTTCGCGCTGCTGCCGCCCGACAACGCGACCGGCAATTTCACGAAGGTCACGCAGCGCGTGCCCGTGAAGATCCTGCTCGACGGCCCGGCCGCGACGGAACCGCGCATCCGGCCCGGGCTGTCGGTCGTCGTCACGCTGCAACCCGGCAGCGAATCGCGATGACGCGCGTCTTCGCCCTGCTCGCCGCGAGCCTGCTGGCCGCGTGCTCGATTACGCCACAGCCGCTCGCGCCCGTCCCGGTCGGACACGACGGGTTCCGCCATGCCGATCCGGCGACCGATGCGCGTGCGCCGTCGCTCGCTGCGTGGCCCGCCTGGTTCGGCGATCCGCAGCTCAGCGTGCTGATCGATGCCGCGCTCGCGCACAACCTCGATCTCCGCGCGGCGGCCGCGCGCGTCGACCAGGCGCAGGCGCTGCTCGGCGTGCGCGATGCGGCACTGGCGCCGACCGTGCGCGTCGACCCGTCGTTCAGCCGCACGCGTGTATCCGGCACGGTCGACAACGCGCTGCCGAAGCGCACGATGCACAACTGGTCGGTTCCCGTCGCCGCGAGTTATGAAGTCGATCTATGGGGGCGCCTGCGCGGCGACGCCGACATTGGCGAACAGAACGTGCTGCAGGCGGCGGCCGACCGCGATGCGGTGCGTCTGCGGGTGGCGACCGAAGTGGCAGTCGACTACCTGACGCTGCGCTACGTCGACGACGATCTCGTGACGCTCACACGCGCGATCGGGCTGCGGCGCACCGCGCTCGACGTGATCGCCGCGCGCGTGCGGGCCGGCGCGGCCAGCGATCTCGACGGGCTGCGCGCATCGGCCGATCTCGATACCGCGCATGCCGATCTCGCGGAGAGCCGCCGGCTGCGCGAGAACCTCGTCGACGCGATTGCGGTGCTGACCGGCGTGTCACCGACCGCGTTCGACGTCGACACGGGCACCGTGCCCGTGCAGGTGCCGGACGTGCCGGCCGGGCTGCCGTCTTCGCTGCTCGCCCAACGCCCGGACGTATTCGCGGCGGCCCGGCGCGCCGATGCGGCGTCGCTCGAACTGGGCATCGCGCGCACCGCATGGCTGCCGACGCTGACGCTGACCGCCGACGGCGGTTTCGCCACCCGCGACCTGCGCTCGTTTCTCGACCGCAACAGCTCGCTGTGGAGTCTCGGCGCGAACGTCGCGCTGACGCTGTTCGACGGCGGCAAGCGCGATGCCGCGGTGGCCGCCGCGCGGGCCGGCACGGACGTCGCCGACGCCAACTATCGCGCGACCGCGATCGCTGCGTTGCGCGACGTGCAGGATGCGCTCAACGACATCGCCGCGCACAAGGAGCGGATCGTGCGCTACGACCACGCGGCGCGCGCGACCGACGCCGCCGCGCGGCTGTCGCTGAGCCGCTACGCGCATGGGTACGTCAGCTACCTGGAAGTGATCGACGCCGATCGCGATGCGCTGAATGCGCGGCGCCAGCTGATTCACAGCCGGCAGGCGCTGGCCGTCGCGACGGTGAGCCTCGTCCGCGCGTTGGGCGGCGGGTGGACGCCGCCAGCGCGCGCCGGCCGGGGCGGGTTGCGCGACGCGACGCAAGCCGACGCGCGATGAATGCGTCGAACGGCCCGCGAACGCGT
Source organism: Burkholderia sp. BCC0097 (assembly GCF_902832985.1). Classification (NCBI taxonomy): domain Bacteria; kingdom Pseudomonadati; phylum Pseudomonadota; class Betaproteobacteria; order Burkholderiales; family Burkholderiaceae; genus Burkholderia; species Burkholderia sp. BCC0097. The sequence continues at coordinate 931,774 of NZ_CADFDM010000002.1, forward strand.
CCGCGTCACGCACCTGCGAGCCGATGCGCATCCTCGCCGAGAAACCGGTGCACGAAGGTCACGGCCATCGCGCCTTCGCCGACCGCCGACGCGACGCGCTTGACCGATCCCGATCGCACGTCGCCCGCCGCGAACGATCCCGGCACGCTGGTTTCCAGATGGTACGGCCGGCGCTCGAGCGGCCACACGCGCTCGAACGCCGGACAATCGTACAGATCGCCGCCGGTCACGAGATAACCGTCCGGATTGCGAATGATGTCGGTGTCCTTCGCCCAGTCGGTATTCGGCGCGCCGCCGATGCACACGAACAGGCGCGTGGCCGGCAGCCGTTCGCGCGTGCCGTCCGCCGAGCGAAGCTCGATCGCGTCGAGCCAGCCGTCGCCGTGCAGCGCGGCCACGCTCGACCGGTAGCGGACCTCGATGTTCGGCGTGCGCTCGATCCGGTCGATCAGGTAGCGCGACAGCGTGTCGGCGAGCGACGCGCCGCGCACGAGCATCGTCACCTGGCGCGCATGCCGCGAGAAGTTCATCGCGGCCTGGCCGGCCGAATTGCCGCCGCCGACGATGAACACCTGCTCGCCCGCGCACATCGGCGCTTCGCTCGACCCGGCGCCGTAGAACAGCCCCGCGTTGAGAAACGCCGGTTCCTCCGGCAGCCCGAGGCTGCGATATTCGATGCCGGTCGCGCAGATGTTCGCGCGGGCGACCAGGATCGACCCGTCGGCGAGCTCGACGCGGATCTTGCCGTCGACGAACGTCGCATGCACGCCCTCGCGCATCGTCAGCAGTTCGACGCCGAACTTCACCGCCTGCTCGCGGGCGCGCTCCGCGAGCTCCGCGCCCGGGATGCCGTCGGGGAAGCCCATGTAGTTCTCGATCAGCGAACTCGTGCCGGCCTGCCCGCCGATCGCACCGCGCTCGATCACGACCGCGCGCAACCCTTCGGACGCCGCGTAGACCGCCGCGGACAGCCCGGCCGGCCCCGCGCCGTAGATCGACACGTCGTATTCGACGAAGCGCGGCCGCGCGACCCAGCCGAGCCGCGCGGCGATCTCGGTCAGGGTCGGCTGGTACAGGCGCGAGCCGTCCGGAAAGATCACGACCGGCAGCCGGATGTCGCGCAGCGGCGCGATGCCGAGCACCTGCGCGCAGTCGGCGTCGGACGTCAGCTCGCACCAGTCGTACGCGATCATGCGCCGCTGCAGGAAATCGCGGATCGCGTACGCGTCCCTGCTGCGCGGCAGGCCGACGATCCGCACGTGTTGCGGTTGCTCCATGAGCGCCTCCCGATGATGTCGATGTCGAATGCGGTCCGGCCGGTGCGGCGATGCCGCGGCCGGACGCATTCGCGACTGTACGCCGCCGGTACGCGCCGCGCGGGTCGCTTCATGACAATTAAGGTCCGGCCGCGACGCGACGCTGCACAATGCCGCGTACCCCTCCCGCTTGCGGCCGCGTGCCGGCCACGCCGCAAGCGTCGCTCCCGCGCCGGCATCGGAGCGCAAGATGGCCAACGCCTGTATGCATCTCGACGAAGCACGCGTGTTCGACACCGACAAGGACTACTGCGAGGAATGCGTCAAATCGGGCAGCCCGTGGGTGCATTTGCGGATGTGCCTGATCTGCGGGCACGTCGGCTGCTGCGACTCGTCGCCGAATCGCCACGCGAGCCGGCATTTCCACGACACCGGCCACCGGCTCGTCCGCTCGATCGAGCCCGGCGAGCGCTGGATCTGGTGCTACGCGGACGAAGTCGTCGCCGGCGAGGTTCCGTCATGACGCGACGTGCGGGACGGCCGTGACATAGCCCGCCCGTCATCCGTCGTCGGCGCCGAACCCCGGCCGATCCGGGGCCGGACACCGTTCAGAACGTTTCAGCGCCGCTTCAGGCAACGGTGGCGGCCTCTGCGTAGACTGCCTTCATGCGCTGCATTCATGCGCTACCGCGCACGACAGCGCTTGCGCCCGTTATCGACTGCTGGAGTGACAACTTGATCCCCGCCGCCCATCACCGCCGCTCGGCAACACGCTCGCGGCCGCATCGGACGACCCCGCACGGCCGCCCCGCATCGTCCGGTGTCGCCGCGCCTCGCATGACTTGCGGCGCACCGCGTCGCCCGGAGCTCGCATGAAGCACAAACGACTCTGGCTCGGCGCGGCCGGCATCGCGGTCGCGGGCCTCGCGGTCGCGATCGGCATCATGGTGCGGCCGTCGATCGCGCCGATCGATCCGCCCGCCCCCGCCTCGTTCGATCCGCAACTGGTGCGCGCCGGCGCGCGCGTCGTCGCGCTCGGCGACTGCATCGTGTGCCACACCGCGAAGGACGGCAAGCCGTTCGCGGGCGGGCTGCCGCTCGCGACGCCGTTCGGCACGATCTATGCGACCAACATCACGCCGGACGCCGAAACGGGGATCGGCCGCTGGTCGCGCGACGCGTTCGCCCGGGCGCTGCGCACCGGCATCGGACGCAACGGCCAGCCGCTCTACCCGGCGTTTCCGTACATTCATTTCACGCGGATGTCGGACGACGACATCGCCGCCGCGTATGCGTACCTGATGACCCGCGAGCCGGTACACGCGACGGCGCCCGCCAACGACCTGATCTTTCCGCTGAACTTCCGCCCGCTGGTCGCGTTCTGGAACGTGCTGTTCCTGCGCGAAGGCGCGTATCAGCCGGACCCGGCGCAGTCCGCGCAATGGAACCGCGGCAGGATGCTCGTCGACGGGCTCGGCCACTGCGCGTCGTGCCATTCGCCGCTGAACGCGATCGGCGGCGAGCAGCGCGGCCGCGCGTTCGACGGCGGCATCGTCGACGGCTGGGAAGCGCCGCCGCTCAATGCGCTCGGCCAGGCCGCGCGGCCGTGGACGCAGGCGCAGCTCGTCACCTACCTGCGCACCGGCCGCGCGAGCGAGCACGGCGCGGCGGCCGGGCCGATGCTGCCGGTCACGCGCGACCTCTCGACGGTGCCGGTGGAGGACGTCGAGGCGATCGCCACTTACATCCTTTCGGTCCAGAAGCCGGCGAACGCGCGTGCGGCCACGAATCCGGTCGAACGCGCCGCGACGACGCCGGCCGCGCAACGCGGCGCGACGCTGTTCCAGGCGTCGTGCGCGCAGTGCCACGGGCCGGCCGCGCCGATGCAGTCCATCGGCGAGCGGCCGACGCTTTCGTTCAGCACGGCGGTCAACGCCGATACGCCGCGCAACGCAATCCAGATGATGTTCAACGGGATCGGCTGGCACGGCGAGGACACGCTCAACTACATGCCGTCGTTCATCGACCAGTACGATGACGCGCAGATCGCCGATCTCGCCGCGTACGTGCGCGAGACCTATACCGATCGTCCCGCGTGGCCGGGCGTCGACGCGATGGCCGCGAAGCTCAGAAAAGAGGACACCGCACGATGATTACCCTCACCGTCAACGGCGTGCGGCACACGCTGGACATCGATCCGTCCACGCCGCTGCTGTACGCGCTGCGCAACGACCTGCACCTGCACGGCGCGAAGTTCGGCTGCGGCCTCGGCCAATGCGGCGCCTGCACCGTGATCGTCGACGGCAAGCCGACCTTCTCGTGCCTGATGCCGGTGGCCGCGGTCGGCGCGCGCAGCGTGCGCACCATCGAAAGCCTCGGCACCGCCGAGCATCCGGGCCCGCTGCAACGCGCGTTCATCGAGCACCAGGCCGCGCAGTGCGGCTACTGCATCGCCGGGATGATCATGCGCGCGCAGGCGCTGCTCGAACGCAATCCGAAGCCGACAGAACAGGAACTGCGCACGCACATGGAACCGAACCTGTGCCGCTGCGGCACGCACATGCGGATTCTCGCGGCGGTGCGCTCGGTCGCGGGGCTGCCGGCCCCCGAACCCGCTTCCGCTCCCGTCACGATCAGCAAGGGGCTGTAATGAATTCCCACGACGACATCGACGAAGGCCGCCGGCATTTCATCGTCTCCGGCGCGCTGTTCGTCGCGTTCAGTCTCGCGCCCGCGTCGCGCGCGGCCGCGCAACTGGTGATCGCTGACGAAGGCGCGGCCGTGCACGTGGCGAAGGCCACCCAGGCGCTCGCCGGCAGCCTGAAGACCAATCCGCTGCTCGACGCGTGGGTCAAGATCGCGCCGGACGGCAAGGTCACCGTGTTTACCGGCAAGGTCGAGCTCGGCACCGGCGTGCGCACCGCGCTGCTGCAAGTGGCCGCCGAGGAACTCGACATGAAGCCGTCGCTGATCACGTTCCTGACCGCCGACACCGGTGCGTCGCCGGACGAAGGATTGACCGCCGGCAGCCATACGATGGCCGACAGCGGTTCCGCGCTGCTGAACGCGACCGCGCAGGTGCGCGCGCTGCTGGTGGAAGGCGCGGCGAAACGCTTCGGCGTCGATCCGGGCGTGCTGACGACCGCCGACGCGGTGATCAAGGCGCCCGACGGCCGCACGATGACCTACGGCGACGCGATCCGCACGGTCGACCTGCATCGCAATGCGGCCCCCATGTCGCCGCTGAAGAACCCGGCGACGTTCGCCGTGATCGGCACGTCGCTGCCGCGCGTCGACATCCCGAACAAGGTCACGGGCGGCGTCAGCTACGTGCAGGACATGCAGCTGCCCGGCATGCTGCACGCACGCGTCGTGATGCCGCCGGTGTACGACGCGACGCTGCTGTCGTTCGACGAAGCCGCGATCCTGAAGCTGCCCGGCGTCGTGCGGGTCGTGCGCAACGGCAGCATGCTCGCGGTGGTCGCGCAGGGCGAGTGGCAGGCGGTGGTCGCGCAGCGCGCGCTCGCCGCCGGCTGCCGCTGGTCGCCGGGCCGCAAGCTGCCCGAGCGCGGCACCGTGCACGCGGACCTGAAACGGATCTCGACGCAGCGCATCGAGATCGCGAACACGCACGCGGCCACCGCGCCGGCCGTGAAGACGCTGAACGCGACGTTCCTGAAGAACTACCTGCTGCACGGGTCGATCGGGCCGTCGTGTTCGGTCGCGCATCTCGAGAACGGAATGATGACGGTGTGGACCCACTCGCAGGGCGTCTACCCGCTGCGCGACGCGCTCGCGGAGATGCTGTCGATGCCGAAGGCCAGTGTGCGCTGCATTCACACCGAAGGCTCCGGCTGCTACGGCCACAACGCGGCGGACGACGCGGCGGCGCACGCGGCGCTGATCGCCGCCGCGATGCCGGGCAAGCCGATTCGCGTGCAATGGATGCGCGAACAGGAACACACGTGGGATCACTTCACGCCCGCGATGGTGACCGAGGTCAGCGCGTCGCTCGATGCGGGCGGCCGCATCGTCGACTGGAACTATGCGTTGTGGAGCAGCTCGCACAACGAGCGGATCGTCAACGCCGGCCGGCTGCTGCCCGCGCGCATGCTCGAGCCGCCGTTCGTGCCCGCGCCGTCGACACCGATGCTGCAACCGGAGGGCGGCGGCGACCGCAACGCGATTCCGCTGTACGCGCTGCCGAACCAGCACATCGTCAACAACTTCTCGCCGACGATGCCGCTGCAGACTTCCGCGATGCGCTCGCTCGGCGCGCACACCAACGTCTGGGCGATCGAGAGCTTCATGGACGAGCTCGCGCGCGCGGCCGGCGTCGATCCGGTCGAATTCCGGCTGCGTCACATGGAAGACCATCGCGCGCGGCAGGTGATCCAGCTCGCCGCGAAGCACTTCGGCTGGCCGCGGCCGCCGCGCGCGCGCAACCGCGGCGTCGGCTTCGCGTTCGGCAAGTACAAGAACCTGATGGCCTACGTCGCGATCGCGGTCGAGGTATCGGTCGTGCCGGAAACCGGCCAGGTGACGCTCGAACACGCGGAAGCCGCCGTCGACGCGGGCCAGATCGTGTCGCCGGACGGCATCCGCAACCAGATCGAGGGCGGCATCGTGCAGGCCGCGAGCTGGACGCTGTACGAGGCGCTGAAGTACGACACGGAACGGATTCGCAGCTTCGACTGGAGCAGCTACCCGATCCTGCGCTTCTCGGCCGTGCCGCAGAGCGTGAAGGTCCACCTCGTCAATCGCCCCGGCGCGCCGTTTCTGGGCGCGGCCGAGGCGTCGATGGGGCCGACCGCCGGCGCGCTGGCCAACGCGATCTTCGACGCGACCGGGCAGCGCATGCGCGAAATGCCGTTCGCCGGCGACGCGCTGAGAAAGCGCATCGACGCATAGCGGGTCGGTCACCCCCGCTACGCGCCCCCCTATATCCGACATGAGACAAGACGGCGCCGGCACGCACCGGCGCCGCATGCCGACAGGCTGGAGAACTTCCGACGATGGATACCTTGCTTTCGATGCGCGTGTTCACGCGCATCGTCGAAACCGGCAGCTTCACGCGCGCCTCCGACACGACCGGCCTCACCACGCCGCGCGTGTCGGCGCTGCTGAGCGCACTCGAGCAGCATCTCGGCTGCCGGCTGCTGAACCGCACCACGCGGCGCATCTCGCTGACCGAGGACGGTCAGGCCTACTACGAACGTTCCGTCGCGGTGCTGCGCGAGATCGACGACATGGAGGCATCGGTCTCGCAGGCCCGCAACGTGCCGCGCGGCCGGCTCAAGGTGAACCTGCCGCCCGCGATGGCCAAGCAGGTCGTGGTGCCCGCGCTGCCGGCGTTTCTCGACGCCCATCCGGACATCATGCTCGAACTCGGCGTGACCGACCGGCAGATCGACCTCGTCGGCGAAGGGGTCGACTGCGTGGTGCGCATCGGAGCGCTCGACGATTCGGGCATGATCGCGAAGCGGATCGGCAGCCTGACCACCTGTACGTGCGGCTCGCCTGCCTATTTCGCGCGGTGCGGCGAGCCGCAGACCGTCGACGATCTCGCGCAGCACGTCGCGGTCAGTCACATCTCGGCCGACACCGGGCGGCCGCGCCCGTGGGATTACGTGGTCGACGGCGAGCCGCGCATCGTGCAGATGTGCGGCACGGTGGCCGTCAACGACGCGGACAACTACATCGAGTGCGGCGTCGCCGGCATCGGCCTGATCAAGACGTCGCTGTACCTCGTCGAGCCGTACCTGAAATCGGGCCGGCTGCGCGAGGTGCTGACCGATTTCAACGCGCCGGCCCGGCCGATCTCGGTGCTGTATCCGCCCAATCGCCACATCCCGGTCAAGCTGAAGGTGTTCGTCGACTGGCTCGCGGGCCTGTTCGAGCAGATTCCGACGCTGCAGGGCAAACGCGGCTGACCGGCCCGGCGCGCCACCTTTGCGTGCCGCGCAACGCTCGATTGCGCGGCGTCCCGCTTCCGGCTTTATCGGTTGATCACTAGTATCGACGGCAATGCGGTGCACCGTATCGCGGCCAGGCGAGCTTCATGCCGGTGCGACGCTCCGGTGCCCGGCCCTTCCCTTTTCCAGGAGTCGACCATGTCAACTGATTCAACACCGCTCGCGCCGCCCGCGCACGGCGTCAAGCTCACGCAGGGGCTGATCCTGCTGTTCGCCTTCAGCTGCGGCGCGATCGTCGCGAACCTGTACTACGCGCAGCCGATCACCGAGCTCATCGCGCCGGGCCTGCACATGTCCGGCAACACGGCGAGCCTGATCGTGTCGCTGACGCAGATCGGCTACGCGCTCGGGCTGTTCTTCATCGTGCCGCTCGGCGACCTGCTCGAAAACCGCAAGCTGATGATCGTGACGGCCGTCGTGTCGATCGCGAGCCTCGCGGCGGCGGCGCTCGTGCGCACGCCCGGGCTCTTTCTCGCGATTTCGCTGCTGATCGGGTTCAGCTCGGTGGCCGTGCAGATCCTCGTGCCGCTCGCCGCGCACCTCGCGCCGGACCATTCGCGCGGCCGCGTCGTCGGCACGATCATGAGCGGGCTGCTGCTCGGCATCCTGCTGGCGCGGCCGCTGTCGAGCGTCGTGGCCGACGCGTTCGGCTGGCGCTTCGTGTTCGCGGCGGCGGCCGTGCTGATGACGCTCGTCACGGCCGTGCTCGCGCTGACGATTCCGTCGCGCCAGCCCGATCACCGCGCGACCTATTTCGAACTGATCGGCTCGCTGCTGCACCTCGTTCGCACGATGCCGGTATTGCGTCACCGCGCGCTTTACCAGGGCCTGATGTTCGCGTCGTTCAGCCTGTTCTGGACCGCCGTGCCCGTCGAGCTGACGCGTCACTACGGGTTGTCGCAATCGGCGATCGGCCTGTTCGCGCTGGTCGGCGCGATCGGCGCGACCTCGGCGCCGGTGGCCGGGCGCCTGGCGGATGCCGGCCATACGGTGCGCGCGACGCTGATCGCGCTCGTCGCCGGCGCGCTGGCGTATGCGGTCGGGTTCGTGCACGGCACCGGCCTGTACGGGCTCGTCGTCACCGGCATCGTGCTCGACTTCGCGGTGCAGATGAACATGGTGCTCGGCCAGCGCGAGATCTATGCGCTGCATGCGGCGAGCCGCAATCGGCTGAACGCGCTGTACATGACGAGCATCTTCGTCGGCGGCGCCGTCGGCTCCGCGCTCGCGAGCCCGCTGTACGCGCATGGCGGCTGGCCGCTCGTCGCCGCGGTGGCCGGCGCGTTCCCGATCGTCGCGCTCGCGCACTACCTGCTCGTCGGGCGGCCGCACGCACAACGTCACGCCGCGGGTTGACCCGCCGTCGCACGCCGAACCGATCCGTTCGCGGGGCGCGCCGCCGCCCCGCTCCCGTCGAACCACAGGAGTCCATCATGTCTTCCCTGCTCAGTGCTTACGATCTGCGCGGCCTCGCGCTGCCGAACCGCGTCGTGATGGGGCCGATGACGCGCTCGCGTGCGCCGTCGCGCGGGCTGCCCACCGAACTGATGGCCGAGTACTACGCGCAGCGCGCGTCGGCCGGCCTGATCGTGACCGAAGCCACCAACGTCAGCCCGGCCTCCGCGGCATTCGAGCTGACGCCGGGGCTGGTCGACGATGCGCAGGCCGCCGCCTGGAAAATCGTCACCGATGCCGTCCATGCGAACGGCGGGCGCATCTTCGCGCAGCTGTGGCATGGCGGGCGCGTCAGCTCGCTGACGCTGCTCGGCGGCGCCGCGCCGCTGTCGCCGTCCGGCGTGAACGACGACCTCGAACAGTTGCAGGTCTGGGCGCAGCTGCAGAATGGCTACTACACGAAGATTCATGCGACGCCGTCGCGCGCGATGACGACCGATGAAGTCGTCGCGACCGTCGACGAATTCCGGCAGGCCGCGGCACGCGCGATGGCCGCGGGCTTCGACGGCGTCGAGATTCATGCGGCCAACGGCTACCTGCCGCACCAGTTCCTGTCGTCGACGCTGAATCGCCGCGACGATCGCTACGGCGGATCGGTGGCGAACCGCGCGCGCTTTCTCGAGGACATCGTCGACGCGGTCGGCGGCGTGATGCCGCTGAGCCGCGTCGGCGTGCGGATCTCGCCGTACGCGAAATACAACAACGTGCGCGACGCCGATCCGGACGCGACGCTCGCATACGTCGGCCGGATGCTCGACGCGGCGGGCGTCGCCTATCTGCACGCGGCCGACACCAACGGCTGGAGCGGCGAACCCGATCTGCCTCGCATCGTCGAGCACGCGCGCCGGTCGTTCCACGGCACGCTGATCGTCAACGGCGGCATTTCACCGGAGGCGGCGAGCGCGCTGATCGACGCGGGCGACGCCGATCTCGTCGCGTTTGCGCGCGCGTATATCGCGAACCCGGATCTCGTCGAGCGCATCGCGGCCCGCGCACCGCTCGCGGAGCCGAAGTCCATCGGCTGGTACGGCGGCGAACGCGCCGGCTACGTCGACTACGCGCGGCACGACGCGGCGCAATCGCCCGCCTGACCAGTCCATTCAGCGCGCGCGGCCCGGCATGCCGGACGCCGCGTCGCGACGAGGCGCCTGTCGTGCGGCGGGTTGTCGATCAGCGGGCCGGCGCCGTCACGCGTCGTGCCAGCGCGCGCCGAGCACGCGTCCGCAGAAGTTCGGTCGATGAAAGTCGGGATCCGCCCGTTCGAGCGCGTCGGCACTCCACGTGCCGAACGTCGACAGCGGCCGGTGCTCGACGCCGCGCGCGAGCGTGGCGAGAAATGTTTCGCGAAAACCGCTGCCGCGCGGATAAGCCGCGAGCAGCGCCGCACGCTCGTCGGCGGTATAGGCGTCGAAGTCGGTCGCCATCAGGTCCGTCGACATCGCGCACGCCAGTGCGCAAGCCAGCGGCGACGCGCGGACGGCGACACCCGGCGTCGTATGCAGCGCGATCGCATGCCACACGTCGTCGCGCATGCGCTGCGGACGGCGATGCCGGATCAGCAGCGCGCGCGCGGCATCCGCCCCGTCGAGCTCGTAGCGTTCGGTCGAACGGCAATACGCCGGGCTCAGCCCCATGTTCGCGTACATCGCGGCGACGTACAGCGCGTCGGCGTCGCACGCGTCGCCTGCGCGCCGTGCGGCGAGCGACGCGAACACGAACACGCGCGCCGCATGATCGGCGAGCGCGGCGGGCAACGACGCGCGAACCGCGTCGGCCGCCTCGAGCGCAACGGCGGTGCGCGGAATGCGCACGCCGGCCACTTCGTCATTGCCGGCCGATGCGCGCGGGTGCGCAGCATTCATCCTGTCTCCTTCATGCCCCGCGCACGGGGCGGAAAATCGTTCAATGCATGGCGGCGCCCGGCGCCGCGCGGCACGCGCCGCTCAAAACGCGATACAGCCGCGGCCGAAGGCCCCGCAGCGCTCGGCGGCCGCACTCGCCGTCGGGTAGCGCGGCCGCGCGAAGCGGCGTCCGTGACCGCGCGCACGGCATGCGTCGCTGCCGGAAACCGCGCACGCGTCGCTCGCCGCCGCTCCGTGCGGCCGGGCACGCGCGTCGGCGCCCGCCGCGCCGGCGCCGACGCCCGCGGCGACCGGCGACCACGCGGGGCTGACGGGCGGCGGCGGCGGCGCAAGCGGCGAGAATTCCTGTTCCGCGTGCACGATCTTGCCGTCGACGACCGTCAGCACCGACGACAGCGTCGGGATGCGCCGCACATCGATCGTGAAGTAATCGTCGCTCAGCACCGCGAAATCGGCGTACCGGCCGGGCACCAGCGCGCCCTTGCGATGTTCGTCCGCGGAGAACCACGCGCTGCCGACCGTGTAGCGGCGCAGCGCCTCCATCCGGCCGAGCCGGTTGCGCGCCGGGTACAGCGCGGTGCCGCCCACGCTGCGCCCCGACACCATCCAGTACAGCGCGACGAACGGGTTGTAGCTCGCCGCGCCCATCGCGCCGGACCCCGCGCCGACCGGCAGCCCGGCCGCGAGCATCGCGCGGATCGGCGGCGCGCGCGTGGCCGCCGCCGCACCATGGCGCGCGATGAAGGCTTCGCCCTGGAACGCCATGCGCGGCTGCACGGTGATGCCGCCGCCCAGCGCCGCGACCCGCGCGATATTGGCGTCCGAAATCGTCTCGCAGCGGTCGAAGCACCAGCGCAGCCCGTCGAACGGCGTGTCGCGGTCCACCGCTTCGAACACGTCGAGGAAGCGGCCGATCGATTCGTCGTAGGTCGCCTGCAGCCGGAACGGCCAGCGATGATGCACGAGCAGCCGGACGATGGCCGCCAGTTCGACCTCGACGGACGCGGGCAGCGCGACGCGCGGTTCGAGGAAATTCCCCAGATCGACCGCCGAGAACAGCAATCGCTCGCCCGCGCCGTTCGCGCGCAGGAACGCGTCGCCGTCGCCGGGCGCGGTCAGCGCGATCCATTTCGCGAAGTCGTCGAGCTCCCGGCCGGCGTGCCGCGCGCCCAACGCGTAGGCGATGCGCGTCGTCAATTCGCCGCGCCGCGCGAGCGTCGCGACCGCCGCATAGTCGTCCGGATACGCGAGGCCGTCGCCGCCGGCGTCGATCGCGCTCGTCACGCCGACGCGGTTCAGCGCGCGCATGAACTGCCGCGTCGAGTTGACCCGGTCGGCCGCATCGAGCCTCGGCGCGCGTGCGAGCGCCGCGCCCAGCACCGCCGGGTCCGGACGCGCGAGCAGCAGCCCGGTCGGCTGCCCATGGAGGTCGCGCCGCAGTTCGCCGCCGGGCGGATCGGGCGTGTCGCGACCGTAGCCGAGCGCACGCAGCGCGGCCGCATTCAGCCACGCACTGTCGGCCAGATGCTGGACGAATACCGGCGTGTCGGGCGCGATCGCGTTGAGCTCGGCCGTCGTCGGGCCGCGCTTTTCCGCGAACTGCAGCGCGGTCCAGCCGCCCGCCACGCGCGCCCAGTGCGGCGCGGGCGTGCGTCGTACCTGCCGGCCCAGCAGCTCCAGCGCATCGGCCAGCGACGGCACGCCGTCCCAGCGCACCTCGAGGTTGAAGTTCATGCCGCCGCGGATCGCCTGCAGGTGCGCGTCGATCAGGCCCGGAATCACGGTACGGCCGTTCAGATCGATACAGGCGGTGTCGTCGCGCGCATGGCGCAGCACGTCGCGATCGTCGCCGGTCGCGACGATGGTCCCGTCCTTCACGGCGAGCGCACGGACGAACGAGCGTTGTTCGTCCTGGGTCGCGATCTTGCCGTTGAACACGACGAGGTCCGCCGAACGCGCGGGTTCCGTCGCTCTAAGCACCTTCGGGCCCCCCGTGCGCGCCTGCGCGCGACGCGGCGCGGGCCGCCCTGCTGCTCGTCGAACGCGGGAAAGCGGCCGTACCGCACGCATCGGCATGCATGCTGCGATCGCGCGGCCGCGCGGCCGTACCCGATTCGCGCATCGTCATGCCGCCTGCTGCGCCGCGTCGGCGGCATCGCGTCGCGCGCGCGTCAGGCTCGGCGCGAGCGGCGCGTCCGGACGGACGAAGTTCTGCACGCGCAGCAAGCGGCGCACGTCGTGGGCGCGCGAGTCCGGATCGAAGTGCCGAGCGACCCCGGCGACCAGCGCCGACGCCTGCGCGGTGTGCCCGCGCTCGATCAGGTGATCGGCGAGATCGAGCGAGCCGCGCAGCGCCCACATCGCGGCGCCCTGCGCGTTCGCGGTCTGGATCGCCATCTGCAGATGGCGATGCCCGTCGGCCTCGTACGCCGTGGCGAGATCCGCGCCGACGATGCGCGCCTGTTCCAGCATCGCGACGCCTCTCACGCGCAGCAGTTCGGGGACGAACAGGTGCTCGCCGTGCGCGCGGCAGCGTGCGAGCGTCGCGTCGAGCCGGGTGCACGCTTCGTCCGCGCGGCCGGTCCGCACGAGGCCCTCCGCGTATGCGACGGTCAACGGCGCGAGCACGCGCCGGAAGCCGCTCGCCTCGACGCGCCGCAGCGCGGGTTCGAGCCGGGCGAGGCCGGCGCCGGGATGGCCGGCCTGGATGTCGAACTGGCCGGTCAGGCATTCGGCGTGACTGCGCCAGATGTCGAAACCGTGCGCGTCGGCGGTCGCGCGCAGCGTCGCGAGATAGTCGGAGGTGATGTCGTGATCGCCGTAGCGCAGCGCGATCGGCACGGCGGCCGCGCCGAGCACGACGCACAGTGCGAGTGGCGACGGGTCGCGGCGCGCATGCTCGACCGCATGCGCGGCGACGCGCATCGCGTGCTCGGGCTCGCCCTGCATCCACAAAAGACGGATCAGCATCGTGCGCCCGAGCGTCGCGATGTCGACGCCCAGCGCGGCCTGCGCGCACGGCGGTTCGCCCGCGTCGGTCAGCTCGGCCGTCGCCGCTTCCAGCCGCTCGCGCGCCTGCGCATGCTCGCCGAAGTAATGCAGCGACGTCGCGACCATCGTGTTCGCCAGCAACCGCTGCGAGCGGTCGCCGCGCCGCTCGGCCGCCCGCTCGAAGCGCGTCGCGTAGCGCAGCGATTCGTGAATGTCCGACAGCGTCAGCATCGTGTTCCACAGCCCGACCAGCGCGCGCGCGTCGAATGCATCGTCGCCGATGTGCGCGGCGAGACCGAGCGTGCGGTGCCACATCGCGGCGGCGGCCAGTGCGTCGCCGTCGGTATGCAGCAGCGCCGACGCGCAGGCCGCCCGCAGCCGCATCTCGCGCGCGACGTCGACCGGGCCCGTGGCGTCCGTGTCCAGCCCGTCGAGTACCTGGCGCGCACGCGCCGTGCACGCGCGCATCCGCGACGGCTCCAGCAGCGCGCGCGCCAGCCGGTCGGGCTCGAGCATGCCTGCGGCTTCGGCGGCGTCCGTCGGTTCTTCAATCGGTTCTTCAGTCGCTTCGTCCACGGACGGCACGGCGGCGAGCGTCACGGAAGGCGCCGCGAGACGCGCGGGCGCCCGCTCGCGCTCGTACTCCGCATGGCGTGCGACGATGCGCTCGAACTCGCCTTCGTTGCGCAGTTTTTCCAGCGCGTACGCGCGCGTCGATTCGGTCAGCCGGTAGCGCGCATACGCGCCATCGAACTCGACGGTCACCAGCGATTTCGCCACCAGCTCGCCGAGCACCGCGATCATGTCCGCGGCCGAGGTGCCGGGCTCGGTCGCGACCGCGCGCGCGGCATCGAACGAAAACGGCCCGATGAAGCACCCCATCCGGCGAAACAGCGCGCGCGCGGCCCGGTCGAGCAGCACGTAGCTCCAGTCGAACGTCGCGCGCAGCGTCTGATGACGCGGCAGCGCCGAGCGCAGCCCGCCCGTCAGCAGGTTCAGCCGGTCGTCGAGACGCGACGCGACGACCGCGAGCCCGAGCGTCGCCACGCGCGCCGCGGCCAGTTCGATCGCGAGCGGCAGCCCGTCGAGGCGCCGGCAGATGTCGCCGATCAGCCGCATGCCGGCTTCGTCGACCGCGCAGTCCGGCGCGGCCGCGCGCACGCGTTCCAGGAACAGCTCGACGGCCGAACAACGGACGATTTCCGCTGCGGACGCGTTGCCGTCCGGCACCGCGAGCGGGCTCATGCGCAGCACCGCTTCGGCCGAGATGTGCAGCGGCTCGCGGCTCGTCACGAGCACGCGCAGCGAGCCGGCGCTCGACGTCAGCGTTTCGACGAGGCTCGCCACCAGATCGACGATGTGCTCCGCGTTGTCGAGCACCAGCAGGCAGCGCGACGTCGCGAACGCGTCGCCGATGCGGTCGATGGCGGGCACGCCGGGCGTATCGAGGCCGAGCTCGGCGGCGAGCGCGATCAGCATGTCGTCGCGCGTCGACGCGCGCGCCAGTTCCACGAACAGCACGCGCTCGTGCGCGCGGCTGCGCACGCCGTGCGCGACGCGCACCGCCAGACTCGTCTTGCCGATGCCGCCCGCGCCGACGAGCGTGACGACCGGCGTGCGTTCGAGCATGTCGACGATCTGCACGATTTCGGCGTCGCGCCCGACGAGCGGCGGGAGCGGCGACGACGCGAAGGCATCCGGCAGCGCCGCGCCGGCCTGCGGTACGGCGACGGCCGGCGCTTCGGCTTCGGCTTCCGCCTCGGCCGCGAGATCCGGGCCGGGCGACGCGCTCGCGACCAGCAGGTAGCCGCGCCCGGGCACCGTCTTGATCAGATCGCGGCTCGCGCCGAGCGCCTTGCGCAGCGTGGCCACATGCACCTGAAGCCGGTTTTCCTCGACGATCAGGCCCGGCCAGACCGCATCCATGATGTCGTCTTTCGACACGACCGAACCGCTCGCGCGGTGCAGGACTTCGAGAATGTCGAGCGCGCGCGCGCCGATGCGCAGCGACGCGCCGTGGCGGCGAATGTCGCGTTGCTCGAAGTCCACCGACAAAGTTCCGATCTGGATCATGGCCGCCTCCGGGTTCCTCGGGATGGCTGCCGAATGAACGCGGCAGTTCACCCGGCAGGAAGTCCATGTCCGGCGCACCCTTGCACCGGACGAAAATGTCGAATTCCGGACCGAGTGTAGACGGGCATGCCGTGAAAATCTTGAAGGAAAATGCGCTGCCCGCGCATTTCGCGCGGACGCGATCGGCACGATCACTTGCGTGTAAAAGTGGGGCGCTATACTCTGCCGGGCCGCGCGCGCAAGCCTTGCGCGGGGGGACGCACTCACCGCGCACACGCATTGAAAGCAATTTGTCAGGATGACGAGCGGACGTTTATGCAAATTCATTTTGAACGTTCGCGTGCGCATCTAAACTGGACTCGTCATTTCACTCTCCGAGTCCCTCGCTGGGGAATTCCATGTCAGACACCGTCATCGCCGCGCCGGTGGCAGCGCCTTCGCGGCGGCCGAAAGACACGCTCGGCTGCGTATCGAGCCTGCTGGCGAAGGATGTCGAGACGACATCCGGCGGCCTGAAGCTCCACCGCAAATGCATGCGCGAAGCGCACGTCGAACGCATCGAGATGCCCGCGTGCGACCGCGGCTTCCTGGTCGGCGTGTCGCTGAACGGCGGCCACCGCCGCACGCTCTACGGGCGCGCCGGCGCGAGCGAACGCCGGTTCGAGCATCACTCGATCTACATTCGCGATTTTTCCCGCCCTTTCCACGCGGATCTGTACGGCAACTTCGACTTCGTGCTGGTCGAGCTGCCGCATGCGTATCTCGAACGCGTCGGCCCCGAGCACGGCGGCCAATCGATCGGCGGCCTCGCGTGCCGCCCCGACGTCCGCGATCCGGTGCTCGGGCATCTCGCGCACGCGGTGGCCGACAGCCTCGACGCAGGCGGCCCGCTGAATGCGCTGTTCATCGAACAGGTCGGGCTCGCGATGGGCACGCATCTCGTGCGCCGCTACGGCAACGCGCGCACGCGCGAACTCGAACGCAAGGGCGTGCTGTCTGCCGCGAAGGTGGCGCGCGCGCAGGAGCTGTTGATGGAAAAGGCGGACGTCGGCGTGTCGATCGAGGAAGTGGCGAACGAATGCGACCTGTCGCGCGGTTATTTCATCCGCGCGTTCTCGCGCACCACCGGCCGCACGCCGCACCAGTGGCTGCTCGAACAGCGCGTGATGCGCGCGCGCGAGCTGATCGAGACGTCCGACATGACGCTGGCCGACATCGCGGTCGCGTGCGGCTTCTCGGACCAGAGCCATCTGAACCGCGTATTCGCGAGGATCGTCGGCTATCCGCCCGGCGTGTGGCGGCGCACCCGGTCGCACTGAAGCATATCGGCCTGGCGCCGCTCCTATCGATCAGCCTTCCCGGTAGTTCGCGAATTTGGATGTATGTCCGATGCCGGGATTGAAGCAATTGCACGGATCCAGGTCCATGTAATGCTGCTTCAACGCGGGTTTGGCGAAGTAGAGATGACCCACGTTGTGCTCCGCCGGGTATTCGGCCCCACGGCTGTCGAGGATCTTCCACATCTTGTGCTCGATCGACATCGGGTCGACCCCCTTCTTGACGATGTAGTCCTGATGAAACACATGGCACAAGAAGTGGCCGTAGTAGAGCTTGAGGATGAGCGGGCTCTGGATGTCGTCCGGGAGCGTTTCAAACCACGTCTTGCAATTCCGAGGCAACGCGATGTCCAGCGCCAGAATGTTCTCGACCTCTCGCGTGTGGACCGCGCGATACCGGTTGGCTGCGCCGGCTGCCGCGAATCGATGCAAGAACGCCTTGTCGCCTTCGTCGTCGGTACATTCGAAGAAACCACCGTCTCCGTCGGAAAAGAACTTCTCCAGGAATGACCTCGCCTCGGCGGCGCCGGCGGCCGAGACCTTCAGAAGAAGGTGGTGCTCATACTGACGGTGATAATCCTTGATACGCGCAGGGAGGTGACTCGGGAAGAGCCTGCCGAGCCCCTGCATGACCCGATCCGACAGGTGTGACGGCAGGAACGGGATTCGATCGAAGAACGCGTCGCACCTGGCTTTGATGGCAAAGAGCTTCGGCAGGAACGCCGTGCCAAGATAGTGAATCATCAGGAACGTATCCTTGCCATACTTCTCGGCGACGGCAAATGCGTCCCGGTGGAGATACTCTCCGGAGATCGGCATGTGCTCGAAGTCGGCCAGGACACGCCTGCGGATTTCGCTCAGTTCGTCGGCGCTGTTCGTGCCGATATAGAAGACCTTCGCGCCTTTCTCCACCGGGAAGGTATCGAGCCGCAGGGCAAACACCATCACCTTTCCCGCCGAGCCCGACGACTCGTAGAGCCGGGAAGGATCGGCATTGAATCGGGCAGGCGTAGGCTCGTCGATTTCGCGTACGTGCGAGACGTATTTGTGATCATGGCCGAACCCTGCATCATGACTGACGTCCGCGTCGGTGAAGGTGCCATCGTCCAGTTTCTTGAGGAGTTGCTCCTCGTCGCCATCCAGTGCGATGCCGAGGTGGTTGACAAGGTTGAGATTTCCGTCCGCATCGACGCGCGCATAAACCGACATTTGTGTGTATGCAGGACCACGTTGCACGAGTGCGCCGCCCGAGTTATTGCAGACGCCACCGAATACCGAGGCGCCGATACAACTCGAGCCGATGACGGAGTGCGGCTCTCTTCCCAACGGAAGAAGCAGGTTTTCGAGCTCGTACAAGGTTGCACCAGGCAAGCAAACGACCTGCTTTCCACCGTCGACCAAGTAGATTTTGTCGATCCGCGTCATGCTCACGATGACGATATCGCGATCATAGTCGTTGCCGTCAGGGGTTGAGCCACCGGTAAGACCCGTATTGGATGCTTGGGACAGAACGATAACGTTGGCTTCGACGCATGCCTTCAAGACGCGCCACTGCTCAACGAGGGAAGCAGGTCGTACGACTGCGAGAACCTTCCCGGCGCCAAAGCGAAAACCGGTGCGATAGCGGCGGGTGTCGCCGTCGGTCGTCAGCACGTATTGCTTCCCAACGACGGATTCGAGTTTCGAAAGAAGTTGGGTAGGGTCGGTGCGCTTGCCTAGGGTGGCTGCGGCTGGAAATTCGAGAGTTGTGGACACTCAATCGCTCCTGGTTCTAGGATGGGCCATCCAGTTGACGTCGGGCGGAATTCGTGGAGGCCAACGGGCTAAGCAGCGATCTGATTCGGAACCGACAATTTCGCCGCTGTACAGATCCTTCAGCCCGGCAAGATGCAGCCGGTCCTCGTCGGGTCGGTCACGCCTAAATTAGAGGACGCCTCCCCACCGACGACAACTTAATCGTTATGACGGAAACGCGCTGCCGCTCGATTTCCTGAACGGATGGGAAGGTCGAGCTTCGGCGTTCGTCAATGCACTCGACTGACATATCGATCGATCCCCCTATTCAGGGTCCGCGTAGCGTCGCGCGGATCGTGCCGCATGCCAATCGCAATGCCGCCTCGGTGGGCGGCGTGTCGGCGAGGCCATCGAGCACCGTGAAAGCGTGAATCGTGCCGAGGCAGCGAACCGCGCTGACGCGAACCCCGGCGAGCATCAGCTTGCGGGCGTAGGCTTCGCCGTCGTCGCGTGCGGCATCGTTTTCCGCTGTGACGATCAGCGCGGGAGGCAGGTCTTCGAGATCCGTGTAATTCGCGTTTAGCGGCGTCGCGATCATTTCGCCGAGGTTTTCGGACGGAAAGCGCGTCCGTGCGTGCATGCGCCCGGTGTGCGCGGTCAAGCCGGGATCGTCGGCGTATCTCGCTGCCGAGGCGCTCGCCGTGCTTGTGGAAAGCGTCGGACACAGCATGATCTGAAGCGCGATACGGGGACCGCGGCGCGCCTTGACGAGCAGCGCGAGGGTGGCGGCGAGATGACCGCCCGTGCCTTCGCCGGCGACGACAAGGGCGCCTGCGTCGAGATTCAATGCCCGTGCGTGCTCGTGCAGATGGACGAGCGCGGTCAACGCCTGCTCGTTTTGGGTCTGAAAGCACGCAGCGGGCGCGGACGTGTAATCGACCATCACGACGGCCGCCTCGGCGTCGGTGGCAATCCTGCGCGCGAGCCGGTCGTCGCTTTGGCGACCCGCGAGGCTCGCGCCGTCCGGCAGGAAGAGCACGGCGGGCAGCGGAGTCGGCGCCGCCTGCCGCGGTCGTACGATCCGTATCGTGAAGCCCGGGGCCGCGGCGCCAGCTTTCAGCGCGATTTCTTCGGCGTATATCGCGTCGGTCGCATCGCCGTTTGCCCATTCGCGCAGACGCTCTGCCGGAACCCCTGCCTCGGTGGCATGGTCGACGAACGATTGCGTTGCCGCATCGAGGACCGGATACGAGTCCGCGGATCTGATCAGGCCCGGTGCGGCGTCTTCGGGCAGACGGGCAGACGTGAAATCGTTCATGGGGCAGTTTCCGATGAGTGAGGCTTGCTTGTCGATCCGGCACCGTTGGCCGTCGACGGAACAAATTTTCATCGGATTCCCGCACGAGCGACAGTTAAGCGTTGCTAAGAGGCGTTAAGCCCGTGTCCAGCAAGGCGTTCCGGCGACTGACGCGCGCGTCGAGCCGATTTGCCGTCGCTTCATGTCCGCACACCGCGCATGGCCGCGGCCTCCTGCAAATGCACCCGTAACCACGACGGGGTGTCCGCCCGTCCTGCTTCGATCAATGCGTTCGCGCTCCCTGCATCGCCAGCGCGCGCGAACACTTCGAGTTGCATCGGGGTTGCGCCTGCCGGCGTGACAGGCCTCCCTTCGTGGATGGCCTCGAAGCCCTCGCCCCATTTGTCCCAATACGCGAGGCCGCGCCGGCGCGTGCGCTCGCGAAGCCGCGCGGTCCATTCGCGCGCGAGCGCCCCTTCGCCTTCCCATGTCGCGACGGCGATCGAGCCGATCGCGAGCCCATAACAGACGGTCAGATCGTGATCGATCGCGAGCGCCTCCGACGCGCAGTCGCGCGCGAGCGCCATTGCCGCGTCGGTATCGCCCTGCAGCCACAGAATGCGCATCAGAATGGCAATCGCAGCGATATGCGCGTCGACCTGCGCGTGATTCGCGTGCGTCGCGCGTACCGGGTCCTTGTCGCGAGCCATCACCGCTTCGATCAATGCGCGCGCGATATCGTGGTCCCCGAGGAAGTGATGCGACAGCGCGCACATCCGGTCGCCGGTTTGCGTCGCCGAAAAATCGCCCGTCCGTGCGGCGGCAGCGCGAAACGCACGCGCATGTTCGAGGCTTTCCGTGTACTCGCCCGCGAGCGTCCGATGCGCCCACACGCCCCACAGCATGCGCAATGCGAGCCGGTCGTCGCCGAGGCGCTGCGCGGCGGCCCGTGCGGCGTCGAACGCGTTCGCCATCTCCGCCGTCGGCCCACGCGTGTGCCACAGCGCGTGACCGTACGCGGCAAGCAGCTCGATATGTTGCTCCGCGCCCGCCAGCTCCGAGTTTTCCGCCGCGGCGATCGCGCGCTCGGCCATCCCGAGGAACTCGTGAGGAAGCGAAAGATGGAACCACAGCGGCGCCGTCGCGATCAGCAGGTCGATCGCGAGCTTCGCTTCGCCATCCCGGCCGGCCGCCCAATCGAACGCGGCTCGCACGTCGTCGATTCGCTGGCTGTGAATCGCGAGCCACTGACGCGGCGCCTTGCCTTCCCACGCCGCCACGGGGTCGGCAAAGATCGCACGGCAGTACGACGCATGGCGGCGGCGCGCGTCGTCGCGCTCACCCGCCTCTTCAAGTCGCATGGCCGCGTAATGGCGCGTCGTGTCGAGCAGACGATACGGATGGCCCGAATCGTCGATTGCGCAGGCGATCAGCGACTTGGCGATCAGGCCGGTGACGGCGTCGAAGGCGGCGAGGTCATCCACGTCGCCACCGGCCGCGACAGCCGCGGCGGCATCCATGCCGAAGGCGGCCCGCATGACCGAGAGGCGGCGCAGCACCTGGCGCTCCTCCGGCCGAAGCAACTCATAGCTCCAGTCGAGCGTTGCGCGCAGCGTCTGCTGGCGCGGAAGCGCCGTGCGGCGGCCCTGCGTGAGCAGCGCGAAGCGGTCGTCGAGCCGCGCTGCAATCGAATGCACGTCCATCAAGCCGACGCGCGCCGCCGCAAACTCGATCGCGAGCGGGATACCGTCGAGCCGTCGGCAAATATCGATAACGGGCCCCAGATTCGCGTCGCTCAACGCAAACCGGTCATTGGCGGCGCGCGCCCGATCGTGAAACAGCGCGATCGCCGGGAACTGCATGGCGTCGTCGAGGCTCACGCCTGCGTCCGTGCCGGGCGACGGCAATGCGGCGAGGCGATGGACGGATTCGCCTTCCGCGCGCAGCGGCTCGCGGCTCGTGACCAGCAGATGCACGCCGGACGCGCCTTGCAGCAGTTGCTCGGCGAGCACGGCAACGGCATCGATCAGATGCTCGCAGTTATCCAGCACCAGCAGCACCGGCGACGCCCCAAGCGCCTGGATAAGGTCGGGTACCGGATCGCCGCTGGAGACGGCAACGCCGAGCGCCGACGCGATCGTGCTGGCCGCGCTCGCGGCCGCGGAAACCGGCGCGAAATTGACGAACACGGCGCGCATGCCGGTGCGCTGTGCGAAGCGATGCGCGACAGCGACGGCGACGGTCGTCTTGCCCATGCCTCCCGGGCCGGCGATGGTGAGCAAGCGTCGCTCGGGCAGGTGGTCGGTCAGCCCTGCGATGACATCCTCACGGCCTATCACGCGAGCGAGCGTGACCGGGAGACCGCGTGACCCGCTTTCGGACCCGGTCGAAGGCTGGGCCGCGTGCATCGGAGGCCGTGCTGCGGCAGGGTCCACTGTTTCGGCACGGGTAACGGGCGCCGCGAAACGATAGCCGCGTCCGGGTTCATTGACGATGTAACGCGCACCGTCCGGTCCGTCACCGAGCACCTTGCGCAGCGCCGACAGATGCACGCGCAGCGCGCCTTCCTCGACGACGTTGTCCACCCAGACGCTGTCGCACAGATTGCGCGTCGACACCAGCGCGCCCGCCTGCTCGACAAGTACGACGAGAATATCGAGCGCGCGGCTACCGATTTTCAGCGGCGTACCGTCCTTGAGCAGGATTCGTTGCGGGAATTGCAGCGTGAAAGGGCCGAACGCGAGGCTGTAAGGAGCGGTCATCGAGAGCGTCATCGCGCGGGTTGAGGGTCGGCCAATACGGTGCACTCGGCGCGCACATTGACGCAACAACAGCCAATCATTGCTCAAAAGCGCAGTACGCGCCCTTAAAAGATCTTAAAAAAACCCGCTTTGTTGCGGCCCGTGAGGATTGGCGCGGATCCGGGCGCCGGCTTAGCAACGCTTAACAAGTCGTAACTGGCCCGATGCGCGTCTGCCCGCCAACATGGCTCCATGCAAGCCAATCAATGATCGGAGGTCGAGATGGAGCGTCTGAAAGCGCTGGAGGTATTCAAGGCAGTGGCGGACCACGGCAGTTTCACGCGGGCAGCGGACGCCACCAATCTTGGCGTACCGTCGGTGAGCCGCGCGGTGCAGGATCTTGAAACGATGCTCGGTGTGCAGCTCTTCAACCGGACCACGCGCCGCGTCGCGTTGACGACGGCGGGCCATGCGGTGCTGGAGCGCGTCACGGGCGTTCTGTCCTCCTATGAGGAACTCGCGCGTACCGGCAGCGACGAAGCCGGCGATTGCGCGGGGAACGTCCGCATCGAGGTGCCGGCAATCTTCGATACCGCCCGCCTCACTTCCGTCCTGGTCCGCTTCATGCGCGCCTGGCCGAAAGTACGGGTCGACGTGCGGCGCGTCGACCATCTGGCCGACACGCTCGGCGATCTTGCAGACCTCGCGATCGTCGTCGGGCGCTCGGCGCCGTCGTCGTGCATCGCGCGATCGCTCGCGGCCGTGCCGCTCGGGCTCTATGCGAGCCCTGCCTGGCTCGAACGGACCAACGCTCTCGCTCACCCGCTGGATGTGCCTGCCGAAGCTTGCCTCGCGACGGGCGCGCAGCATTCGGTATGGACACTCAGCCATGCAGCATCCGGCGAGTGTGTGTCGCTTGGCGCGCGCGCGGCGCTGCGCACGAATTGTCCTCATGCGCTGCTCGCGGCGGCCGTCGACGGCGAGGGAGTAGCCATCCTGCCCAGCCAGCTCGCACAAGCGGCGCTCGATCGCGGCGAACTCGTGCGTGTGCTCGATGCGTGGCAGGTGGCGCCGCTGGAAGCCTGTCTCGTTTACCGGTCCAGACGCAATCTCCCCGCGCGGGTGCGCAAATTGACCGAGTATTTGCTCGACGCCTTCGGCGAGCAGCGCGACGAGGCGGGTGCAATGGCGGCTGTACCGAACATGGCCCGGATGGCAGCGACGCAGGCGACGCTCACGCCGTGCGCAGCTTGACGAAGATTTTGCCGATACGAATGCAGGGGAAACAACGAAATGACGGTTGATTTTGCTGGATGTGTGCTGGACGTGTCGTCGCGGTATCTCGGACTCGCGATCAAGAACCGGACGGTAGTGACTTCCGTCGAAGCCGGATCGGGACACGCCACGCGCGTGAGCGATTCACGTCGTGGCGCGTCGTCCTACAGAATGCCGCAGCGTGCGCATGTCGCCACGGACGTGGCCTCGCCGATGTCGTCGGCCGTCAGAGGAGCGACGTGACGGCATTTTCGTCACCGCACCGGCGTCGCGTCGTAGTTCACCGGCACCCAGTCGTATTGCGCACCGTCCCGGCGCAGGTGGCCAAGCCCGGGAAACGCGATATGCGCGGCGCCGACGAGATAGCGTCGATCGGCGACGCGCTTCAGCGTATCCCGCCGCGTGCGGCGTGCAGTGGCGGCATCGCTGTCGTACTGGACCGTCGCATCGACGTCGCGCAACTGGATCGCCGCCACGTGCACGATGTCGCCCCACGCGAGCAGGCCCGCATTGCCGCTCTCGATCAGATAAGCCGTATGCCCCGGCGTATGGCCGGGCATCGGCACCGCGCGAATGCCGGGCGCGAGCGTCGCGTCGCCGCGAAACGTCTTGAAGCGGCCAGCCGCGACATAAGGGGCGACCGCCGCGGCGGCCGCATCGAAGAACGACGCGAGGAACGCCGGCGCGTGCGCCTTGTTGGCCGGATCGAGCCAGTACGCGGCCTCCACCGCGTTCACCCGCACGACGGCATTCGGAAACGTCATCGCGCCGTTCGACGCAATGCCGCCCACGTGATCCTTGTGCAGGTGCGTGAGCAGCACTTCGTCGATCTGCGCGGGCGCGTAGCCGGCCGCGCGCAGGTCGTCGAGCAGCTTGCCGCAGCAGTCGCCGTACAGCGTACCGGCGCCCGCATCGACGAGGATCCGCTTCGACCCGGTATCGACCAGGAACGCGTTGATCGACCCTTGCACGGGCGGCTCCAGGAACGCGCGGTCGAGGTCGCGCCGGATCTCGTCCTTCGAGATGTCGCGAAACACCGTGTCGACCGGAAACGGATGGGTGCCGTCGGACAGCGCGATCACCGTGAAATCGCCGATCTTCTGTCGATAGAAGCCGGGGGGCTGCTGGCCCGCCGCAGGGGCTGGCGCCGTGGATTGCGCTTCGGGTTGCGCATTGGCGTGCGCGTTGGGCTGCACGCCGGCCTGCGCGAAAGCCGCAGGCGCCAACAGGCCCGCGCACCCGGCCACGATCAGCAAACGGGCCGCCTGCGCAACGCACGCGTGCCGGAACAGGGTCTTCATATGTTCTCCGTGAGAAACCGTGCGCGCGCCCGGTCACGAATGGAACGGTCCGTGCGACACGCGATGTGGCGCAGCTTATCGGGCGCCTTCGCGAAAATCCCGCGCGGCGCCTGAATTGTCCTGAAGACCCGGCACGCGCGCGCGGCCGCCGCACCGGCCGGCGCTAGAATGCGAACCGCATGCAACACGACGTGACGACCTGCACCGAGGCGACCCATGGACAAATTCTCCGCGCTGCGCGCCTTCGTCGAAGTAGCGGAAGCCGGCGGCTTCTCGAGCGCGGGGCGCCGGCTCGATCTCGCCGCTTCGTCGGTGGTGCGCGCGGTGGACGCGCTCGAGGCGTCGCTCGGCACCGTGCTGCTGAACCGCACGACGCGGCAGGTCACGCTGTCCGACGCGGGCGCCGTCTACTATGCGCGGGCGAAACGCGTGCTCGGCGAACTCGCCGATGCCGACGCGCTGGTGGCCGACCGCGGCGACGCGCCGTCCGGCCCGCTGCGCGTGTCGGTCCCGGTCGCCTACGGGCTGCGCCGCATCGCGCCGCACGTCGCCGCGTTCGTCGCGCGCCATCCGAAGCTCGACCTCGACCTGCAGCTCACCGACGAACGCGTCGATCTCGTATCCGCCCGGATCGACGTCGCGATCCGGCTCGGCGACGCGGCCCCGACCGCGGACGTCGTCGCGCGGCCGCTCGGCACGTTCCGGCGCTACGTGGTCGCGAGCCGCGCCTACCTCGACGCGCACGGCACGCCCGCGACCCCGGGCGAACTGGTCGATCACGCGTGCCTGCGCTTTCATTTCGGCGTCGACCAGCAGACGTGGACGTTCGTGGGCGCGCAACGCACGACGCAGGTCGTCGTCACCGGGCGGCTGAAATCGAACCACAGCGAAGTGCTGCGCGAGGCCGCGCTGGACGGCGCCGGCATCGCGCTGCTGCCCGACTGGCTGGTCGATACGGACCTCGAAGCCGGCCGCCTGCAACGGCTGTTCGATCAGTACGACGTGACGCCGGGCTCGGCGCGCGCGGTGATCACCGCGCTGTACCTGCCGAACCAGCGCGGCTCGAAGCGCGTCACCGCGTTCATCGATTTCGTCGAATCGCTCGCTCGCGCGCAGCCCTGATACGGGCGACGCGCGGCGATGCCATGCGTCACCAGCCGAACTTCGCTTCCATCCCGACGTAGTCGGCGTTGCGTGCGCCGAGTGCGCGAATCGACGAGCCGAGCTGGAAGTGCACGGCTTCGAGCGCGAGCGCGACGTTCGCGTTCACGAGCCAGTCGACGCGCGCCTGCGCGTACATCCCCGTCCACGCGCCGCCCTTGCCGGCCGTGCCCGGCACCGCCGACATCCCCTGCCCGTAGATCGCGTCGGCCGTCGTTTGCCGCCACTGGAAACCAACCGCGGTGAGCACCGTCACCGAGCTGGCCGGCTTGAACGTCAGCGACGGCTTCACGTGGATCAGGTTGCTGTACCCGGTATAGCCGGCGAGCGTGAAGTAATAGCCGTTCGGAAACATCGGGTTGAACGTGCCGACGCGCCGGTCGCCCGGATGCGCGTCGCCCGATGCGCCGTCGACCTGGATGCCGATGCGCGGCGTGCCGGCCGTCTTCGCGAACGTGTAGCCGCCCAGCGCGCCGAACGCCCATGCGCCGATCGTGTCCTGCCCGACGTGGCCGGTCTGCAGCATCGCCTCGACGTCCCAGTCGACCCCGTCGGCCTTGCCCGCGTAACGCATGTCGAACACGTCGCGCCGTTCGGTGCCGGACGCATCCGGATAGCGCGCGTTGTCGCGCGTATAGCGCGACCAGTACGCGGACAGATCGCCGGGCCCCGTGCCGGTGCGCTCGACGCGCACGCCGTCGAATCGCAGGTGGCGGTTCGACACGTCGTCGAACACGGCCGCATTGCGATACTGCACCGGGCGCGTCACATAACCGATCAGCCGCCATTTGCCGATTTCGTAATCGGTCCACAGTCCGTCGTACGCCTGCCGCACGTTCGGGCCGTCGCGCACCGACACGAAGCGCTGCAAGTCGAACGCCATCTCCTGCCGGCCGATCCGCGTCTTGAACGTGCCCGGCCCCAGTTGATCGACGTACGCGACGAATGCCTGCTCGAGGTCGAGCTGATCCTTGTCGACCGGGCCGACCGTGTCCTTGCCGAACGGCCGCGCATCGACGAACTGCACGAACGCCTGGAAGTGCCCGCGATAGCGCAGGTCCGCGTGCACGTTCGCGCGC
The DNA here is from genome assembly GCF_902832985.1 of Burkholderia sp. BCC0097. Classification (NCBI taxonomy): domain Bacteria; kingdom Pseudomonadati; phylum Pseudomonadota; class Betaproteobacteria; order Burkholderiales; family Burkholderiaceae; genus Burkholderia; species Burkholderia sp. BCC0097. Next base: position 959,311 of record NZ_CADFDM010000002.1, read on the forward strand.
TGGATCACGTAGTTGTCGTCGTGCGCGGCGCCGAGGCCGAACAGCGGCGCGTTGTTCAGTTCGAAGCGCTCGCGCAGGTTCGCGCCGAGCGACAGGTAGGTCGACGGATCGTCGCCGAGCCGTATGTATTTCAGCGCGTCGAACGGCTTGCGCGGCACGCACGGATTCGCGAGCACCGACCAGTCTTCCTGCCAGCGGTTGAACAGCACCGTCGGGCGTTTCGCGGTGCACGCCGCCGCGGCGGCAGCCGGCGACGCGGCCGCGCCGGCCGCCGTCACACCGGCATCGGCCTCCGCGCCGACGGCCGAACCCGCATGCAACGCGGCGCCGCCCGCCAGCACGACGCACGGCAGCGCGCCGCGCCACGATCGCTTCATCGGCCGGCGCACCGTCATTTCGACCGCGCGTGGATTTCGGCGACGTAGCCGCCCGGGAACTGCACGAGCGCCGCGTCGCGGCCGTCCGACTTGAACGGCGGCACCAGCACCGTCACGCCCGCGGCTTCGGCCTGCTTCAGCGTCGCGGCGAGATCGGCCACTTCGTAGCCCGTCATTTCACGCCCGAACGGGTACGGCAGGTGGCCGTCGGTCGCGAGCACGGTCATCTTGCCGAAGCCCGATTCGATGCGAATGCGGCGGTACGTGTCGTTCGGCCGGCCGATCTCGATGCCCGGCGCATGGCGCACATCCGACACGATCTTGCCGTGCGAGAACGCGGCGAAATTGCGTGCGAGCTTGCTCGCGCTTTCCGGCGACACGTACACGCGATTCTCCGGCACCGTCTGCAGCGCGTCGTAGTTCGGCGCCTGCGTATGCCAGTACAGCTGCATGTTCACGCCGCCCGGCCAGCGAACGATCGCGTCGCGCCCGATCGGATCGGGGAACGTCGATACGACGATGTCCGCGCCATGCGCGCGCGCCGACTTCACCGCGACGTCCATGTCGGTCACGAGATAGCCGGTGCGTTCCTCGCAGAACGGATACGGAATCGGCGTCTTGAAGCCGAACACAGAGATCGTGCCGACCGGCGTCAGCACGAGCTGCGACATCGTCTGGCTGGGCGTCGGCGTGACCTGGAACACACCCTGCTTCGACTTCTTGCCGCCGAACGTCGCGACGAAGCTGTCGGTGAAGCGGTCGAAGTCTTCGGGGGCGACGCACACGTGCGTCGTGTCGTACTGCGGGCCGACCGCAATGGCCGGCGACCGCGCCGCGGCGGCCGGCGACGCGATGTCGTCGAGGTGGGTTTCGTCGGCGAGCGCCGGCGCGCCGGCCAGCAGCGCGGCGAGCACGGCCGACGCCGCGGCGGTGATGCTCAGCATGTTGCGCAGGTTCAATGAATTCATTGGTTTTCTCCTTGATGGTGATGCGCGCGGCCCGGCGCCGCGTGCGGATTCAGCGGGATACAGGCCGCTCGTCCGGGCGCCCCGAACGACAGGCGAGAAAGATGCGCACCGCGAGCAGCCGCGTGCGCCGCAATCGGGCGCGCGCGGCTTCCCGCTCGACGGCAGACGGCGCAGACTCGTCGTTTCGGCACGGTCGTCGCAACGTCACCGACTGGCGGAAACGCTGCCAGCCTGGTTTCGCCTATCGTTGAGCACGGTGACGAGGACGAGCCCACCGATCAGTCCCAGATGTTCGAAAAATGCGTTAAGCGCCATGAAGCGCGCAGCGCCCGTCATGTTCCAGAAGTCGGCGGCCACCAGCATCGCGACGAGGGTCAATACACCGAGGCCACCCGCCCCGAGCCACGTGAAACGCCGCGACAGCACGCACAGTGGCCCGCCGATCTCGACCACGATCGCCATCGCCGCCCACACCGACCCGGGGTGCAGGCCGAAGTGCGCCTGCTCCGCGGCGGCCGCATTGAAATCCAGCAGCTTGTACATGCCCGCGATCAGATACGCGGACACCAGCATCAGACGCGCGACCGGCAGCACCCATGGCTGCGACAGCAGCGCACGGACCCACGCCGGGGAGTCGTAAGTGGTATCCATCGTCATATCAGATCGCCCAGCACGAGCACCCGAATGCACCCCAGAAGCCCTTCGCGTCGGACGTCGGCAACGCGTTTGCCCATGCGTTCGCGTGCGCATGCTGGTGAACGTTGCATTCGTTCGCGCAGGCGCACATCGCGGCGGCCGCCGCGCGCTGCAGCGGCGCGCCGTTGCGCTGCGTCGCGCCCCAGCCGCCATAGCC